>NZ_ATVR01000020.1 GCF_000420825.1 Butyrivibrio sp. AE2015 | reverse complement strand
CCCCCAGGGCCACCCACCACCACCCCCAAGGGCCACCCACCACACACCCCAGGGCCACACACACCCGCACCACCCACCTGCATTATCAAACAAGGGCACATACATATGGAGAAGACGACATGAAGATATTTCCAAGCTATGAACAGGTAAAAGAAATCGCGAAGGAAGGAAAGTACAAGGTTGTTCCTATAAGCACCGAGATTCTTTCTGATTTCACGACACCAATAGAGACACTAAAGAGACTAAAAAATGTATCAAAGCATTGCTACATGCTTGAGTCTGCAAGTGCAGATATGAAATGGGGAAGATACACATTCCTTGGTTATGAACCAAAGCTCTCCATCACTTGTATGGATGGCGAGATCAAGGTAGGATGCCTTGCTATAAAAAGCGATAATCCATCAGATTATATAAGGCAGATATTAGATGATTACAAAAGCCCAAGACTTGAAAGACTTCCTTCATTTATCGGCGGCCTTGTGGGATATTTTGCCTATGACTATTTAAAATACAGTGAGCCGGAGACAAAGGTAAAAGTAGAGGATTCAGAAGGATTTTTTGATGCAGATCTTATGCTGTTTGACAAGGTAATTGCCTTTGATCATATAAAGCAGAAAATCGTTGTAATAGTAAATATGTTCCTGAAGGATGAGGAAGAGGGTTACAATAGCGCTGTAGCTTCCATTGAAAACCTTGTAAGGCTCATCCGTACAGGTGAAAAGAAAGAAAAGCAATCAGGAAAACTTTTGGGAGATGTGACAGCTCTTTTTACCAAAGATGAGTACTGCAGCATGGTTGAAAAGGCAAAGGGCTACATCAGGGAGGGCGATATTTTCCAAATAGTTCTATCTAACAGGCTTTCTGCCCCATTTGAAGGCAGTCTTCTTGATACCTACAGAGTGCTTAGAACAGTTAATCCATCGCCTTACATGTTCTATTTTTCAGGGACGGATATAGAGGTGGCAGGGGCTTCTCCTGAGACACTGGTAAAGCTTGAAGACGGCGTGCTTCACACATTCCCTTTGGCGGGAACCAGAAAAAGAGGCGCCACAGAAAATGAGGATATAGAGCTTGAAAAAGAGCTTATTGCAGATGAAAAAGAGCTCGCAGAGCACAATATGCTTGTGGATCTTGGCCGCAATGATATAGGAAAGATCAGTAAATTCGGAACTGTTGAAGTTGAAAAGCTCAGAGAAGTTGTGAGATTTTCCCACGTTATGCATATTGGCTCTACAGTTAAGGGAATTATAAGAGATGATAAGGATGCGCTAAATGCTATAGAGTCAGTGCTTCCTGCGGGGACTTTGTCCGGCGCGCCCAAGATCAGGGCCTGTCAGCTTATCGGAGAACTTGAGAATAATAAAAGAGGCATATATGGCGGCGCAATAGGTTATATCGACTTTACCGGGAATATGGATACCTGCATCGCTATCAGGATCCTTTATAAGAAAAATGGCAAAGTTTTTGTAAGGAGCGGAGCAGGGATAGTGGCAGATTCAGTTCCCGAGAATGAATATGAGGAGTGCCTTAACAAGGCAAAGGCCTGCCTTTCAGCCCTTAACCTGGCACAGGAGGAAGAACTATGATCTTACTGATTGATAATTACGACAGCTTTTCTTACAACCTGTATCAGTATGTTGGTGAGATAAATCCAGATATTAAAGTTATCCGAAATGATGAAAAGACAATTGAAGAGATAAGAGCCATGAAGCCAAGTCACATCATTCTTTCACCGGGGCCCGGGAGACCAGAGAATGCCGGAGTGATAATAGATGTGGTAAAAGAGCTTTCAGGTGAATTTCCTATTCTTGGCGTATGCCTTGGACATCAGGCCATCTGCGCAGCCTTTGGTGCTGAGATCACTTATGCAAACAGGCTCATGCATGGGAAACAATCGCTCACAGAGCTTGATGTCACATCCCCTATATTTGCAGGATGTGATAAAAAGACTAATGTGGCCAGATATCATTCTCTTGCGGCAAACGAAAAGACTCTTCCGGATGAACTAAAGGTCATTGCAAAAACTGTTGAAGGGGAGATCATGGCAGTAAGCCATGTGTCAAAAGCTGTTTATGGACTTCAGTTTCATCCTGAATCTATTCTGACTCCGGAAGGCAAGAAGATGCTCAAGAACTTTTTGGCATTATGATATTATGCTTTAACTTCTTGTTATAGTGCGAATAATAGCGGATAATGGAATAGAATAGGAGGACTGTTTTATGTGGCCAATTATAATTATTCCATTTTTGGGAACAAGTTTAGGTGCAGCCTGTGTTTTCTTTTTTAAGAATTCAATTGGTGAGAATCTTCAGAAGGCATTTACCGGATTTGCTGCAGGAGTCATGGTTTCAGCTTCGTTTTTCAGCCTGCTGATTCCTGCGATAGATCAGTCACAAGATCTGGGAAAGCTTGGCTTTTTACCTGCATCTATAGGATTTGCGGTTGGAATGCTTTTCCTCTTGTGTCTGGACGTACTTGTACCTCATATGCATATGGATAGTAGTGAAGAGGGTGTAAAGTCGGGACTTAAGAGGACCACAAAGCTTGTACTTGCTGTAACTCTTCACAATATTCCCGAAGGAATGGCTGTCGGTGTAGTATGTGCAGGTTGGCTTTATGGAAGTGAGACAACAAGTTTTCTCGGAGCTTTGTCCCTTGCCATAGGTATCGCTATTCAGAACTTCCCTGAGGGCGCAATTGTGTCGATGCCACTGCTTGCCGAGGGTGAATCCAAAGGCAAGACGTTTTTGTATGGTGTATTATCGGGAATAGTTGAGCCTATCGGAGCACTTTTAGTTGTTATGGCAGCTGGACTGTTTGTGCCACTTATGCCATATTTCTTAAGCTTTGCTGCAGGAGCCATGATCTACGTTGTAGTAGAGGAACTCATACCGGAGATGGCAGAAGGAAAGCACTCTAATATTGGAACCATTTCTTTTGCCCTTGGATTCATCATTATGATGGCTCTCGATGTGGGACTTGGCTGATTAAACTTAACAAAATTCAATCTTTTTTAAAGCTTCATTTAGTATAATATCCTTATAGCAGATATATAAGGAGATACTGGATGAAGCTTTTAATTGTTGAAGATGAAAAAAGAATGTCTGAAGCTGTTTGCGCCATTTTGAGGCAGGAGAAGTATGATGTCGATGCGTATTATGACGGATTTGGCGGCTTAGAGGCTGCCAGGAGCGATATCTATGACCTGATAATACTTGATGTGATGCTTCCCGGTATGAATGGTTTTGAAATTGCCAGAAACATCAGAAAAGAAGGTATACAGACGCCGGTGCTCATGCTTACTGCAAAGGCTGATACAGATGACAAGGTAGAAGGGCTTGACAGTGGTGCGGATGATTATCTTACAAAGCCCTTTGAGACAAAAGAGCTTCTGGCCAGAATACGCGCTATGCTCAGAAGAAACAATATACAGAGCACGGATGATACAGGAAATCTATCTGCCGGAGACCTTAAACTTGATCAGGGAAAATCCATGCTCATTAATACTGAAAATGGAATGGATGTCAGGCTCTCAGAAAAAGAGCTTCATATCATTGAGATATTTATGACCAATGCAGGCAATATTATAAGTAAAGAGCAGTTGGCAGTAAAAATCTGGGGATATGAAAATGAGGCAGAGTACAATAACGTGGAAGTATATATTTCTTTTACCAGAAAAAAGCTCCAGTATCTTGATTCAAAAATGGAGATCAAGGCGGTAAGAGGACTAGGCTATGAACTTCGCCAAAAGGGGACGTCATGATAAGACAAAACATGAGTAAACTTTTGAAGTCATCACGAAATAAGATAATAGTGACCATTATGGGAGCTTTAGGTCTTATTCTGCTGGGCACGCTGATGACCATTTACTTTACGACATACAGTGCTGTCTACAGGAACAGTCAGAATATTCTTAAAGTATTTACCAGTGACTACATTAAGGGGAATGGTCCCAAGGGAGTGCCTGATGACACTGCCAGGATACCTGAAATGAGGGTGATTGAAAATTCCTCAGTTATATATCTTGTGGGATTTTCACAGGACGGCGAAGTAACAGATATCATGAACGACGTTAAACCGGTTATGAGTGATGAAGAACTTAAGACGCTGGCTAAATCTCTTATAGACGCCCAAAAGACAAGTGGTGTTATAGGAAGACTTATTTACTGCGTTACGGAAACTGAAGGAAACACCTATGTAGTTATGATGGATAATTCCCTTATCACCAGCAGTATGAAAGCACTTATCTTAAATACTATTATTTTTGGCTTTATAGCGCTTGTCATTTTGTTTTTTGTTTCATTAAAAGTTGCAGACAAGATAATGCAGCCAATTGACGAAATGTATCAGAAACAAAAGCTTTTTATTTCTGATGCAGGTCATGAACTAAAGACTCCAATATCAACAGTAAGTGCCAATGCAGAGCTATTAGAACGTGAAATAGGGAAAAACAGATGGCTTGACAATATAATATTTGAAAATAAGAGGATGAAAGAGCTTGTAAAGGAGCTGCTTGACCTTTCAAGAACGGAAAATGTAAGTATAGTCAGAGAAGATGTGGACTTGTCTAAGCTTGTAACAGGTGGGATGCTTCCTTTTGATTCTGTTGCTTTTGAGAAAGGTCTTTTGATTGAAAGTAATATAACGCCGGATATCCATGTAATGGGAGATGCAGGCGAACTTGGTAAACTTATTTCTACTCTCATTGATAACGCCATATCTCATGCTGAGATTTCTGAGGCAAATGAGAAACATGTCATGATCAGTCTTTCTCAAAAAGAAAAAAATGCGATTTTGGAAGTTTCTAATCCTGGAAAAGAGATCCCTAAAGAGGACAGAGAGAGGATATTTGAACGCTTTTACAGAACAGACAGTTCGAGGAATTTGAATGGTCATTACGGACTTGGTCTTGCAATAGCAAAGGCCATAGTAATGAACCATAATGGCAGTATAGAGGTTGAGTGCAGGGATGGGATAACAGCTTTTGTTGTCAGGATACCAATTGCCAGATAATACTTTTTTAAAAAAAACTTCAAGCTTTCTTAAAGCTTTATTATCTATTATATGACCATCAGATGAAAACACATGGAGGTCAAAATGAATAGAAAGAAAATTCTTGCACTTATTGCAACAGCAGCTGTTGCAGCACAGGCAATAGGCTGTGGCAGTACTGATACAACTACTTCAACTACTAGTGAAGCTACTACCAGTGAAAATGCGACAAGCTCAGAATCAGAGGAATCTCAAGCAGAAAGTACTGCTGATACTGAAGAGACAGAGAGTGAAACAAAGGTTTCTTCATTGCAGGCTACTTCACAGGAAGAGAGAGAGCAGATAGAGGCAGCTCTTGATCTGGCAAATAATGAAGAAGTCACCTGGACTTATGATGCTGATGCAGATGCCTGGGTAATGAGTATTGTTACAGCAGTTGCCAATGCGGAAATTGAAGACGAAGAAGGCGTTTCAGTTTGTGTTCCCGGAGCATATATCAAGGGAATCGATACAGACGGCGATGGAGCTGCAGATATTACTTCACAAAACTATACTGATGCTGTTCACGGGCAGCTGGTAATTGATTACGAAGCACAGGTAACAAGCTCTAATGGACAGGTTTATACAGCTTCTACAGCTCCGGTTATTTTGAATACAGGTGCTGCTGGTTATAGCTCTTCAACTAACACCACAGCTGCTACAAGTTATGCTTCAGAGGGCTACATAAATGTTTCCTGCGGTAACAGAGGAATAAATGATACAGCCACAGATGAAAATGGTGAAGAGTATTACACAGGTGATGCACCATCATGCCTTGTTGATCAGAAAGCAGCAGCCAGATTTGTAAGATATAATATTCTTCTTGGAAATCTTCCGGGAAGTACACAGTACTGGGTATCTACAGGAGGAAGCGGCGGTGGAGCGCATGCTACAATGTTTGCCGCAACTTCTGACAGTTCAGATTTTTATGACTACCAGGTAGCTGTTGGCGCTGTGGGTGTATATGTAAATGAAGATGGAACATATGACACAACAGTAACGATAGATGGAACAACCTATGATCTTTCTGACGGAGCATGGGGTGCTGTAGCATATTCGCCGATTACCTCACTGTATGAAGCAGATATGGCCATGGCTTTTGAATATTACATGGATGTGGACTATGACTTTAATACTTCATTCCAGGAGCAGATGGCAAAATATCTTTCAGAAGAATACATGGAATATATCAATGGCCAGAATCTGTCAGTAAATGAAAGTGATGTAGCGCTTGATATCAATGGAGATGGCGATACAGATGATATTATTGCTCTCAGCATCGAATATGACGAGCAGAAATATGCTGATACCAATGGATATGGCGGAACTTATGTAGATTTCTATCTTGCTGAGTTTGAATCTAACCTTCAGTGGTACCTTGATAACCTTGATTACGCTGAAGACTGGACATGGTTTGACAGTGACGGAAATGCTCTTTCTGATGAAGAAGTTGCAGCTATGACTTCCGAAGATAAGGCAAAGGCGTTCATCGAAGGCAGATATGCTAAGAGCACTTCCTCAAAGGGCGGAATGGGTGGCCCTGGTGGAGCACCCGGTAATATGGCTGGCGGCCCTGGCGACATGGCTGGAGGTCCCGGTGGAGAAGGCAGAAACTTTGCCAATTCTGATGTTGCTGCTAACTCAGCAGGAGACACAATGGATGTAGGAACTCCTGATGCAGGAACAACCCAGTCAGCGGGCAGCACAACTGATTCCTCCAACTATGCAACTTACGAGGAAATGCTTGCAGCTTATCAGAGTGATGTTGAGGAAGTATATTCCGGCGACAAGTATGGAAATGTTATAGTGGAGCTTTATAATCCGCTTAATTATATTGGTGACACAGATGGCTCAGATCCTACCTGGATAAGAATGGTCTGCGGAGCATCTGAGGGTGATATATCAATGTTTAACTCACTTAACCTGCAGCTTGCATTCCTTTCATCAGGAGTGGATGCAACTATTGAGTGGCAGTGGGATGGTGGACATGTTCCATCTGAAGTACTCGGCGAATCACTTGCCCTTACTGTTGATACAATGTATGGCGAATACGTTGACGGAGCTGTAAAGATCACAAAACAGGCAGCAGAAAAGCAGACAACTAACGGAGATGCAACAGAAGCTACAGGAACTGACATTAGTAGCTGGGTAAACTATGACGATACAACAAATGTTTCATTTACACTTGCTGATGCAGTAAGTTACAGAACAAAGGGAGCAAGTAAATCAACTCCTGGATTTGATGTTATAGATTATGGCCAGGAAGATTATGTCTTTGGCGATTCTGAAACTGATGCAAGACACTGGAGTAAATGGGTACTGAAGGTTCTTGAAGAACATAAAGATGAGTTGGAAGCTCTTTTTAACAAAGGCTAAAGAATGATAAACTAAAACGCTCCATCCTGTATTATGCAGGACGGAGCGCTTTAATTAGAGGAAAAATTATAATAAAGAATCAAGTTTGCTAGCCAAAATATCTGCTGGCATAGCACCGGTAAGTGTATCAACAAGCTCGCCGTTTTTGAACAAAAGGAAACTTGGAATTGACATTATGTTATATTTAGCTGCAAGCTGGTTTTCTTCGTCGGAATTAACCTTACCAACCTTGATCTTTCCATCATATTTCTCTGCCATCTTATCTACGATTGGCATCATCATTTTGCAAGGACCGCACCAGTCTGCGTAGAAATCTACGAGAACAGGGATGTCACTTTTTATTACTTCTTCTTCAAAATTTGCTCTTGTAAATTTATATTCCATAGTATATTACCTCCGCTTAATCAATTATTTGTTTTCGATAAATTAAATTTAACACAATTTAATTTGATTGTCAACAATTAAAATGTTAAAGAAAAATAAACGTCGGTAAAGTGCGATAATATGCGATTATTTCAAGCTTTTTTGGTAAAAAAGAAATATGTATATTGGGAAGTATATGTTATACTAGGTTTTGAAAAAAAGTAATTGAAAGGGGATATTGATATGATCAATGGAATGGGACTTATCACAGGTCTTATTATTGGTGCTATTGCAGGATGGATTGCAGGAAGATTTATGAAAAATGAAGGCAGCCTTTTAAGAAACATCATTCTTGGTGTTGTAGGTGGCTTCGTAGGAAATCTTGTTCTTGGACTTGTTGGTATCCATGGAAGCGGCATCATTGGTAACCTGATCGTCGGTGTTATCGGTTCCTGCATCGTTATCTATGCAGGTAAAAAGCTTTTAAAGTAATTTTGGAAAGCTCCGAAAGAAAAGCTCTTTCGGAGTTTTTTCTTGATATTTGGAGGTCTTGTTTTGAAAGACAAGTTAAAGACACTTTTTTTATCAACCTTATATCTTAGTGCATTTACCTTTGGAGGCGGTTATGTGATCATAACTCTTCTGAAAAATATATTTGTAGATGAACTGAAATGGATAAGTGAAGAGGAAATGCTGGACTTTGTTGCCATTGCCCAGTCATCACCGGGCCCTATTGCAGTAAATGGAGCAATAGTAATAGGCTATAAAATATGTGGATTCCCGGGGATACTGGTTGCAGTGTTGGGAGCCATAATTCCTCCTTTCGTCATCCTTACGGTTATATCTGCTTTCTATGCGGCTTTTAAGACCAATCCATATATACAGTCGCTTTTGTCTGGTATGAAGTCAGGAGTAAGCGCAGTTATTGTTTCAGTAGTATGGGATATGGCCTTTGGAATTGTAAAAAAGAAAGATGTGTTCCTTATAGTTATCATGGTTGCAGCATTTATTCTCAATTACTATCTTAAGGTGAATGTGATACTCATTATAGTTGCTACGCTTATAATAGGTATTTTCAGGTCACTTATAAAAGCAAGAGGTGAAAGAGTATGAGTATATATTTAGAATTATTTTTTGCCTTCTTGCAGGTGGGAGCATTTAGCTTTGGAGGCGGCTATGCAGCAATGCCACTTATCAGTTCGCAGGTAGTTGAAAAATATGGTTGGCTAAGTGCAGGTGACTTTGCAGACCTTGTAACTATAGCAGAGATGACACCGGGACCAATAGCTGTAAATGCGGCAACTTTTGTAGGCAACCAGACAGCAGGAATCCCAGGAGCAATAGTGGCAACATTAGGAGTTGTTCTTCCTTCATGCATCTTTGTGACTATTCTGGCGCTCCTTTATACAAAATACAAAGAGCTGCCGGTGTTAAAAGATGCGCTTTTATCCCTTCGACCTGCAGTTGTATCCATGATATTTGCAGCTGGCCTTATGATCTTGATCCCGACTATATTTAAATCAGGAAGTGTTGAATTTACAGATGGGAATTTTTCTGTAAGACCTTTTATCTTGTTTGTCCTTTCTATCTTTGCTTTGAGAAAATGGAAATTAAATCCCATCCATGTGATGGTTCTATGCGGAGTTGTTGAAGTCATAGCTTCGCTGGTATTTTAAATAATTGATCCTTATTATTAATGCTTACGCGCCTGGCGTAAGCATTTTTTTAATACATGAAATAGCGGCATAAATAATATGATATAATGATATTAAATAGGGAGCTTTAGGAGTAAAATGCGATATGTTGACAAAAAAGACCTTTATCTCATCTAAATTTTATTCCATGCTTGCGGGTGGAATAGTAACATCTTTTCTTCTTACTTTTACAGTTATGGCAGATGCTTTTATTGCGGGTATCGTTCTTGGTGAGGATGCGGTAATCGGAGTTAATCTGGTCCTTCCGGTATACTCGTTTGCAAGTTTTTTTGCCCTTTTGTTCTCTATAGGCGTTCCTATCCTTTATTCTAAGGAAATTGGAGCTTTCGATAGAAAAGAAGCTGACCGCACTTTTGGCGTGGGTGTTCTTGGAACGACTATCGCAGGGAGCGTGCTATTTGTTTTGTTATCTGTTTGTGGGAATATGTATCTTGACTGGTTCGGTGCGGGGAGCTCAGGGCTTTTAGCAGCGCGGAACTATTTGTTTTGGATAAAATATGTTGCTTTGATCACACCGTTTGAAGCACTTCTTTCAGGCATGGTCTTTGCTGATGGCGATGAATTATTGAGTACCTTGGCAAATATGATAGCAGCTGTTGGTAATATAATTCTTTCAATTATTCTTGCGGGGGTGATGGGAACTAGTGGTTTGGGCTTAGCTTCATTTTTGAGTCTTGTAGGATCGGTAGCCGTATCCTTTATTCATTTTATTAAGAAAGGAAATTCACTTCATCTCAATTTCTATTTTTCAGCCGCAAAGCTAAGAAATATTGTCAGATATAGTATCGTTGATTCCAGTACATATTTGTTTCTTATGATATTCCTTGCCATTATGAATAGGTATGTTGTAAAGAATTTTGGTAGCGGAATGCTGATTCTGATTGTTATAGTGTCATTTGTTAAAGAAGTGCAGTTTGTATTCGATGGGGTAGGGGATGCCCTAACACCGATAATAAGCGTGTATCTTGGTGAGAAAACATATCAGGGAGTGAACGAGGTGTGGAAATTGGCCAGGAAGACAGCTGTGATCGAGAGTATTATCGTTACGGCTGTAATAATTATTGGCGCGCCCGTTATCGTTGGTTTTCTTGGAATTGAGGATCTGCAAAAGGCACAGATTGCTATGTGGGGATTACGCATTATGTCTCTTACACTAATATTTACAAGCAGGATGTATCTTGACTCCTCTTATTTTATTCTTATAGATAAAATTCCTTTGGGTGTTTTTATATGTGCATTAAGAGATCTGGTTATCGCTGCTCCGCTTGCTGTTTTTGGAGGCTGGCTTTGGGGCATATATGGAATGTTCATAGGACTGATGATTGCTCCGGCATTGGGCTATCTTTTATCATACATATATATTTGCCTAAGATATGATAAGGACAGTTACGTCTTGTTTATTCCTCCAATGGAGAAAGAACGCCACATATGGATGTATGAGTTTGAAGTCAGGCCTGATCTGATTGTTGCAACAAGAGATCAGATAGGCAAGACACTTAAGGATAACGGTCAGAGCAGTAGTACCGTAAACAGAGTTATGGTGCTTTTCGAAGAACTATTTATGCTCGTATATGATCTTAATCGTGGAAAGACTGTGCTTGCGGAGTGTATCGTTGAAGTTGGAAACAATGTACATATCATAACCAAGGATAACGGCGTGTACTATGATCTCACGGATACAGATCATAAGGTGGATTCTTTTAGAACATTTGTTGTTTCAGGGCTCACTGAGAAGCTTGTTTATAAGAAGATCAATTTTGCGTCACTTAGCTTTAACCGTAATGCATTTGAGATAGAATAATGTGACATGGAGACTACAGGCAGTTATGGAATTTATTGAAAGACTAAAAAGAATAGCCAGGCAGCATCCGGATCGCATAGCTGTCGTGGATCATGATGGAGCGCGCAGTACATCATATAGGGAGCTCTTTTGTTATGCAATGAGAGTCAATCGGTATCTTCAGAATAGAGGTATCGGTAAAGAGGATACAGTCGGTATATATTATCCTAAGGGAATGGAGTATATTGCCACACGTATTGGGGTTATGATGGCTGGTGCTGCCTGGGTTGCGCTTGAGGACCTTATGGGGAAGGAACGCATAGACTATGTTGTAAATGATTGTAGCTGCGTTCTGGTGATGAGTGGCAAGGAATGGGAAGAAGCTATGGAGCTTTCTGAGTGTCCGGATTTTAGAAAGGCAGATCCGCATGATCTTGCCTTTTATATTTATACTTCAGGAAGCATTGGCAGGCCTAAGGGTGCTATACAGGAATATGGGATATATGACCTTATGTGGGCTGGATTGGGTAAAGGTTTTCTGTATGAGTATGTTTATCCTGAGGGAGATGAAAAAAGAGAAGAATTATTGAAATTTGCAAATGTCATTCCTGAATCCTTTGTTGGCGGGGTGTATATGACCGTAGGGCTTCTTGGATTTGGATGTACGCTTCACGTCCTTTCGTGGGAGACAGCTAAGGATCCCGTAAAGCTCGGGGCATATTTTAACAAACACATGATTGATTCTACATTTATGACTCCAACTTTTCTTAAAGTGCTACAGCAGCTTAACATAGCATCTATGCGCGTCGGATATACCGGTGGTGAAATCGTATCCGGTGTTGAAAGAAAAGGATTTGATGTCGTAAATATTTATGGTCCGAGTGAGTTTGGATATCCGACATGCCACTTTAAGCTTGACAGATCATACGACAATACTCCCATTGGATATCCTACAGAAGGCAGTGAGATAGTGCTCCTTGATGAAAATGGCAATTTTTCAGATGAAGGAGAGTTGTGTATATATCTTCCATTCTTTCGCGGATACAATAAGCTTCCAGGTGAAAATGAAAGAGCATTTGTTATGATACAGGGAAGGCGTTTCTTAAGAACGTCTGATTATGCTTCTGTGGATAAAAATGGCAGATATACTATCCTTGGCCGAATCGATGAAATGGTCAAGATAAACGGAAATCGTGTGGAATTAGCGGAAGTGGAAAGTGCCGTTAAAAAAGCTCTTAACATAGAGTTTTGTTCCGTAAAGGCGTTTAAGAAAAAGAATGGTACACCACTTCTTTGCGCATATTATAAGGCTGAGAGTGAGCTTTCATCTGAAAACATTTCCAGAATTTTGACTTCCTACCTTCCGGGCTATATGATACCACAGCGCTTTGTAAGAATACTGGAAATACCTCTTAATCAAAACGGAAAGGTTGATAAATTAAGACTTCCGAATCCTGATGATTCTGATATATGCGACACGTATGAGGAACCGGAGAATGATATACAAAGGACAATATGTGAAGCATTTGAGACAGTTCTTGAGAGTAATAAAAAAATCGGTATAAATGATGATTTTTTTGAGCTTGGCGGAGATTCTGTAAAGGCCATGCTTGTAATTATTAAGTGCAGTCTTAAGGACTTATGTGTTCAGAATATATATGAAGGAAGAACCGCAAAAAGAATAGATGAGCTCATAAAAACTTCAGTTAAAAAAGATGTGGCTTTATCTGATACAGAGGCTCCTTTTGTGCGGGTTAATGCGTCGCAGGACTATTTGCTCCGTGTTCAGGCCCAAAATCCTGAATCCTCAGTATTAAACCTTCCGGTAAGATTTGTTTTTGACCCTTTAGTTGATCTTGCCAGGATGGCGAATGCTATAGAAAAGGCGATTCTTTTGCATCCGTCGCTTTATAGTACCATAGAGGAAACAGCAGATGGTTTCATACAGAAATTTGATAAGACCATCATTCCAAAGATTGTTCCGGAAAAGATGAGCGAAAGCGAGCTTGAGCTTACGGTGAATGACTTTGTAAGGCCCTTTAGATTTGACAATACCCCAATGTTTCACTGCAGGCTCATAGAAACGCAGAAGTCAAAGATAGGTTTGCTTGATATTTGTCACGCAATATGTGACGGAAGTTCATATCATAAGCTTTTAGAGGATGTTGGAAATATTTACAGAAATGAGCCGGTTGCAAGGGATGATTACATAGTTATTCGTAATGAGGAAAACAGCTTCAGAGACTCAGATGCGTACAGCAAAACGATGGACTACTTCAGAGAACGCTATGACAGGGCAGGCTGTGTCACGCTTCCTGCGACAGATCATAGTAGCCGGGAAAATGTGGATGATAAGTTTGTTTTTGATTTCCAATTCACCAGAGAAGAAGTGGAGAAAATCAGTGATATATATGGATTTGGCAGAGTCGGGTTTTACGTTGCAGCTGCAGCTCTTGCCCTTTCGGGTAATCGTAACAACAAGAATGTAGCCTTCGAATGGACCTGGAACGGCAGGTATGATATAAGAAGAGTGGATTCAATCGGCTGTTTCATAATTGATCTGCCGGTGACTTTTGCTCTAGAAGAAAGTTTGTCCGTTGAGGAATTTTTGAAGGAAGTTGCTGATCAGATTAAAGACGGAATTGCCAACGGAAGGTTGTCATATTGGGAAGAAATAGGATCCTATTCAGGAGAGGATTTGCTTTGCCTTATTTTTCAGGGCGATATATATGATTATGGGAATAGTGATGATATAGTGAGGAGTATATCCGAACTGCCATCGCAAAATAAGGCATGTGACAATAAAATGGATTTGGAAATTCTTGACAGCCGCGACGAATTTGGAGTTTTGGTAGATTATGATGCCGGAGTCTATGAAAGAAGCACGGCAGAGGCATTTGCTGATACGTTCTGTAAAGCCTGCTGTGAGCTATTAAAAGTTAAAGACAATTCCGCATCTGTCTCAGTTATGGAAGTTATAGAAGAGATTAAGAAGACTACTTAAAAAATGAGTAAAGGGGGCACTTATGGAAAATGTATATCTTGCTTCAGAAAACATCCTAAGATATATCGTAGAGTTTTCAACTCTTATTCTGGAAATGTTTGGCATATGTATCCTGGTTTTCACTGCTGTAAGGAGCTTCGTATTCTGGATTAAAAAAGATGATTCCATCAGGCTTCAACTTGCACAGGGCATTGCACTTGCACTGGAATTTAAACTCGGCGGCGAGGTTCTTCGAACAGTCGTAGTCAGAGAGTGGGCAGAACTCGGAATCCTTGGCGCCATCATTGCCCTAAGAGCCGCCCTGACCTTCCTCATCCACTGGGAAATCAAAAACGAAGAAAAAGCCCTTGAACCCAAGAAAAGCGACTAAGCAGTCTTAAAAACTCCTCCAACCGGGGCGCCGCCCCCGGTTGAGGGAGTTTTTTAGCTTCAAAGAGCATTTCAGACAAAAAATAGCGTGAATATTTATGGAAAATCTCGTCTAGTCATGCAGTTTCCTTTATTGTACAATGTTAAAAGGAGATTAATTTTTTGTTAGAAGGGGATATCTTATGGCTAAAGTAAAGACTATGGCTGATTGGAAGATCGGCGATCCAATGATCAATGAAAATGATTATTGGCAGGATCCAAATTATAAGGCAGAGGATCCGGAAAAAGAGAAACTGGTTCTTGAGCTTGCTAAGCTCATTACTGACCGTTATGTAAAAAAACTCACAAATAAGATCAACAACAGAGATCCGGAGTATTGGATGCTTGATCTTATTCTTAATAAGGAGCAGGTGAAGTTTCTTTTGAACTTTAAGAAGACACGTGTTCCATATTCTATTGAAGAACTCGCAACCATGAACAATATGAGCGTGGAAGATACCAAGAAGATGGTAGAGCGTCTTAGATGGATCGGTATCATAGAGCAGAATCGTGCTAAGACAGCTGATAAACATCTTCAGTATGAGCTCCCTATCTTTGTTCCGGGATCTGCAGAGTTCATGATGATGCAGGAAAAGCTCACTGATGAATTCCCACAGCTTGCTACATTCTTTAACCTTATGACACAGCTTCCGCTTGCCGGCATCACACAGATGGTTCCACCCGGAGGAGCCGGAATAGGAATGCATGTTATTCCTGTTGAGAAGGCTATTTCACTTGAGAATCAGTCAGTTCCTGTTGAGCATCTTTCAAGATGGATCGACATGTACGATAAATACGGTATTTCAGAGTGCTCATGCCGTAAACAGCAGGCTATGCGTGGTGAAGGAAGCGGAGAGATCCGTGGAGATTACTGCATAGGTATGGGCGACATGGCTGAGTATATGGATGATCGTGGAATCGGTCACTATATCTCCAAGGAAGAAGTTTATGAGATCCTTGAGAGAGCAGAGAGACATGGCTATGTTCACCAGATTACCAATATCGACGGTGAAGGCAAGATTGTTGCTATTTGTAACTGTGCTCCCGGCGTATGTAATGCTCTTAGAACATCACAGCTCTTTAACACACCTAATATGTCAGCTTCTGCATACAGAGCACATGTTGAAAAAGATAAGTGTGTTGCCTGCGGTAAGTGCGTAGAGGTTTGTCCTGTTGGTGCTGCCAAGCTTGGTCAGAAGCTTTGCAAAAAAGACGGATCAGAAGTTAAGTATCCTAAGACAGAGCTTCCTAACGCTAAAAAGTGGGGACCTGAAAAGTGGAACTACAACTACAGAGATGATGCCAAGATTAACTGCTATGACACAGGTACAGCTCCATGTAAGACAGCGTGTCCTGTACACCTTTCAGTTCAGGGCTATATCAAGATGGCTGCAGAGGGCAGATATGAGGACGCTCTTAAGCTTATCAAGCAGGATAACCCATTCCCATATATCTGTGGTGCTGTATGTAACAGACGCTGTGAGGATGCCTGCACAAGAGGAACTATCGATCAGCCACTTGCTATCGATGAGATCAAGAAGTTCATTGCTTCTTTGGACCTTAAGAGTGATAAAAAGTACATTCCACTTTGCGAGAAGCATGATGGCGGAATGTGGTCTGATGATTATAAGGTTGCTGTTATTGGAGGAGGACCTGCAGGTCTTGCTGCAGCTTACTTCCTTAGAAGAGACGGCTATCCTGTTACAGTTTTTGAAAAAGAGAAGAGACCTGGCGGAATGCTTATGAATGGTATTCCAAGCTATCGTCTTGAAAAAGACATTATCGATGCTGAAATTGATGTTATCCGCCAGATGGGCGTTGAGTTCAAGTGTGGAGTTGAGGTAGGAAAAGACATTACTATACAGAAACTCCGTGAGGAAGGCTACAAGGCATTCTTTATCGCTATTGGTATGCAGGGCGGAAGAAAAGCCGGAGTTCCTGGCGAGGATGCTGAGGGCGTTCAGACAGGTGTTGATTTCCTTAGAAACATAAATCAGGATCATTCCATTAAGTTAAATGGCGACACTGTTGTTATCGGCGGCGGAAATGTTGCTATAGACGTAGCCAGAACAGCTGTGAGAGCAGGAGCATCCAAAGTTACAATGCTTTGCCTTGAGGGTGAAAAAGAGATGCCTGCAGCAGCTGATGAAGTTGCAGAAGCAAAAGAAGAAGGAATTGAAGTTAAGAATGGATGGGGACCAAAGGAAGTTGTTACTGAAAATGGTCATGTTAAGTCCGTTATCTTTAAGAGATGCGTGAGCGTATTCGATTCAGAGCATCGCTTCAGTCCTAAGTACAATGAGGAAGAGACAATAGAAATCCCTTGTGAGAATCTTCTTTTGTCAATTGGTCAGTCAGTTCAGTGGGGCGGCCTTCTTGAGGGCACAAAGGTTGAACTTAACAGAAATGGCACAGCAGTTGCTGATAAGCTCACAAGACAGACAGCAGAACCTGATATCTTCGTTGGCGGTGATGTATTTACAGGTGCAAGATTTGCTATTGATGCTATTGCCGGTGGTAGAGAAGGAAGCGTTTCCATTAACCGTTTCGTACATAAAGGAAATCGTCTTGACCTTGCTCGTGATAGAAGAGAATTTATTGAGCTTGATAAGGACGATATAAAGGTTGAAGGCTTCGACGATGCCAAGAGACAGATTCCAGGTAAAAAAGCCGGTGTTGCAAGCAAGACCTTTGATGATCTTCGACTTGTATTTACTGAAGATCAGGTTAAGGCCGAAGCAAACAGATGCCTTGGCTGCGGAGCTACAACTGTAGATGAGAACCGTTGTATCGGATGCGGACTTTGCACAACAAAGTGTGAATTTGATGCTATCCATCTTACAAGAGATATGCCTGCAGCAAGCACTATGGTCAGATCTGAGGACAAACTTAAAAAGGTTGGACCATATGCAGCAAAGAGAGCAGGAAAGATTCTTATCAACAAGATTGTTGGTGACAAAAACTAATAAGCTTCAGGGGTAAGTCAAAATGCCAAAGGGTGCCAATCAAAAATTAAAACTGTATTATCTCGCTAAAATAATGGTCAAGATGACTGACGATGAGCATTTTCTAACAATGCCTCAGATAAAGGAACGGTTAGAAGAGTGTGGGATAACTGCGGACAGGAAGAGTCTCTACGATGATATGGAGGCTCTCCGCACCCTGGGCATTGACGTTATTCTGGAACAGGTTGGAAGAAATTATTACTACCACGTTGGCAGCAAGCATTTTGAAATAGCAGAGCTTAAGCTTTTGGTGGATGCGATACAGTCTTCCAAATTCATTACAGAGAAAAAATCCAATGAGCTTATCAAAAAGCTCACAGCTCTTGTCAGTGAATATGAGGCAATGCAGCTTAAAAGGCAGGTGGAGGTTCAGGGCAGAATAAAGACCATGAACGAGAGTATCTACTACATTGTAGATGAGATACATACTGCCATATCCACTAACAGACGCATACAATTTGAGTACCTTAAATGGAATCTGAATAAAGAACTTGTTCCGAGAAAAGAAGGCTTATATGAAGTGAGTCCATGGGCACTTACCTGGGATGATGAGAATTATTACCTCATTGCATTTGATGCTGAGGCTGATAAGATAAAACATTACCGTGTTGATAAAATGAGAAACATCCGTATCATGGATGACAGGAGACTTGGAAAAGAGCATTTTAAAGCTTTTGATATGGCTGCTTATTCCAAGATGAATTTTGGAATGTTCGGGGGAACAGAAACCAAAGTAAAACTGAAATTCAAAAACGACTTAGTTGGAGTTTTGATAGACAGGTTTGGCAAAGACATAAGTATCAGAAAGTCAGATGAAGAGGGATGGTCAGAGACAAGCGTTGATGTTGCGATAAGCGATCAGTTCTTTGGATGGCTCTTTGCCCTGTCGGATGGGGTTATCATAGCTTCTCCGGAAGACGTGAAAGACAGATACAGACAGGAACTTCTTAAGATAACAGAGAGGTATTCTTAAGCGGCTTAAATAGTATTTGCTTTGCTTTGAGGGGTATGTAAATGAGAGAAGAGTTCTATGATACCGGTATGTGTGGTATTGTTCCCAATAATCTTCCCGGTGGATTCTTTATCTATGAGGCCGAGGGAGATGAAAAGATACTTTTTGCGGAGAACAATATCGTTGAAATCTTCGGATGCAGGTCATTCGAAGAGTTTAAGGAATATACCGGCGGTACTTTTTCGGGAATGGTCCATCCCGATGACATCCAAAAAGTTCAGACCCAGATAAAAGCACAGACTATTTTTGGTGAAAAACGCCATGATTATGTGCGTTACAGGATAATCACCAAAAAAGGTGATGTCAAGTATATTGAGGATTTTGGTCATCTTCTTCACTCCGAGGGGGGAAGAAGCTATTTCTATGTATTTATAGTAGATGTGGATCAAAATGAGTATTTCAATAATAGCCGGAACTCTTTTGCTGAGGCGGAGCTATTGTCAAGAATCAAGGAAACAGATCAGCTTACTGGTCTTTTTACCATGTCTTTTTTCTATCATATCGTTCAAAATATGCTGAATTCTCCTGAGTTTTGGAGAAAAGAAGTAGCATTTATCCATTTTGATATTCCAAATTTTAAACTTTATAATGAGCGCTTTGGCTTTAAAATGGGAGACGAGCTCTTGGTGAGCCTTGCAAAGATAATAAGAGAGGTCTTTTCGGGAGCAACAATTTCCCGTTTTTCAGACGATCACTTTGTTGTGTGTGTATCAGCATCGAGAGAGAAAGTAATCAGCAAAGTTGAGACCGTTTTTAAGCAGATGCTCTTGTCTGAGGATGTGAACAAAAAGGTAAGAGTTAAGGCCGGCATATATATACTTGATGATGCCAGAGCCGAGATAGGCCTTGCCTGCGATCATGCAAGACTTGCCTGCAATAGCATAAAAGGCAGGCACGATGTAAATTATTGTATTTACGATGACATGCTCAGGAAAAAGATGATACGACAGCAGTACGTCGTTGATAATATTGATGAAGCGGTAGAAAAAGAGTATATAAAGGTCTTTTACCAGCCTGTCATAAGAGTAAAAACAGGTGAAATATGTGGCTATGAAGCGCTTGTTCGATGGGTTGATCCGGAAATAGGAATGATAAATCCGGGAGATTTCATTGAGACATTAGAGCAGTTCCATCTCATACATCTGGTTGATATTTTTGTTATCAGAAAAGTCTGCGAAGATTATGCAAGACTTAGAGACAAGGGAGAAGCGCTTGTTCCTGTTTCAGTAAATATTTCGCGACTTGATTTTGAAATCTGTGATGTTTTCGAAACGCTGGAGAAATGGCGGAAGATGTATGATATGCCCAGCAATTTGATCGATGTTGAGATCACAGAGAGTGCATTTAATGACAACTCCGGTCTTATCAAGCAGGAGTGCAAAAAGATAAGGGATGCAGGTTATCAGATCTGGATCGATGATTTTGGGAGTGGCTATTCATCACTTAATACCATTGCGGACTATGAGTTTGATGTGTTAAAGCTTGATATGGTCTTTTTAAGAAGCCTTGATAATAACCCAAAAACAGCTGATCTCATGCGCTTTATTATAAATGGAGCAAGGGTGCTTGGAATCTATCCTCTTTCAGAAGGAGTGGAGACTCAGGAACACTTTGATTTTCTAAAGAGAGCAGGCTGTGAAAAAGCGCAAGGGTATTTCTTTGGAAAACCGATGCCCATGGAAGAGAGCAGGGCATTTACCAGGGAAAAAGGACTTAAGTGGGAAACATAAAAATAAGAGGGAAGAACCGTCCCTCTTTCTTCCCTCTGTTTTCAGTTAATTATTGTCTGAAAATCTTTGAAAAATGATGGATAGGAGATTCCTACACAGCCATCATCGAGGATTCTTGTGGTTCCTGTTGCAGCAAGTGAAGCTACAGCAAATGACATAGCAAGACGATGGTCATCATGTGAATGAATGTCAGCGCCGTGGAGAGGTTTTCCTCCATGGATGATCATGCCGTCATCTGTTGCTTCTATGTCGCATCCCATAGCCTTTAAGTTATCAACTACAGTAGCTATTCTGTCAGACTCTTTTGCCTTGAGCTCTGCTGCATCTTTTATTATGGTATCAAAGTTACCTGTGGCAGCAACAACGGCAACGACAGGAAGTTCATCTATCATAGTCGGTATGTCTTTTCCGCCAATTTCAAAAATGCCGTTTTCATTTCCGTGGAGCTCGCTGTATTTAACAAGTATGTCGGCTCTTGGCTCGCTGTCATTGGTTTCGTTAAGAAGAGTGATATCAGCTCCCATCTGCCTGAGTACAGTAATGATACCGGTTCTGGTCTGGTTGATACCTACATTTCTGATAAGAAGCTCAGAATCAGGAACCATGAGAGCAGCAGCCATGAAATAAGCAGCAGAAGAGATGTCTCCAGGGACATTTATCTTAATGCCATGAAGTGGCATGCCGGGATGCAGTATTGCTGCGGCACTTCCATCTCTTGCAAGTTCATTGTGAATGTCAGCTCCGAACATTGTGAGCATAGTCTCTGTGTGATTTCGTGACAGTGCAGGCTCATAAACTACAGTGTCGCCGTCAGCATAGAGACCTGCCAGTACAATAGCAGATTTTACCTGAGCTGAAGCGATTGGATTTCTATAGGTTATGCCTCTAAGGCGCTTACCTCCTTTAATAACGAGTGGAGCGCAGCCATTATCCATGAGAGATGAAATATCAGCTCCCATCTGCGAAAGAGGCTTTATAATGCGGTTCATGGGGCGCTTTTCTATGGACATATCACCTGTGATATTGGAATCAAAAGGCTGTGCCACAAGAATACCTGACATGAGTCTTGTAGTAGTACCGCTGTTTCCTGTGTATAAAGTTTCAGATGGGGCCTTTAAGCCCTGAAGACCATTGCCATGCACCGTGATGGTTGGAACGCCGTTCGTAGGGCGTATTGTGTGATCTATATTGATGCCAAGTTTTCTGAAACAGTCGATGGTTGAAAGGCAGTCAGCACTGTTAAGAAAGCCTGTGATCTCTGTTGTTCCTTTAGCGAGAGCGCCAAACATGATACTTCTGTGAGATATGGACTTGTCGCCTGGAACAAAAACGTCACCTTTTAATGGGTGTTTTGCTTTTTCTAACGCTATCATGTTGCTTCTCCTTTGAATTAGCTGTTTCTGATGGGATATCCGTTTTCGTTAAGTATTTTTAATGCAGCATCTTTTCCGGTCTGGTCATGCAGCTCTATACGAAGAGTTCCTCGTTCATACTCCCTGTTATGGACTATGCCGATATTTTTGATATTGATATCATTGTCTGATAAAAGAGTTGCCACCCTTGCGAGATTACCGGGCTTATCAGCGATGTCGACGTGGATAGTAAAGGTCTGCATAATAGGACCGCTGCTGGTCTCTATGAAGGATTCTCTGTACTCTCTGGCTGAGCTAAAAAAGTCAAAGAGCTTATCGTTGTCGTGCTCATCAATTGCGAGCTTGATATCGATAAGTGAATCAATGTACTTTGAAAGCAAATCTGAAATGTTATATGAGTTTGTAGTGCAGATCTGTTGCCACATAACAGGAGAAGAGGAGGATATTCTTGTGATATCCTTAAATCCACCTGCGGCGATGAGTTTCATCAGCTGGTCCTCGGAATCATTGTTCCTGACAAGATTCACAAGGCTTGCAGAGACTACATGTGGAACGTGGCTTATGGCTGCAGTGATGTAATCATGCTGCATGTAAGGAATCACCAGAGGAATGGCACCTATTTCTTTTACCAGTTCATAGTAATACTGTAGTTTCTCTTCATTTGTATTCTCTGTTTTTGTGAGAATATAGTAGGCATTTTCAAAAAGAGATGCCTTGGAATTGCCAAAACCTATGCGTTCTGTACCAGCCATTGGATGACCGCCGATAAACTGCTTTTCAAGGCCAAGCTCTTTTACCTTCTCATGAATACCGGTCTTAACGCTGCCGATATCAGTGAGTAATGTATTCTCATTTAAAAATGGAACAAGTTTTTCAAGATTATCGTTGTTTATTTCTACCGGAGCACATAAAAAGATGATATCGCATTCAGAAAAATCTTTTCCTATCTCATATACAGGCATATCTACAATGCCTTCGTCATGAGCCTTGTCTACGGTTTCTTTGTGTGGTGTATAAGCTACTATAAAAGAATCAGGATGATTTTTTTTGATGGCTCTTGCAATAGAACCACCAATAAGACCAAGTCCTAAAAATCCAAATTTATTAAATGACATTAGTTAAATTCCCCCGAAGAAAGCGTCTTTCATTTCACTATATCACTTTAACGTGTGAAAAACAATACTATTCATGCATGATTCTTACCGTTTTTTGCCTTGAAGATATAAGACCCACATTATAATGAGATATTTGTGCAAAAATAACACAAATACTTGTTATGGTGCATTATTTTTAGTAAAATATCCTTATAAATCTTTTGGGGGAATTCAATACTTTTTCACATTTACAAATTAATAGTGCTTTGGGATTTCCTCAAAATAATGCGACTGGAGGACAAGATATGAACGTTTACACAACTGACAAGATTAGAAACGTAGTACTGCTTGGACATGGTGGCGCTGGCAAAACAACTTTAGCAGAGGCTATGGGATATCTTGCCGGACTTACATCAAGGATGGGGAAGGTAGAAGATGGAAACACTTTAAGTGATTTCGATAAGGAAGAACAGAAGCGTCACTTCTCAATCAGTACTTCAACTATCCCTCTCGAGTGGGATGGTCACAAGATCAATATTCTGGATACTCCGGGATTCTTTGATTTTGTAGGTGAAGTTGAGGAAGCTATCAGTGTTGCTGATGCAGCGATCATCGTTGTTTCAGGTAAGGCTGGTATCGAAGTTGGAACAGAGAAGGCTTGGGAAATGTGCGAAAAGTACAAGATTCCACGTATGTTCTTTGTAGCTGACATGGATATCGATGATGTTTCT
Organism: Butyrivibrio sp. AE2015; assembly: GCF_000420825.1. Classification (GTDB taxonomy): domain Bacteria; phylum Bacillota; class Clostridia; order Lachnospirales; family Lachnospiraceae; genus Butyrivibrio. The sequence continues at coordinate 40,791 of NZ_ATVR01000020.1, read as the reverse complement.
TATAGACAGGTAGTTCAGGATCTTACTGACAAATACGGTAAGAAAATGGCTCCATTTAACCTGCCAATCCGTGAGAATGAAAAGTTTGTTGGATATGTAAACGTTATTCAGGAAAAGGGCTTTAGATGGGAAGGAAAAGAGGTTGTAGAGTGTCCGGTTCCGGAATACAACCAGGCGAACCTTAAGCTCTTTAGAGATACACTTCTTGAATCTGTTGCTGAGACTTCAGAAGAGTTCATGGAGAGATACTTTAATGGTGATACATTCTCAGAAGCTGAGATAAGAGCGGCTGTAAGAGGTAATGTATGTGATGGAAGTATAGTTCCTATTGAAATGGGTTCAAGTACTCTCTGCCAGGGTATCTACACACTTCTTGATGATATCGTTAAGTACATGCCAAGTCCTGAGAATCGCAAGATGGCTGGCATCAATACAAGTACTAATGAGATTTTCGAAGCAGATTTCGACTTCTCAAAGCCAAAGACAGCTTTTGTATTTAAGACAATGATCGATCCTTTTATTGGTAAGTACTCACTTATCAAGGTTCGTTCAGGTGTCATTAAACCTGATGATCTTATGTATGTAGCCAATAAGGATGTTGAAGTTAAGATTGGTAAGCTCTATATTCTTCAGGGCAATAAGACCACTGAAGTTCCTGAGCTTCACGCAGGAGATCTTGGCGCACTCCAGAAGCTTGAGATTGCAACAGGAGATACCCTTTCAACAAAGGCTAATCCTATTCAGTACGCTAAGATGGATATTTCAACTCCATATACAGCAATGAGATATCATGCTCAGAACAAGGCAGATATTGATAAGATTTCTCAGTCTCTTGCTAAGCTTGCAGCTGAGGATCAGACACTTAAGGTAGTTAACGATGCAGAAAACCGCCAGACACTTCTTTATGGTATCGGTGATATGCATCTTGAGGTTATCCAGAGTAAGCTTCAGAATGTGTATAAGGTTGCAATCGATCTCACAAAGCCAAAGGTTGCATTCAGAGAGACGATCAGAAAGAAATCTGATGTTGAGTACAAGTATAAAAAACAGACAGGTGGCCATGGCCAGTATGGACATGTAAAGATGCGCTTTGAGCCTTCAGGAGATCCAACTACTCCATATGTATTTGAGCAGGAAGTTGTTGGTGGAGCAGTTCCAAAGAACTACTTCCCGGCAGTTGAAAAGGGACTTGCTGAGTCAGTATTGAGAGGACCTCTTGCAGCTTATCCTGTAGTAGGCGTTAAGGCAGTTCTTTACGATGGATCTTATCATCCGGTTGACTCTTCAGAAATGGCATTCAAAGTAGCTGCATCAGGCGCATTCAAGAAAGGTTTCATGGATGCTTCTCCTGTACTCCTTGAGCCTATTGTTTCTCTTAAGGTTACAGTTCCGGATTCATATACCGGTGATGTAATGGGAGACCTCAATAAGAGAAGAGGAAGAGTGCTCGGCATGAATCCTTCTCTTACAGGCAAGCAGGTTATTGAAGCAGAAGTTCCTATGATGGAGCTCTTTGGATATAACACTCAGCTTCGCTCAATGACAGGTGGAAGCGGTGAATATGAGTATGAGTTTAACAGATATGAGCAGGCACCATCAGATGTTCAGGCAAAAGAAGTTGCCGACAGAGCAGATAAGGTTGCAGCAGCAAACTCAGAAGAATAATAAGGACTAATAAAAAGAGGATGAAGAGCTTTTCTTCATCCTCTTTTTTATTCAGAAAGACTGACCTTCGCTTTTATTTTGGATATATTCCCTTGGTGAGTGGCCATCAACTTTTTTAAAGACCTTGGAAAAATAGTAGGCCGACTCAAATCCAAGGGCATCTGCAACTTCATATATTTTCATATCGCCTGATAAGAGCATTTCTTTTGCCTTATCTATTTTTTTGGTGTAAACATATTCGGAGAAACCGGTATCTGTTGTCTTCTTAAAAAGAACTGACAGATAAGCGGGAGATAGTCCGAATACTTCAGCTACTTCATTTAACTGGAGTTTGCCGTTTAAGTTGCTGTCTATATACTGCTGTATGGTAAAGATCAGTTTGTCTTTTCCTGAGCGCCTGTTGCTGCCAACGATGTGGCTAAAGAGTCTTATTGGTGCGGCAGAATCAGACTGGGACTGGGCTGTTTTTGCTTCGTCAAAAGAAACAGCTATGTCAAGCGGTGTTGATACAGCGCTTCCTATACCAAAGGTAAGTGTTGTCTTAAAGTAGCTTGTGATCATGGTTCTGGCGTTTTCAAGTGCCTCAGTGATCAGATCCATTATTGAAGCAATAGGTTTTTCTTCATTAAAAAGGAAGATGATAGCAAAGTGCGTAGGGTCTATGGATACTATCTGGCAAGGCGCGTGGCGGGATATTATCTCTTTTGCCATACCTATACTTGATGAATATATTCCAATAGCATCACTTGATGAGTCAGAGAGTGCAGGAGAGGGCGTCTTGATTTCGCCATACACTACAATATACCTGTTGTAATCAAGCTTGAGATCCAGAGCCTTTGTTTCTTTTGTAAGATCACTTTCAGAGGTGATCAGGTGGTTGAACAATTTTATCAAAAACTTCTGCCTGAGGTCTTCGAGAGAACTTTCGCTTGGAATAGAAGCTTTTCTTACAGGATTTGATTCATCAACTCTTTGGATTGCTTTATTTAGAGCAAAGGTCAAAGTTTCGGAGTTTAGCTCTATTTTTACAAGGTAATCAACTGCCTCACATACAAGAGCCTGTCTTACCATTTCAAATTCTTCATAGGCTGTGAGCATGATAAAAGCCGGAGTATTTCCGTATTTTTTGTGGCACTTATCAAGCAGTTCAAGTCCGGTCATTACGGGCATTCTAATATCTGCAATGACAATGTCCGGAGTATCATTACAGATCATATCCCAGGCTTCCTGCCCATTTGAAGCAGTTCCAATTATTTCACAGTTGTCGGAATGATCCTTGGCAATCATGGTCTTAAGCCCAATCTGCACCAAGGGCTCATCATCTACTATTAGTATTCGGTACATAAAAACTCCTGATCTCTTTTACATATATTTAAGTGGAAGAATAAGTGTGGTAGTTGTGAAGAATCCAACTTCGCTTGTTATGTGCATTCCATATTCTTCGCCGAAAGTATATTTGATTCTTTCATTTACGTTGCTGACACCAATCTGTCTAAAGAATTCGTTGGATGACTTGGCTTTGCCGCTAAGGACATTATCAATAGTTTCTTTAGTCATGCCGACTCCGTTGTCAGTGACATCAATGAAAAGCTTATCATCATTTTTATAGGTGTGGACTACAATCTTTCCAGCGCTTCCCTTTGGCTCGATTCCGTGGAATATGGAATTCTCTATGATCGGCTGGAGAGAGAAGCGGTTTATTTTACATTGTAAAAGAGCTTCATCCTCAGTTTCGTATTCCAGCTCAATAGTCCCGCCATACCTGTATTTCATAATGGTAAAATAGTCATCTAATAGGGCAAACTCATCCTTCAGAGAAATAGCACTCTCAGTTCCCTTTGCGATATTCTTCATAAGACGGGAGAGGGCAGTTGACATGTCTGCGATGCCTTCTGAGCCCTGAATCGTTGCCATCCACTTTATTGTATTTAAAGTGTTGTACAAAAAGTGAGGGTTTATCTGGGACTGCAGAACCTGGTATTCCAGGTCGTGTTTTGTCTTTTCATCTAAAATTCTTTTTTCCATAAGATCGGAGACGTTCTGTGAGAGGCTGTTGATTCCTATTCCAATCTCACCAAGCTCGTTGGGCCATTCTATGGATGAATCTCTTGAAAAATCGCCAAGTCCGATCTGATCAAGTCTGTCAATTAGCTTGGATACTGGCTTTGTAATGATCCTGTGCAGGGAAAGAGAAAGAATTATTCCTGCAAAAAGAATGACCGTAAATATAAGTATGATCAGTGCCAGATACAGCTTCATTCGGGCTTTGAGGACGCTTTCTGATGGCAGATATGAGAGCTTCCATCCGGTTTCCGGCAAAGTGTAGGTTACAAGATCGGCAGGAAGTGAGTCTTTCACAAAAGACCTGCCATCATATCGGTAGGATACGCCTTCGGAAAATGTAAGATATAGAGCATCATCATTTTCAAAGACAAAGCTTTTTAGAGAATCTATTATCACAGATACAGGGATGTCCATATAGACCCAGCCCAGAACTTCAGAGGAATCAGCCTTGTAAATTGCTCTGATAATTGGAATGATAGGAGGGTTGCCACTTTTGGACATTGGATTTTTACATATTCCATACCAGCTAAAGGACGGAGATGAAATTAGAGGCTCATAAAAACTTGAAGCCATAATCATCTGAGGAGTGCTTGAACTGCTTGATGCACCGCCCCCTGCGATGTCCTGCAGGAAATTTTTGCCATCAATAGTGGATATTACTACGCGGTCAACGTAATTTCTGACTCCGACTATATTGAATTCATTGTTTAAGTGATTCCAGGTCATCATGGAAAGCTTTCTGCCAAGAATCTTGTCCTCGGTATAGGTCTCAGCTACAGACTGGACGTAGTTATTGATAGTACTGTCCAGGCATATCCAGTTAGAAAAAGTCATAACTGTATTGATGTTGGAATCTATGTTGTTTCCAAGGACATGGATGTTGGTCAGGGCTGATTGATGCTGATTTTCTTTTAAATAGCGCATGGAGAGAATGTAACTTGTTGTAGCTATAAATAAGGCAAGAACAAGAGACAGACCCACTGCCCATATGACAATTTTTAATCTGATTGAATGACTATTTTTACGCATAGATATATATTAGAGCAGAGGAAAAATAAAGAAAATACAATTTTATATAAAAAAATTGCATTTTTTTACCAATAAATGTTAAAGAATGTACATTCTTGGAAATAAGAGGCTTTGCTACAATTTCTATAGAAACAAAAAACTGCCAATGGGGTAGCAATTATTAAAAGGGAGGCAAAAAATGAAAAAGAGAATTATCAGTTCTTTACTTGCAGTTTCAATGATCGCAGCAAGCATCGTTGGATGCGGAAGTGCTTCACAGGCACCTGAAGCTGAGGCACCTGCAAAGGAAGAAACACCGGCAGCAACAGAGGCACCTGCTGCGGAAGCAACTACAGAAACAGCAGAGGCTACATCTGATGAGCCTGTAACACTTAAGTGGGCACTTTGGGATGTATCAAGCACAGTTTACTATCAGCCACTTATCGATGCTTTCACAGCTGAGCATCCAAATGTAACAGTTGAGATGGTAGACCTTGGATCTACAGATTACAGCACAGTTCTTGGAACACAGCTTTCAGGTGCTGGTTCGGATTTTGACGTAGTAACAGTTAAGGATGTTCCAGGTTACGTATCACTTGTTAACAAGGGCGTTCTTGAGCCTTTAGGAGATCTTATCTCAAAGGATGGCGTTGACCTTTCACTTTACAACGGCGTTACAGATCAGGTAACAATCGACGGAAATCTTTATGAACTTCCTTTCCGTTCAGATATCTGGGTTCTTTACTACAACAAGGATATCTTTGATAAAGCAGGCGTTGCATATCCTACAAACGATATGACTTGGGAAGAGTATGACAAGCTTGCAAGAAGCGTAACAGATACAACTCCTGGCGCTGAGGTTTATGGTTCTCACTACCACACATGGAGATCAACAATCCAGCTTGATGGTATTCTTGATGGAAAGAACACAATCGTTGATGGCAACTATGAGTTCACAAAGCCTTACTACGAGATGGTTCTTGCACAGCAGAAAGATGGTGTCTGCATGGATTATGCAACACTTAAGACACAGGGACTTCACTATTCAGCAGCATTTGCTCAGGGTAACGTAGCAACAATGAACATGGGTACATGGTTCATCGCAACACTTATCCAGAAGATCAAAGATGGTGAGTACACAGATTGCACTAACTGGGGTATGGTTAAGTATCCTCACGCAGAAGGTGTAGAGCCTGGCTCAACTCTTTCAACAATCACAGCTCTTGCAATTCCTACATCAGCTCCTAACAAGGATATGGCTTGGGAATTCGTTAAGTTCGTAAGTGGTGAGAAGGGTGCAGAAGTTATGGCTTCAACAGGTAACATCCCAGCTATGACAAACGACAAGATCGTTGATCTTATCGCTTCAATGGATGGTTTCCCAACAGATGAAGCTTCAAAGGAAGCTCTTGTACCAAGCCACACATATCTTGAGATGCCTGCAAATGACAAGTCTTCTGAGATTGAGACAGTTCTTAATGAACAGCATGATCTTATCATGAATGAAGAAGTAAGCGTAGATGATGCTATCGCAGCTATGAACGAAGGCGTTTCTGCAATCATCGGAAAGTAATTATTAGCTAGATAAAAATAACCGGCACTTGAATTTCAAGGCAGCTTGAGTTCAAGTGCCTTTTTAAGAGGAAAAAGACATGGCAGCACAGCTATCCGCTATGGAAAAAAATATGAAAAAAAGACAGCGCAGAAGGAATCTTGTAGCATATTCCTTCATCGCTCCAAACTTTCTAGGTTTTGCAATATTTACATTGGGACCAATAGTACTTGCACTTCTCATGTCATTTGCTGAATGGGATGGAAGTAATGAGATGAAATTCATAGGTCTTTCGAATTTCGTAGAGATCTTTAAGGATGACAGATTCATTGCATCACTAAAAAATACAATTATCTACAGCCTGTTTACTGTGCCGATCACTCTTGTGATAGCACTTGGACTTGCGATTTTATTGAATCAGAAAATAAAAGGAAGAAATTTCTTTAGAACAGTTACATTCTTCCCTTATGTAGCATCACTGGTTGCAGTAGCAGCAGTATGGAATATGCTCTTTACACCAGCAAAAGGTGGAATTGTTAACCAGTTCCTTATGAATGTACTTCATGTTGCACCTTCAAAATGGGCAGCATCTTCAAGTACTGTAATGTTGACTATTATCATGTTCTCCGTATGGAAAAACATGGGATATTATATGGTAATCTATCTTGCCGGATTACAGGGCATCAGTGAGGATCTCTATGAGGCAGCTTCACTTGACGGAGCCAATGCCTGGCAGAAATTCAGACATATCACTGTTCCTCAGCTTAAACCAACAACATTCTTTGTGACTATCATGCTGACGATCAACTGCTTTAAGGTTTATGACATCGTATACATGTTGGCTGGTGGTTCTAACGGTGTAGTAAATAAGAGCGCAATGGTACTTGTTTACTATATCTACGAAGAGGCTTTCAGAAACTGGAAGCTTGGAAAAGCATCGGCATCAGCACTGGTTCTTTTTGCAATAGTTCTCGTTGTTACCCTTATCCAGTTTAAGGGTGAAAAGAACTATGCTAATGACTGATCGGGAGGATAGAAAAAGTGAAAAGCAAAAGAAGAAACAGAATTATCGGACAGACAATTGTCTATGTGCTGCTAATCCTCCTGGCACTTTTAATGTTAGTGCCTTTCGTATGGATGTTATCAGCATCACTTAAGTTTAACAAAGACGTTTTTGTAATACCTTTTGAGTGGATTCCAAAGGAGCCAAGATGGCAGAACTACCTTGATATCTGGACAAAGATACCTCTTGCAAAGTTTACGCTTAACACAGCAAAGCTGACGCTAATAGTTACTTTCCTTCAGCTTCTTACCTCAAGCTTTGCAGCATATGCTTTTGCAAAACTTGAGTTCAAGGGCCGCAACGTGCTGTTCCTTGCATATGTAGCTACAATCGCTGTGCCTTGGCAGGTATACATGGTTCCTCAGTTCATGTTCATGAGAAGCCTTGGACTTGCGGATACCCACCTTGCAATTATCATACTTCAGGCCTTTTCTGCATTTGGAGTATTTATGATGAGACAGTTCTATGAGGGAATCCCTGATTCTCTTTGCGAAGCAGCCAGGATCGATGGAATGACAGAGTATGGCATATACGCCAAAATCATGCTTCCTCTTTCAAAGCCTGCACTTTCAACACTTATCATTTTTACTTTTGTTAATACCTGGAATGACTTCCTTGGACCTCTCATTTATTTGACAACTGAGTCCAAGAAAACACTTCAGATCGGACTGAAAATGTTTATTTCACAGTACTCAGCTGAGTATGGACTAATCATGGCAGCTTCAGTTCTTTCGCTTATACCTGTATTTATTGTGTTCATTTCGCTTCAGAAATACTTTGTTGCCGGAATCACTACAGGTTCAGTTAAAGGATAATTTAATTATTTTTTACCAATATCCTTTAGTTTGTGTTACTATTAATATATGTATATTGAATCATTTGTAGAGTATAACTACATAGGTGAAATAGCAGGACTCCTTCTTTCAGGGCTCCTGCTATTTGTGATGTTATATGTAAGACCTAAAAAGACTCTTCTTTTTAAGTATATTTTTAATGGCACCATTCTTTCGATAGTTGCCATTCTTTTTCAGATTTCTATTCTCAAAGTAGCCAATCATCCCGATCAGTACTACAACAAAAACCTATTCGGAATACAGCTGATTTCTTTTTTACTGGTTTATAATGGAATTCTTTACTGCATTTTTTCCTACGTAAATATGATGTCGGTGGTGAGACGCAATCAGCGAAAAGAGTTTATTTTGATGTACGCTGTTCTGTCAATTATCTACGTCATTGGAATTATTATTGAGATAGCTGCCAGTGGCCTCTACACATTTACATTAGACGGCATTGATATCAGACATTTCACCAGATACTACATTTCAGCGGGTATTGTCTGCGCTGTTGTATGTTTTATAGCCAGTGCCCTGAACAGGCGAGAGATAAGCAGGATCACATGGCATGCAGTATGTCTTTTTGTTCCCGCAAGCCTTGTTGTCCTGATCGGTCAGATGATATATGTAGTTAAGGCCCATTATATTTTTTCAGCCACCACTTATGTTCCTATTTTCATGATTGGATTCTTGCTGTTCCATAATGTCCCGTATGATGAGCTTTCAGGAACTCAGAGTATCTATGCGCTTGATGCTTATCTTATGAAGAATATGGGCAAAAAGAAAATCTGGGTAGTGTACGTTATCCTTAAGACTTTGGATATTGAGAACTTTATAAAAAAAGATATTGATTCTTTGTACTATGGTATCAGCATTTGCAGAAATCTTGAGAATTTAAGTCCTTCTTTAAGGCTTTATAAAATGTCTGATAATAAATTTGTCAATACTCTTGAGGAGAATGATCCGGAGAAAGCCAAGCAGATCATTCAGGAGATAAGAGGTATCTTTGACAAGAGCAGAGTTGATCTTGATGTTCCATTTAATTACACGATCATTGCAGGAGAACTTAGGCCGGAGACAGACACTATTTTGAAGGTGCGTCAGTTCTTTGAATTCATAAGCAAAAGATTAGTAGACCAAAATAGCAGTCAGTTCTATATTACAAAGGAAAGCGATTATAAAGGCTTTAGCGAGCACTATGAGATATCTTCTGTTATCAGGGATATAAGGCTAAGAGAGAACCTTGATGATGAGAGAGTCGTGGTATATGCGCAGCCTATCTACAGCGTGGAAACCGGCAGCTTTAAATCAGCAGAAGCGCTCATGAGACTTAAAGTCGGTGATAAGCTTATTTCTCCGGAGGTATTTATACCTATCGCTGAAAGCAGCGGCTCAATACACATGCTCACCTGCATAATCCTTAATAAGGTCTGCAGAGCCATAAGTTCTTTTGACGAATACTATGATTTCGATGCCATATCCATTAACTGCTCGGCAAAAGAGCTTTCTATGGAAAATCTCAACAGAGATTTTATGGAGATCATCGAGAAATATGACATTGACGCATCCAAGATCAGACTTGAAGTGACTGAAACAGCTATGTTTGAAAACTATGACAGCGCCAATAAAAACATGGAAGTTCTTTCTGCGGAGGGAATACAGTTTTATCTGGATGACTTTGGCACTGGATATTCATCACTTGAAAGGGTTATGAATTGTCCTTTCAAGACCATTAAATTTGATAAGACACTTCTTTATAAATCTCTTCACGATGACAGGATGAACGACATCCTCAGCTACATGATAGAAGTTTTCAAAAAGAACGGCTTTATAACACTTATCGAAGGAGTAGAGGATGAATCCCAGAAACAGTACAGTGTAGACCGTGGATTTGACTATATTCAGGGATATCTTTATGCCAAGCCGACTCCTATAGAAGAAATAAAGAAGTTTTTTAACAGAAAGAGCAGTTTTTAAGAAAGAACCTTGCCTTGACAGCAATGTATAAAGGATAGTATGATTGTATACAATTATACGAGAGATACATTGCAAGAAGGTGAGGTTATTTTTATGAGTGATACATCAGCGTTCCAAAGTAGACCCGTAACAATGAATGACAAGAATAATCTGCTCAAGATTGAAGAGCATATTTATATTCTTGACGATGTAAAAAAACCAAACGTCTTCAGAAACATGTTTCCTTACGAGGAAATTCCTAAGATTCCTTTTAACGACAGGATTGTTCCCCACAACATGCCAAAAGAAATATGGATAACTGATACAACTTTTAGAGATGGTCAGCAATCCAGAGCACCATATACTACAGAACAGATTGTAAAGATATATGATATGCTCCATGAACTTGGCGGTCCAAACGGACTTATCAGACAGAGTGAGTTCTTTTTATATAGTAAGAGCGACAGAGATGCAGCCCTTAAATGTATGGAAAGGGGCTACAGATTCCCGGAGGTAACAAGCTGGATAAGGGCAAGCGAAGAGGATTTTAAGCTTGTAAAAGAAATTGGTATGAAGGAAACTGGTATCCTTGTTTCTTGTTCTGATTATCATATTTTCCTTAAACTTAAAATGACCAGAAAGCAGGCTCTTGAGCATTACTTAAGTGTTATACGTTCCTGCCTGGAGGCAGGTATCAGCCCGAGATGCCATTTGGAAGACATTACCCGTGCGGATATTTATGGTTTTGTTGTTCCGTTCTGTATTGAACTTATGAAGCTTAAGGAAGAATACGGCATACCGGTTAAAATTCGTGCTTGCGATACTATGGGATATGGAGTAAACTTCTCAGGTGCCGTTATTCCCAGAAGTGTTCAGGGAATCATCTACGCGATCAATACAAACGCCAGTGTTCCCAGCGAACTCATCGAATGGCACGGACATAACGATTTTTATAAAGCAGTTACAAACTCTACAACTGCATGGCTTTATGGCTGTTCATCTGTTAATACATCACTGTTTGGAATTGGTGAGAGAACAGGTAACACACCACTAGAGGCCATGGTATTTGAATATGCCCAGCTTAAGGGCACTTTGGATGGTATGAATACAACAGTGATCACTGATCTTGCTGAGTACTATGAGAAAGAGATTGGATTTACTGTTCCTGCCAACACTCCATTTGTCGGTAAGAACTTTAATGTTACAAGGGCAGGTATTCATGCTGACGGACTTCTCAAGAATGAAGAGATCTATAATATTTTTGATACTGAGAAATTCTTGAAGAGACCTCCTGTAAGCGCTGTTTCCAATACTTCAGGGCTTGCAGGCATTGCTCATTGGATAAATATCCATTACAAATTAAGACAGGAGCATGCCCTCTCAAAGACATCACCGCTTGTAACCAAAATTAAAGAGTGGGTTGATAACGAGTATGCAAACGGACGAGTTACGGTTATGACTGATAACGAGCTTGTTCGTGAGATAGATAAAGTTTCAAAAGAACTAGGTATCGTAGTTAAAGAGGGAGAGATAGTAGGGGCTGTATAAACTAAAGGAGAGACATGGAAAATCAAGACTTAAAACAGGAAGTGACAGACAAGTATTCTCTTAGAGGACGTGTTTTTCACCGAATAAGAGAAGATATACTAAACGGCAAATACAAAGACCATGAGGAACTTAAAGAAGTTGCGATCGGTCAGGAACTTGGAGTAAGCAGGACACCTGTAAGAGAGGCTTTCAGACAGCTTGAGCTTGAAGGGCTTATTCAGATCATCCCTAACAGAGGAGCTTATGTTACCGGAATTAAGGTAAAGGATATTCAGGATATCTATATGATAAGATCCAAACTTGAGGGATTATGTGCCAGATGGGCATGTGAGAATATCACAAAAGAGCAGCTTGAAGAGATGGAAGAGAATATCTATCTCGCAGAGTTCCATGCTGCAAGAGGCCACATGGAGCAGATGGCTGAGCTTGATAACAGATTCCACAATATTTTATATGAGTCATGTAATTCCAAGATGCTTGAGCATCTTTTAAAAGACTACCATCAGTACGTTTGGAGAGTAAGACAGCAGACTCTTTCAAGCAGCAGAGGTGCTGTTTCAAACGTCGAGCACAAATTTATTATGGAAGCCATTAAAGAGAATAACCCTGATAAGGCAGAAGAGCTTGCTAATCAGCATATGATCAATGCCTATGAAAATATGCTTGATAAGGGGCTTTTGGAGCTTTATGAACAGTAAATAATAATGACTTGAAGGAGAAATGGGATATGAGCAAAATTGTAATGACAACTCCTATCGTTGAGATGGATGGGGATGAGATGACAAGAGTTTTATGGCAGATGATCAAAGATAAGCTGATCTTGCCATATATTGACCTTAAAAGTGAGTATTACGATCTTGGACTTAAGCACAGAGATGAAACTGATGATCAGGTCACAGTTGACAGTGCCAATGCCACTCTTAAGTACGGAGTTGCCGTAAAGTGCGCAACCATTACTCCTAACAACGAGCGTGTTAAGGAATATAATCTTAAGAAAATGTGGAAGAGCCCTAACGGAACAATCAGGGCAATCCTTGATGGAACAGTTTTCCGTACACCTATCATGGTAAAGGGCATCGAGCCCAACGTAAGAAGCTGGGTAGAGCCGATCACTCTTGCCCGTCACGCATATGGCGATGTTTATAAGAATGTTGAAATAAGAGTTCCAGGTCCTGGAAAGGCTGAGCTTGTATTTACAGGAGCTGACGGGAAAGAAGTAAGAGAAACTATTCATGAGTTTGATGAGCCCGGTATCATTCAGGGAATCCACAATAAGGATTCATCAATCAAGAGCTTTGCAAGAGCATGTTTTAAATATGCACTTTCTGAGAAGAAGGAACTCTGGCTTGGAACAAAGGATACTATCAGTAAGACTTACGACAGAAGATTCAGAGAAATCTTCGATGAAGTCTATGAAAATGAGTTCAAAGCTGAATTTGAAAAGGCAGGAATCACATACTTCTATACGCTTATAGATGATGCTGTAGCCCGCGTTATGAAGTCAAAGGGCGGATTCATATGGGCATGCAAGAACTATGATGGCGATGTAATGAGCGATATGGTTTCATCAGCATTCGGTTCACTTGCCATGATGACATCAGTTCTTGTATCACCAACAGGTGTTTATGAGTATGAGGCGGCTCACGGAACAGTGCAGCGTCACTACTACAAGTACCTCAAGGGTGAACCTACATCAACAAACCCTGTAGCAACGATCTTTGCCTGGACAGGAGCTCTCAGAAAGAGAGGAGAGCTTGATGGAATCAAAGCTCTTTGCGATTGGGCTGACAAGATGGAAAGAGCAACTCTTTCAGTTATCGAGTCAGGCCGCATGACAGGTGACCTTGCACTTATCACATCACTTCCAAACCCAGTAAAACTCGGAAGCGAAGAATTCCTTGATGCAATTGCGGAGGAATTTGAGAGGGCTTGATAATTGAATATCATGATAATAGAGAGGCTTTCGCACTGATTATTTGGTGCGAAAGCTTTTTTATAACATAGGAAATTTCTTCCTAATTTGATATGCTATATTAAATATAACCAGATATACGCAGAACTAAGTATAAGAAAGAAACGTGAGCTATGAAGAATATAATCATATGCCTGATGGGCGAAGAAGATGAGATCCTTGCAAAGCAGGTTTCTATGCTTAAGGAAAGGCATAACGCTACTGTAAAAAGGGTAACTTTCGATGAGGCTGAAAGCATAATATCAGCGGGTGAAGAGGATGCATTATTCATAAGTGACGACGAAGGCTTGGCTAATAAAGCAAGAGAGAAAGGCATGAGTGTAAATAGCCCACAGAAGATGAAAGAATCCTATGAGAAAGCAATGGAAATGCTAAAAACACTTGGAAGTATAAAATGATGTTTTATGCATTGATGAGTTATGTTTGACCAGAATACTTCCTATAACAAAATGGAAGATTAATATGAGGTATATCAAAGGAGGAATCAAATGAGCAGAGTAAATTTTGGCGCAAAACCACTTATGTATCCGCAGCCGGTTCTTATCATTGCAACTTATGATGAGAACGGAGTACCAAATGCCATGAATGCAGCTTGGGGCATTACGACGGATTTTAAGGAAATTACGATCAGTCTGTCTGAACATAAGACTACTGACAATTTGGCTAATAGAGGCGCTTTCACAGTAAGTCTTGCTACTGAAGATCAGGTGATTGCCTGTGATTATGTAGGAATTGAATCAGGAAGAAAGGTTCCTGATAAGTTTGAGAAAGCTGGATTCCATGCAACCAAGAGTGATTTTGTAGATGCACCTCTTATAGATGAACTTCCTGTTGCTCTTGAATGTAAGGTAAAGAGCTTTAATGACGGCATCCTTATCGGAGAGATTGTAAATGTTTCTGCAGATGAGAGCGTAGTTACTGATGGAGCTGTTGATGTTAAAAAGGTAAAACCAATCAGCTTTGATCCATTTGCAAATGCTTATTATGGCATTGGTGAAAAAGTTGGAAATGCATTCAAAGACGGGGCGCAGCTTAAGTGAAAATGCAATTTTGATAAAAATGGCGCATTTGTGATTTGACCCATAAAAATAGCACTGATTTCCTATAGGGGATCAGTGCTATTTTTCTCATTCTGATAATGTTTCCCATTCATCATAGAGAGCAGCAAGTTTATCCTGAATTTCAGTCTGCTCGTCTGAGAGCTTTCTGAGTTTGGCAAGGTCTGTTCCAATAGATGGATCAGCGAGAAGTTCGTTTATTTCACCATCGCGGGCTTCTAACTTGGCAATTTCTTCCTCACATTTTTTGAGTGCAGCTTCCTGTTTACGCTTTTGAGCCTGAGCCTCTTTCTGGGCTTTCCAGTCCATAGCGCCATTTGAGGAACTTTGAGTTGAAGCGGTAGAGCTGCCATTTAATGAAGATGCAGAAGCTGATGCGTTTGAAGAAACACCATCTGGCTGGGAAGAAGAATATTTAAAGCTTCCGGAGCCAAGACTGCTTCCGTCATTTGCAGATGTTTCTCCAAAGAGCCTTGAATTCTGTTCATCCGCATGTTCCATGTAATAATCATAGTTGCCTATGTAATTGACTACCTGACCATGGGTAAGGTCAAGAATCCTGGTGGCTGTTTTATTGATAAAATATCTGTCGTGGCTTACATAGAGGACAGTTCCTTCATAGCCTGATATCGCACTTTCAAGGATTTCCTTACTTGTTATATCAAGGTGGTTTGTAGGCTCATCGAGGATAAGGAAGTTTGCGTCAGAAAGCATTAGCTTTGCTAGAGAAACTCTGCCCTTTTCACCACCTGAAAGATCGCCGATCCTCTTAAATACGTCATCTCCTGTAAAAAGAAAAGCAGCGAGAGTGTTACGTATCTCTGTATTGTTCAAAGCAGGATAAGCATCTGATATCTCTTCAAATAAAGTCTTTTCATCGTGAAGAACGTGATGCTCCTGATCGTAGTATCCAATCTTTACTTTTACACCAAGTTCAATTTTACCGTTATCAAGGGATTCTATGCCATTTATCATCTTGAGCATGGTTGTCTTACCGGTGCCGTTGTCTCCGATGATAGCAACATGTTCGCCCTTTTTGATCTCAAAGCTTATGTTGGAAAAGAGTTGTTCACTGCCAAATGACTTGGAAATACCTGTAACTGTAAGAACGTCCTTGGCACTTTCACTGGACGGCTTAAGTGAAATCTTCATTTTGTCATCGATGGTAGTTGGCTTATCGAGTACCTCAATCTTATCAAGCATCTTTTCACGGCTTTCAGCACGTTTAATGGATTTTTCTCTGTTGAAGCTCTTTAATTTGGTGATGACTTCTTCCTGATGCTTGATTTCCTGCTGCTGTTTGACATATGCTGCAAGCTCAGCGGCGCGCACCTGTTCTTTCTTTACTGCATAGGTGCTGTAGTTTCCGGTAAAAGAACTAACTTTTGTATTTTCAACTTCGATGATCTTACCTGCGATCTTATCGAGAAAGTATCTGTCGTGGGAGACGATAAGTACTGCACCCTTGTAGTTTAAGAGATAGTTTTCAAGCCATCTGATAGAGTTCATATCAAGATGGTTGGTAGGCTCATCCAGGATGATGAGGTCAGGCTTTTGTAAAAGAAGCTTTCCAAGAGCGACTCTTGTTTTCTGACCGCCGGAGAGGGTAGATATCTTTTTATCGAACTCTTCCTGAATAAAGCCAAGGCCCTTGGCAACACCGAGAACTTCACTTCGCCATGCATAGCCTGACTCTCTCTGGAATTTCTCATGCATCTGAGTGTACTTTTCCATGAGCTTTGTAAGGTCATCGCCTGTAGTGTGCTTCATTGCCTCTTCAGCATCTCTGATTTCCTGCTCAAGGTTTATGATATCTCTTTTTACCTCTGTGAGTTCGTCTAGGATGGTGTTTTCTGAAGTGATATTCTGGTTCTGGGCAAGGTAACCCCACGTTGTATCTTTGGAAAAAGTAACTTCGCCATCGTCGGGAGAGAGCTGACCGATTATCATTTTGATAAGTGTGGTCTTGCCTGCACCGTTTATTCCTACAATAGCAGCTTTTTCATTATTCTCTATATGAAAAGACGCACCGCTTAATATATCTTTTCCGTCAAAGGATTTGCATAAATTATGTACTGATAAAATCATTGTTCTTACTCCATGTTAAAATGCTATGCCAACACATTTTAGCATGATAAGTAAAAACTTACAAAACTAATAATAATTGGATAAATAGATTGACCTTGCAAAGAGCTATATATATAATATGAATTGATTTTTTTGATTGTTTAAAGGAGTTTGCCTTGAAACGAATATATATACCTATTGCATGGGAAATTGTTTTTGTAGTTGCTACAATAATCTGGCCCAAGCAGGCTTTTCATTTATTCTTTGCATTCTATTTTGGATTACTTACATACTTTTATTTTATATACAAACAGTTTTCTTTTAGAAAACTTTATAAAAACTTTGGCAGAGTATTAGGATTCTGGGTTCCGGTTGCGTTTACCTTTATTGGTCTTTTACTTGCAGGAAAGCTTAGAATGCTGATATCTTCGCAGTTTTCTTTTCACATTGATGAAGGTGCTGTAAGTATAATAGTTCACAATGATCTGGTTCCAACTTTCTTTTATGCGCTTATGATGATCGTTATCAAGCCTGTGGCAGAGGAACTTTTCTTTAGAAAGGCTCTTATCAGATTTGATAATAAAAAGCAGACTATCATTTTTGCTGTACTTAGTTTAGTCCTTTGTGCTCTTACAAGAGCTCATGGACCTTTGGGGATTTTGGAATGGGCTATCATGGCTCTTCCGGTTACAATTGCATATATCGCTACTAAGAACATTTATATATCTGTAATGGCTCACGTATTATTCGAGTTTTACGACAATATATATGAGGTTCTTTACACTGTTGGCAGAATCTTAAAAAGATAATGTCCGGTGTTTAATAAACAAATTTATAAATGTTTTTCAAAGGAGAGGAAAAAAGTATGTTGGAGAAGTGTTTCAAACTCAATGAGCATGGCACTACCGTAAAGAGGGAGGTGCTTGCCGGCTTAACTACATTCCTTACTATGGCATATATTCTTGCCGTAAACCCTAACATTTTGGGCACAGTAATGAATGCAAACGGCGTATTCGTTGCAACTGCGCTTGCTTCTGCAATTGCAACATTTGTAATGGCTTTCTTTGCCAATTATCCAATCGGTCTTTCAGCAGGACTTGGTCTTAATGCTTACTTTGCATATACAGTTTGTCTTGGTGAACTTGCCGGAGAGGAGAATCCTTTCACAATTGCTCTTACAGCAGTATTCTGTGAAGGTATTATCTTCATTGTTCTTTCATTCTTTAAATTCCGTGAGCAGATCATCAACAGCATCCCACAGAATCTTAAGTTTGGTATTTCAGCAGGTATCGGTCTTTTTGTAGCATTCATCGGTATGCAGAATGCACACATTATTGTTGCTAATGATGCAACAGTAGTAGGACTTGGAAGCTTCTCTGATCTTGATATGGTTCTTGCACTTGTAGGACTCATCATTATCGCAGCACTTGTACACTACAATGTAACAGGCGGTGTTCTTATCGGAATCATTGTTACATGGATCATCGGTATGATTCTTCAGGCAGCCGGTGTTTACACAGCAGCTAATCTCTTCCCAGATTTCTCACAGGGACTTCAGCTTGGCGCTATTTCGGAGACAGCATTTAAGCTTAACTTTGGTTGGGCTGCAAAACACCTTATTCAGTTCATTGCTATCACATTCAGCTTCCTCTATGTTGATCTTTTCGACACAGTTGGAACAGTAGTAGGTGTTGCTGATAAGGCAGGTCTTCTTGATAAGGATGGTAACCTTCCAAGAGTTGGTCAGGTATTCATGGCTGACGCTGTAGGTACAACATGTGGTGCATTACTTGGTACATCAACAGTAACAAGTTTCGTTGAGTCAAGTGCAGGTGTAGCAGCAGGTGGTAGAACTGGTCTCACAGCTTTTACAACTGGTGTAATGTTCCTTGTTTCAATCGTTCTTAGCCCACTGTTCCTTGCTATTCCTTCATTTGCAACAGCTCCGGCACTTATCTATGTTGGTATGCTTATGCTTATGTCAATTGCAAAGGTTAAGTTTGATGGCGACATCGCTGATTCAGTAGGTGCTTACCTTGCAGTAGTTATGATGCCTCTTGCATATTCAATCGCTACAGGTATCATGTTTGCAGTTCTTGCATGGGTTATTCTTAAGGTTGTTACTAAGAAGGCAAAGGATATCAGCCCAATCATGTGGGTAGTATTTGTTCTCTTTGCTCTTAGAATCGTAGCCCTTGTAGCAAACTTCCAGTAATTAAATGAAATATTGAATATATGAAAAATGGCTGGCGTGCTTGCGTGTATGCCAGCCGTTTTTCATTAGTTGTTTTTTTGAGGATTTGGAGAAAAGTATTAATGGGAAAAAATAAAAATGGCTTTGTAAAAAAGAAGATCAGCCTTAAAGTAGTCCTCATAGTAATCGTGGCTCTTTTTGCGCTGACAATAGTAAATGGCAGTTTCTACTCTGTAAAAGAGCAGGAGCAGGCAATCCTTACTATGTTTGGTAAGGTTGTGCGCGTTGATACTGCCGGTTTGTATTTTAAGATTCCTTATATTCAGCAGGTACATTTGGTAGATATGACTACTCATGGTATTGGTATCGGATATGTTCTTAAGGATGGACAGAACATAACTGTTGATGATGAAGGCGTTATGATAACTTCAGATTTTAACTTTGTAGATATCGATTTCTATTTGGAATATAAAGTAAGCGACCCTGTAGCTGCATATTACAACAGCGAAGATCCAGAGATGATCATGAAGAACATGGCGCTTGCAAGCATCAGAAATACTGTTGTCAATTACCCTGTAGATGACGTTATCACAACTGCAAAGGGACAGATCCAGGCAGAGGTAAAAGAGAGACTTACAACAGAGCTTGCTGAAAAGAATATTGGTATGTCTGTTGTTAATATCTCTGTTCAGGACGCTGAGCCTCCGACAGAGGAAATCGTTCAGGCATTTAAGTCTGTTGAAACAGCTAAGCAGGGAAAAGAGACAGCTGTAAACAATGCTAAAAAGTATCAGAGCGAGGAGCTTCCTAAGGCAGAAGCAGCTGCTGATAAGATACTTCAGGACGCAGAAGCTGCCAAGCAGGCAAGAATAGCAGAAGCTGAAGGTCAGGTTGCCAGATTCAATGAGATGTATGAACAGTATAAGCTTCAGCCATACATTACAAAGAAAAGACTTTTCTACGAGACAATGGAAGAACTTCTTCCTGATCTGAAGGTTATCATCACAGATGGAAACACTCAGCAGATGCTTCCGCTAGACAGTTTTAATGGTTAAGGAGGATTGAGACAATGAACGAGAAAAAAGGTATTTTAGGTTATGTGATCATTGTTGTTGTTCTCCTTGCAGCGGTTCTTGTGGGATCATCAACATACGTAGTACATCAGAATGAATATGTTACAGTAAGAAGATTTGGAAAGATCATCGCTATAGCGCAGGATCCCGGTCTTCATTTCAAGACACCTTTTATTGACAGCACCCAGTCAATTTCAGCAAAGGTTATTTTATATGATATTCCTCAGTCAGATGTTATCACAAAGGACAAAAAGTCAATGATAACAGACACATATGTACTGTGGAAGGTTGCAGAACCTCTTAAGTTTGTTCAGACACTTAATGCTATTGAGACAAGAGCAGAGGAACGAATTGAGGCTTCTGTATATAACGCAACAAAGAATGCAATTTCATCCATGACACAGGATGAGGTTATTGAGGCAAGAGGTGAGATGCTTACACAGCTCATTACATCAGAAGCCAATTCTGATATGGCCGGTTATGGAATTTCAATTGTTCAGGCTCAGATTAAGGCCTTGGACCTTCCTGATGATAACAAGCAGGCTGTATATGATAGAATGATCTCTGAGAGAAACAATATAGCAGCTTCTTACACAGCTCAGGGTAATGCTGAAGCCCAGAAGATCCAGAATGAAACTGATAAGCAGGTTGCCATCATAAAGGCTCAGGCTGAAAAAGATGCAGCGGTTCTTGAGGCAGAAGGAGAGGCAGCATATATGGAGACCCTCTCTAAAGCCTATGACACAGAGGATAAAGCAGAGTTCTACAGCTATATAAGAGGTCTTGATGCTCTTAAGGGATCACTTACAGGAGACAAGACACTGGTACTTGATAAAAACTCAGAACTTGCAAAGATTCTTTACGGAAATTTTAATTAAAACAACTTTTCTAGCTCTCTGTACATTTTTGTACAGGGAGCTTTTTTAGGTTTCTACTGATCTTAGAGAATAATATAGATTGTAAAAAATAATATTTTATAATTTTAAATGACAAAAATTATAAAAACTAGTTGATTTTCTTTTTAGTATGTTGTAATGTATTTGTGACGTAACGATAGCTTACAGTATAAGTTATTTCTAATTGGACATAATTCGTCTATTCGACGTACATCGTTCGAAGATCCCACGTTAACAATTGTTGTTTATAGGATATAGGTATTGTTTGAATAGTGCATTGTGCACGGAATGGAGTTAATTTGAGAGAAAAATACGAAACTTTAAAACTTAGTGATCTAAGGGAAATTGCGAAGACCAGAGGTATTAAAGGCGCGTCATCCATGAAAAAGGCAGAAATCATTGATCTTATGTGCGAGATGGATGAAAAAGAATCAGATAAGAAGTCTGAACACAAGGAAGAAAAACCTGTAAAGGCCGCAAAGCCTGCAAAAGTAGAGAAGACTGAAAAAACTGAAAAAACAGAAAGGTCTGATGCCCCTGCAGAGAAGGCTCAGAACCATGAGAAAAGCGGAATTCACAAGAAAAACATTGTGGTTAAGACAGTAAAAAAAGATGAGCAGAATGAGAGTGCTAAATCTGAGCCTAAAAAGGAAGATACAGCTGCAACAGCACCTGCAGAGGCTCCTGTTGCGGATGGAGATCCTGCAGATGGAATCCTTGAAGTTATGCAGGATGGCTATGGTTTCATCAGATGTGAGAATTATCTGCCCGGTGAGAATGATGTATATGTTGCACCAAGCGTGATCAGAAAGTTTAATCTGAAAACCGGAGACATCCTTAAGGGCAGATGCAGAGAGAAAAAAGAATCTGATAAGTTTGCAGCACTTGCAGTTCTTGATTCTGTAAACGGATACAAGCCTGAAGTTGCAATGGGAAGATGGAACTTTGAGAATATGACACCTATTTTCCCTAATTCAAGAATTAAGCTTGAGCAGCCAGGTTCATCTGTTGCCATGAGAATCATGGACCTTATAAGCCCAATCGGTAAGGGACAGAGAGGTATGATCGTATCACCTCCTAAGGCTGGTAAAACAACACTTCTTAAAGATGTTGCAAAATCAATCTTAAAGAATAGCCCTGATATGCACCTTCTTATCCTTCTTATTGATGAGCGTCCTGAGGAAGTTACAGATATTAAGGAGTCAATTGAGGGTTCAAATGTAGAAGTTATCTATTCAACATTTGACGAGCTTCCTGAGCATCATAAGAGAGTTGCAGAAATGGTTATGGAGAGGGCAAAGCGTCTTGTTGAGCACGGTAAGGATGTTGTAATCCTCCTTGATTCCATCACTCGTCTTACAAGAGCGTATAACATCGTAGTTCCGCCATCAGGAAGAACTCTTTCAGGTGGTCTTGATCCGGCAGCTCTTCATATGCCTAAAAAGTTCTTTGGTGCTGCCAGAAATATGAGAGAGGGCGGAAGCCTTACAATCCTTGCAACAGCTCTTATTGAGACAGGTTCCAAGATGGATGATGTTATCTACGAGGAATTCAAGGGAACAGGTAACATGGAAATGGTTCTCGACAGAAAGCTTCAGGAAAAGAGAATCTTCCCTGCTATCAATATTCCAAAGTCAAGCACCAGAAGAGAAGACCTCCTTCTTTCAAAGGAGGAGCTTGCAGCTATCAACAGCCTGAGAAAGGGATTCAATGGTATGAAGGCAGACGATGCAGTTGACCAGTGTATCAACCTCTTCTCAAAGACAAGGAACAATGTGGAATTTGTTCGCATGGTTGAAAAGCAGATCCGTTATTAAAAATATTAAGCCCATGTCATACGACATGGGCTTTTCTTAGATATTTCTATGATGATATTTTCTGATCAGCTCAGATATCGCGCAGATCGAGGAGATTCGCAATATCCCTTGCCTGCTGTGCCATTTTTTCTTCCTTCTTCTTTTGACGAAGAGATTTATCGGTTATGTGTTCTAAGTTGGCAGGATCCAAAGGATTGGTTCCGTTTGAAGTAATATTGAGAGATTTTTTCTCTGATGGCGATATATCTTTTGCAAGGTCTTCTTCAACTTCCTGGATCTGCTGAGCCTGTGATATCTCAGGATTAAGATTGATCTCCTGTGACTCTGCAGATGCGCTGTGTTTCTCATTTCTCTTTTCAGATAGAAGACCAATAAGATCAACATTCAAATTGGATATGCTGCATCCTACAGCTTTTTTTCCCTGAATTTCAAAGTTTCTTACTACCACAGTGCTTACCTCATAGTTATGCAGTGTAGCACCATATCTGAACATGACATTTAAGTGATCTCCGGGCTTTAGGCTGGTGTTTTTATCAAGAACAAGGGAAAGGCCTCTGAGCGAAATGTCATGAACGAGACAGTTCTTTAAATCGAGGTTATTTCCATTTATGGACATAAGGCCGAGTTTTTCAATGTAGAACCTTTCAGCTTTTCTGGAGTTCTCAGGCTCGAGCTTTGAAGATGCTCTTATAAGGTGAAAATATCCATATCTTGTTTTAACAGGAGTGATAGTTGTGGACATGAATCTGTAGATACGGCCATCGCGCTTGTTGAGAACCTGGACCTGCGATGGTTCAAGGAACTGCATGTATTTGCCAAAGTACTCCATTGGCTTTACAAGGAGACCAGCGGATACTCCGAATATTGCCTCTGTCATAAGGACAATACTATGACCGCCGATCGCTGCATAGATCTTTATTTCAGAACCATTAGCAATGTCGTTGACATTCATTTTGGTAACCCCTCATGTTACGTTTCATATAGTATATGTATTCGTATCCCCTAGAATTATGATATAATAAGCCCCAGAAAAAATAAAGCGGAAAAACGTTCGATTATTAAATGGGGATATGATCATGATCAAGGATAATCTTGAATTTGTAGAGAAAAAAATCTGTGAGGCATGCGAAAAAGCCGGGAGAGACAGAAGCGAAGTTACTCTTATTGCAGTCAGCAAGACAAAACCTGTAAGCGATATCAGACAGGCCATGGACTGCGGGATAAGAGTTTTTGGTGAGAATAAAGTCCAGGAAATCAGGGATAAGCACGAAGTGATAACAGAGGATGTGGACTGGCATATGATAGGCCATCTTCAGGCCAATAAGGTTAAATATCTGCCCGGCATAGTTAAGATGATCCATTCTGTGGACAATGAAAAGCTGGCACTTGAGATAGAGAAGCAGTTTGCAAAAGCAGGTATTGTGGCAGATGTACTTATAGAGGTGAATATGGCCGGTGAGGACACCAAGTTTGGACTTGCACCGGATGAGGCGTTGGACTTTGTTAAGACAATCAGTAGTCTTGAACATCTAAAGATAAGAGGGCTTATGACCATTGCTCCTTATACAGATGATCCGGAGAGCAACAGAGTCTTTTTCAAAGGACTTAGAGAGTTGAAAGATGAGATAAATGCAGCAAATATACAGGGTGTTAAAATGGACACTTTATCTATGGGAATGACGGGTGATTACCAGGTCGCTATCGAGGAAGGCGCAACATTTGTACGTGTGGGAACCGGCATTTTTGGAGAAAGAGATTATTCAAATATTAAATAAATATAAACGAATTTACACTAAAAGAGCCAGATAGTATAATGATTTTATACTATTTGACTCTTTCTTTTTTGAGGGAGCAATTCGATTTTTGAAGGGCGAGATATATGCTAAAAACTACTCCATTAAATAAGAATTACACAATAGATCAGATCAATCATCTGATTGAAACGGGGCATGTTTTTGTTACTCCTTTTGGGCTTAACAGAACAGCATATATTGTTGTTAATCATAAGCCATTCATGGTCATTGCTACCGATATTTCTATCAAAGGTGTTCAGCTTAGCGGAGCATGGTACTCATGGGAAGATCTGGAGGCCATGGGAGGCGTCTACGAGTCTGAATTTGATGCGCTTAAGGCTATTGCCGGAGGAGCGTGAACCCCAAATTATAAACAAAGTATTAAATCGAATGAATTTTGGTTACAAGCAAAAAAAATCGTGATAAAATTCATTCAATTGCACAAGTATGGCGGAGGTTTTACTTTGGGGTACGAATTTTACTACATTGAGGCCTATTTGGCTTGTTTTTTCTTACTTGGAATAATTCTTTTTAAAATTGTTAGAGGCGTTAATAAAGACCTTTCAACAGTTTACCTTGGCGATATAGTCTTTGTTACAATGCTTTATTTTATAGCAGAGATATTCTGGGCACTTGTTGATAGCGGTATCATCAGCAACTCTAAGCCTTTCCTTTATTTATCCAACATATTTACATATTTGCTTATAAGTGTAGATGCATATCTTTGGTTCATTTTGTCTGAAACTCTGCAAAAAGGAAAAATGGTAGAGAATGACATAGCAAGACTTCTGATAAGTATACCTGTCTGGGTTTCTGCGATTTTATGTGTATCAGCCTACAGAACAGGGTTGGTATTTTATGTGGATGAGAATAATGTCCTTGTGGGTGGAAACCTCTATCTGGTACTTATTATAGTTCCTTTCGGATATCTTCTTGCATCTTCAGCAAAGGCGTTTTACAGGGCTCTTGATAAGGACAGATATGCTGATAGGGGCATGTACTTTATGATAGGCGTATTTCCATGTATGCCGATCATTCTTGGTATTTTACAGGCAGTATACTGGAGAATACCGTTTTTGTGCTATGGAATTGTAGCCGCAGTTTTTTATGCATATATTACTCAGACAGAGAGTCTGATTTCTTTGGATCCGCTTACTCAGTTAAATAACAAGAATCAGATGTTCAGATATCTTGCCAGAAAGATGAGAGAAGAAGAGCCTGGGATGTCTCTTTTTATACTTCTTATTGATATTGATCATTTCAGAACTGTTAATGAAACATATGGACATCTTGAAGGAGATAACGCTCTTATCAGAATTTCAGACGCCATCAAGGAAGCATGTCAGGGCCCTAGAAGCAGGTTCTTTGTATCAAGGTATGGCGGAGATGAGTTCGTGGTAGTTGCAGAGATGTCCTACAGGGCAGAAGCTACGTGGCTTGCAGATCAGATAAAGAACAATGTAAAACGCATTACTGAAAACTATAATACCAACTATGATCTGTCAGTAAGCGTAGGAATCGCCCAGTACGACTTCGAGTCACCAATATCGCTCCAGTCCTTCATCGCAAGAGCGGATTCAGATCTTTATAAGCAAAAGAAAATAAATTGAAATAATAAGCATGCATTTAACCTGTTAAGGTTATATCGCATGCTTTTTTATTCTCAAAATAAAGAACTAACCAAATTGATAATCAATCCCCCTATAATAAGTGCTGCAATAATCGCAATCGCATATATAAACTTCATTCGTGCCATATATTTTATTCTCCCGTGTAAAGTTTTGTTTGCTTTCTATTTTTTGAATTATCAGTAAGTATAGCATACACTTTTAGTGATATACTAGTATTGTAGCTATATTTGTGTCTGTAAATAAAGAATTCTGAACACAGTTTTATGAGGAGGGGGAATATGCAGATATACGTAGCGGGCAATGTGCTTAGGAGCGGTGACGGAAGCGTTAATCATCCTTTTAAGACTATTCAGGAAGCAGCTGATATAGCAGTGGCTGGTGACACTGTCCTGGTTGCTCCCGGTATATACAGAGAGTGGGTAAGACCTAAAAACTCAGGCACCGTAAAAGAGAGAATCGTCTATAAGAGTACATCCAGGGGCGAAGCTGTGATCACAGGCTCCGAAGAACTAAAGGGCTTTGAAGCCTTTGAAAATGTCTGGAGGATCAGGATTCCAAACAGCTTTTTCGGAGATTACAATCCATATATTTCTGAAGTTGCAGGCGACTGGTTCAAGACTTCAGATAAAAATCCCCACACAGGTGAATTATATCTAAATGGAAGATCAATGACTGAAGTTTTTGATCTGTCTTTTTGTATGCATCCAAATAAGGATAAGCGTTCCTGGAACCCTGATTTTTCAGAATATGTCTGGTTTACAGCCCAGGAAGACAACAATACGGTCATCTATGCCAACTTCCAGGGAAAAGACCCGAATCAGGAGGATGTAGAGATCTCTGTCAGAAGGGCCTGCTTTTTCCCGGAGAAAAAAGGCTTGGATTATATTACTGTAAGTGGTTTTATGATCAGGAATGCTGCGACTCAGTGGGCGCCGCCTACAGCAATGCAGGAAGGTATGGTAGGGCCAAACTGGTCAAAGGGATGGATCATAGAAGAGTGCGAGATAGCTGAGTCAAAATGTGTTGGAATAAGCCTTGGAAAGTATTATCAGCAGGGCAATAACAACAAGTGGACTTCCTATTGGTTAAAAGATGGCACGCAGACCCAGAGAGATGCAGTGTGCCAGGCAGTTAATGATGGCTGGGATAAAGAAACAGTTGGATCTCACATTGTCAGAAGATGTGATATACATGACTGCGGTCAGGCAGGAATTGTAGGCCATATGGGATGTGCTTTCTCAATCATCGAGGACAACCACATCCATCATATAAACAATAAGCACAACCTTGAAGGCGCGGAGATTGGCGGTATCAAGTTCCACGCTGCAATAGATACGCAGATCAGAAGGAACCATATCGACCACTGCACAAGAGGAATATGGCTTGACTGGGAGGCACAGGGAACAAGGGTTACCCAGAACTTCCTTCACGATAATGTTCCGCCAAAGGGAACTATCATAGAAAGCGGGCTCTCCCTTGGAGAAGATATATTTATCGAGGTATCCCATGGCCCGACAATTGTTGATCACAATCTGCTTTTGTCTGATATTGCAGCAAGGATCAGTGCTCAGGGAATTGCCTTTGTGCACAATCTTATAGCCGGCTCTTTTACCTATGTTGGAAATGGAACAGACAATGGCGGGAAAAAGTTTGCTACAAACAGATATACTCCATATCATGTGCCGCATTCAACGAAGATTGCAGGCTTTATGACAATACTTCACGGTGACGCGAGATTTTATAACAACATTTTTGTTCAAAAGCCAATAAGACAGGATCTTTTGGACTACTGTGTTTCAAAAGAAGCTGATACCATAGACCGCAACAACTTTATATGTGGAACTGTTCCTTACAACACATATCCAAGTCCTTCTGAATATTTTGGCAAATTTGGCAGGAACGCAAAAAAGACTTTAGGCTCTAATGATCTGTACTATGATCATCTGCCGGTTTATTTCGGAGGCAACGCCTATTTTAATGGCGCAAGGAGCTGTGATTTTGAGACCTCTGCTCATATGGATCAGGGTCACAAAATAAGCCTGTATGTGGATGAAGAAGAGGGACGGTATACACTTCATACCAATCTTTATGAGTATCTTCCAAGGAGCTTTACAGTTCCTGTTAATTCCGATTCTTTAGGACTTGCTTTTGAACCGGAGGAGAGATTTGAGAACCCTGATGGAAGCTCAATTCTGTTTGATACAGACTATTTTGGCAGAAAAAGAGGGCGCTTCCCTGTTGCAGGGCCTTTCGAGGAATGCGGCAGTGACAGGTTTACAGTCCAGACTCCTTTGTTCTATTCCTATAAGATAAAGCATGATGAGAATGCGAGAATAGAAGAAAAGAAAGAAAAAGAGGAAGAAGATATCAGGTATGAGTCAGAGCCTGAGATGGTTGCAGATACCACAGGCTTTGAGACTGACCTTGGCGACTATGTTGCAGAAGTTAATGCGAATGTTCTTTTGACCGGGTGCTCAAATGTAGGAATAAAGTTCCCATTTGAGGGCGAACTCTTTATAGTCAGCGACATGTTCGTTAAGGGGAACGAAGTGTGGCTCTATGATTCCACCAATGAAAAGCTTGTAGAGCTTGACTGTGAGTACGGAATATATCATAGTTTAAAGAAGTGGTCTGTAGGAGCGCTGCAATCACTTGACGTAAGTGATGACCCCAACGCTGAGGGACTTGTAAGGACAGCGGGAACGCTTCTTTGCATTTTAAATAAGAGCCTGGCGCACGACCCTGTTGATACCTGCAGTACCATTGAAGAGAAGGTCAACAGCGGAATAGAGCCAAAGGGCATAAAGATGAGATTTAAACCCAAATATCTCAAATTTATAAGAGGGAAAAAGTTCATTTCACTGGAGGATGTTATCTATAGGATAAGCAGAGCATCTATGGATATAGTGACCGAAAGAATTGAGCATTTATAAAACTATAGATAAGGATTAAAAGTTTTGATGGAGAGAAAAAATTGGTACAAACTGGATAATGCCGCTAAGATTGTTCCTTCTACGGCCAGAGGAGCAAACACAAGGGTATTCAGACTTACATGCGAGTTAAAAGAAAAAGTTGAAAAGGATATGCTTCAGATAGCTCTTGATGAGACTATCGATGAATTTCCGTTTTTTAACTGTGTCCTTCACAGGGGAATTTTCTGGTATTACCTTGAGGACAGTGATCTAAGGCCTGTTGTTGAACTTGAGCACACACCGGCCTGCATGCCGCTTTATATTCCGGGGCATAAAAATCTTTTATACAGAGTTAACTATTTTGATAAAAGAATAAATCTTGAAATGTTCCACGTTCTTGCGGATGGAACCGGAGCCTTCATGTTCTTTAAGACTCTTATTATCCGTTACCTTCAGCTGAAACACTCACTTAGCGAGGATATCAAGCCTGTTGATGAGTTTTCTGTGGAAGAAAAGAATGTTGATGCATTCATTGATAACTACAGCAAGCAAAAGGGACTCAAGCAGCTTAAGGAGATGTCAGCTGTTAAGGCATATCAGGTAAGCGGTGAGCTTGATGAAAACCTCCTTCCGCATCTTCTTGAAGGAACGGTATCAAGCAGTAAATTCCTGGAACTTGCACATCAGCATAACACAACAGTTGGCGTTTTATGCGTTGCAATCTATATTAAGGCTGCCATACTCAGCATGAACCGTGGTCAAAAGAAAAGGCATGTTGTGGTAAGTGTTCCTGTAAATTTGAGACAGTTCTATCACAGTGGAACAGCCAGGAATTTCTTTGGCGTTATCAATATCGATTATGATCCTGCTAATTATGACGGCAATCTGAATACGATAATAGAGCCTGTTGACAAAGCCTTTAAGGAAAAACTCTCAGCTGAGAATATTGAAAAGACCATGAATTCTTATTCTGCTCTTGAGCACAATCTGGCCGTTAAAGTGGTTCCACTTCCTATAAAGGATTTTACGATCGGAAGATTTGATGCTGCTGCCAAAAAGGGTGTAACAACTTCCATGTCAAACATTGGAAGGATCAAAATGCCCAAAGAGGTTGAGGAATATATAGACAGATTCAGTGCCTTTATGACCGCTGCATCACAGCAGGTAACAGTATGCTCTTTTGGCGATAAGATGACTTTTGGCGAAGCCTCACCATTTAAGACCCACAGGGTAATGCTTAATTTCTTTAGATGCCTGTCAGAGCAGGGAATAGAAGTTGAGCTTGGGTCAAATGACTATGATGAGGAGGTAAGTGACTGATGCAGATATGCCCAAAGTGTAAAGTTAATATACGAGGAAATAAGAGCTGTTGCCCATTATGCCAGGGGAAACTTAAAAATGTAGAAGGCGAAGCAAGTCCTTCTTTTCCAACAATAAGAAGAAAAAAGATCAGTAATATCACGTTTTTGAAGGTATGTACCTTCCTGTTTGTGGCTTCAGAAATAGTTTTTGCAACCATCAATATCATGACTGAGAATAAGTTCTCATTTATCAGTCCCGTTATGCTGGGAATTCTGGCAGGATGGATCACGATAATAACCACCATGTATCTTAGAAACAACCTGATAAAGGTAATAACATGGGAAGTAATAGTCGCTATTGTTGTAGATATTTATGTTGATCTTCATACAGGTTTTTATGGGTGGAGTTTTGCGTGGATGATACCGCTGACGCTTATAGGGCTCGCCATTGCAACAATTATTACAGCCCTTGTGTTAAAGCTAAGACTTGATGAGTACATTCTTTACCTTGTACTTGACCTTGTGATGGTACTTCTTCAGATTTTATTTATCAAAAATGGCATGAATAAGGTTCCGTGGCCTGCAGTCACCAGCGTGATGATATACCTGATCCTCTTTGCAGGAGTTATCATCTTCAGGTTCGGCGACCTTAAGAATGCTTCAGAAAAAATGTTTAACATGTGATGATGTAGCGAAGCGGAGCAATCCGTATATCATCACAAAGTATCACACAAAGTATCATCACAAAGTGTAATAGGTGTTTCATGAGTTTAAAGAACAGACTTAACAAAAGCAATTTCAAACGAGGAATCGTCTTTGCAAACAGAGTGGGAGACTTCGTGGAGAACTCCATTGGAAAGGTAATGGAGGACCGCAACAAACTGGCGGATGAACTTCCTGATGATCCCAAGGATATGACCTGGTACAGAGTCTCTCTGGACAGGGGGCTTTCGGGAGATGGTTCTGAGTATTATATCTATGTTAAAAAAGCTGATCCGGATAAGCTGTGCGTCTTTTTATCAGGAGGCGGAGTAGCATGGAATGAGTACACTGCAGCAAGACCTGTTACAGGGGGCAAAGTCGCGGCAGGACTTCCAAACTATTATTGGAATAATTTAAGACCTTTTACCCAGCTTATGAATATAAACGTTGGTATAACCGACATAGCATCGGATAAAAATCCTTTTAAGGACTGGAGCTTTGTGGTAATAACTTATGCCACAGGAGATTTCCATATCGGAAACAACGATTATCCATATAAATCAGAGGAGGGTAAGGATGAAGTCCTTCATTTCCATGGATACGTAAATTTCCGCGAGAGTATGAAAGTGGCTAAAAAGCTCTTTCCATCACCATCAAAGCTTTTGATTGCCGGTAATTCAGCAGGTGCCTTCGCGGTTCCCGCCCTGGCTGGAGAGATTGTTGATGACTATTATCCAAACGCCAGGAATATCACGGTTTTTTCTGACAGCGGACAGCTCCTTTACAAAAACTGGAGAAAGACAGCTAAAAATATCTGGATGACAAAGGAAAGTCTTTGGAAGCCGATAGTCAGCGATAACATAACCCTTGACTGGTATAAAGCTCTTTATGCCAAGTATGGGGACAGGTTTAAATTTTTATATTCAAGTTCCACCAGAGATTATCTATTAAGTGCTTATTACAACGATATTATCCGCAGAAAGTATGAGACGGATTCTGAAGTGCAGGATGAGTACTATCACCAGCTTATTCAGATGGTAAAAGAGCTAAAGAGTATAACTCCATCTTTTGGCATTTTCATAAATGATTGGAAATTACCGCTTATTACCATGGGAGGAACAGTTCACACCAGTGTGAGAGAGCTCCATTTCACCGCATTTACCCAAAATGGCATATCTATGGCCAACTGGCTTATTGATGCCGTTGAAGGT
This sequence comes from Butyrivibrio sp. AE2015, assembly GCF_000420825.1. Lineage (GTDB taxonomy): Bacteria > Bacillota > Clostridia > Lachnospirales > Lachnospiraceae > Butyrivibrio. The sequence goes on along the minus strand of NZ_ATVR01000020.1, from coordinate 8,475 downwards.
AAGGTTTATGATGTTGGAATGGATCTTTTACGAGAAGATAAAGAAAATAATAAAAAGGGGAAAGCAAGGACTAGAAAGAAATGACTTACACAGCAGATTGGGATTCACTATCAAATTACAGAGTGCCGCAGTGGTACTCAGATGCACGATTTGGAATATTCATCCATTTTGGAATCTATTCCGTTCCTGCATATGCCAATGAATGGTACTCAAGAAATATGTATATTCAGGGCACAAGAGAGTTTGAACATCATGTTAAGACCTACGGCCCTCATAAGGATTTTGGATATAAAGATTTTATTCCTATGTTCAAGGCTGAGAAATTTAATGCCGATGAATGGGCAGATCTTTTCCAGAAGGCGGGAGCAAAATATGTAGTTCCTGTAGCAGAACACCACGACGGATTTCAGATGTACAAGAGCAAGATATCAAAATGGAATGCCTATGAGATGGGACCAAAGATTGATTATCTTGGAGAGCTTAAAAAGAGCGTTGAGAAAAAGGGCATGAGACTTGGCGCTTCTTCACACAGAATAGAGCACTGGTTCTTTATGAGCCACGGCAGAAATTTTGAGAGTGATATAAACGACTCTATTACAAAGGATAGCCTCTACTGGCCTGCAATGAAAGAGCCTGAGGATCATTACGACCTCTATGCTGAGCCTACTCCAACAAAAGAGTTTATGGAGGACTGGCTTTTAAGGACAAAAGAGATCATTGATAACTATCATCCTGAAGTTCTTTATTTTGACTGGTGGATACAGGAAGCTTGTTTAAAGCCATACCTTAGAGAGATGGCAGCTTACTATTACAACGAAATGGAGAAGATCGGAAAGGTTGGTGTCATCAACTACAAGCACGATGCATTCCCATTTGGAGTTGCAGTTCCTGATGTGGAGAGGGGACAGATGGCTCTGGCACAGCCATTTATCTGGCAGACTGATACGGCGATAGGAAGACGCTCCTGGTGTTACACTATCGACAATGAGTACAAGGATTCTGAGGAAATAGTATGCAACCTTATCGACGCAGTGGCCAAGAACGGAAATATGCTTTTAAATGTCGGACCAAAGCCTGACGGGACAATTTCTGATGAGGATAAAAAGACATTACTTGGAATAGGTAAGTGGCTCTCAGAAAACGGCGAAGCTATCTATAATTCAAAGCCATACAGAGTAGCAGAAGAAGGACCAACCAAGATGGGCGGCGGACAGTTTACCGATAAGCAGAAGATAAACTATACGCCTGAAGATATCAGATTCACAGTGGCACATGGCAATATCTATGTGCATGTTCTTAAATGCGCTGATAATGGTGAATACATAGTAAAGAGCCTTGGTACACAAAAAGATGCCGCCAGTTCTACCGGTTTTTCAGGTATAATCAGAGGCATCAAAGTGCTGGCAAACGATAGCCCTGTAACTTTTGAAAGAAAAGACGATGGTCTTCATTTAAAAACAGATTACAAGAGCGATATGCCAGTCGTATTTAAGATTGAAATGTTATAACGGATGATCCGGGTAGAAGCTTGCTTCAATCAACAAAGCAGGCTTCTATCTGAGCTTCATATTCATCACGAAGATCCTCGGGAATATCATACTCATCCAGTGCTTCGGCAACTGACCAGTGTTCATTGGCCATAGAACGAAGAATGCTACGTATTATCAGCTGGTCTGAAGCCTCCAAAGTAGCAACACTATTCATAATCACACCCTCCTCAAAAAACGAAAATTCATACACTTTCTAACTACAATATATTGTAGTATAAAAAAATATAGATACAAGTATTGACATTTATTTGAGAATAACTTTTGTGTAATATGCACATAAAATGAGGGGTAATTTCATGCAATTGCTTGTAATTACAATTTTATTATCTGTACTTGGTCTTCTGTCATCTTTTGTTTTGGTCGGAATATTTCCATCAATTATAGCTCTTTGTCTGAGTATTTATTGTTATTTACAGAAAAAATCAATAAATATAGTCAGAGCTCTTTGCATGTCTTTTGTAGGAGTTCTTGTTCCAATAATCATGTATTTAAATTGCTACGGTATTTCGTTACCTTTTGATAAAGGGATGGGGATGCCTTTTTGGAAACAGATAATATATGAGAATTATTCCAACATGGGATTCGATATGTCTTTTCTCAAAGGGAAAAAGAATCTGGATCTTAATGTTGAACACATAGAAACAGCCCAAAATGAAACCGAGGGGACTGAAAAAGAAAGTGAAGACCTCTACTACGTAAGTGACGGTGTGATTCAGGATAAACCTGGATATGTAAGCGGGACAGCTGCAAGTAGTGCAGGGACTTCAGAGGAAAAAGCGGATTCACTTGATTACAGGGACTATCCTCAAAACATCTTTGAGAAATTTGAAGATATAGAAAAAGACTATGATACAAAACCTGTAAGCGGATTCGTGGGTGCTTCTGATGATGATATGCCATCTTATGGCGGACTTCCTCTTGGGACGATCATAGTTGCCCAGTATTTCAGAGAGGACGATCACAACTGTAATCCTGTTATTGTGCTCCAGAATAAGACAGGAGAAACATTCAGATATGAGTGTATGTTCACAGCAAGAGACAGCGAGGGGAATGAGCTGGCAGTTTCTGAGAGAACATCGGAGGTGGTGCCTGATGAGGCCAAGTTTGTGATTGAGGGGCGTTTTGATAAGAGCGACTTAAATGGTATGATCCCATCAATGTATGAATTTACCATTACCAAAAGAACTCCCTACGAAAAGGACATGACTGATCAGGTTCTCGTCTACACGAAGGTGGATGGCAACTCGGTTATTTTAGCGGCCGACAATACTTCAGACATAAAGGTCAAGGTTGATGCCTACATTCTTTTCTTTGACGGAGATGAGCTTGTGGACTGTATCTGGCTTATTCCGCACAACATTGATGAAGTCTGTATAAATCCGGGGAGTCTTGCCACAATAAAGGGCGATGCCTATTACAAATTTGACAGGATAGAAACTTACTATACTGCTTACGAAGCAATCGAAGCTGATTGATAGCACAAGAAAACTGAAAAAGATATATTGGTTTCCAACAAAAACTAATATATCTTTTTGTTAAAATGCTACAAAAATAGAGCTAGAATATTGTGAATGTATTGCAAATAGCACAATATGGACTTATCATAATAGCATGATTTAAGATTTTTTGGGGAAGGGTAGGAGTAATAAATGGCTAAATATGTAATGGCTTTGGACTCTGGAACAACAAGTAACAGATGTATCCTTTTTAATCAAAAGGGAGAGATCTGTTCCTGTGCTCAAAAGGAATTCACACAGTTCTTTCCGGAGCCAGGCTGGGTTGAGCATGATGCCAGCGAAATTTGGCAGACACAGTTGTCTGTAGCAAGAGAGGCAATGAATAAGATTGACGCCAAATTTGAAGATATAGCATCAATCGGAATAACAAATCAGCGTGAGACTGTTATCGTTTGGGACAGAAAGACAGGACAGCCAATCACACACGCCATTGTATGGCAGTGCCGCAGAACTGCTGATTTTGCAGAAAAAATGAAAGCTGAAAGACCCGGAATCGTTGAGGAATTCCAGTGCAAGACAGGTCTTAAGTTCGATCCTTATTTTTCAGGAACCAAGATCAGATGGATCCTCGATAATGTGGATGGAGCAAGACAGAGAGCAGAAAATGGCGAGCTTTGTTTTGGAACAGTTGATTCCTGGCTTATTTACAAGCTTACAAAGGGAAAGGTTCACGTAACCGATTATTCTAACGCTTCAAGAACACTTCTTTTTAACATCAATACATTGGAATGGGATAAAGAGCTTTGCGAAATTCTTGATATTCCTATGAGCATGCTTCCTGAGGTTAAGCCTTCAAGCTGTGTCTATGGCGAGACAGATCCTGAGTTCTTTGGAGGACCTATTAGGATCGCAGGAGCTGCAGGTGACCAGCAGGCGGCGCTTTTTGGACAGACATGTTTCAACAAGGGCGATGCCAAGAACACTTATGGAACCGGCTGCTTTATGCTCATGAATACAGGAGATAAGCCTGTTTATTCCAAGAATGATCTTTTGACAACAATTGCATGGGGCATCGATGGAAAAGTCACATACGCGCTGGAAGGTTCAGTCTATGTTGCAGGAGCAGCAATTCAGTGGCTTAGGGACGAGCTCAGAGCAATTGATTCTGCACCTGATTCAGAGTATTTTGCAACAAGAGTTAAAGATACAAACGGATGCTACGTGGTTCCTGCATTTACAGGACTTGGTGCTCCATATTGGGACCCTTACGCAAGAGGCGCGATCGTAGGACTTACACGAGGCGTAAATAAGTACCACATTATAAGGGCGACAGTTGAGTCTTTGGCTTTCCAGACTGCAGATGTACTTGCAGCCATGGAGCTTGATACAGGAAATAAGCTCACAAGTCTTCGAGTTGATGGCGGAGCTTCCAAGAACAATTTCCTGCTTCAGTTCCAGTCAGACATTATAGATACAGATGTTGTAAGACCAAGCTGTGTTGAAACTACAGCTATGGGAGCAGCATATCTTGCAGGTCTTGCGGTTGGATACTGGAAAAATAAAGAGGATGTTTTAAATAACTGGTCTGTAGACAAAGAGTTCAAGAGCTCAATGGATAAGGAAAAGAGAGAAAAAGAGCTTGCGGGCTGGAAACAGGCTGTTGCTTCAACACGCGGTTGGGCAAAAAACTAATTTAGGAGATGGTAAATATGTACGATTGTCTAATAATAGGCGCAGGGGTTTCAGGAAGCGCCATTGCCAGAGAAGTATCAAAATACAAGGCTAACGTATGTGTGCTTGAAAAATGCGAAGATGTATGCGAAGGCACATCAAAGGCTAATTCTGCCATAGTTCATGCCGGATTTGACGCTGAAGAGGGCTCGCTTATGGCCAGACTCAACGTGGAAGGAAATGAGATGATGGATCAGCTTTCAAAGGATCTTGATATCCCATTTAAGAGAAACGGTTCCATGGTTGTTTGTGTTCACAAAGAGGAGCTTGACGGCCTTAAGACTCTCTATGAGAGAGGCGTAAAAAATGGAGTTAAGGGTCTTAAGATCCTTTCAAAAGAGGAAGCTCTTAAGATGGAGCCTAATCTTTCAGATAACGTAGAGGGTGCTTTATTTGCCCCTACAGGCGGAATCATCTGCCCGTTTGAGCTTACGATAGCTATGGCTGAAAACGCCAATGTAAACGGAGTTGAGTTTAGATTCAACACTGAAGTTGAAGATATCAAAAGAGGTGAGGATGGCCTTTGGCATTTAAGAACAAACAATGGTGAATATGTGACCCGTATGGTTATAAATGCTGCAGGCGTTCATGCCGATGAGATCCACAACATGGTCAGCAGCGATAAGATGCACATTATTGAGAGACGCGGAGATTACTGCCTTCTTGATAAGCAGGTTGGAGGATATGTGTCACACACTATTTTCCCTCAGCCTACTAGGTATGGTAAGGGCGTACTCGTTACACCTACTGTTCACGGCAACCTCCTTGTGGGCCCTACAGCAATCGACCTTGAGAATAAAGAGGGCAACAATACAACAGCACAGGGGCTTGATGAAGTTGTTTCAAAGGCAAGTGAAAACGTAAAGAATCTTCCTATGAGGAATGTCATTACTTCTTTTGCAGGACTTCGAGCTCATCTTGAGAGACATGAGTTCGTGATTGAGGAAGTCAAGGATGCACCTGGCTTTATCGATGTAGCCGGAATCGAGTCTCCTGGACTTTCAGCTTCTCCTGCTATTGGAAAGATGGTTGGAGAAATGGTAAAAGAAAAGCTCTCTTTAACTGAAAAAGAAAACTGGATCGGAACAAGAAAAGGAATCACGAAGACAGAGGGACTTTCTGTTGAAGAGATGAATGAGCTCATTAAAAAGAATCCTGCTTATGGAACAATCGTATGCAGATGTGAATCCATAACAGAAGGAGAAATCCTTGAGGCTATCCACAGACCTCTCGGCGCACGCTCACTTGATGGAGTAAAGCGCAGAACAAGGGCAGGAATGGGAAGATGTCAGGCAGGCTTCTGCAGTCCAAGAACAATGGAAATAATCAATAGAGAACTGGGACTCCCTTACGAGAAGATAACCAAGAGTGGTGGCAAATCGTACATTGTCCTTGAAAGAACAAAAGGGGAGGCAAGTTTATCATGAAGACAGTAGACATAGTAATTGTAGGCGGCGGTCCTGCAGGACTTGCAGCCGCAGTAGCAGCAAAAGAGGCAGGGAATGACAGCATCCTTATCCTTGAGAGAGACCATGAACTTGGTGGAATCTTAAATCAGTGCATCCACAATGGTTTTGGCCTTCATACTTTCAAGGAAGAGCTCACAGGCCCTGAATATGCTTATAGATTTATCAAAAAGGCTTTGGATCTTGGCATTGAGTATAAGCTTAATACCATGGTTATGGATATTTCAGCAGATAAGGTTGTAACTGCAATAAATAAAGATGACGGATGCTTCCAGATAGCAGCCAAGGCAGTTATCCTTGCCATGGGATGCAGAGAAAGGCCAAGAGGTGCCCTCAATATTCCGGGTTACAGACCGGCAGGTATCTTTTCTGCAGGAACAGCTCAGAGACTTGTAAATATTGAAGGATATATGCCAGGAAGAGAGGTTGTTATCCTTGGATCTGGAGACATCGGACTTATTATGGCCCGAAGAATGACACTTGAAGGTGCAAAGGTAAAGGTTGTAGCTGAGCTTATGCCTTACTCAGGCGGACTTAAGAGAAATATAGTTCAGTGTCTTGATGACTATGGAATTCCTCTTAAGCTCTCACATACTGTAGTTGACATCGAGGGAAAAGACCATGTGACAGCCGTAACTATCGCAGAAGTTGGCCCGGATAGAAAGCCAATCAAGGGTACAGAAGAGAGATACACTTGCGATACACTTCTTTTATCCTGCGGACTTATCCCTGAGAATGAGCTTTCAAGATCAGCAGGCGTAAAGATGAGCCCTGTTACTTCAGGCCCTGTTGTAAATGAGTCCCTTGAGACAAATATCCCGGGCGTATTTGCCTGCGGCAATGTTCTTCACGTTCATGACCTTGTTGACTATGTTTCTGAAGAAGCAAAAAGAGCAGGTCAGAACGCTGTTAAGTACATAAATGATGGCTGCAAGGATGAAAGCGGTGCAGAAACAATTGAGATCACTGCGACAGATGGCGCGAGATATACAGTTCCAAGTTCAATCAATCCTGAACGTATGGATGATCTTTTGACAGTAAGATTCAGAGTCGGTGATGTTTACAAGAACTCTTTTGTCAGTGTTTACTTTGATGATGAACGCATCATGCATAACCAGAAGAGGATTATGGCTCCCGGTGAAATGGAACAAATCATTTTGAGAAAGAGCCAGATTCAGGAACATAGCGGACTTAAGAAGATAACGGTTAAGATTGAAAATGAGTAAGCCTATGAAAGCTTATTTAATAAGATCAGGGAAATAGAGGTATTGGAGATGGAAAAAAGAGAACTTACCTGTATAGGATGTCCTATGGGCTGCCAGCTGACTGTATCTATGGAAAACGGAGAGGTTTTGGAAGTCGCAGGTAATACCTGCCCAAAGGGCGATATATATGCTAGAAAAGAAGTTGTTAATCCCACCAGGATTGTCACAAGCACTATTAGAATAACCGGTGGAGATAAAGAGAGAGTATCAGTAAAAACTGCAAGCGATATTCCAAAGGACAAGATCTTTGAAGTCATGAAAGATATAGACGCAGCTGTTGTCAGTGCTCCTGCTCATATTGGAGATGTACTTATAGAAGATGTTGCAGGAACTGGAGTAAGCGTGATCGCTACAAGAGAGATAGCTGCGGTTTGATATAAGACTGTAGATTAGTGAGATGATTCTGATGTTTGCAATTAGCATACATCAGAATCATCTTCCTTTGTATATGCGTAAGTAGCTGGCTCCATGCGCCACCATTGACTGAACCTGAGGAAAACGCCCTGCAGGCTCTGCCGACGGTGAGGATGATGGGAACAGTAGTTAGATTCATGCACCGTCGGATTCAGCATTGTAGCGTTTTCCCCAGAACCCGTCAATGGCAAGCACCTTCGGTGTGGCTAGGTATAAGGGCCTCTGACTCTGATTCCGAGAACAGTAGGGGCGTTTGAAATTGAATCAGCTCGAGACTTGGGATATTGAAAACATAAAGATTTACCTGGCTATAGCATGCTGCGAGAGTTTTTTTTCGATTTTCATGCCTTGTGCAGAGGCTTCTGACATGATTTGGAGATTTTTTGCAAGTATCACATGCTTTGTATAGTGGTTCAGACATGTTGTTAGTGATTTTGACTCAGATACCATGTCTTTGCTTAGTAATTCGACATGCTGTGTCAGATTTTTTCTCATAATTCATGCCTTGAATAGAATCGTTTGGCATGAGATCTGGCATTTATTCTATTATTCATGTCTTGTACATCTTTTTCGACATGACGCGAGCATCTTT
>NZ_ATVR01000019.1 GCF_000420825.1 Butyrivibrio sp. AE2015 | reverse complement strand
ATGCAGGTATTTGATTTTATCTGCGGCCAGATTGACAGAAGGTACTCCAAATTTAATGGAATAGTAAATGAGAGTAATAAAATTGAACAGATAAAGTGCTTTGGTAACGAACTGGCATTTGGAAAAATAACTTCTTCAATGATAGATGGAAAACATTATGGTTTTATGGTACCTGTTGATGATACAGGATTGCGAGGCTTGTCAGCAGAGTTTATCAATAAGATCATGGCGCTTGATAAACCATATCTTGAGCAGCTTTTAGGTGATCTTCTTGATAACGAAGAAATAGATGCTCTTGTGGACAGGCTAAACTGTGTAAAAAACCATGTGTACAAGCTTGCAGAGACTGATAAAAATGCCAAATGGGATAAAAAGAAAAAGCTCTTCTCCTTTGAGGGCGATATTAAAGATGACGAGCTAAGGCGCCTTTATGCGATCAAGGAATACCAAAAAATGGGTGGTAATTTTGAACTGATCTGTCGCTTTAGCAAAGACAATATTGATTTTACTGATATAGACAGTCAGATAGAACGCAGAATAGATGAACTTCATAAGATAAATACTTCGGCAATCGTTAACTCTTTTCAAGAATAAAAGGGGATAAATATGCCATATAATGATAACCAGCAGCTAAACAAAGAAAAAGGAAAGGCAGTCCATAAGTATAAAGAAGCGGAGGATGCAGTAAATAAGCTTGATATCAAATCAATGCTTCTTAATACGGGTGATAATGGTCAGATAAATAAAAAAAATGCTGACAAGAAGTGGGCCAGCAAATCCGTAAAAGACTTGGAAGAAGCGCCTGAAGGAGGCATACAGGTGGAAGTTCCTGCCCAGTCTGTATTAAACGAAAATCATAGCGGAAAGTTTAGTGGCAGATTAAATAACAGGAAATCCCTGGGGGAACCTTCGGTAAACAGAAATAAAATAAAAGAAGACTTGAAAAAGTCCAAATTGCTGGATCATGAAGATTTAGATAATGCGCCAAATGAAATTATTATCCAAAATGGGCCACAGCAGGCCAAAGAGCCGGTTAACGTAGAAGAGGTAAAGGATGATCAGCCCATTGAGAATGAAATTCAGGAAGAAGCGCACATGGAGCGCTTTAAAGATATAAGTTTTGATAATGAGGCGATAAATACACTTCTTACATCAGATGAACTTGTTCCACTTAAAGGAACAAGGGAGCTTGCTGATGTCAGAAGGAGCATAGAGGCTATCCAGGCAGTTTATACCAACGAACTGCCACCTATTAAATTTGATAAAAAAGGAAGGCTTGACGCTGAATATGAAAAGAAGGCGCAGGAAGAAATGGATGGCCTGTGCATAATGGTCACTATGCTCTATAAGCGCCTTATAGACAGCACCAATAATGTTCTTGCAAAGCATGGCGCAGACTATAAGGATGCCTGCCAGATACTCAAGATTCTTTCAGGTTATACCCAGAAAGAAAGCGAGAGCTTTAGGGAAAAACTGCTTGAGTACAGAAAACTGGCCATTTCAGATAAGACTCTTGCAGGAAAGAAAACAACAATTCGCGACATAGTCAGCTTTAACAGGGGCGAGTTCTATGACCTTGATAATGACGAAAATATTACTTACAGCATAAAGGGCGCGGCAGCTTCAACTATATACATGATAAGCAAAAAGGTTCCAAAAACAAAAGCTAATCCTGAAGGAGTAGAAATTGTATATTTCAGGGAAAAAGACTTTGTTCCGGCTAAAGACAACATAAAAATGCTCTCGGATGTATTTGCAAAACATGAACTTACTGAACAAACGAGAACGAAGTTAAAAGAGATACTCTCAGAAGTTCTTGAAAAGAGAAAGCAACGCGTGGATATTTCCGATGCAATCTCTAAATATAGGGATAAAGGACTAAAAGCTGATAAATTTGCAAAGGCAATGGAAAAGGAAATAAAAAAGGCAACCGGGAAATCAATTATATTTGATGCCGGAGAATACGAAGCGGTTAAGCTGGCACTAATTGATTATTCAGGTGCATATGCTAAGCGAAATATGGCAAATAAACTTAATAATTCTGCAAAGATAGGATTTGAAAGAAATCTTTCTGACAGAAATGTGGCCACAAGCCGTCTTGCTACGCTTTTAGGAATACAGTCAATTATATGTGACTCAAGAACGGCTACAATTCGGCTAAATGGAAAGGTTTTACAGGGAAATCTCATGGAGAATGCAGGTGGAAAGTGCACACTTATTGATTCACCGGGTTACTCTATGAAGGCAATTTCTCAGTTGTTTGAACTACAGATATTTGACTATATCTGTGGTCAGACTGACAGACACTTTGGGAATTTTAACGGAATAGTTAAAAATGGAAGAATAGACCAGATACGATGCTTTGATAATGATATGGCATTTGGAAATCTAAGGCAAAAGGATTTAAAAGGAAAATTCTATAACAGGATAATTCCTGTTAGAAAGGAAGGTATTTTAGGACTGCCGACTTCCTTTATCAATAGGCTGATGGCTCTTGACAGGCCTTATTTTGAGCAGGTTCTTGGAGATATTTTAAATAAAGAAGAGCTGGATGCCATGGAGGAGAGGCTTAACTATGTTAAGCAAAAGGTATTACAGCTGGCAAAAAAAGATAAAAATGTTAAATGGGATGATAAGAAAAAGCAGATTTCTTTTTCTAACGAACTGGCGAATGAAGAATTAAGACAGCTGTACTCCATTAGATATTTTGCTGATCTTGCAGCGAATAAGGGCTTGGGAATCGAGAAGGTAAGTAAATTTTCACCTGTCGCTATTTTTAGAAGTGACATAGACGATATGATCAGGAATAGAAAAAGGAGAATTCAATGAGAGGGACACTGATAAACGAATCCAATATTAAATTCTTTGAAAATGCTCTTGATGATGAGACCAGAAAAAGAAGCGACATTCTCATAGGTGTTATTGATGAAGAATCTGGAAATGCCTGTGGCATCCTTGCAGCAGAAGCGGTTGGTGATCACGTTTTGGATATCAGGTATATTTTCGTTGATGAGAATTTCAGAGAAAAGGGCGCAGGAAAAGAACTGGTCTATACCTTTATTGAAGCAGCAAAAAGAATGCAGGCAAGTGGCATTACCTGTGTGCATTCAAGAGGAAACATCAGTGATGGTATATCAGAGCTATTGGAATCCTGTGGTTTTTATCCTGATGAAGAGCTGAGCAGCTTTATTTATGGAGCCATGCTAAGTGAAATACAGATAGATGAGATTAAGGAAAAGTCGCTGAAATTCAGCGTAAAATCCCTGAAAAATATAAGTGATAAAAAGTGGAATGATAGCAGGATCATGTGGGATCACGATGGTGGATCATCTCATGGTATGGCAGGTCTTTCCTACAAAAAAGATACCTATGACCAGGAACTCAGTTTTATGGCGTTTGATGATAACGGGGACATAAAAGGAATGATCCTGGGGAAAATATCAGAGGCGGGCTTTGAAATCCTTACCCTCTCAGCCATAGGAGCACAAAAATCTTATATTCTTTATGCACTGCTCAAAAATGCAATTGATGCTTCACGTAAAAAGCTTGATGAGCAAACATATGTCATTGTGAGCGGTGCTTCAAAATCATCTATGGAAGTGCTTGATCATATATCAGGGGGTGCGTATATAACCCTCGGAAAGACAATTTATTATTACTACGATATTGGATAATATCGGATGATATCTGTAATGGAGATAAAAGTACTTTTGGAATAAGGAGAGATAGCATGAATTACGATGAAATGTTAAAAACTACCCAAAAGAAGGCCCAGGTTATCAACACAAAATCTGATGAGCAGAAGAAGCTTAAACTTGCTAACCCGGATGAAAAGAACAAGCTAAAGCCACAAAAGGCAGCCGATAAAGAATTTATCTCCAAGCAGACTGCCGCCCAAAAAGAATTTAAGAAAAAATACATGTCCAGAAGGACAGGCTTTGATATTATAGATGGTCCTGAAATTGAAGAATCATCTTTTGTTCCTGTGCAGGAGTCGGTCGAACTCAGGGCTTTTGATAAGACCTTTAAAAACCGTATAAAAAAAGATGCCAAGCAGTGGGTATCAAAATGGAACGATATATGCCAGATCAATGATCTTAATAAAAATGGTTATGGCTTTAAGATAGCCAGCAAAAATGTAAATTACAAAACCTACTCAATGATGGTAGGCCTTAATAACTGGGCCAATGCTCAGAAATTAAAAGAACAATGCGCATCAGTTCTTAAAGGAAATAAGTTCTATCAAAAGAACAAGAAGATAATTGATGCTTTTGCTCCAAGTCCTAAGATGGATATCAAGGCTGTCAAGGAAAGTGAGAATTCATCAAATAATCCACTTGTCCTTGATCTTGAGTATAAAAAGTTTACTAAAAGTTCTGTAGAAGCGGTACGAAAGTATTATGAACAGTTTAATAACAAGGATGAAAAAACTCAGGCTGAGCTTCTAAAAACAGCTGTAGAAGAAAGTCTTATCTCTATGGATTATATAAATGATAAGGCTTTAAGTCCTGATGCGATGCCACAAAGAATAATGGAAAATAAGCTTCTTAGGGACAGATTGGAGGCTGTTCATCTGTATTCAGCGACAAGCGGGAATACAATAAATGAAGAGTTTTCTGAGCATATAAAATTAGCAAGGCAGCTCTTTATGGCTCTTGACGCAGATATGAGGACATGCTTTGTAAAAAATGGAATGGATTTTGCTGAGAATGGTTCATTCCTTCTTGAAATGAACAAACAGGGAGTTCAGATTAAAAGTACCTATAAAACTCTTAGCACGGCATACCACAATCTTGCCAAAAACCATAAGGAAAAGGGACATTGCGCGGAACTTATAATAAAGTCACTTGCCGGGTACGATACCAGAAAGAAAAATAGTGAATCAAGTGATTTCCTTGATATTTTTAATAAAGAGCTGGAAGAAAAAATTGAAGCTCACGGAAATAGTGGTGACGATGAACTTGGAATCGGGCAGGCTGTTGTAAATATGCAAGCTAACAATGAAGAGAAGTACAAGGCTAACAAAGCCATGCTTGATCCGATGATAGAAGATGCCAAAAAAGTGGCGACTTCTATTGATAGTCTTAGGCATCAAATTGAGTACATGGAAAAGATAACAAGTGGGGCTGGGGTTCCTGATGACTCCAGTGCTCTTTCTATGCGCATTCAGATAAATGAGAACTTAAAGAAGTCATTAAATACAAGTATAGAACAGAAAAAGAGACAGGTGATGGAGCTTTTGGGAAGAGCTAATGGCTTCATGAATGCTATGAGCAATATATACACTGACTCTGAACTTAGTCCGGAAGGACAGGATATCATTGAAAAATATAGAAGCAATCCGGATACATATGTAGATAATTCACAGACTGCAAATCTTCTAAGAAAGATTGGAGGATTGTCAGTCCCAACAAAATTTAACAATACTTCAGAATTAAAAAATACTCTTATAAGTAAATTATGCGCAGCAAAGAAGGCAAGCCAGAAAAAGGAATTAACCGAAGAAGAAAAGGCAAAGATAAGTACATGGATGAATTCTACTGCAGGTAGTTTATGTCTTATTGACCTTGATATTAATGGCGTTGATGTCAGCAAGCTAAGCGATAAGGAATTATACGAAAAGATACATGAGTATGCTCCTCTTTTAGGAGATTTGAAAAAAAATAAGTTTAAAAAGCTTATTAAAAGAACCAAAAAAGAAGAGGATGTGATTAAATCCATATTTGATAAGGTAACTGAAATCAGTGTAGAGTTTCAGAAGCTTTTTGCTGATAATTTTGGAGCTATGGGCACTCTTAAGGAAGAAACATCCACTGCCAAAGCTTTTAGGGATAAAATCGAAAAGCTTATAGAACTTAGGAACAAGTATGATTCTGTTCAAAAGATATTATACTCAGAAGTCGACGATATAGATTACACTACTAAAAAGCCAATAAAAAAGACTCTTATTGAGACGCTTAATTATAAACTTGGGCCTGCTCAAATGGAAAATTTTGAGAAAATCCATGCCATATGTCAACAAGAGTTTAAGACCGCAGAAAATGTTGTTTTTGAGTTTAAACTGGGTGAATTAGTCAAAAAGCTTGATATGGGCGTTAGCATTAAAAAGATTGTTACGGATAAAGTTTTTGGTGAGCATCCTGACCTATATAAAGCTATTGATTTATTTCAAAAATCGAAATCTAATGCAACCGAGGATGATCTTATTATTTGTGTCAAGACTCTCTATGCGAAACATAAGGAATATACTGATAAGGCCATAAAAAATCTTTGGAAGCAATTTGATAAAAATGAGGTAGTTGCTCAGCAAAAGCCTATATACAACGAAAATATAGATTTCTTTGTAAAAAAACTAAGAGAATATGCTGAAGATGGATACAACGAAGAAGAGGATGCTAAAATCCAACAGGAAGTTACATTGGAACTAGTAAAAGAAGCGACAGAAAGAAGAGAGAAAGAATTTCTTGATGAACTAAAAAAACAAAATATTGGTAATCGGCTAAATAATGAAAAAATAGACATTGATGATGAATATGCAGGAACCTTGGATAAAGAACTTGAAAAAGAAGTGGATTACCTGCTTGATATTGGAAACAGTGATGTAAAGATTTCTCTTGAAAGTAAACTTTCTGATATAGCAAAGGGTAACAGTCTCATTAATAATATCGATAAGAGAATTCTTTGTATCGATGAAAAGTACCTTACAGATGAGGAAAAAGTGGCAAGAGAGAACTTTATGCTATTACTAAATAACATTGTTGAAGGTGCAAAACTACTAAATATTGAATTCATGGATGAAAACGGAAAAGACGCTGTAGAAATACCATTATTACGAAAGCACGCAAGGAAGCTTGCCAGAATAAAAAATTACAAAGAAAGAGAAAGTGCAAAAGAAGGATTAAAGAATAAGCTTTTAAATGGAGATAAAGATTTTGATGGTCTTAGCGCCGGAACAAAGTTAAGACTTCTTTTGATGTGCGACAAAAATATTTCCGGTAAAAAAGTTGTATATGTTAAAAAAGATAAAAAAATTTCTGGTAAAGCTAACAACTATGCTGGTATGGAAGCTAAATATCAAAATTTCGATAATGATCAGATAAAGGATATATTAAGAAATTATGAAAAATTGTCGTTTAGTCCAATTGTAAGATGGCGAGACGAGAAAGAAGCATTCGAGGAGCAGAAAAACAGAGAGGCTATTGAAAAGTATAAGAACGCAGTTTCTGTACCTGATGTATTAAAAGAAACTGTTGATAAACTGCTTGGTGTGGGCGACAAGCTGGAAAAGCTTGGCGTGTATGAAAATAGTATACTTAATAGTCCAAAAGCAATAATTGAGTCTTATATGAAACGGCATGATTTTGATAAGAGAATTCTGTATCTGGATGATGATCTTTTATCAGATAAAGAACGTAAAGATAAAAACGATTATGTCAATGAAATATCTAAGATAACTAAAGCATTTGAAAAAGTATATGGTAAAGACGGCACATATGCAGATGATAAGGGCGATTACGATCTGGCCGTTATTATGGATATGGCTAAAAAATTCGCTGTAGCAAGTGATGATCCTGAAGATTCTGAAGAAGCTACTAGGAATCTTATTTCTGAATTTGACAACTTGATGTCTCCAAGGAGCGAGATAAATAACGCAACGCGTTTCAGATTACAACTCTTATATTATAGCAAATATGGTATGGGAGCATCTGGTGAATTAGATGATAATAAGCATATTTATGATACGTTAATGAATAATTTAAAGTTCATGGGAAAGGGAGAAATAGATTATACCGATTATAGGTACAAAGATTACAATGTTAGGATCAGGAAAAATGAGCTTAAGTTGGCTGAATTAAAAAATAAAGGAACTATTTCTGCAGATCTTCAAAGAAAATTGGATGCAGATTCTATTTCAAATATTGCTCTCACAAGAAATCTTGACTCTATAAGAGGTCTTTTTAATGATCCGGGAGACCAATATCTGAATGATATGGGATTAGTCACCAGAAATTTTATAGAGGATTTCTTTAAGGGAATGGATAAGTATCAGGAAGATGCAGTGGTCCTGGATACTTCTATTAGTGATGAAGAAATAAAGGAACTTAAGTATATCATTGATAGCACCGGATATGACAGAATGTATGATCTTCGTAAACAGATGAATATATTAAGTCAAGATATTGATTCTAAATTCAAGTCATATTCTGATGGATTTAGAATAAGACTTGCAGGAATTATCAATAGCTATATAGCATTGGCAAATAATAGCGATGAACTGAAAGAGAGTGTCGCCAGAAAGAAAGGCCGTTTAGAGAATCCTGGAGGATATGATGAGAGTTTAGGAGAGCTGTTTGTTGATGAGGATAAAGCTTGGGAGGAGCATGTTAAAGCCGTAGAGAAAGAAGAAGCTTTAGAGAAAGAAGCTTTAAAGAAAGAAGCTTTAGCGAAAGAAGAAGCTTTAAAGAATAGAACATTAGACGAAGTGATCAACGACTACATGAAACCCTATTTGGACGATTTAACAGAGCAGTTTGCTAAGCTGGCTAAAAAAGAAGAACAAAAGAATAAGGACGCCATTCTTCGGGCTGAAGTAAAGAAAAATGTGAGAAATGAAGAACTAAATAATCATGGGGAACTAAGTAAAAATGAAGTAAAGGAACTAGAGAAAAAAAGTAAAAGAGCTGAGAATTTGTTCAATATATTAAATTCCAGATATAAGATGCGAGATGGTCTAAAACATATTCTCCTTGCTGATGATCTTAAAGATATGTTTAGGGCATTTGATACAAAGCTTTTATTCATTGATCCTCAATACCTGGAGGGACATGAGAAAGCTCTTATTTCGATGTTCTTTAAAATTAAAAAGAGAATGATTTCTTACAATAAATCGTTTGAAAACAATGAACAATTAATGCCTATGTCTATGATAAAAGGAGAAGAGACGCTTCTTTCTACAATAATAGATTCTTTTTCTATTCTTGGGACTGAAAATCAAAATGTAAATTTAAACCTTAAGAATAATCTTTTGAATGAAATAGAAAAAAAAGATGGCATGTTTGAACTATGCTCAGATGGCTTTAAGCTAAGGCTAAAGATGCTTCTCAAAAGTGGATTTGATGCTCCTGGTGTAAAAAATGAAGGTTTTAGTTCTGATGGAGAAAGAAATATTGCAAAATATTATGAAGGCCTTAAAGAGCTGGGGTTTGATGATGAAGAATTGAGTATCTTAGAGCAAGAAAAGAATACTCATATGCGGAATCGTGAGAAATATACAAACGAACGAATAGATCAAATAATGGATTTGGAAAAATTTGAAGAAATAGATCAGAAGGTAGATGAGGTATTAAAAGATAAAGAAGAAGCGATAGAAAAAGAAATTGATAAGAAATTAGAAGAACTGAATTTGTCTGGAGACCAGATACAGGAATATAAGAACCAAGTCATAGCAGCAATAAAAGAAGAAGTAAACAACAAGGTTGAGAAAGAGCTTAAAGATGGAATTAATGAAGAATCTGCTAAGAAACATGGAAAATACATATCCAAGGATGAATTTGATTCTGAAAAGTATAATGAAAAAGATGAGCTCGAAGATGAGGTGGTGGAAGAACTTAAAGATCTTAATAAGAGAGCAAAAGACGATTTTGATACTGCAAGCCCTAGAAAAATGACACTTGATGATGTTGATACTGATGTTGAACTTGCAGTTGATACTGTTATTAAACAAAAACTGAGTGAACTGGGGACACAGTATGATGTCATCGAGGAATATGTAAATAAAGATATGGAAAGCAGCTTTATTTCTGCTAAATCAGAAGTATCATTTGAAGAGCAAGAGGAGTCAGATTCTGATCAGTTCAAAGAGGATAGTCTCAATAAATCTTCAGTAGAACAGCTTAAAGAAAGCAGTAATGTCAATGAGAATTTTGATTATGAGGATTATGAGGATTATGATGATGCTCTAGGAGAAGATGAGTTTTATAAGCAGTATGCTGATGAAGTAAAGAATAATGAGCAAGAAATCAATAAAAAATCTGAAGATAAAATAATTTTTAATATTAACGAAGGAAAAACAAACTGGCAAGACACTGATGAAGTCTTTGAGAAAGCTTTAAATGACAACAAATCTGAGAAACTTTTGAAAGAACAAGAGTTGCAAGAGCAGATAGCTAAGGAGAAAGAAGAGGAAGATCGTAAGAAAGAGGAAGAACGACTTCGTAAGGAGAAAGAAGAGGAAGAACGTAAGAAGGAAGAAGAACGACTTCGTAAGGAAAAAGAAGAGGAAGAACTGCGCCTTAAGAAAGAAAAGGAGGCGGAGGAGAGATTACGCATAGCGCAGGAAAAGCATGAATTGGCAAAGAAAAAATATCTAGATTCATTAAATGCGCAGAGAGACAGTAGAAAAAAAGAAATTCAAAAGATATTGGAGTCTATGCTTAATAATGAGCTGGATAAAATGGAAGAAAATATGGATGGTAAGACTGAAGATGAAATGCAGAAAGAAATTGATAACCTGACTGACGAAAAGTTTAAATATGGTATAAAAAAAGGCAACTACAATTTTGGAGAAATTCCTTCTTCTATGTTTAAGATATTCGTCACAAATGAATACGGTAAGGTTAAGTTTGTGAAGAACGAGATAGACGATAAAGATGAAGAAATTGACCGAAAAGTATTACTCAGGTTTGCACTACACACACTAGGCAAGAAGGCGCTCAAACATGAATATTGGCAATATGTAGAAATGCTTCCGGAAACAGATTACAGGAATATATTTTATAAAAAGCTTTTGGAAGCCTTACCAGAGGACTCTTATAAACTTGGTGATGCACAAATGCTTTATTTTGATAAGCTTTTTGAACATATTGATGATTATTCAAGTCCAAGGCAACTTAGAGATAGAATGTATGAACTTGAGAAGGAGTTTCCACAATTCTATGAAGGAGGTAAGCTTAAGCGTGGTGCGTTCGAATATTATTATGATCTTATGGATGCATGGAAAGAAGCTGAAAGAGTTGCATTAAATTCTGAACCTATTCAGAAACAGAAATACGACAAATTATATAATGAGTTACATAATCATAAGAAGATGGAAATTAAACTTACAGAGGATGTTTATAAGGATGAGTATCAAAAAAAATGTTATATAAAAAATGGCGATACTTTCGAACCTCAATTTTATGATAATAGCTGTTATGCTACATGTTCTGCATATTTGCTAAATAAGTTCTTTATGGAAAACCCAGATTTGATAGATATCAAAAGATTAGATAAATATCGCAGTAAGAATAGTCCATTTGGAAAGGGAGAAAAGGGTGTTTATGTAAATCAGGAGGATTTTAAGCTTGGAAAATTAGAAATAAATGATATTGCAAAGGCGGCAATAGATGGCAATGGTTCATTGGAGAACGATGAAAATATGATGATTAACGTTGCCTATAAGGACTTTTTGGAAGAATCAAACTCTCAAAATGACCTTGAACGGGACATATATAAAATATCTGATAAGTTTATTAATATGTCTAAGAATGTATGCGTAAACTGCATAGAATTTGAACCATTAGCGGATTTCTATACCGAAGCGCTGAAAAAGGATAAAGAGAAGGATAATCTACCTTTCAGCAACAGCGTTTTAGATCCTAGTGTCGAGAAGCTTGATTATACTCCACAAAAAAAGAAGCACTTTACTCCTTATATGAGAGATATTAAAGCAAATTATTTTCAAACTGTTGTTGGAAAGATAGAAGAGCTTATGAAAGAAAGGCCAAATACTCCTATTGCTCTTTTGACTGCTGATTATGGAAAGGCCGGGCATTACGTTGTAGTAAAGGGAACTACTAAAGATGGCAGACTAATTATTATGAATCCAAAGCATAAAAAAGTGGATGAGCTTAATACTTCAGAATTGATACCTGATATGCTAATGGATGTGAACAAATTTTTTGGCTATGGTGGAGCAAAACCTGGATTTACACTTACGTGGCTGGAGAAATTTGACTCAAAAAAAGCACAAGAGATTGAAGAGAAATGTGATATGAAGGGAGCCTCTTATAACGAAAAAGGAGAACTTGTTAACTCTACGGCAGCTGAAAAATCTAATTTGAGTGATAAGGCTTCATGGCTTGCACATAAGAATGGTGTTTCTTTTGAGGTTAATAAAAAGTTAAAAGGAAAAAATGGAGATTTGTTCAACCATCATATTTATGTTCCAAAGACCTATGATCCAAATGTGAAGTAAAGATGAAAAAGTTATCATAAAAGTGTATACTTATAATAGAGGATAACGCACATATGGTTACTGAGATCTATAAGCAGGATGTTAGGAAATTCATACACTTGGTTGATGACCGTATATGGAAAAAGGCGATTGAGAAAAAATACCATATGCTTGGAAGCATATGGGAAACAGAGATTGGCATGCTTCCGGCCGGAGTTATGATCTACGATATCATAGATCATCCAGAGCACGTAGGAAACTCTTTTATACACATTAAATGGGTATATGTTTCGGTTGCGGCTAAGAGGCCGGAAGCGGTTTACGATGATTTTTTTGAAGAAATTTATAAAGTTGCTGTTAGACGTAAGATAAAGCAAATATCAATAACTATTCCCAAAGTTAAGGAGTATAACTTTGAACTGTTGTCTTCTTATATTGGGAACAGAGGCTATATCTTAATGGAAGGCAGTTCAGGAAATGTAAATGCTATTCTGAAACTGCCCTAATGCAGGAGGCATGCTGAATGCTTGGTGGTGACGATCAAAACAGTTTAAATAAGTTCAAAGAAAATAATCAGAACATAGTTGCTCCAGAAAATCAGAATGTAGAACAAAAAGCCCAGAACGTTGAAATGCTTAATAAGGGCCTGTATTCTTATGCCGAAGGCAAAACAATAGACAAAATGAAAAAAAAGTTTGGCCTTGATTCGGAGTCGGGATCAGAGCATAAGGAAAACGAGCTAAAGCATGTAGTAAAGGTTCCAAAAGAAATTGCAGATGAGGATAATAGCAATGTGCAGGTAGCAGCAAATGCTATGCTTGCTAAAGAGGTGCTCACTGCACCAAAAGAGATAGAAAAAATAATACAAAAATTTAATGCCGATGGGTTTATTGACCTCATCTCTGATTGTAATGTCCTTATAGCAGACAAAAACAAGATAGACACAAATGTGCTTGCAGAGTTTAAAGAAGCAGCAGATGAGCTGGGTGCTGTTGCCAATAAATATATGAAAAATACTGCTGCAGCAACACCTGATGACTATGATGCCTTTGTAAAGGGGCTTATGCGCCTTTATGAGGCTGTTTCAGGATTTATTAGTGTGACCGGTTCAAAATCAAAAAATAGAGAAATGGCACAGAATATTTATAGCCATATTACCAGTATGCTTTTGGCAGCTGATGAAAATGAACTTGATGCCGTTGCTAAAGATAAATCTCCTGAAGGCGTAAAAAAAGCACAGCGTGCAAAAAAAGTACTTATCAATTTAAATGAAAACTATATCAGATTTACTAAAGAGCTTGCAGAGAATCCGTATGATACTCCTGAAGAAAAGCTTAATAGAAAACTGAGTCTTTTTAATTCCCACAAAGCATATTTTGATGACTTTTTAGCCGGGTATAAGGGTAAAATGCCGGCAGAAATAGAAAGTCTTTTGGCAGAAAGGAAAAGACTTTTCTGCGAACTTAAATTTATGGCTATGTGCACTGAAAAAAGCACGGCTTTAAAGAAAGAAGAAAAGAAATCTCTTTTTGATAATAAAAATGAAATAAAAGAAAGAAATGAAAAGCTTGATGAGGGCCTTACCAATGAACAGGAGAGAGCAGTTGCAGAAATCGACAGATGGCTCCTTAGAAATTATCAGAATGGTGGCATAGTAGGCGGTTTTAGAAATAAGGTAAAAAAGAACAGGTCAGAATTTATACTCAGCCTCTTATCCATGTCAAAGAGGGAGAGACTCTTTGTCTATTTCATGGTGGAGTCAAGAAAGCGTGTTAAGCCTGATGAAAAGGGCAATGACATGATATATTCTCAAAAGCATTATGTTCCTGATCTTGATAAGTTTAAGGGCAGGATGATAGCTTCAAAGTGGATCTTATCCAAGCGTTTTACAGGAGACTATGTTTATTGGGATAAGATTGACAAGGCTGTTTCTTTGCTTGGAAGCGAGAGTAACAAGAAGGTACTAAATGAGCAGTACCTTGATAAGAGTGTCGAAAAGGTCGATGTTGACGAGGATTATGAGCCGGTTAAAAAGGAAAGCTTTTTCAAAAGTAAGCGGGTAAGTACTGCAAAAAGTGAATCAAGGGAAACGAAACAAAAGGCTGCTTACATTAACCTTGTTGCAGATATCCTCAAAAAAAATAATATTTCCTTTGTTGAAAAGAGCGGAGTACAGTTTGGAAAAAGTATAGTGAATTCGGCGATTTACACTCCGTTTTCATTGTTTGGTCTTTTAGATAAGGTAGTGGAACAGTGTAAAAATGGTAAATACTCCGGTACGCCTGAGCTACTGAATGCCATTATTGACGTTTTGGTCTCGGGTGGTAGAACAGTTAATTCTGTTCTGTCATCTGTGAAGAGCATTGGAAATCAGATTGCTAAAGGCGGCTTTAAGAAGTTTAAATTTTTGGAAAAACTCGGCAAGGTTTTAGGTATTGTCGATGTCGGTAACAAATTATTGCAGGGCGGAGTATTAAAGTTTAGAAGTAGTAAGGCTACAAGTGCTGTAAAGGCTATAAAAAATAAATATAAGGATCAGCAAGGGGATGAGAATCTCACCAATGAGCAGAAAAAAGAGAAAAACTATGACCAGAAAATCGCAGAGCTAAGTAAAAAAGTAATGGGGTATAAAGCAAAGACTCTTGTTTGCGGATCAATAACTTCAGGTCTTGCTCTTGCATCATCTTTTCTTCCGGGGTTTGGAATACCGCTTGCAGCAGCAAGTGCTGTTTATGCAACAGTTACAAACATACTTGATGCTACAAGAGAGAATAGTATAGCGAAGTGGATTTTTGATAAATACTATGACATAGAAAACAGGTATAAAGAAATTGTCCAAAAATATAAGTATGGGCGTCCCGATGAATACAAACTAAAGAGAAGACTCAGGGAAAAGGTTGCGGCTGAAAACAAGTTCACATCAGTTCATTCGGCAGTTTCATCTATTGGAAAAGACTATGCCAGATTCATTATCGATAAGGTCTTTGACGGGACAGATATGAGCAGTCAGGAGAAAAAGCCTTATATAAATATCATTAAGGCATGTGGCCTTAAGATACACGAAGCAAAAAAAGATGGCGAAAAGAATAAGCCTACGGTAGAAACTTTGTCTAAAAAGATTATAGGAAAATAAATAGCGGAGGGCTAAATGGATAAAGAGAAAATCAGGCAGCAAAGAGAAAAGCTGTTACAAAGAGCAAACGAAGAGCTTAAAGATGAGCTTATACCATCTGTGCTAAAAGATAAAGAAGAATCCGGAATTGAGGATGGAGTACTTGCTATTCTTTTTGATGAACTTGGCTTAAATGATGATGAAGCCTTTGGAGAATTCTTTTTCTCACCGGTGATCACAGACGATGATGAAGTTCAGTATTTTAACTGTGTCATTGTGCTTACTCAGGACATTGACAGGGAAAAGCTCCCATTATTATATGAGGCATTTGCTTATATAAACTTTTACATTCCCTATGGCTCTTTTGCTATTGACGGAGATAATGAGAGCATAGTTTACAGATACACTCAGGCCCTTCCGATCAGGATGAAGGATGAAGACCTGTATGCGCAGATACAGATTGCAATGGGAAATGCTATTTCCATGGCAGACAGCAATATAAATCTTGTTCTTAGTCTTGAGGATGGGACTATGGATCTTGAAGATGTGAGGGATATTTTTATTTCAAGCGGCGACGAGGAATGATTTTTCTTTTTCTTATGAGGATAAAAAATGCCTGGATTTGGTGAAGATCAGGAAGATAAACAGGTAATTGATAATAATATAGAGAATGTTGAAGAAAATGAGCAGCAAGCCTCCCTGGAAAATGAGGAGGCTGATTTTGCTGGTCAGGAAAATGAAAATGAGAAACCTTCTGAGAAGGAAGGCTCTGCTGATGAAGCCAAAGAAAATAAAGTTGAAGTAGAAGCTCAGATTGAAGAGGACATTGAGGTAGACTCCGGCTTTAACCTTGATGCAGGTCAGATCATGGAGTCTGAACTAAAGGGAGAAAGTGAGCCTTTGGAGGTGGAGGACTTTAATACTGAAGGCAAGGATGGCGAAACACTAACCGCTGCAGCTAAAGGCATTTGTGAAGATATCAATGAAGAATCAGAAATCATAGATGATGTCAAAAATTCCGCCGAGTACAGCAGGAAAAAATCGATTCTTGAAGACAAGATACAGGAACATGAGAAAAATAGGAAAAAGCTAGAAGAGTGGGCTAAAGGGAAGGATGAAGATGAAGTTTCAAAAGGAATCTTTACTTACTACAAGGAGCAGATAAAACTTGATGATATATCAAAGGCTTTTGACACTCAGGCTGAGATAGAGGCCAAAAAGAGGCTTGCAACGAAAGACGCCCTTCTTGATTTTGAGGATGGGAGACTTAAAGAGGCACGGAGCGGTGATAGCGAAGTAATAAAAAAGCTCTTTGACTATGCCTATGATAATGGGATCAAGAACTTTGAAGAGGTAAGGCCCGATTTTACAACTTACTGCTATACCATTGCAAAGCCGCTGGTGGAAGGTAGAAAAGTAGAGGATGTATCTGATGAAAACATTATAAAACGAGAGAGAGAGAGGATAGACAGGGAGACCTTTGAGGGAAACGAGAGAATAAAACTATATGAGAAAAAGCTTGAAGAGCTCGGGATAGCAGATGACAAGCTTGATACTCCCAATAAGGATTTTGCCAGATTTTATAAGGATAATGGCGGTAGCCTGTTTTTTAAAGAAGCCATAATAAACGGCCTTGTTGATGTTGAAAAGATAATCGACATAGAGCTTTCGGAGCTGAAAAGGGACAGCGCTACAAAGAAAGCCTATGATATCTACCAGATGCTCTTAGAACAAAAAAAAGAGTATGAGACTTTGGAGGAACCGTACAAAAAGTCGAGCCTTGAAACTGCCAGAAAGCGGTTTTTTGGAACGGAAGGATTTAAGCTTTCGGATGTGGTCGCAGAGGCCTACAGAATGGCTAGTTCAGAGGAAATTATCGATTATGAGGAAAGAAAGGTCGATCGGATTGAGAATGACCTGTTTTCAGGCAAAAGAGTAGATGAACTTCTTGCAAGTATTGATTATACGGGAATCAGCCAGAAGGTCTTTTCACCTGATAATAATAAAAGAAAAGAAATAATAAAAAACAATGTTGAAATTGATACACTCATAAAATATGAGGATGAGCAGATAGCGTATTTTGAACGTGTCAGAGATGTAAAAGAGGAACAAAGACATCGCAGCAGACGAGGATATTTATCAGGCCTTTATAGTGATATTAAAAAGCTTGAAGAGGGTGAGATAAAAGATGCTGAGATAAATGCCTTAAGAGCAGATTACTTTAAGGGAGTTTTTGACTATAAGGGCGAGAATATGGGGGATCTGAAAATAGCCCCTATAAAGGACTTTTTGGATGCTGCTGTGGAGGGAAGATATATAGCTGATGATCAGCAGATATTGGAGGCTCTTAAGAAGGAAATAATAGATAGTCATTATTCCAAAGAGTTTATTTTTTCAGACAATCACGTTCTTATTTTGAAAAAGTTAAAAGACCTTAAGGCAAACGGAGCTTCAGAAGATGAGATTATGGACTTTTACAGAAAAGAAAGGGGTATGAATATCTCGCATTTTTCTAAAGATATAATGTGGGACAGATTAGATCTGAAAGCATTTATTTCTTTTGATGAAATGATCAATTTTACCAGGAGTAAGTTAAGAGACCTTTCAAAGCTGTCCTGGGCTACCCGCAAGAAAAAGGGAATTGGGGATAAGGAGATAGCAAATCATTTTGACAGGATAGAGGCTCTGGCAAAGCTCCGTGACAGTAAAGAATATACAGAGCTTCCCGAGGATGAACGCAGAAAGAGGCTTAAGGAGTTCTATATTGATGAGCTTAAAGCTGGTGGAGCTTTGAACAAATTTGTTAGTGATACCGACAATACGCAAGCTACTCCGAAAATGATAATGGATTATGAAAGAAGGCTTGTCCATGAGGAAAATGAGAAAAAGCTAAAAGAGTTTGAACTATTGGTGAGCGGAAGAAAAAGGGAGTATAAGGCCGCTGCTGAGGGGGATGATAATGTCTTTGTAATATGGGCAAAAGATGTATTCAGGAAGACTCATGGCGAGAAAGAGCTGCTAAAGATCGAGCCAAAGGATATAATCGATAACTTAACACCACTTGATATTCTGGAATATCAGTATGATTATTTCAAGGATGCAGGCTCTGAATACAGTAAGAGAGTAGCATTTCTTAAAGGCAGTAACATAACGCAGGAAAATGCCTATGAAGAATATGATAAAAAATTTGGAACCGGGGATTTCTTTAAGGCAAAGGCAGAGCAGCTCCAAAAGCTGAAGGTGTCTCTTTCAAAGGCGTATATGAAGAAAGGAACCTTTGGGCTTGATAAGCTCGTTAAGTTTGAACAGGACAGAGAAAATCTCTACAAAAAAGAACTGGAAGCACTCCCTGATAAAGAAATCGCAAGGAGTAAGGAAAGGTTACAGAAACTAAACAATAATTATGAAAAGATAAGAGCTGCCATAAGAAAGCTTGGTGAATCAGGTTCCAGTGAGGAAAAAAATAAATCATAAGGAGAAACTATCAGATGTTTACATGGGGTAACTTAAGCAGGGATCAGAAAATTCTACTAATTTCATCTTGTGTTTTATATGTACTTGTAATATTTGGCTTTTTTAATTTTGATCTTTACCTGATCATAGTTCTTTTTGTTCTGCACAGCATTTCGCTTATTCTTTTTACATATGTGTCACTAAGCACCAAAACGGATGAGGATGACCTTGATGATCTCAGACAGGAGATCGGAATAATGCGTGCTGAGAATGCACAGACTGTAAGGGACTGCGATGAGAAGGTTGCATCCATCAAAAAAGAGATGGATGATCTTGAGCTCTGTCTTGAGGATGAGAGAAACAAGAATAAGGAACTGTCTGATGCTCTTGAAAAGGAAAGAAATAATAAAGAACCTGAGAGAGTAAATAGTTTTAATGATGATGCTTTTTCATCACTCCTTCCTCCGGCAGCAGATGGAGAGGAAAACCGGGTAGTGGATATTATCGCCATTGCAAAAGAGACAGCTGAGGAGTTTAAAGAATCTGCCCGTCAGGCAGGACTTACAATAAATGTTGTGGCCACAGAAGAGACACTTGAGGTAAGAGCAAGTGCCAGACGCATTAAGATCATGTTCAAGAACATCATAGATAATTCTATAAAGTACATGCAAAAAGAGGGTACTTTAGTTATTACGATCTCAACTATAAATGACGATATATTTATAGTACTAAAAGACAGCGGAAATGGTCTTTCAGAAAATGAAACGAAGCATATATTTGAACTCAATTTCCAGGGAAGTAACAGGATAAGCGGAAATGGGCTTGGTCTAACTCAGGCAAAAGCGATTGTAGATTATTATGGTGGCAATATTTATGCAAGAAGCAGCCAGGGAAAGGGTATGGGCGTCTATATCCAGCTTCCTGCTGAAACTGCAAAAGAAGAATGAGGTAGGCTATGAAAAAAAATCAAAACTATTTAATATTCATGATTGTTTTTTATGTACTTGTTGCTTTTTTTGCATTTGCATTTCTTAGCAGGGACTTGTCTGTATTCAACAGAAAGTACGCAGATGAAGTCATAGAAGCCAAAGATACTGAGACAGTAGTTGGAAGAGTTGAAAAGGCCGAGGAAAGTACAAAAGAGGCTACAGCTGAAGTTGAAACCAAGACAGAAATTGAGGAAGTTGTAGCTGCAATTGAAGCTACCAGTCAGGCGCCTGTAGAGCCTGAGGCAGAGGCTGCAGAAAAACCTGCAAAAGAGCCCGAGCCAGAGCCTGCAACAGAAGCAGAAATTGTTTACTACTCCTATGTAACAAATAATACAGAATCAAATCTAAGAGTCAGGGAAGAACCTTCTTTAAATGCGAAGGTTCTCAAGAGGCTGTACCCGGGCTCCAAGGGGTATGTTCTTGAAAAAGGCGATGAGTGGTGCAAGGTTGTTGCATCAGGAGATACTATAGGTTATTGCTCGACAGAATTTTTAGACTTGGAGGAAATTGCAAAGGAAGACTTTCCGGCAGAGTATGTTGAACTTGTCACAAGCACCAGATGATCAGGAGGAGCTTTGATGAACAGAATTAATATGCTGAACAAGAAAGCTAAAAAAGCCTTAGCCATATGCATGGCCACAGCGCTTGCCTGCACGACTACAAGTATAGGGACATTTATAGCGGAGGCGGATGATCCATATGAGGATATGTATATTACTGACTTTGATACACTTCCGGAGTCAGTTGCATATCAGAAACTAATGGTTGGTTCATCTGAATCAGACATAGTTTTCCCAACATCACTTAGTGTTACTTTTTTATCTTTTGGTAAAAAAGATTCATCAAGTGGTGCTTCAAGTGCAGCATCAAGTGCGTCAAGTGAAGCTTCCAGTGCAGCATCAAGTGCATCTACAGAAAGTTCAAGTGCGGCAGGTTCTTCATCAAGTCAGGAAAGTACAGAAGGAACGAGCGAAAGCTCTTTAAACGGGGCATCAGCTGCAAGCGCTGCAGATAATAGCGGCGAAGTAACAAATAAAGAGGCAGCATCAGGTGAAGCAACAGTAAATGAAGATGCTGCAACATCAGGTAGTGACGTTGATAACACCGGATCTGATACAAATACTGAGACAACTGCAGGACCTGCTAGTAATTCTGAGACTCCTGTAAATGGTGCAGAAACTCCTGCTAATACAGAATCAGGTGATAATACAGAAACTCCCGCAAATACAGAGCCGGAGACGACCTTTGAAACTGAACAGGAAGTGCCTGCAGAGACGCAGCCTTCTTCTGAACCTGCACCTTCTACAGAGGAGGTTCCTTCGCAGCCTGAAAATGCAGAACCTGAAAATTCAGAACCTGAAAATACTGACGGCACAATAGTTGGAAGTGCCATTGAATCAATTAATAAAGTCAGAGCTATGTCCGTAGTTTATGCTATGGAAGATGAAGATGACTTAGAAGAACTATCAGAGGGAACAAGGGCAATACTTGAAGATATAACCTGGACTTTGGATGAGAGCGCAAGTTCTCACAATCAGTTCCTTTCTTTTAAAGAAAATGTGGGCGATTATTACACTTATGTGCCAGTTCTTGATGAATACGAGATTTCAGAAAATGCAGTTCTTCCTCGCATCAGGGTAACTATTATCACTGATGAAACTGAAGAAGAAAAGCTGTACCCATTTAATGAGAGTGTGACAATTGACGGAATCACAATTTCAGTATCAGCTCCTGAGGGAGTATTCCCTGAGGGCGCTTATCTTGAAGTATCAGCCCTTGGCGGAAGAGATGACCTTGAGTATATAGAGGGCGAGCTTTCAGGACGAATTTCTGAAGATAAGGAAATTGAGGATCTGATATCTTTTGATATAACGATATTTAATGAAGATGGAGAAAAAATAGAACCTGATACAAGTTATGGAGATGTAAGTGTTACATTCTCTCAGCTTGGTATGGCCCAGGGTGTTTCAGAAGATGAAAATGCTGAGCTTAAGGTGTTTCATTTTAGCGATGACAGCGGCAGTGTAGATGAAGTTGGAGCTGATGTAAATGGCGATACAGTAGAATTTACAACAAGCAGTTTTTCTACTTATACCATAATCAAGATCACGGATTCAAAAACAAATGCGGAAATAGATATCTCTGTTACAGGAAATGACTCCATTTATGACGGCCTTGAGCACACTCTTGTAACAATAGGAGATTATGACGCTAGTAAGATCACTATTTCAGATTTTGCTATAAAATATACTGACACTTCAGGTAAGACAACATCTACAACTTCCCAGAGTATTCCAAAGGGCATAGCAGCCGGGCAATATGATATTACTATCAATTGCAAGGACAGCGCAGGTAAGACCTCTGCCAATGTAGTTACAGCCAATATTGTGGCAAAGAGTATCTCTACGACTACAATGGAGCTTACACCCTCTGATGGAAGCAATCAGTTCTTTAAGTATAATAACGGAAACGAAGTAAAGCCTAAAGTAACTGTTACAGACTACATTGACGGCACAGAATATGTTTTAAAAGAGGGAACAGATTATACTGTAGCTTTTTCTAATAACAAGGAGAAAAAGCTCTCTACCGATACTGATGCGCCCAAGGTAGTAGTTACTGGTAAGGGCAATTATACAGGTTCTCTATCGCAGACTTTTTCGATAGGTGATGAGATAGCAGCAAGCGAGATCCTTGTAACAGCCTGTGACGCTGAGTATACAGGAGCATCAATACCTCTTGTTACATTAAATGGAACTTACCCTTCGGGAAATATCACAGCTGTAAAGTACTCAGTTGAAAAAGAAGCAGAAACTGATACAATTCCTGAAGCCATTAATGCGGATATATATGAAGT
This sequence comes from Butyrivibrio sp. AE2015, assembly GCF_000420825.1. Taxonomy (GTDB): domain Bacteria; phylum Bacillota; class Clostridia; order Lachnospirales; family Lachnospiraceae; genus Butyrivibrio. Next base: position 45,390 of record NZ_ATVR01000019.1, on the reverse strand, counting down.
TAAGGTAAGATTCTGCGGTAAGGAAGGGTATTGCGACTATGTAAAGACACTTAACTGCCGGATCAGGCCCAAGGACATATCAGGTATGACGGTAGTACTTGTAGAGTCATCTGAATCTACAAAGCCTTTAGAGGAATATGCCTACACAGGGTCCCCGGTTGAGCCTATTGCCAAGGTGACTGATGGGACAACTGAGCTTTCATCAGGAATCGACTATATCATTTCCTATGAAAACAACACTGCAGTTGCTAAAAAGACTGCTGCCAAGGCGCCTACTGTAGTAGTGACAGGTAAGGGCAACTATACAGGAGTTATCAAAACGAAATTCTCAATTGTTGGAAGCAGCGGCGATATCACTGTTATGTATAACAGCAGCACTACCAAGAAAGACTGGTACACCGGTGACGTAGTAGTAACAGTTCCAGGGTATAACTTATCTACCGCATTTGATGGTGCCTTCCAGCCTAAATACACCATAACAGGCGAAGGTATGGTAATAGGTGCGGGGCTATATCTAAAGAATACTTTGACAGGTGAGGTTCTTTCATCGCCTATAACAGCCACCGTCAACATAGACAGGACTGCTCCTAAAGGAAAAGTTGTTGTCGGTGACCATACATCAACAGAAATCAATACTTCCACAGAAATTGCTTTCTATACAAGAGAAAGAAAAGAAATCAGTATTTCATCTGAGGATGTTTTGTCAGGCATTTCAATAGTTGAATACTTTACTTCTCCAAAGCTTTTGTCAGATTCTTCTGATATAGAAAGCCAAGGTAAAAATAAGTGGATTAAATATAACGACAGCAGTAAACCTAAGCTATCTGACAACGATGCAAGCTTTGTATGTGTCAGAATGCAGGATGTTGCAGGAAATATCAGCTATATTTCTACAAAAGGTATTATTCATGATACCCAGGGACCGACCATTAAGACTATGGCGGTGGTACAGGATGGTGATATTGCTCATATCAAGGTTGTTGCAGAGGATAAACTAAGCGGTGTTTCCAAGTACTATCTGATCCAGTATGAAACAACAGCAGCTCCCACAGATAAGCCCAAGGCAAGCGCTGTAAGAGAAGGGTATTCATCTGAAAAGGGAGAGTTTGATATCCCTGCTTCCAGCACCAAGAATTATATTTACTATGCTGTGGCTGAGGACAAGGTTGAAAATCTTGGAGAAGTATATAAAAAGGGTAAGAATGGCAGCGGTGCCAGTACTGCCTCATCAAAACCAAACAGTGCTGCTACATCTCTTGCAGCAACTCCAAATGGTATAGCAGGAGGTGGCGCATCAGGTTCAGGCGCAGGCGGAAGCTCGCAGGGCTCTAAGACTTCTGGAAATAAGAACAGCAGTAAGGAAAAATCTTCAGGATCGTCAGATAGCGGAAAGCTCGACCTTAGTCAGATTGAGATAAAACGTGATCCTTATATATATGATGCCACAGGCAATGTCCATATCGGAGAGGAGCTTACCAGCACCTGGCCTTCAATTTCATCTGAAGTTAAAAGAGCTGATGAAGGTGCAACAATTTCTATAGATATGAGGGGAACAAGCAATGTCCCTGCTACATTTATCTCAAATCTTCAGAATAAGGATGTGGATGTTATCCTTAGGATGTCGGACGACTATAGATGGACCATTAATGGAACAAGTGTTACAGAAATAGAAAGTGATGGAGTTGACCTTAGAGTTACAGCCAATTCCAGAAATATCCCATCCAGCCTTATCAGCCAGATGGCAGACAGCTATCCGCACTATGAATTTAATGTAGCCCATGATGGTGAGTTTGGGTTTACCGCAAGACTTACAATGAATGTAAATAAGGTAAATGCAGGTCTTTACGGAAATCTGTATTATTATGATCCTTCTAAGGGAGAACTTAATCTTGTAGATAGCTGCAAGGTTGATAATAACGGAGATGTATCCTATGAGCTGGGACATGCCTCTGACTATACAGTAATAGTAAAACCAACTGTAGCAGGAGCAATAGGTGATCCACAGGAACTTGGAATAGCAGGCACTATAGAAGACTACACCAATGTTCCCACAACCAGGAGCACAGGACTTCTTTCTGCAGGCAAGAAGTTTGAGGGAATAAGAAACTGGCTTATTGCGATTACTCTTATAAGCATAGCACTTGGTGCATCAATTCTCTTTATTCCGGCAATGCAGGATGAGAATTTCAGGTTCACAGACCTTTTTCTAAATACTGCTAAAAGATTAAATTTTAATAAACAAAAAAAGGACCCTTGGGATCAAATGCTGGATGAATAGCAGAGTACAAGCGATTTTCAGGCAAGGCGCGCATTAAAATGATGCGCGCCTTGTTTATGCTATGACAAACATAAAAACGCTTAATTATGATAAAATATATATGTGATTTTGCATTAAAAAACGGTATCGAGGGCATATTCTTGGAACAAAAAACAGACGACTGGCGAGGATTTGTGCTTGACCTGATATCTTTTGCCAATGGAGGGGTAGACAATCGAAAAAATAGGGATTCGCTTCGAACTTGTTTTGACAGTCTCTACGAAAACAGTAAAGACCTGGGACTGTCAAAGATAAGTTTTTTTGCGCTTATTTTCTATGTCTGTAAAGACCTCTATGAGTCGGTAGACAATGCCTTGTCCAAAAAATCCTTATCATATAGAGACATTTGCCTTTATGCCGGATTTATCTTCCCAGAGAACTCTTTTGTATGCGAACTCCTATCGGAAAACAGCCTTATTAATGAAGTGTTTATGGAGCCGATTAAGGAATCGGAAGGACTCTCACTGTCGGCACCAATGAAACTCGAAAGTGGGATAGAGAGCTTTATATGTGAAAAAATGATACCTCTTGGTGAGGCAGAACTTTGTTGCATAGAAGAATCCTATGAGGATCTTTTGAGCATTGATCTTGAAATGCTTTCCCATAAAGAAGAGCTCTTTAAAGCCTGGTCTGTTGTGCAGATGCTTGGTTTTCGCAGGGAAAAAGGAATCATTTTCTTTGAAGGTACAAAAGGCATTGGAAAGAGATTCGCAGTAAGGCTTCTTGCCTTCCAGATGAAAAAAGGCCTTTTGACACTAAACCTTAAAAAATATCTGGCACAAAAGGAACAGATAAGGCAAAAGATACTAAAGAGAATTCTTCAGAAAGCATTTCTTGAAAAATATCAGATATATATAGACTGTAATAGCGAAAATCCAGATGATCAGGGAGTTTTAAGGGCTCTTACCCAGATGATCTCTTACATGCAAAATAAAGCAGATATCCTTATGGCAGGATGTGAAAAGAAAATTCAGAGAAGTATTTCTGATCTTGAGTCCTATGTGATCAGCCTTCCCGGACTTGACGAGACAGAGCAGATTGCCATGTATAAATATTTTGCTCAAAGCGAAGATATTTATTTTGCTGATGACGTGGATTTTGACAAGATTACCTCGAAGTACAGGTTAAATTCCGGTCAGATAAAAGAAGTTTTAGTTAATTGCGTTAAAGATGTGATAAGCAAAAATGATGCCGAGGAATCTTTTGAGGACGGATTTATTGTTGAGAGACAGGTCCTTGAAAAGAATATCAGAAGCGCCTGCAATGTATCTTTTAACGGCCTTGCGACCAGACTTGAAAGTGCATATACCTTTGAAGATATAGCCCTTCCGGATGAATCCTTAAACAAGCTAAAAGAGGTGATAGACAGGGGTATATATAGAAACACGGTTCTTGATAAGTATGGTTTTTCCAAAAAGCTTCCCTATGGAAGGGGTCTCGTACTTGCACTCTATGGGCCACCTGGCACCGGAAAGACCATGGCTGCCAATGTTCTTGCCAATGAACTTGGGCTTGATATATACAGAATAGACCTCTCGCAGATAAGCAGTAAATATGTGGGAGAGAGCGAAAAGAATCTTGGGGCAGTGTTTGAAGCCGCAAAAGATTCAAATGTGGTTCTTTTCTTTGATGAGGCAGATGCCCTGTTTGCCAAGAGGACAGAAGTTTCATCCTCTAATGATAAATACTCTAACTCAGAGACGGCTTTTCTTTTGCAGAAGATGGAGGAATATGAAGGAATTTCGATCCTTGCAACCAATGTAATGCAGAACTTTGATAATGCATTCAAGCGAAGGATAACCTATATCATAAGTATCGAAGCTCCTCAGGAAAAAGACAGACTCCTTATGTGGAAGAAGGTATTTCCAAAAGAAGTTAAGTTGTCTAAAGACGTTAAGTTTGAAGTATATGCAAGATACGCAGATATGCCGGGAAGCAGTATAAAATCTGCTGCCTTATCTGCAGCTTACAAAGCGGCCGCAGGAGATGGAATCATAAAGCATGAGGACCTGTGCAGCGCTATTGATGAGGAATACAAGAAAACCGGTCATACCAGTATTCTTAGAGAACTATTATATGGGACTTTGTAAATAGGAAAAAATAGAAAGGACTAAATAATGGGTAATAATCGTCTGTATCCATTTGAAAAAAACCGTTACTACAAGGGAAAAGAGCTTGCCAGCGCTGATTTTTTGGCAGAACAGAATTACAGCGTCAACAAGTCCAGATTCATGAACAGCCTTATGTATGGATCCGGTATTGTTTGCGGACTTGGAGTGTTTAGTCTTGATGATCTGTCTATCCTGGTTGAGAGCGGAGTGGCAATCGACGGGATTGGCAGAGAAATTGTAGTTGACAGCTCTGTTGTTTTAAAGCTTTCATCCATAGAAGGGTATGAAAATCTTAGAACTTCATCTGCCAGTCTGATCATTAAATACAAGGAGACAGAGGTTCATCCTGTGTATTCCGTGAGCCATAAAAACGGTGAACAGGAATATGAGAACAACCGCATAAAAGAGGGATACGAGCTGTCACTTATCGACAGTGAGGACTATGAGGAAAATTACGATCTTGAAACAGAGTTTCTGGCTACAGAAAATCTCTTTTCAAGTGAGAACTATATTGGAAATATCATCATTCCGAACACAGCCTGTAAGGGACGCAATTTCAAGATAACTGTTGAGATCAAAAAGCTCACAAATAATCCTTGCAAGATCTCATGCAAGGGAGTGCTGGAGCTTCCTGCTTTTACAACTCCTGATGATGAGAAAACTCTGGATATAGATATTGATGATCTCAGGCTTTCAGCCGGAGAGACCTTCGTAAAAGAGTACTGGGTAAGACTTGATAAGACAAGTGCCATCGATTCAGAGATTATCTTAAAGAGCGGGTCATGCTCAGCTTTTGAAGATGACAGGGCAGTGCCTTGTGCCAGCAGCTTTTCCATAAAGTTAAAACTCACAGACGCTTCTCCGATGGAGCTTGTAAACAGAGCTACGGCCATTATGAACCTGGAAATGAGGAGTGTTGAAGCAGGCGAAAACATCAAGCTTGCAGATATAAGCCTTGTCAGATCTGAAGGCACCTACATTATTGATAAGATATCCGAGATAGGTATCAAGAACTATATATCAGCGCCATCACAGGAACTATTAAAAAACAGGTATCTTGAGTACTTTGTGAAAGACGTTGACATTAGAGAAAAGAAAATAAAAGAAAGCTTTGTAGCTGATACAAAAGATAGTTCGGCTCAAAATGCTGACCTTGGCAGATATCTTGCAACAGGAATACTTGAGATTCCTCTTGGCAAGAATGCAAAGGCAGGCGATATAAGGTATTCAGGAGAGATTGCTCACGGGCTTGGAAAGGGAAATATCTATGTTTCTATAGGTTATGAGTATATTTCACAGGACAAGACTCTTGGAGCCAATGCCAGAAATACGATCTACGGTAATCCGGAGCTCTTTTCCAAAGAATCAGGCCAGTCGGTTGATGCTGAAACTGCCGTAAGGGTTCTAAATGACAAGGGAAGCTTTGTAGTTGCAGCAAGACTTTTAAGAGATGTTGAATACCTGGTTCTCACCTACAGATGGATCGCCATTAAGTTTGCATCAGGCGATGAGAGTGATGTGGTTGATTACTACTATGACAAGTCAATTACCGCTGAGACTCCGACAATTGTTATGGGACCTAAGACCAACCACTTCTTCGGAGTAAGGTTTAATAACATGAAAAATTGCAGTATAACCTATGAACTTACGTCCCCTGGAAGCGGCGAGATCACTGCGGATGGTATTTATACTTCACCTGCCAAAGAGGGCGTATACGAGATAAGAATCTATTGCACTGATATGCCTGTTATCTGCACATACGCTTATGCAATTGTTAAAAAGGAGCAGGAAAATCCCGATGCTGAGCCGGTAAGTGCCCCTGCGTCGGAAAATAAGGTAGCTGAAGGATTTACGCTGGATGTACCGGAACTAAAGATGAAATAGTTCTTAAGGAGTGCCAATGATTTTTGAGTCTTCAAAAATGAAATTGGAAGTCATTAGTACAAAGCTTATAGGAGAAACTAATGACTGCTACATATGTAAAGACTTAAAGTCTTCCGGTGGAAGTCTTTATACAGTTATTGTGGTCAAGGACCATGAATGTATAAAGAATGTTCTGGAAGCTTTCAGGCGCCTTGACCTTGTTGAGAACTCCGCCCTTGTTGACAGCTTTGCCTGTGAAGGAATCCATGTACTTGTTTTCCCATACAGGAGGGAAAGAAATCTATTTGATTTCTACGCAGGAGATCTGTACAGCTTAAAGGTATGTGAAGACATATGTATCAACACGATCATAGCCTGTATGCAGCTGGCACTTCCTTATCAGTTGTTGTATCTTCTTTTGACCCAGAACCAGCTTAATCTGTCTTCGGACAACAATATATTTATGAGCTATGCCATAGACCTTAAGGATTTTGACCTTAATATCACTGAGAAGGATTGCGTAGTAGAGTGCGCGAGAATAATCCTTGTACTTCTTGAGGCAAAGGCTTCACAGAAGGCCAACAGCTTTATTCTTCTTCAGAAAAAGAGCGCCAACAGAAGCTATTCAAAGTTCTCGGAGCTTTATAGGGATATTACTATAGCGGCAGTTGGAGATAAGAGAATAACACTGTTTGGCAGAATAAAACTATGGCTTTCACTGTATTCGAATTATATATTCGGTGTTCTCTTTTGGATATGTGTGATACTTGGTATTGTTGCACTGAGTCTTATCTTATCAAGATTTGTGCTTGGAAATGGCTCGTGGCTTAGGGTCATATTCAATAATTTCAAGAATATTGGAACAGAATCGCTTGTACAGTAATTCGTGGTGAGGAATAGCATGAATATAAGAAAGAGGTTGTTACCAATAATTTATATAGTGAGTATAGCTGTATCAGCGGTTATCTTTGCGTTTGTCATGTCCAAAAACGTCCATGATACAGAATACACATCCTATACCAGATCTCTTGTTACAAACGAGGGAATCTATTTTAGTGAAAATCTTGAGGATTTTGCGCTGCTGTACAGACTTACCAGCAAGGGCAAAGTCAAAAATGTTTATAACAGCGCAGATATCGATCAGGAAAGGATCCTCGCTCTTACTGTTTATGACGGAAACCTTTATGCTGCTTTTTCCAAGACTGAAAATGAAGACGAGTACCAGGATGGCAAGCATTACGAGTACTGCATCGGAGAGTTTAATACAAAGCTGAATCTTTTACGAATTTCTAGTGAATTTCATTTGGATGAAGATATACTTTCATCCATTACAGTAGACAACAGCGGAATTTATGTGACTGCAATCTCAAAGGATGGCGGACAGGTAAGGGTAGTATCTTTTTCACATGACAAGATGGCAAGCCCGTCAGAAAGAGGTCACGAGATCCATGTCACAGAAAATGTGATGATAAGAAAGGCAGATCCTGAGAGATTTTTTGTATCTGCAATTTATGAAAACGGCGGCCTTACTATCAGAACCGACAAGGATGAACCATCAGGCTATTTTGCGCAGGATGAAAGAGTTTCAGCTGCAGTATCATCCATGTCTTTGTCAGCACCTGCTGAATTTATAATGTACAGAGCCTACTTCATCATATGGATAGCGGGTACTATCATCTGGCTCATCATTGTAAGACTTGTTTACAACATGCTGAGAGCTTCGAATAGGACCATGTACTCCTTTGTACTGCTTGAGTTTATTCTGGCAATACTTGTTGGATGCAGTATCTATTACATAAGCGGTCAGTACATGGCAGCCAGAAAACAGGAGCACGTCAGGTTTGGAATCATTTCAATGCAGGCTCTTGCAGATGAAGCCGGACTTACAAGGTTTATTGATTATGGTGCGCAGGACTATTTTGATAGTGATGATTATATTCAGACACAAAATGCTCTGACAGATTTCCTTAAAAGAGATGGCAATTCTTCAGTATTTTACGATGTTCTTATCGTAAGGCTTGCTGATGGAATGGTTGTTACAAGCGGAAGCGGAAGAAACAACGAAAGTGCGGTATTTCTTTTCGGCAATGCAATTTCTGATGTTATAGATGATCTTCATAACAGCACAGCAATGTATTCGGTCTGCGAGCTGTACCTTGGAGGAGAAGACGGTTTGGCAATAGGTGTAGCGGATGATGATTTCATCTCTGACTATGCAATCGTTGGAATAATCGATGATACAAGGGTGAATGAGAGATTTAATAAAAGTAACTTTTTCTACATAGTTCTCTTTATAGCCCTGTTTGCTGTTGGAAGTCTGATACTTTTGGGTATTTACTATCTTAATACAAGAGACTTTAAGCACCTCGAGGATGCCCTTCGTGAGTGTGCACTTGGAAGAACGATTCCTGACAGACCTGCGACTGTAGGAATTGATCTTAAAAATATGTGGGATTCTCTTTTTGAAATTGGAAAGAGAGTAGATGAGATCAACTATAAGAGATTTAAGGTATTTGAAGCATATTTTAAATATGCCCCAAAGAATATTGAATTTGCTTTGGGCAAAGAATCAATCATGGATGTCAAAAACGGTGAGAGGACAAAGATTGACGGAAGGCTTTTGACGATCCAGCTTGGTGAGGGACTTGAAAAGGATCTGCTTTTATCTGTGACAACAGCCCTTGAACAGAGACAAAAAGGAAATGACTGTATCATTGTAGGAAATAGTACAGACCTTTCAAGACTGCAAATGCTGTTCATGATGTCGGATAAACCTATGGTGGACTACGCAGCAGAGATCATTCATGACATTAACATGCATGGAAATGTCTTTAACTCAGCCTTTGTTTTCTTTGACACCTTCGAGTTTGGAATAGTTGGAAATGACGGGCTTGCACTTACATATCTGGACGGTGACATATCAAAAGAGTTTACAGGTTATGTTGAGTTCTTTAACAGGCTCCACTTAGGACTTGTTATAACTGAGTACATCTATCTTAGAGAGTATGAGGACAGGTCAGTCAGGTACATAGGCTATATCAAGTGCGAGAAGTACACAGAAAATATAAAGCTATATGAAGTAATGGATGCCTGCGGACAAAGCGAAAGGCATGCCAAGATCCACACATCAAGACTCTTTAAGGAAGCTCTTGAGACTTATGAGAAAAAAGATTTTTATCTGGCAAGAAATATGTTTTCAGATCTGCTAAAAGCGGCTCCGGGTGATGAACTTTCAAGATGGTATCTGTTTGAAAGTGAGAAGTACCTAAATAACGGAATTGCTGACGAAGCTACCTTTGGGGCACTTCATTTGTAATAGAGGAGAGGGTTCTTAGTGCAAAACCTTTTTACTGTTTTAGTCCAGACAATTAAATCAAGATGGGCCGGCCTGGTATCCAAGTTAAAACTTCTTACTAACTGGAACTTTATCAGGACCAAGATAATAGCCAAGATCCGTGACTTCTTTTACAGTTTCCTTAACTTAAAGCCACGAAACAAAAATGATTATATAACGATCTTTGGCTGGATGATATCAAGGCGCCTTGTCCATGCAATGATCATTGTGATAGGTGTTTTAAGTATTTATTACATTGCATCGGAGACCTCCATTTTCAGGCAGTTCGGACAAAACGGAGGTATCAAGACCTACAAATATGATTCTGTGAGACTAAGGCTTGTCAGTGATAACGTCAGGATTACCGGAAAGTCAGGGTATCTTGCCTATGAGGGGCAGGTCGAAAAGGGATATGTTACAGGAAAAGGTACCCTTTATAGCAAAGAAGGAAATGTTGTCTATGAAGGTGATTTTGTAAACAACAAGTACGAGGGACAGGGACTTTTAAATTATTCAAGCGGCAATACCATGTACACAGGGCAGTTCCACGATAATCTCTTTGACGGAGAGGGAACCTTATACAGAGAAGATGGTACCTTTGAATACATTGGAGAGTTTGATCTTGGTGAAAAGAACGGAAAAGGTGTCCTTTATGACAACGGCGAGAATGAGATCTACTCAGGAGCATTTTCAAGCGACAGCATAGTTTACAGTGAACTTTTGGGCAAAACGGTTCAGGAGGCTGCGGACTATTACAAGGGCAGTCAGGTTCTATATCAGATGAACGATGACATTGCCGTATATATGAAGCAGATCGGCGGTGTCTATTACGGAAAGGGAGAGGATGATTCCCTTGATGACAGCATCAAAATAGAATCTGTCTATGTTTTAAAAGATTATTTTGGTTATGGCAATAACAATATCGATACCATCACAAAGCTAAAAAGTATTTTTGGAGACCCAATATATGAGGGCAACTCCACAGTTGTTTTTCCTGAGGTTGTATGTATAAACAAGCTCAACGAATCAGAAAATTCCCTAAGCGGAAGGGTAACCGTATCCACAACTGAAATCTATTCAGATGTTATCGAAGTAAATGAATTTGATAACAAGTACGTTGTGTATATCTATTCCTTCAGAAGAGGAGACCTTATTTATTCCTTTGTCTGCAAGGGACAGGGCGAATACTTTGATTTTTACTACGTTTCTGCAGCAGATGCTTAACATTTTTTGTTTTCGTTCGTATCAATATAAAAGTTTTTTGATTTTGAGGTATACATGATAAGAAGCAGGGGAAAGAGGAGCTTAATATTATATCTGGTAGCTACAATATTTTTCGTGGCTGTTTCATTTTACCTGCCCTCAGGAAGCGAAACTTCTTTTGCCAAAGATAAAACTCTGACCCTTAAAACCTGCAAAAATCTGGCTATCAGAAACAGCAGTAAATATGAGTCTGCAGAGGACCAGGTGGAGGCAAAAAAGGCTAAGTATGAAAGCTCTGTAAAGTCACTGAAACTAAAAAAGAAGAACCTTACAACCTTTAGATGGTCACCTTTATTAAACCTTAAATTTCCTGAAAAGCTGACACTTGATCAGGACTCAGAGTTTGAGTTTAAGCCCATCTCTCTTCAGTATGATATTGACGTTGCCAAGCACAACATAAACGATGTAAAGCTCACTGAGTATCAGGAAGTAAATAATCTTTATGTGGAAATAGTAACACTCCAGAAAATGATCTCTTTTAACGAACTTAGAGTAGAGACCTTAGAGGACGGAGTAAAAAGAAACACAGCAAAACTTAAGCTGGGACAGGCCAATCAGGCAGATGTAGACACCATGACAGCAAAGCTTAAGTCTGTAAACAATACGATAGCTTCTGACAGACGAACACTTGAAGCGGATTTAAAGAAAATGACAAAAAAGGTCGGAATGGATGTGACAACTGGTTACATCTTTGAAGACCCATATATAGATACAAGGCTTAACAGAGACATGCTTGAACCTCTGATCGAGTACACCCTTGACAGAGACGAGACCTATTATGAGGCCTGCATTGAGGAAACAAGAGCAAGAGTGCAGCTTCAGACCAATTTTGATCTGATGAAAAAGCACTACGGCGGCGATACAAATATGATCGCATCCTATGTGAATATGGCAATAAGTGGCCAGGAGGTCAATAAAAAGGGCTTTAAGGCTGATTATAAGAAATTTCTTGAGAAGGTAGACAGCTACTGGACGGGCAAGAAAAAGATCTGCTGGTTCATCAAGATCCCAAGGTTATGGCTCAAGGGATCAATAGACGGAACAAGATATGTTGAAGATGATCCAAATGTTCTTTATCAGGATGTTTTAGATTATGTGAGCGCCTACAAGGACAAGGAAGCGGCCGAAGATGATGTAAGGCAGGCTGTAACTGATTCTTTTAACAATTATGTATCAGTTAAAAACTCCTACGCCCAGTATCAGACAGATGTTAAAGATGCAAAAGAAAACCTTGATAAAAGTTCTCTTCTTAATAAGACAGGAAAGCTCTCATTTTCAGAGTACGATGCGGAAATGAATACCTATGAGGAACTTCAAAAGAGCCTTATAGACACCATGAAGTTATATACAAATACACTTCATGCTCTTGACAGAACAACCTGCGGCGGAGTGTCTGCAATCCTTGATGGAAATGACGCAGATCTTCAGACAGCAAAGCCCGGTGAGAGCTATATAGAAGAACAGACAGCAGAGGGCGCTTACTACTACATCAAACAGATCATTCAGAAGACGGAATTTGAAGTAAATATATATATTCCTGAGGACTTTGATGTGGAAGTGACTGATTACGAGCTTTGGGTAGACAACATACAGATTGGAAGCAAAACTCCAAAGGATGGAAAAATAAGACATCTGGCACTTACGCTTGATGATATAGAGCAGGTAAAGATAAGGCTTTATAACGGTGACGAATTCATAGATGACTGTGAAATAGATCCCCAATCGGTTTCGGGGCCTTTAAATGTTGTAACAGGCTATGACATTAAGACTGTTGAGCTGGAAGAATACGGAACCTATGAAGCTACGATAAACGAGGGCACGGGCCTTGTGGATATAACCATATCACCAACTTTAGATGATATACAGTTCTTTGTCGTTAAGAATGAAGAGGGCATAGCCCTTGGAAGCGGTGAGCCTGCAAGCATCCAGAACGGCTTAAAGCATTTACAGCTTGTGGCATTTGACCTTGATAAACTCACAATTGAACTTATGAATGAAGATAAAGAAGTAATTTATAATGCAAGATTTGATACTGCAAACCAGAAGGTGGTAAAAGCCATCACCCAGTAAAGGGCTGTAAAGTATGAAAATGCATGAGTTTAAGAGGAAAATTTCATACCTGATAAAAAGACTTCCGGTGGTCCTTGCTGTGATCCTTTTGATCACCAGTATTCCATCTGTAAATTCAAAGGCAATCTTTGATGAGAAGGATGCCATTAAGTTTCGTGTGTTTAAGAGCAGATATACCATCGATAATTCAGTTCTTTTCATCGGAACCTATGTCCTTCATATAAATGCCATGACAGATGATCTGTATGAAAAGGCCTCTGAATCAGCAAGCCAGTCGGGACAGTCAGAAGTTTACTACAAGTCAGAACTTGCAGACGGAAGCTGGTTTGACATTGGAGATATACAAAACGGTGTTGAAGGAATATCAAACAGCGGAGTTATCGTGCCTGAAGAAGAACTTGATGAACTCTATGTTCGCTACTATGCAGGAGCAGATGGCATCCTCATTGACCTGTTAAATGACAAGGGAGTTAATCCCTTTGATATTCCCGATCCTTATGATCTAAAACAGCTTGAGGAGCTCAATCCTTTGTGGCTTCAGTATACCTACTCTACTGAGAGCCAGGATATTTCCCAGGAGGATTTCCTGACAACCAGAAACTCCAAGGATAGCGGGAATTTAAGAAGTGACGTTTATTACTATCAGATCCTTAGTACATTCTTTAACCTGAATCTAAGGGATGAAACTACCAATAAGTATGATAAGCAGCTGGCAGCTCTAAACAGTATATATGCGGGCTACAAAGCAAATGACAATCAGGATGAAGCAGAAGTTGTATATAAGCTCATGAAAAAGGTCGATTCTGCAAGAAGAGCAATTGTTTTTGAAAAGCTCTCTCAGCTTGATGTAAATGCTCTTGATACTTTGTTTTCGCTGGCAAACGGAGCTTATTATACAGCATCAGGAAACTTTAAGGATTCGTCATCAGAAAACAATGCAGGAAGTGAGCCATCTTATGTGAGAGAAATGCAGGATTCTCTCCAGTACGATTTTGAGGCATCATCGGGTGCAAGCTGGTTCCAGGGATGGATGAGGAGCCTTGGACTATCCCAGGACAGTGAGGGATGGTGGAGAGTACTTGAAGAAGCAAATTCAAGTGACAGCGATGAAGACGACGATGAGGATGAAGAAAAGAGTAAGGACAAAGGAGATGCATTTAAGGTTGACAGCGGCATTACCGAGGCAATAGTTACTTGTATTTCCAACTGTTCAACAAGCTATATCAAGTATTCTTCAGACGGATTAAATGACATAGATACAGTTCTTGGACATGCAGAATATGAATACAGCACTCAGGTTTTAGAAAATACAAGCGGAGCGGAGCTTGGAGGACCTGTAGAGTATCTTAAGCACATATATAACATAAATGACGGAATTATAGCTGACGCTGATGGAGAGTGTTCTCTTTTGGAAAATTCTCTTTTGGGACTTGCAAGGAATAAGTATTCTTCAATGGTAAATGGCGGAATCGATCCTGAATACAATTCAGTTCAGGGGGAGAGCGCAAAGCAGTCAGTACTTGAAAACCAGACAGCAAAGACTGACGGATTATGTGCTGAACTAAAATTTATCCTTGATGCCATAAAGAACAGAAAGGCAGCTGCCGACTCTCTGACGCTTGTATATGAGGTCACGGACTGGGCAGAGGGACTAAAAGCAGGAGTTGTGCAGGATGATTACAGCTCTGCAGCGTATCTTTCCATCGAAACATTTTTAAATTATCTAAAGAAACTTGCAGAGGAAATAATAGCTTCAGATGAGAGCCTTCGCTCGGAACTTGATAAGCTGCGGGATAAAAAGAGCGAGCTTCAAAAGGAGCGGGATAAGTGCCTTGATAATAATGATCTTGCGGGAGCAAAGAAATATGATGCCATGATAGCGGCAGTTGATAAGGATATTGATTCACAAAATGGCAGTGGAAGCGGCGATGGTAGTGGCGATGGCAGTGGTAATGGAAGCGGTGGAAGCGGCTCATCAATTTCAGATGACCTTTTGGCAAAAGCCGTTGATTCTCTTCAAAATGATGCCAATGCAGATCTGTCAGATATAGCAGAGGCTTTATCAGACCTTGGAGAAGATGAGGCTTTGGACGATCTCTTAGACCTTGCTGAAAAGTCAGGAGCAGGAGATGACACTTTAGATGGTATCAGGAAAGCCAAAGATAAGGATATGGCCGGAGGTTCTTTATCTGAAGATGATCTTTTATCTCTTTTGGAGAGCTTTTTTGGCAAATCTCTTGATGATCTTGATATGAAGGAGCTTGCAATTGTTACGGTAGCTCTTTCAAGGTTCTACAGGATGGGAAATGCACCGGCTGCGGCGATTGCTTCAAGGCTTGCGACCAAGGGAGTAACAAACAATAACATTTATTTTTATAGTCAGTGCAAGGGAACCCAGAGCAGTGAATACGTAAGTCTTAAATCCATAGGAGATGTGACTGCTTTCAGGTATTTCTACGATGATACAAAGAAGATATCGACTATGACAAGTGGTGCAAAGATATACATCTTTACCAACGGAAGTGATGTGATGTACAAAAATTCTTACGGCGAAGATGAGGAGAAGATGAACAGCCAAGTTAAGCTTTCAGGCGTTCCTCACATATCAGAAGCAGATTCAGTCGTTTATTTCAAGATAGAGACCGAGTATGTTCCAAGCTCATCCTACGCAGTATGTTACACAACGCCTATGAAGGCAAGGGCAGAAGAATTTTTGGAACTTCTAAATAGTCAGTGATAGGAGCAGTGTATGGCAGATTATCCGATCATAGCAGATGTAAGTGCATATATTGTAAGGACTCTCAGGGAAAAGATGTGCCCTGAACCTATACCATCCCCAAACAATATAGAGATTTCTTCACCTGCATCTCAGGACGTTGACTATATTGTAGGACTTTACCTTTACGACATAAGGGAGGCAGTTCAGCTGTCTACTCCCAACTATGTGCAGAGAGGAAGAGTCCAGTTATCAAAGCCGCCAAGGCCATATGAACTTTACTATATGGTCTTCATAAACGGTTCCTCCCAGATGGGACTAAAGGCACCGGATATACAAAAGATCATTGGTCGTGTTGCTCAGATCGTAAATGACAACAGCTCTGTACGACCCAATGAGTTGCAATCCTGGCTGGATACCCAGGAACCTCCAATAGTGCTGTCTCAGGCGAAGATAAGTCTGGAGGAGAAAGTAAGGGTGTGGCAGGCTATCAGCAAGCCCTATCAGATAAGCCTGTTTTATAAGGCGGCACCCGTAATGCTTTCAAGCGGTGAGATCATCACCACACCTCGTGTATCTGAAGCTGAATTTGGATTGTATTCAGTAGGAGAAGAAAGGAGGGAATAGCGTAAGTGAGTGCTTCTGTTATTCGTGTAAAGATTGACCTTGTGCTAAGGCTTATCGACACGACCACAGGGGCGGCAGCCTCAGAAATGAACGTAAAGTTTATTGAAAAGGGCTGCGAGATCAAGCCCTTATACAAGGGCGATGGTACATTCATATTCATAAATAAAGGCAGAGAGAATACTCTTATGCAGATCAGGGCTTATGGATATGAGGATATAGATATTGCCGTGAATTATGAAGAGCTTGATGAAAAAGCCCCTACCTGTGATGTCTTCCTGATACCATCAGAGAAAGTCATTAGTGGTGAGCCGGTGCTTGGCATATCCGGAAACCTCCCTTCTCTAAAGTCACTTGATGCAATAAACATCATGCGTCCTGTATGCTCATTAAACGAGTTTGAACCCAAGAAAAAGCTACTTTCAGTATTTAGCTTTGTTGCAGGTAAAAAGATAACTCTCGATGATGTGTACTATGGACTGGCATCAACTGATGAAAAAAGCTATGAAGAGTTTGTTGTTACAGATCAGAGCGGTGACAACAAAGTGGTTTTGAAAGATCTTATCCAGACTGAAGTTAAGCCCAATCGAAAAATATTCAGATTGCTCTATGGCAATGTGAAGGAAGATGGAAGCTTTATTTTCAGGATCAGAGATGATGCGACGGTACTCAAATATCTTATCCGCTTTAGGGCGGGGGATGAGACGTACTTTAGATTCATCGATTTCAGAGAAGAAAATGGAAAGATCGATCTCATGGAAAAGGCCGAAAGATTAACTGATCCGGAGCCAAAGGAGGTGGAAAGTGAGTGAACTAGTAACGGCTGGAGCTACATGCATGTGTTCCTTTGGAACAGCACCTGCTCCACTAAAGGTTACCTCGCAGCTAAAGGTTCTTGCAAGCGGCAAACCTGTGGCAACTATACAGGATTGTCAGGGACTTGCAAACATAGGACCCTTTGGAATGTGTACAACTCTTACCAATCCAATGGTGGCATCAGCCACAGCAGCTGCTTTGGGTGTACTGACCCCCCAACCCTGCATTCCTGTTCCGGCAGGAACATGGATACCAACTCATCCCAAGGTATTAAACAGTGGTAAGCCTTGTCTTACATCTGACTGCAAGATGATGTGTGCATACGCAGGGCAGGTTTCAATTGTTAATCCAGGCCAGATCAAAGCTACAGCTAACTAAAAAATAGAAGGAGAAAAACTATGCCAGAATATTTATCACCAGGTGTATATGTGGAAGAATATGATAATTCTCCACGGAGTATAGAAGGTGTGGGCACCAGTACTGCAGGATTTATCGGTCTTGCTGAAAAAGGTCCTATAGAGGGGGCACCACTCCTTGTAACCAACATGAAGTCTTTTAAACAGCAGTTTGGCGGATTTCTTCCTGAATTTCTCTATGGAGAATATAGATATCTTGCAAACAGTGTTGAGCAGTTTTTTGATAATGGCGGAACAAGATGTTATGTAATGCGTGTTGCTCCTCCAAAGGCAAAAGTAGCAAAGAAGAAAATGGGTATTTTATCTGTTGAGGCTGCTAACCCCGGTAAGTGGGGAGATAAGATCCAGGTCTTTTTCTCAACCGGCAAAAAACATAAGATGCAGCTTATCAAAAAGGTTGATACCGGCTATATTGCAAAGAGCGTTGATGGATTCAGAGAAGGAGACATCGTTGAATTCAATGGAACCTACAACAAGATAAAGACTATCTATGACAATGTAGTAGCTTTTGAAGAAGATATGCCAAAGGGCGTTGTTGACGATGCTATCGTTCCAAAGTCACTTGTTTATCTGGTTACTGTAGATGTTAGTGTCAGATATGGCGATGATGTTGAGAATTATTCAGAGCTTTCTTTTAACAGAAAGTCCACAAGATACATCGAGTCAAAACTTTCGCTTAGCAATATCGTAAAGATCACCGTTGAGGACATGAAGGGCATTGGTAACCCTGTAGAAGCAATCCTTGGAGATGGCAATACTGACGGAATGTTCTTCCTTGAGGGCGGTGATGACGGCAACATTTCAGGTGTAAATGCTGCAACATTCATAGGTGAGGACAATGGCCCCGGAAAGAGGACAGGTCTTCAGGCATTTAAGGAAAACAACGTGATAAGCATGCTGGCAATCCCGGGTGTAACAATTCCTGAAGTAATTGTTGCCCTTGTTGGTCACTGCGAGAACTTAAAGAGCAGATTTGCAGTTATCGATATGCCGGGTGACATGTATAAGACAGCTGATCTTATCGGTTACAGACAGATGATCGACAGCTCCTATGCAGCTATGTATCATCCATGGATCCAGGTATTTGACAGATCCTCAAATAAGCCTGATTTTATCCCACCATCAGGTGCAGTGATGGGTGTTTACTCAAGAACTGATATCAACAGAGGTGTTCATAAGGCTCCTGCTAATGAAACAGTCTTCTGTACAGGACTTAAGGTTAACTACACCAAGGATGAGCAGGACATCTTAAATCCTGAGGGCGTAAACCTTATAAGAGCTCTTCCCGGACAGGGAATCAGGATCTGGGGTGCAAGAACAGCATCCAGCAATACCAACTTCAAATATGTCAACGTCAGACGTCTGTTCATATTTGTTGAAGAGAGTATCAAGGCAAATACCAACTGGGTTGTATTTGAACCAAACGATGCTTCACTGTGGCAGAGAGTCAGTCTTACAATTTCTAATTTCCTCGATACCTTGTGGAGAAACGGAATGCTGGCAGGAGAGTCCATTTCAGACAGCTACTTCGTAGAGATCGGACCTTCTACTATGAGCCGTGAGGATATTATGAACGGAAGACTTATCTGTAATATCGGTATCGCTCCTTCAAGACCTGCAGAGTTCGTAATCTTCAGGATTACACAACACACTGCAGAAGCAGGCGGCGAATCTGAAGAATAATACAAAGAGAGGATAACACATTATGGCTGATGCATATAAGAATGATAAAAACTCTGATTATCCGTTAACCAAAATGAACTTCCTTGTCACAGTTAATAACATCGCAGGAACAGCAGCTTTCAGCGAGGTGACAGGAGTAGAGTCAACGGTAGAACCAATCGAGTTCAGACAGGGTAACTCAGCTTCACTGGCACCGGTAAAGATCCCGGGACTTGTAAAGCACGGTAACGTTACTCTTAAGATGGGCTATATCATCAACAGCCCGTTTAAGACATGGATCCAGGAGTGTGTAAGTGAGACAAGAGGTCAGATTCCTCGTCAGAATGTGACTATTGAGCTCATTGACATAAATCCGGGAGCACCGGCTCAGCTTGTTACAGCTGCAACCGGAACAAGGCAGTGGACACTAACAAATGCCTGGGTAACCAAATACTCAGCACCTGATCTTGATGCAAAGACAAGTGATGTAGCAATTGAGAGTGTTGAAATTGCCTATGAAGAACTTGTAATACCTAACTAAATTCATGGAGGCAGGGGCCGTTTTTGGTCCCTGCCAATAAACACATATAGAGGAGGCACATGATGGAAACAGTATATGAATTCACACTCCCTAAGGGATATGTTGATGGAAATGGGGATGTTCACAGAAAAGGCAAGATGAGACTTGCAACAGCAGGTGATGAGATCACCGCTACAAGAGACCCGAGAGTCCTTGCCAATCCGTCCTATCTGACAATAGTTATTTTGAGTAAAGTCGTAACAGAAATAGAGGGACTTGATGCTGTGACGGCTACTTCGATCGAGAGGCTCTTTACTGCAGATCTTGCTTTTTTGCAGGATATGTATCAGAGAATAAATGATATAGAACCTCCTGTAATGCAGTGTGTCTGCCCTGACTGCGGCAAGACCTTTGAGGTTCCATTAAATTTTACTCAAGAGGGCTAAGGCTTTATCCAAAGGACGAGCTCTTTAAAGAGATGTCTTTTATCTCATACTACTTCCACTGGAGCGAAAAGGAAGTCCTTGAAATGGACCATTCAACGCGCCGAAGGTGGTGCAGTGAGATATCGGAGATAAATAAGAGTCTTAATCCCTCTAAGGAGAAAAAAGAAAAGAGTATTTTTGAACTTAAAGCTGACAGATAGAGAGGTTAGTTAATGGGTGTATTAGATACTATTGCTAAAGGCATAGATAACATAACAGGTAATAATAAAGCTGAATTTGATCCCATACCCAGTTTTAACTTTGTGCTGTGGGTTGAGGGTGTTTATTTTCTTCCGCTTAAGTCTGTACATGTATTTACCAAGGAAAATGAGTTTGAATACATTCAGGAAGGCGGGGTCAATGACTATGTTCAGATGAAAAGAAAACCTGTGTCCAAGCCCTTTACATTTCAGGTTGAAAGATATGTAGATACGGGCTGGTCTAAGTTTTTGGACCCTTTGGCAAACGGTACCGAAATGATGCTCCCTATGTCTCTTTTTGTATATAAATCCAATGCCAAGCAGGGCTTTGCCAGTGAAAAGAGTGCAGAGGCCTGGGCTTCGAGGTTCTACGTTTTTACAGGCTGTGTTGTGACAGCAAAAGAGTATGGAGAACTGAATGCAGAAAAAAGCGGACTTTTAGTAGAAACAACGACCATAGCCTACAGAGAGCTAATGGTTGTAAATAACCCTATAGATGACTCCACGACGGATGGAAGATGGGATAAGTTTGACGATGACAGCGACTTTAAGAACAGCTTTGATCCGCTTACCTGGAGAGGGAAAGATGGCAGATTTGGAAAGACTCTTGAGCATACAGACAGGGTAAGGGTTTCTAAAAATGATATAAATCAGGAGTTTGGTGCTGAAACTATAAACGGCGGAGAGCCAAGAGTAGAAGCTGATGGAACCATAAATGTATCCCCATATGCGATGCCGGATGATTTTGATGCTTCCAAGAAAACAATAAGTACTTCGCAGTTTGCACCAACAAGTCCAAACATTGTGACATCAAAAAATGATGTTACTGAGAGAAAGATAAACGGAGAAAAACAGTCAAACGGAAAAACTTTTGAGATGAAAGGTAAGGCGGATACGTCACCGGTTTCAGCCCATATTGCAGTTTCAAAGCAGGATAAGGAGACCTGGAAGGTAAATGATCAGGTGGCACAAGGGGCCTTTGACATGAAAGATGTCGATTTAAAAAAGCCAAAGCCACATACAAAGAACGTAGCAACGTCGCCTGTTGATGGCTCAAAGCCGGCACCGGTTAAATGGCCGCCCACAAGAAGAGCTCTTATGGCAGATATGTTATCCAAAAAGTAAGGGAAAAAGATCTAATGAGGGGAAGCAAAGGTAAATGCTTAAATTACTCGCACCAATTGAAATAACTGCAAAGACTACAATTGTAAATGATAATGAAAGCTTTACTCACAGCATTATGGCAGGCTATGACCTGATGAAGACAAGGCTTGAGAAGACAGATCTTTTGCATGTGGTAAATACGCCTCCTGAAGTGTACATAGCAGAAGGGGATGGCTTTACCAGCATCCTTAACCAGAATAGTTCCAATCAGGTCAATTATGAAAAGATAGAGATAATAAACAATCTCATGAACAGCATAGTAAACAGCGCAAGTGTGGATCTTACTTACCAGATGAGGACCTTTGTGACAGATGCGCTCTACAAGCTTGGAATCCGGGATGACAGGAAATTCATGAAGAGCTTTTATGAGATTGTTAATGAGTATAAGGAAAAAAACAAGCTCGTTGATATGTTTTTTTCTGAAAATACTGAAGTGGAAAATATTAGAAACTCCCTGACTGAGCTTATAAACAACAGGGAGATGAGTGACAACAGAAGGTTTGAAAAAACTGAGAATTTAAATCTTTACGAATCAATTTTTAACAGACTTCAGACAGGGGCAATCTACCAGATAGTTTCAAACTTTGCACATACTCAGGAGACGAATCAGATAAGTGCAGAGGAGTTTTTAGTTTCAGAGCAGAATAATACAGCTCTTAACATGCTTATAAACAATATTGCTCAAAGTGCTGAGTTTAAAAGCCCCGAGATCATATATAACTATGAAAATGAATATGAGCAGGAATACGCTGAAGGAAATGTTACAAATGAGCAAAATACCAGCCTTGTAACTTCTGCGGTATTTCTTGATATGATAAGAAACCTTTATAACACAGGTTATGACAGATTCAGTACCAGTAGTAATACTTACTATGATTTTACAAGCACCATCTACAATTCATCAAATAATACCTTTCACAGGCTTTACAATGAGACCTTTGTGGACAGGACAAGTAACAGACTTGTAGAGGAGTATGAAAATACCAATAAGGCAGAAATCGTAAATACTTACGAAGATAAGTCACAGATGAGCAGCGATGAGGTGCTTGTATCGGTACTTAATGAGATAAACATACAGAATGAGGAAAGACGTAAACAGTACACTCAGCTTATAAATCAGATAGAGAGAAAGTATAAAAACAAAAAGAAAAAGTTAAGCTTCAAAGAGACAATAAAAGATGCAAAGCTAGCCCTGAATGACAAGGACAGACTCATAGAAAAGCTTGAAGAGAGGGAAGAGGAAAGTGCCCTTCTTGATGATCAGATGAGGAAAGAAATTGAGCTTATTTTCCCTGATGAAGCAGGAAAGATATTTGAGACTGTTGCTAACTACTATAAAAATACCACAGAGGCGGGCGTATCCCAGATGACCCAGCAGAGCATCAGTATGCTGATAAGCAATATCGAAGAAGTACGTCACCTTAATGAAGCAAGCTATCAGGAAAATGTTGAGATAAAAAATGAGATAAGTGAAGGGGCAAAGATAGTACACAACATCATTGAAAATGGCAAAGAGAATATCAGAACAGTTGAGACTGTAAAAGAAAATGTACCAAAGATAGAGAAAGTCCACAGAAAGAGCGAGACCATTTCCAGTGAAGATATAGCAGAGACACTAAATCAGTACAGAAGAAATATTACAAGAGAAATAAAAAATGAGGTGAAGCAGGAAACAGAGAGCATACAGAATACAACTACAAACAAGGTAATAAATACCATAAACACAACGAAACAGGAAATAGAAACTCCTGATATCCGCAGGATGGTACAGGAGGGAGTTAACGCTTCGCTGGGAACCATAAGCGATAAGGTATACACAAAAATAGAAAGGCGCCTTGCGAGCGAGAAAAGTAGACGAGGTTACTGATCATGGGTTTTGCAGATTTTATAGGCAGTGCGGCGAGCTCAGTTGGCAACTTTATAAAAGACAATACTTCTACAAAGAAGGCAATATTGTGTATGGTCAATCCTTCTTTGGCCAATGAATACAATACTTTTTCCATAGGACCTCAAAAGCAGAAAAACAATGTAAAGCTCTTTGAGCTTGCTGAAAAGGCCAATGAAAAGGAAAAAGAGCTTTTGGCAAATGCAGAAAGCGCTTTAAAGATATCCGATGTGGCCGGGAAGCTGCCAGGTTTTCTAAAAAAAAGTGATACTTTTGTGGAGTTTGAGGTTCAATATAATCCCAATTCCCTCAGGTTTGAGGCAACTGCAGGAGAACAGGTCTATATTCAGAACACTCAGAAATCAGCCTATGCAGATGAGCTTAAAAAGATCAATTCAAAGACCACCATATCGCTTGATTTTCAGCTGGTTTTTGATGATCTTCAGATAGGCGATGCCTTTTCACTGGATACAGGAAGTCTTATATCCAATACAGCAGCAGAAAAGGTAAAGGATTTTACCAAGGCGGTTCAGGGCAAGAGCACTAAGCATACGGTGCAGCCCCAGATGGATATGCTGGTGGCAGCCATTGCAAGAGCATCAACAAGGCAGGTTATCTTTTTCTGGTCAAATATGAGCTTTAGAGGCGAGATCACAATTGTAAATGCCAGATATACCATGTTTAACACCAAGGGTAATCCTATAAGGGGCGTCATTGACTGCAGAATTGTCCAGAATGCTGAGATGGCCGAACTTAAATATGATGACAAATACTGGAATAAAAAATTTGACAAGGTGTTTAAAGAGGGAAGTCCAATTTCAGCTTCAGCTTTAAATGATGGCGGAGAGATGATGAAGAAGGCTCAAAAGGCTACAAAGTTAAGCTCCGGTAATTTTTTAAACAACAATTTCTTTAGCTTTTAAGATTTTTGTAAGGAGATGCCTATGGGTTTAGGAAGCATACTTTCAAGTGCGGGAAGCGCCATAGTAGATTCCCTTGAAGATATAGCGGGATTTAATGAGAAAGCCATTATAGAAATCACAGATATAAGTGACCGCAATCTAAAGCAGGAGGAACTGGAGAAATATAAGACCGGTTCTATGAATACAGGCTTTAGCAGCAGCTTTGCGGCCAATTATATTCAGTCTGACATTATGAGCAATGTATCTTCCGTACAGGGAAAGCTTTCTCAGATTGCAGGAAATGTTTTGGAACTGTCAGATGAACAGCAGATAGCATCGTATCTGAGTGCAGCAAAGAGCAGGCAGTTTGTTGTTATGTTTAATCCCAGCGAGATATCTCTTTCAGCTCATGGTGGAGGTCAGTTTCCAAGTGAAATTTTTGAAGATTCACCCACAAAGCACACAGATCTTCGAAGCTCATCAATCCTTCCTGCAAAGGCCAGAGTTGAGTTTTCAGTCAGACTTCTTTTTGACAGAACAGATATAAGGGAAGCATTTATGGCAGATAAGGCAACTCTTTCAGGTTCAGGACTTGTTAAGGAAGGAATAAATCTGGTCAAGAAGGCAGCAGGTAAGAAGAAGGAGACTTCGGTTCAGAAGGAAGTGGAAGCCTTTATAGGAGCCATTAGAAACCCTAATACGAGACTTATCTCTTTTAACTGGGGAGATATGTGCTATGAGGGAATACTATCAAGAGTAAATGCTGATTACACCATGTTCAATATGAATGGTGAGCCATGCAGAGCCTTTGTGACAATAAGGATACTGTGTGTATCTGACAGGTATAAAGAGTCTGCGAGCGTCTTTGGTCAGAGATATGAAAAGTACTGGGGCAAAGATGATTCTGTATCAGCTGTGGCAGGAGCTATCAGCAGCATATTATAGGGGGTTACTTGGGTTTGGCTACTTATAACTACAAAGATCTGTTTGATAAGTACGAGTCTTTTTATGATTCCATATACTATGTGTACGTAGGGGACAGGGATATTGTCAATTCCAAAAAGAGCATTTATACGATCGATGATCTTTATGTGGAGCTTTCCTGTGAATATAAGGCTAATATTGCGACTTTTACCATAATCGGAGCTTTTGATGAGGAAGGCAAATCCTTTGCAGTAGATGAAGCCAAAAAATATATCATGCTCGGTTCTTCTGTGAAGATTGAAATGGGGCATGGAACTTCTGTAAGAGAGGTATTTAGAGGGTATATAGCAAGAGTTGCCTTTAATTATGACAAAGATTCAGCCAGAGCTCCGGGAATAGCTATTACGGCCATGGATGTAAAGGGCATCATGATGGTCAACTGTTATTCAAAGAGATTATCGGCCAAGTACTATTCTGATGCGGTGCAGGAAATATTTAATTCCATGACTTACCAGTCTCTTATTACCAGTCAGATAGTTACTTCCTATGAGGTTTCGGCAACTCCCGATAAGTCGATGATCCCGGGCACGGGAGCTCTTGGTGGGGCAGCAGGTGGCCTTGGATCTATGGCAGGTGGCCTGGGAGGCGCTGTAACTGGTAGTCTTGGATCTATGGCGACAGGAGCACTGGGGTCAGTAGCCCAGGGAGCTGTCAGTTCAGTAACAGGAAATCTTGGGAGCGGATCTATACCGGGAGCCGGCAGTCTTCCAACTTCTGGATTATCAAGTGTCACTGGAGCTGCGGGCGCAGCAGGTGCAGCAGGTGCGGCAGGTGAGGTTATACCTGACCTTCCAAATGACAGAATAGAGATGAACTGTGAGAGTGACTATGACTTTATCGTAAAAGCTGCAAAGAGGTTTAATTATGAGTTCTTTTCACTTGGTGGTTATGTGTATTTCAGAAAGGCCAAGGAAAATGCAGCTGTACTTATGGAGATAAATCCATCCTGCGTTATCTATTCCTACAATATCGAATATGATCTGACAGGAATAGTAGGAGCAGTTGAAGTAAGAGGAATAGATGCAGCAAAAGGCAGCGTTATTACTGCCAAAAGGAAAAACAGCAACAAGCTTTCGCTCGGAAGCAAGGCAAAATCCCTTGTTTCAAAGCAGACCAAGGTCTATTTTGACCCCAGTGCAGATACAAAAGAAAGTGCGGATCAAAAGGCCGAGTCTTTGATGGAAAGCATATCCTACAGACTGGCAAGTCTGGAGATGGAAATAGCGGGACTCCCGGAGATAATACCTGGAAGTTACATCCAGATAAGCGGGATAGGAAGTGCAATTTCGAATACATATTACATCACAGAGACCGCGCACTATATAAACCATGAAGGAACCTATATTACAAAGATAATAGGAAAAGCGGCCACAATTGCTGATGGCAACAGTCCTCTTGGCGGTATAGGAGGCCTCGGAGCAGCATCTTCAATTGCGGGCAGTATAGGAAGCGGCCTTGGAGATATAGGTAGTATGGCAGGCAGTTTACCATTCTGACAAAAACTATTTTTAGCAAGGAGGAGCAAAAATGCCACTTTTTGATATTTTTGATGAAGTAGCTCAAAAGCAGATAGAAAAGACTGACCTTGGAGAGAACAGGATGCTGGGGGTATATCTGGGAAAGGTTACATCAAATTTTGATATGACTCTTCCGGGAATGGTGAGGGTTACCATCTATGCAAGGGACTATGACCAGGAAAAGCAGGTATGGGCAAGGATGAGCTATCCGTACAGCGGCAGCAACTGGGGTGAGTATTTTTGCCCTGAAGTAGGAGATCAGGTTCTCATAGCCTTTGAAAACGGCAATATATCAAGGCCCTATATTATTGGCAGTGTTCCAAAAAGCACCGACAGGTTCGCAAAGGGCTGCATAGATATGAACAACGCCAATAAAAAGATAAGAACGAAAAATGGAAATTCCATTTCCTTTGTAGATAAAGCTGTAGGAGAAGGCGCCATGGATAAGATAACCATCTCAACTTCTACAGATGCCCATCAGATTGAACTGAACAATGAGGGCAAACAGATTGTCATAACAGACAAGAGTAAATCCAACCAGATAGTTATGAAAACTGAAACAGGTCAGATGGAGATAAAGGCACAGACCAAGCTGACAATAAAGGTCGGAGAGACAATAGAGCTTACCATGAATGGCAATAACGGCACGGTACTTCTTAAGTGCAACAAGCTGAAAACAGATGTTACCAATCAGGTCCAGATATCGGCAAACAACAACACAAAGATCGAGGGCGGCAATGTGTCACTGACAGGTAATTCAATGCTTAAGCTTGAAAGCAGCGGACCTGTAAATATATCTGGAACACCAATAAAACTTGGATGATCGGGGTAAAAAGATGGCAGATAATGGAGCACATTTAGGGACAGGTGCAAAGTTTCCCTTTGAAATTGATAAGGCAACAGGCAGGTTCATGACAGTATCGGGCAATCAGAGCGTTAAGGAATCAGTCTATATTATTTTGATGACACAGCTGACTGAGAGGATCACAAGGCCTGATTTTGGCACGGATATCATGGGCTATACCTTTATGGATGTGAATCTTACAAGGATCAATATGATGAGACGAAGCCTTACCAATATGATATCAAGGCAGGAGCCGCGTATCAGCGATGTGGAAATAAATATAGAGATGTCGCCAAGTCAGGAATATCTGATGATAAATATCGATTACTACGTGGCCCAGACCAACACAAGAGATAATATGGTATTTCCATTTTACCTTAATGTTTCCGAAGAGGAAGAGCTTGAAGAAGAATATCACGAATCTGAAATAGAGGAAGAGATTGATGGATAAATTCAAGGGACATACTGCTGAAGAAATAGAAAACAGGATAATAGAACTAAGTCACAGCTATACGCCTGAATGGCACTATGACAAGGAAAATCCGGATATAGGTGCAGCAATAGCCAGGATATTTGCCTCCCAAATGGAGGACAATGTTGGTATTTTGGATGATGTCCTTGAAAGATATCATGCGGAATTTGTAAATTTCCTTGACCTAACTTTAAAGCCTGCAAAGCCTGCCAGCAGCATTGTTGTATTTAACAGTATCGACAATGGCGGTGACGGGACTGAGGTTGTGCGTGGAACAAAGCTTCTTGCAATGTCTGACGGAGGAGAAGGCCAGGATATTGTCTTTGAGACAACAAGGAATCTTTTTGTGACCAATTCCAGGCTTGACCTTATCTTTATGGTCGACTATGAGGATGGGTCAGTTATTCCTCTTCTGGGGCAGATGGCTCCGATTGAGATTTACGAGGGAGAGCTTAAGGCTGATCCTTTGGAAGAAGGAGAAATTGAAGAAGATGTAATGCCGGTAGAACCGGTACTACAGCCGTTTACTTTATTTGGAGAAAAGGAAGGCTCTATAAGCAGGAGCGTTTTGTCTCTTTACCACAGTTCGCTTTTTGATGCTCAGGACGATCCGATTTTTATCAGGTTTTCAGGTGGAGAAAAGCTCTGCAGTCTTATAAGTGAAGGAAAGGTCGTTTTTAAGTATCTTACAAAAGATGGCGGCAGGGAATTTGATGAAGTAGCTCTTTTGGATGATAAGGTTACCTTCAGACTTGTTAAAAAGAATGAGTGTGAAAAGGTAGAAGTTGGTGATAAGGAGTTTTCTCTAGTATATCTTGAGGCTCTTGTTCCTATAAGAGAAATATTGAAGGCAAATAGCATTGGCATTTCATCAAGCGGTGCAGAGCTTGAACCGGAGTTTGTTACTGACGGAAATCTTGAGTACAACAAAAAATCTTTTGATATGTTTACAGACACTATTGCAATTTACAATGAGTGTTTTATTGGCCATGACAGATATTTTAACAAGCCGGGAGCTAAGGTGAACATATCTTTTGATGTGTCCTTTTTGGAAAAAGAGCTGTATGTCACAGCGAAACAGGAAGAAGAGGAGCTTAGTATCATCAAGAGAAAACCGAAGGCTGTCTGGACAGATAAGGTTGTAGATTCTGTTATTAATGAGATTTCTTTTGAATATTATAACGGCCTTGGATGGAAGAAGCTTTCCTGTGATTATGATGTTTCAACTATATTTGAGCAGTGTAAAGACGGGAAATATGAGATTTCTTTTACCTGTCCTGATGATTGGGAGCCAGTGGAAGTGGGGGCTTATTCAGGCAGATGTATCAAGCTTCAGATCTTAAAGGCTGACAACTGTTATCTTAGACCTGCTATTCATCATTATCCGCAGGTTAAGAATATGCTGATGTCCTTCACATATGAGGGAAAGTATGTAAATCCTGATAAAGCTGAAATGATATGCGGAACGAAAAAGGTTGATATCACAGGAAATCTGGATGAAGAAGAATTCGAGGTCATGGCAGGCAGTGACTACACAGGTGATGCTCTGTATCTTGGATTTTACAGGGCGATGAAGGCAGGGCCCATAAGCCTTTTCTTTGATCTTGAAGATGCCTTTGGACTTACAGGGATCAAGTGCAGATATGAATACAGCACTATTGATGGTTTTAAGCCTCTAAGAGTACTTGATTTTACAGATGACTTTACAAGACCCGGAATTATCAGATTTATTCCACCTTCTGATATGCATGAAATGATTATAGAAGGGCAAAAGAGATATTACATCAGGATTGTCAGGAATGAAAGACAAACTGATCCGGACAGACTGATGTTCATGCCAAAGATAAGAAATATCATGCTGAATGCTATTTCTGTTGAGAATATTTATACGAGTGATGCCAAGGAATTTTTCATTGATGAAAGCATCCCTGATATGCATTTTTCCCTTGGGGCAGGAAACATCCTGGATGCGGAAGTCTGGGTAAATGAAAAGGGAGATATTTCAAAACAGGAAATAGACTTTTTGCTTAATAACTCACCGGACAGGATAAGGATCGATTACAACTTTGTTGGTGACGTTGCTGCAGTATATGTAAGGTGGCAGGAAACTGAGAATTTTGAGAGAGCCATATCTGACAGGTGCTACGTGATAGACAGGCTTCTTGGTGAAATCATTTTTTCAGATGGTATAAAGTGCAGGATACCGAGGGTTACGGATGATATAGCTTTCGTTGCGGTTGTGAGATGCACTAATGGAACAGAAGGAAACGTTGAGGCCTTTCGTATCAATGACCTGATGGGACAGGGAGTATTCATCGATTCGCTCACAAACCCTGTAAAGGCCTACGGCGGCTGCGCTATGGAGACTATTCAGAAGGCCTTAAAGAGAGGGGCAGGAATCATTCATTCAAGAAACCGCCTTGTGAGCATCGGAGATTATGAAAATATTATCCTTAACTATTCTGATTCCATAGACAAGGTTAGTACTGTAGTCGGAGAGACTATAGATGGCAAAAAGAATCCGGCAGATATAACCTTTGTGGTTCTGATGAAGGATTTCATGAACGGCTCATTTTCTTTTCACAATATCGAGAGACAGCTGAAGATGCACCTTCTTAATAACTGCGAGATGGTGGTAAAAGAGGACAATGTCCATATTGTAGAGCCAACATTTGTAGACATTTCGGTTAATGCCTGGGTTGAAGTTACAAATATCGATGACAGCTTTGAGATACAGAATCAGATAAAAGCAGTGTTGTCTGAGTACTTGAATCCTGTAACTTACATATCACATGCGGGATGGAATATAGGAACCATACCTAAAAAATCTCAGATACTCATGAGGCTTAATATCTTAAAGAGCAAAGCTATTGTCAAAAGGATAGCCATTATCTGCAAGTATACAGATTACATGGGTGAGAAAGAAGTTGATCTTACAAAACTTGAAGTTACGCCATTTATGATATGTCGAAGCGGTGATCACGCTATCAACATCATCTATGACTGAAAATTAAGTAAAGGTTGGGAAGACTATGCTGTTTGTAAAGGAATTACAAAACAAGCCCTATGCAGAGCGAATAAATGAGGCAATGATGAAATTGCCTTTGATATCTCCTGAGTGGACCAATTATAATCCTTCAGACCCAGGTATAACTGTGCTGGAGAATCTGACGGCTTTTAACACTCTTCAGGGCGAGTCAATCACGAATATTTCCTACAGGGCCAAGGCAGCACTTTTAAAAATGGTATCAATTACGCCTAAAAAGGGTAAGTGCGCAAGACTCCTTTTATCTGCTGACAAGCTGGATAAACCAATCTACATAAGAACAGGTCAGAAGTTCAGATTGGGTGATCTGTGCTTTGAAGCCGGAAGAAATATGAATGTGGGCGGAAGCAAAGTGGTTGGTGTGTACTCAAGATATGGTGATGCATTCCATGATTATTCCTACTGTGTAGACAGGGAGGTAAGACTTGGTGCAAAGATCTTTGGCGATAAGCCCAAGGTAGGCGATGAGCTTTACTTTATCATCAATTCAATTCCCGATGATATCAAGGATACTTACTTTTACTTTGAAGTGGATGGCAGCAACAAGCGCAATCCCGTTGAAGACAGAGCTTTAAATATTTTTGCGGATGCAAAGTGGGAGTACTATACAGAGCATGGTTTTGAGGAATTGAAGGTACGAGACTATACAGGCACTTTCCTATATAGCGGAGAAGTGAAGATTTCTTTTGGGAGTTCAAAGCCTGCAGTTTGCAAGGAGGCTCCGGAAGAAGGGTATTGTATAAGGGTTACTCTTACGAAAGCTGATTTTGATGTAAGACCAAAGCTCCTGGGAGTAGAGGGATTTCTTTTTGAGGTGTGGCAGAGGGAAACTGAAGGTATATGCTATACCATAAACAAAGTTGACGGTATTGAAATAACATCAAATTTCAGCGATAATGAATATATAGCAGTATTTGCAAAGGAAGAGAAGGGATCTGCCTATAGAAAGTACGAACTCACAAGGGGTGACGGACACGGACGGTATTGCTACTTTGAAGAGACGGGCAGCCGCAGTTTTCGTATCTCTTTTGACAAGGAAAGATATGGGTATGAGCCTGTTAAAGTAAAGGACTGCGTAAGGGTCATTATCTATAACGAGGACATGATGCGCACATACGATGTGGGCAGTGTTATAGGATATGATGATCAGGAAATAGAACTTCCTGTAAAACATATAGTGCGAGACAGTTTCTGCCTCATTGCCAGAAGGGATGACGGAGAAGGTGGCTTTATCTATGAGTTTGTAAGACCTGAGAAAAATGAAGAGGATGCTCTTTATTATCACCTTCTTGAGAATGATGGAAAGATAATCATTGAAGATGCAGGGGATTATATAGGTGCAAGGCTCTATATCGGCATGATAGCTGTAAGTGAAGGCGAAAAGGGAAATATCCTTGCAGGAAATGAGCTTATAGCAGATAACATACCGGGTGCTTATTTTTATAATCCTTGTAACGGCGTTGGAGGGGCCTTTAGAGAGAGCCTTCAGAGCATGAAGGAAAGATTCGTTGAAGATATAAACACTCCATATACAGCTGTTACTGAAAAGGACTACGAGCAGATAGTAAAGACAACGCCGGGGCTCTGTATCAGAAAGGTTCACGCCTGCATAGATACAGCGGAAAATATGGTAAAGGTAATAGCAATGCCTGACACCGGCGATGAGAAGCCCTATTTGTCTGATATTTACATTGAAAAGATTACGGAAAGGCTTGAGCAGAGAAGACTTATTTCTACAAGAGTTGAGATCATACAGCCAATTTATACGCCGGTTGCAGTAAGAGGCACGGTATACGTAAAGAGGCACTATAACGGGTGCAAAGAAAAGATATTAGAGGCTCTTGGCAGAGAGATTGATTATATGAGGTCGGACAAGAATTTTGGAGATGTCCTTATCTTTGAGGAGGTTTTCCATAGTATAGAAGCGCTGGACTGTGTTCAGTTTGTCTATGACCTTTCGATAACACCTGAAAATCCTAAGGTTGCAACACTTAAGGATTCTGATATTTATCCAAAAGAGAACTGCCTGTTTAGTCTTGGTAATGTCCAGATTGAAACAGTTACCTACGAAGACTAAAGATGGCATAAAGGAGTTTTGATGGCTCAGATGGTGTATTCCATAAAAAAGAATAGACTAAAAAGAAGCTATATCAAAGGCTTTGACTTAAATGGTGATACAGAGCTTGTTCTTGATAAGAATAGTCTTTTTCACGAGATATTTTTATCGCCTTTAGACGGCGTTGAGAATGAGAGATACTGGGGAAGGCTCCATTTTGATATCAGGCTTTCAGAGGACATGATCTACTATGTCCATGTGCTTGCAACAGACCAGGATCAGTATTATGACGACGATGGAAGGCTTGTTGATATAAGCAGGTATCTTCTTGATGAAAGTATTGATGTCACCAGAAAGGCCAGATTTATATCGGAACTTGGCGGCAAAAGATTTGTTGGCCTTAACGATATTCTCTTATATGAATTAAAGGGCAGATATCTGTATGTGGGAATTGAGTTATATGGCACAGAGAGAGCCGTTATTTCCAATATAAAGGTAGATGCAATAGGCGATAATTTTATGAACGCTTTCCCGGAGATATATAAGGAGAGGAATAGTTTTTTCCACAGGTATATGTCTCTGTTTTCAAGCGTTTACAACGATATGCAGGATGAGATAGACCATGTCTATGAGGTGCTTGATCTTGATACCTGCAGTACAGAGCTTTTGGTTACCTATGGAAGCTGGCTTGGAATCGACTTAAGTGGCGGCTTTTTGCCTGATGATGTTCTTAGGACCTTGGTAAAAGAACTTTATTATCTCAGTAAGATAAAGGGGACAAAAGAGTGTCTGACAAGGCTTTTGGAGATCTTGATCGGTAAAGAAATTATCGTAATTGAGCATAGTTATCTAAAGAATTTCGCACAAAATGTCGATACACATATATCAGAGGGAATTGGAAGTGGCTCGGTTTATGACGTTACTGTGCTGGTAAAGGGAAAGGTTTCCGAGGAGCTTAAGCATCAGGTGTCCTTTATCATAGATCAGTTCAAGCCGATCAGATCTAATATAACTTTGGTTCAGATGGATAATTCGGCAGTGCTCGATTCTAATGCGTTTATGGATATGAATGCAATGATCCCACAGGAGAAGCAGATTATCCTGGACGAAGATGTATCTTTGGATGGCATTATTACCCTTAAATAACAACTGGAGAATCCCATGACTATTGAAGAAATCAAATATGATGACCAGATCCAACTGAATATTTCAGGAAAAATAGATACCATCACATCTGCTGACTTCCAAAAAGCTGTTCTTGGTTCCTTTCAGAAGAGCAATAAGGTCATACTGAATTTTCAGGATGTGTCTTATATCTCAAGTGCAGGGCTGAGGGCTTTGGTTCTTGGTGAGAAAACGGCTATTTCCAAGGGCGGAAGCATGAAGGTTATTAATACAAATTCATCTATACAGGATATTTTCAGAATGACAGGCATGAACAAGATATTTGATTTTAGCTAGGAGTGACAATGATAAGATTCGACGCTGTAAAAAAATGTTACGGTGAGGAGACAAAAGTTTTTGACAATTTGAATCTTGAGATTGAAGAGGGGGATCTTGTATTTCTGACAGGAGAGAGCGGAAGCGGCAAGACGACTGTCATTATGATGCTTCTTCGGGAAATAGTTGCTGATAGCGGGGAAATTACATTTTTTGGTAAAAACATAGGGAAATTTAATAAGGCGCAGATTCCTTTTTTCAGGCGGAAGATAGGAGTTATTTTTCAGGATTTTAAACTGATAGAAGAGCTTACAGTATATGAGAATCTGTATATGGCTTATCTTGCAATTGGCGGCAGGAAAAGAGATGCCGAAAACAAGATAACAGATGTGCTCACAATGATGGGAATTGACGGTTTCCACAAAAGATATCCTTCACAGCTGTCAGGCGGCGAAAAGCAAAAGGTCTGCCTTGCGAGAGCTCTTTTGAATAATCCAAAGCTTCTTTTAGCTGATGAGCCAACAGGAAACCTTGATCCGCAGTCTTCCGTTGAGATATTAAAGCTCCTTGAACTTATACATAATCATGGGACAACGATAATCATGGCAACTCATGATATATCGAATGTGAAAAGTACTTTGAGTGAAGATATATACAGGATGATCCACCTAAAAAATGGCTGTGCGTACGAGGTTTCAGGGAATAAAAGTGAGAGCGTGTTAAGCTATGGGACTTGATAGCAGATTAAATGCAGATATCAGGAATTTAAAAAGAATTATCGAGCAGAAAAATGCTGATACGACTGACGAGATCGATCTCGATGAAGAAACCTATATGTATGCAGACAAAAAGCCTATGGAATTCATCAATGAAGGAGAAGGCGTTTTTGATATAAAAAAGCAGACAGGAATCAATAGTAAAAAAAGCGTTTTCGACAGAACTGCTTTGTTTAAAACGAGTAATGGAGATGACTGATGGCAAAGTATTCAGAGGATTTACGAGATAAGCCTTTTGAAAACTATAATGAATATATGCAGTATATTTTTGACTGTGTAAATACCAGCCTTGATAAGTACATTACACACATGAAATCGATCTATTCACAGGGTGAAGGCAATGGCTACAAGAATGTTCTTTATCCTGATATTGAGATAGCCGGAGACAACGTGCATACGAAGCTGGAACAGTTTTATACTGAGGGTGAAGCTGACAATGTTCAAAAGTCTGACGATGATGAAGACTCAGATTTTTTTGATGACCTTGATGATGAAGAAGGCGAAGAGGACGAGGATCTTGATGAGTCAGTGACTGATGAAGACGATATAGACGAAGAACTCTTGGCTCTTCTTGGCTCTTTTTCCGAGTCAAATGTAGATAATTCACTTGATACTTCAGGCGGTAAAGCTAAACTTGCAGAGAAGATCGCAGAGGATAAGCATGTAGGCGTCTATGACAGAATAAAAATGATAGAGGAAAGAGCGGAGCTTACTATTGAAAATGGCGTTAAGCTGCCTTTCCATACGCTCTGCAAAAAGCTTGAATTTGAGCCCTTTACACTGTTTTGTTTTGCCTGCGGAATTTTGTCATCAACCCAGACAGATTACGCCGGAGTATTCCAGATTGTTAACGAGAATGGTAACCTTTCAGCACCTACTATAGAATCAGCCGCAAAGGTATTTTATGGAGCGGATTTCTCTATTACCGGTGCTTACGGAGATATGTCCACATGTCTTGAGCAGCTGCTTCCCATTCTTTCTCTGGATGTGGTTCCAAGCATGCCTTTCTCCACAGCTGTTTCTCCTGATAAGAGGATCATCGATTTCCTTTTTGGTCGTGACCCGGATAAACTTGATGAGAACTACATAAGATTCTTTAGCATGCTCACCAAGAAGGAAGAGCTTAATCCAATAATGGCCAACAGCGGAGTCATAGAAGCCATGGAAATTTCCTATGATGAGGGCTGCAGGATATTCTACTACTTTGGTGATGATGGAAGCGGCAGGAAGTTCTTTGTTAAGAAGTTCTGTGAAAAGAATGATCTGAAGGCAGTTGCCATCAACTGTAAAAAGCTCTTTAACTATGACTATAAGTTTGTAGAAAAGGCTCTGTGGTCAGTTACAAGAGAATGTATCCTTATTGGTGCATGCTGTTGCCTTACAGACCTTTCATATCATGAAGAAGAAAAAGAGAAGTTTTTTGGATATATGGATCTTGCTTTTTCCAAGCTCACGGAAAAAGATATTTTAGTTTTTGCCATGAGTAAGGAAAAGATTGATTTTAGAGAGATCACCAAGATGCAGTTTACAGAGCTTGAGCTTCCTACTCCTGATACGGGGGAAAGAGAAGCCTGCTGGAAGTATTTTTCCCAGAATTATCAGCTTGAAGATGGCATTGATCTATTGGAGATGGCGACAAAGTTCCTGTTTACTCCTGGTAAGATACACGATGCTCTTGATCATGGAAGAAGGCTTTCTACCATGAAGAAGGAAATACTGATAAGCCGTGATACTCTGTTCCAGGGGTGTTACGCACAGATGAGTTCTGAGCTGACGCAGAAGGCTACAAAGATAAAGGCAAACTTTGGCTTTGAGGATATTGTTATGAATCCAAGCCAGAAGGAGACTTTGCTTCACGCTATTGACCAGATGAATTTCAGAAAGCATGTATATGAGAACTGGCACTATACCAAGAAGTACCCTTATGGTAGAGGCCTTTCAATACTTTTATTCGGTGCGCCCGGAACAGGTAAGTCCATGTGTGCGCAGGTTATTGCCCATGAACTTAATCTTGAGCTTTACCGTGTAGACCTTTCAAAGGTTATCGATAAATACGTAGGTGAAACTGAGAAATCTATTTCAATGATCTTTAGAGAAGCCAAGAAGTGTAACGTCGTATTGTTTTTTGATGAGTGTGATACTCTATTTGCAAAAAGATCTGATGACGGTGGAAGTAACCAGGCCTCCAACAATAACAAGACAGCTCTTTTGCTGCAGGAAGTTGAAGGTTATGACGGGGTTTCAGTTCTTGCCACAAACTACAAGCACAATATCGACCCGGCTTTCTTTAGACGTATGAAATATATTGTAGAATTCCAGTTCCCGGATCCCGATACCAGAGAGATGCTTTGGAAAACTACAATTCCAAAAGATACACCACTTGCAGATGATGTTGATATCAGATTTCTTGCCGAGAAATTCGAGTTCGTTGGAGGTAATATCAAGAACTGTATTCTCAATGCAGCTTTTTTGGCTGCAGCTGACCCTGAAGCCGGTGATAAGGTGCATATGAAGCATTATCTTTTAGCTATTAAATATGAATTTGTTAAGGTAGGAAAAGTATTTACTAAGTCTGACTTTGAGCCATATGCGGATCAGGTTGGTCTATAAAAAGAGGTAAAAAATGTCCTATATTAAAGAGATAAACGGCAATGAGATGGACAAGTTCATAGAGTATATCCCTAATTCCATTATCATCGATTCTCTGACTAATGATAATTATATCTACTACGGGATAGTTGAAGATAATGAAGCCATAGGCGTTATTGTTATGGAAACAGACAGTGAGAACGTCGAGCTTACATATGCTTATGTGCTGCCGGTGTACAGAGGACGAGGGATAATGTCCAGGGCTTTGAATCAGCTTATCGTTGTTTATTGGTATAAGGGATATCAGAATCTCCATATGAGCTATAATCCCAAGCTTGCGCCCTCTATAGATAAATATGCGGATACAAATGAATTCGTTAAGATAGAACTTGATAATGCTTACTTTGAATTTAGTCTACAGGTGGCTTCAGAGAGTAAACTCTGGAGTAAGAAAATCCTTCACACAAGGAGAATGTCAGAACTGGATGAATCTCAAAAACAGATTCTTTATGCTGCAATAGAGGATCTTGGAATTGAGATATTTAACGAGATTGATACGGACCGCGGTTACCTTATAAATCAGTCAATTGTATATATGAATAATGAGGTGCCAGAAGGTCTTTTGATAGTAGGTCAGGATGAAAACGGAAAGCTTGATGCAGAGCTTGTTTATTTAAAGTCCAAGGATGTTATGGCGCCTTACTACATGATCTCTGCTCTTCATGAGAATTTAGAGAATGACTATCCACTTGAAACTATAGTTTCTTTTTACTCGAAAAATGGCTATATGACAGGTGTTCTTGAAAAAATCCTTGGCACTAAGGGTTACCGCGAGATCATCGCAAGGTATGACCTTAGCAGAGTTGCAATCTATAGTGATATACCGATAGTGTGATTTGCTGGCAGAAAAGCACTGTTTTGCATAAATTCAATCGCGTCTTATGAGAGTATGTCGTAAACGACATGCTCTTTTTATTGAGAAAAGTTGTTGATTATAAAATAGAAATGCGTTGCCTCTTATGATATATTGTAAGCGTATGCTAACATAAGAAGGAGGCAATTTATGAAAGATTATTTACAGATTGTACAGGTAATTGGTAGAGAAATCCTTGATTCAAGAGGAAATCCTACTGTTGAGGCAGAGGTTACTCTTGCTGATGGGACAGTAGCAACAGGTACAGCACCAAGTGGTGCATCAACAGGTGAGTTTGAGGCATTGGAGCTCAGAGACGGAGATAAGTCAAGATACCTTGGAAAGGGCGTAACAAAAGCTGTTGAGAATATCAATACCATTATCAATGATGCTATCGAGGGACTGGACGCATCTGATACATATGCTGTAGATGCAGCAATGATAAAGGCTGACGGAACAAAGGATAAATCAAAGCTTGGAGCAAACGCAATTCTGGCAGTTTCTATTGCAACAGCGAGAGCAGCTGCAAAGAGTCTTGATATTCCTCTTTACAGATTCCTTGGCGGTGTATCAGGAAACAGACTTCCTGTCCCTATGATGAATATCTTAAATGGTGGAGCGCATGCAGATAGTGCGGTAGATACACAGGAATTTATGATTATGCCTGTTGGAGCTCCTTCATTTAAGGAAGCACTTCGCTGGTGTGCAGAAGTGTTCCACAACCTTAAAAAACTTATTAAAGATATGGGAGATGTTACAGCAGTTGGTGATGAGGGTGGATTTGCACCAAATCAGCTAAAGAGTGATGAAGAAGCTATCGAGAAAATCCTTGAAGCTATAAGGGCAGCCGGCTTCGAACCCGGAAAAGACTTTATGATCGCAATGGATGCTGCTGCATCAGAGTGGAAGAGTGAAAAAGGAAAGGGCTTCTACAAGCAGCCTAAGTCAGGTAAGGAGTTTACTTCAGATGAGCTTATTGCTCACTGGGAGAGCCTTGTTGACAAGTATCCGATCATTTCAATCGAAGACGGACTTGATGAGGAAGACTGGGAAGGCTGGCAGAAGATGACAGCCAAGATCGGCAATAAGGTTCAGCTTGTTGGAGATGACCTTTTTGTTACAAATACTGAGCGCCTTAGCAAGGGTATTTCTCTTGGCGCAGGTAATTCAATCCTTATTAAGCTTAACCAGATTGGTTCAGTTTCTGAGACACTTGAAGCAATCAAGATGGCTCACAACGCAGGCTACACTGCAATCTCATCTCACCGTTCAGGCGAGACAGCAGATACTACAATTGCTGACCTTGCAGTTGCTCTTAACACCTGCCAGATTAAGACCGGTGCTCCCAGCCGTTCAGAGCGTGTAGCCAAATACAATCAGCTTCTCAGAATTGAGGAGATGCTTGGCGACAGCGCAGTATATCCCGGAATGGATGCATTTCATGTGAAGAAGTAATTGAATAAAAAAGGATAAATGCCTGAAAAAAACAAGCATTTATCCTTTTTTTTATTTAAATGCAATCTGGGCAAAGTTGTAAAAGCCAAGATACCAGATTCTAAAATCGTGGCCGCCGTCCAGTTCCTGCCAGGTAAAGTTTTCTCCGTCTACAAACTTTTCGCTTAGTGCTGGTAGTGTTTTGGCTGCGGCTGAAGCACTTTGGTATGCGATATTGTCCT
This sequence comes from Butyrivibrio sp. AE2015, assembly GCF_000420825.1. GTDB lineage: Bacteria > Bacillota > Clostridia > Lachnospirales > Lachnospiraceae > Butyrivibrio. Next base: position 4,729 of record NZ_ATVR01000019.1, on the reverse strand, counting down.
GAAGACCGCAGATGTTGTAAAAGTAGTATATAGGATATTCCTTATCTTTTATAATTGATGCAGTTTTTGAAGCAATATTGCTGGTTGGAGCAGCTGAAAATGCTCCAAAATAACCAAATATATCTACGCATTCTCCAATTCCTATGTTAATTGTCTGCATTCCTCCCATAGACAGACCAGCAATAGCCCTGTGTTCTCTTGCAATAGAGAGGTCATAGCCGTCACTGTAATCAGCGTAAGTGCTGTAGTGGGAGTCTATATAAGGAATCAGATCATTTCTGAGTTCCTGTCCAAAAAGATAAAAAGATTCAATACCTGAACCTTCTTCACCACCAAGCTTGCAGGCTCTTCCGTTTGGTGTTACCACAATAAAGGAATCAATGTCTCCGTAATAGGAAAGATTGTCCATTATGGCTTTAACTCTTGATGTACTTTTTGTTAATCCCCATTCGTTTTCATCACCGCCTATACCATGCATTAGTATCATGACATTGTACTTTTTGTCTTCACTATAGCCGGCGGGCAGATATATGTTAGCTTCTTTGGTAATCTCGCTTCCATCACCTGCATAGTCATGACTTGGATAAGTTATGTGCTCAATTGTACCTGCTTCTTCGCTGGTTCTAAGCGCTGTGTATTTTGGAAGGACAATATTACCAACTTCCGCAGTGGCTTCTTTGTCGGATTCCTGTTCCTTGGAAGAAGCAGCAGTAGCATCTTCCATGTAAGAATGTTCCTGCATGATTGCATCTGATATGCCATTATTAGCACTTTCTGCAGGCGTATTATTTGACGCGCCGCATCCTGACAATAAAATGCTTGTAGCTATTATTCCCATAAGTATTCTTTTTTTCACAAATTACCCTCCATTTTTGTTCTGTCTTTTAGATTAAAGCAAAATCAAGCCATATGCTTATCAGATTGTGACAAGTTAGAATCACTTATTGCGTAAAAGAGGAAGTTTATTATAATTGAAAATGTGGCTAAAATTGATTTTAGTTAGAGAGTGTTTTGGGGGAAGGAAAAGAAATAATGATAACCTACAAGTGTAGAAATTGCGGGGCACAGCTAAATGTTTCTGACGCTGGTGGATTTAGCTGCAGTTATTGCGGAAGCAGAGCCTTTATGTCTGATTCGGAACTTAGGGGTAACGAAGCATTCAGGCAAAAGATTCTTTCTTTTTATATGGCAAAAGCAATGGCCAAGGAAGATGATTATTCTGGGGATGATCTTTGGGAAGAGACCGGTAACGTCTCATTCGTCATGGACAATTCAAAACCACTTACAATTGCATATATGGATAAATACTCATATCCGCGCATGGAATGTTTTTTGGCAAAAAAGAATGTTGTCTATGTATTTGATAATGGCAACGAGGCAGATCTGTTCATGAAAGGACTTCTTAGTCTGACATTTCCTGAAGCTGATATGAAGCTGGACAGGTGCTTTCCGATACTGACGCAGAGGCTTCATCTGAATGACGGCAGGGAAGTGCTTGTTTTTGTACGTAAGCCCTATTTTTATCCGGTTGAAGTTTTTGCACCTTTAAAGGCAGAGCATCTTGCCTGGGTGATTTCCCGTATGGAAAATATCTGCTGCGCATTGGAGTTTTCAGAAATTTCACATGGGGATATCAGTACATCCAGCGTATTTGTAAATCCTGTAACTCACGAGGGAATGCTATTTGGCGATTACAGAAATGTAAGGCGCATCCCAACACAGGGAGATCTTAAAAAGATCAGGGAAACAGCAAAGCAGGTAATGGAAAGAGGCAGTGGCCCTTCGGAGCTTTTTGCTTTCCTTGATTCAAAACCAAGAGCAAATGCATATGAAGACTTTGAGTACTGGGATACTGTTATTGAAAAGGGTTTTGGCGGCCACAAGTTTGTAAGGTTTTAAGCCTTTGTTAATAAAAATGTATGTTGATCAATGATCAAAAAAGAAAAGTATGAAAAAAGGGGAAAAAGAAAATGGGATATGGAAGTTATTCAGCATCAGATTGGGTTAAGCTAAAAAACAGCAGAAATCTGTCACGAAATCAGAGTGTAGAAGAGGTTTTTACAAAAAAACAGTGCGATCCCAAATATGATCCAAAATATATAGGAACAAGAGAGTGCTTCGATTCAGAAGATCATCCAAATACAACACCTATCGTTGTTGGCCTTGATGTCACTGGGTCTATGGGATATCTGGCAGTTGAAGTTGCTACAAATGCTTTAAATGAGCTTATCACAAAATTGTACTCTACAGGAGCTGTAGAAGATCCGGCTTTAATGTGCGCAGCATACGGTGATTATCTGGACAATTCACCACTTCAGGTTACTCAGTTTGAATCTGATATCCGTATTGCGCAGCAGCTTTTGGATATTTATTTTGAAAATCATGGCTATGGAGAAGTAGTACCTACCTGCCTTTGGGAGTTCCTTGCACATCACACAAACATTGATGCCATCAATAAGAGAAATGAAAAGGGATTTCTTTTTACTATTGGTGACAAGGCAACAATCAGAAAAGAGTATGTAAAAGATACCATTGAAAGAGTTATCGGTGATAAAACCGGATATATTTCAAGGGAAGCGGTACTTGCTGCTGTTCAGAAAAAGTTTAATGTATTCCACATAATGATTGATCAAGGAAACATTGAAAATCAGAATCTTTTACCGGGACACACGATGATTATAGAACGCCAGCATATCGGTAATATTCCTGAGATCATTATCAGCACTATACAGATGCAGAAGGGTAAAAAACTTGAGGAAGTTTTGGAGCAGTGGGAGGAGCTTGACAGACCTGCTATAGGTGCTGTGCTTTCACGACTTTCTTTTGAAGATAACGGAATCAGTTTATGAAAGCAATTGCCGTCATTGGTAAAAACTTTGGAGATGAAGGTAAAGGCCTTGTCTGTGCCTCTTTTGCCAAAAAAGAAAAAAGAACGCTGATCGTAAAGCATAACGGAGGCGGCCAGGCAGGGCATACCGTGGAGGATGAGAGCGGAAAGCGGTTCATTCATCATCAGATAGGATCCGGGGCGGAATATGGCGCAGATACACTTTTAGCAGATACTTTTTTGATCGACCTTTTTCAGCTTGGAAATGAGTTAAAAGAGTTTGAAACTTTATATGGCTTTACTCCGAAGATATATGCCGAAAAGAATACAAGGATCACGGTCATAGATGATGTGCTTCGAAATATGTTCATTGAATCTGCCAGAGGGAAAGACAGGCATGGCAGCTGCGGAATGGGCATTAATGAGTGTCTGAACAGACACGAATGCGGACTGGTCCTGACTGTCTGTGATGTGCGGGATAAGTCTCTAAAGGAGCTTATTGATACACTGATTGATTTTAGAAATAAATATGGTCAGAAAAATCTGGATTCTATAAAGAGTCTGTTTGAGGAGAATAACCCGGGTGAGAAAGCAGATTACTATGATATGCTTACAAACAGCGATGTACTTGCGAACTTTGCGGAGAGTATAAAAGAGACGGTGAAGCATATTGAAATAATAGATGCTTCAACCGATTTCTTGCTTGGGTATAGTCAGGTTGTTTTTGAGACCGGGCAGGGACTTTTACTTGATAATGACTATAAAAAGTTTGCTCCATACCTTACACCTTCAAAGACAGGACTTTGGAATATAGCTGCATTTCTCGAAAAAAGAGATCTAAAGCTTGATTGCGCCGTCTATGTAACCAGATCCTATGTGACAAGGCATGGCAATGGACCACTTCCCGGAGAGTGCGACAGGGAGGAATTTCCAGGGGTTACTAACGACCTTACCAACATAGATAATGAGTGGCAGGGTAGCATCAGGTATGCAAGGCATCAGGATATTGAAGACTTTGTACTACCTGTAAAAGAGGATATTACTAGCGTAGAGCAGTTTAGAAGCATGAAAGAAACGGAGTTTTCTATCTTTATTACACATCTTAATGAAACTGACGACTCCATTTTTTTTAAGGGTGAAGAGATTCCTTTTGATAAGCTAAAAGATATTCTGAAAACTAAATATGGCTTTTACAATGTATGTGGCATTTGGGAAAGATACTAAAATAAAATTTAGAGGCTGTGAAAGAGAATAAAATCAATCACAAGTTCATTTTTTTATTACTGTAGATTAGGGAGAGGATTCTGATGGACGCAATTAGCATACATCGGAATCCTCTCCCTTTGTATATGCGTAAGTGAGTTGGATACGTATATGACCTTCTGAGAAAAGTTTATGTTGTGGCTCCGTCCGCCACCATTGACTGAGCCTGAGGAAAACGCCATGGTATGCGAGCCGACGGTGAGGATGATGGGAACAGTAGATTCTATCTCACCGTCGGATGCAGCATTGTAGCGTTTCCCTCAGAACCCGTCAATGGCAAGCACCTACGGTGTGGCTGGGTGTTATTGCCTCGGGCTCTGACTCCGAGAACAGTAGGGGTGGCTGAAATTGAATCAGCTGGAGACTTGGGATATTGAAAACATAAAGATTTACCTGGCTATAGCATGCTGCGAGAGATTTTTCTCGATTTTCATGCCTTGTGCATAGGCTTCTGACATGATTTGGAGATTTTTTGCAAGTATCACATGCTTTGTATAGAGGTTCAGACATGTTGTTAGTGATTTTGACTCAGATACCATGTCTTTGCTTAGTAATTCGACATGCTGTGTCAGATTTTTCTCATAATTTCATGCCTTGAATAGAATCGTTTGGCATGAAATCTGGCATTTATTCTATTAT
>NZ_ATVR01000018.1 GCF_000420825.1 Butyrivibrio sp. AE2015 | reverse complement strand
CAAGATGAGATATCCCTGCTTCGGCAGTAAGACCCCTTGTAGAGTACGAGGTTAGATAGGCACAAGGTGTAAGCATGGTAACGTGTTCAGCTGATGTGTACTAATAGGTCGAGGGCTTATCCATAAAGGTAAGTATAGAGAATTGGATTTAGATAAATCAGTGTTCGGTTTTGAAGGTACAAAGAAAAAAGCACATGCATTGCATGTGTTTTGTGCTATAATAATAAAATGATGGCCCGGTGGCTCAGCTGGTTAGAGCGCCGCCCTGTCACGGCGGAGGTCAGGGGTTCGAACCCCCTCCGGGTCGCTCATCTTCATATTTAATTTATTTTGAACGGGATCTTAGCTCAGCTGGGAGAGCATCTGCCTTACAAGCAGAGGGTCACAGGTTCGAGCCCTGTAGGTCCCATTTTTTATTTCTTAATATTTGTATATGCCGATGTGGCTCAATTGGCAGAGCAGCTGATTTGTAATCAGCAGGTTAACGGTTCGAGTCCGCTCATCGGCTCTATAGAAAGCAGAAATCATAATTGGTTTCTGCTTTTTTATTGCATAAATTCGTAAAAAAATCACAAAGTATACAAGGTTTCGTCTTTAATTGATGCTAATGTACATGATGGGTACGAGAAATAAATGAAAAGAGGAATATATATGAAAAAAGAAGAATTTGTAAAGGTCTTGAATAATAGTGGTTATGAAGCAGAACTTACAGGAAGTGTTTTAACAATTGCTGTAGACAGTGTTGATGAAGTTTTTTCATTAAAACGATTTGCCAGAAATTGCGGTTATAATTACAGCTTTGGAGTAAGAGCAAAACACAAAAAATGAATTATTAATTAGGAAGTCGGCTTTTATTAGTCGACTTTTTTTATTGCAGATTTCATCTAGTATTATGTTACATTAGTTATATATGTGAATTGACTAATTCTTGAAACAATGCAACATAGAGCGATATACTGAATGCATTGAATTGATTTAATTAAACAAGAGGAATAAAAATGTTTGATAAAAGACTGATGAAGATGTGTCCGGAAAGCAAAAAATATATCATTGGAAACATTGTTTTTCAATGGGGTGAACTTTTTACTAATGCTGTAATGATAGGTGTTATTGGGGCATTTGTAGGAAAATTATATGAGAAAAAGCTAACGACTAATATGTTGATTAGTGGTATGATCATACTTTTGGGAGCGCTTATACTGCGTTGGCTGGCAAGCTATAGTGCTAACAGGATGAGCTATCTGGCTTCAAAGACTGTAAAAAGGGTTATGAGAGAGCAGATTTATAAAAAGCTACTGAAGTTGGGAAGTACGTATAGAGAACATGCTACCACAGCTGAACTGGTCCAGGAGTCTGTTGAAGGGGTTGAACAGCTTGAAAGCTATTTTGGTCAATATGTACCTCAGTTTTTCTACGCTTTTTTAGCGCCTATTACATTGTTCTTTATGTTCGGAATAGCAGGGAGCTTTAAGGTGGCTGCTATTCTTCTAATTTGTGTGCCACTTATTCCCGGAGCCATTATGATGGTTCAGAAAATAGCGAAAAAGCTACTTTCAAAGTATTGGGATCAGTACACAAAGCTAGGAAGCACTTTTCTTGAAAATCTTCAGGGAATGACGACTCTTAAAACTTATCAGGCAGATGCGTATAAAAACGATCAGATGAACGCAGAATCTGAGAACTTCAGGCTGGTAACAATGAAAGTTCTGACAATGCAGCTTAATTCAATTATAATCATGGACTTTTTTGCCTATGGAGGCGCAGCACTTGGAATAGCTATGGCAGGGAAATCATTTTTGGATGGAAAAATAGGACTTGCCTCTGTAGTTTTCATGATCCTTCTATCAGCGGACTTCTTTTTACCAATGAGGAGGCTTGGAAGCTACTTTCATGTGGCAATGAATGGAATGGCAGCAAGTGATAGGATATTCAGCTTTTTAGCAGAAAAAGAGCCTGATAGTAAAGTAAAAGATTTCCCACAGCAGTTATCTGAAATTTCTTTGAACAAGGTGAACTTCTCATATGATTCAGATAGAGAAGTTTTACATGATGTTTCAATGCGTATTAAAATGGGTGAATTTACTGGAATTGTTGGCGAAAGCGGAAGTGGTAAGTCTACAATTGCTTCACTGATCATGGGGAGAAATACTGTACTGGATGGTGAAGTTAATATTGGTGGAATAAACGTAAATGAAATAAACGAAGAGAAACTATTGAAGAATATTACCTATGTGGGCTTGGGAAGTGTTTTTTTCAAAGGAACAGTAAAAGAAAACCTTCTTGTTGCGAAGGAGAATGCAACAGAAAATGAGCTTTGGTCCGTACTTGAAGATTGTAATCTGGCAGACCTTTTTAGTGGAGAGAAAGGACTTGATACTATACTTACTGAGAATGCAGGCAATCTTTCCGGAGGGCAAAGGCAAAGACTTGCTCTTGCGAGGGCTCTTTTGCATGATTCAAGAGTGTATATCTTTGATGAGGCAACAAGTAATATAGATGTTGAAAGTGAAGAAGATATACTAAATGAGATAAAGAAACTGTCAAAGACAAAAACTATCATTATGATCACACACCGCCTTGCCAATGTTGAATCTGCGGACAGAATATTCTGTTTGGAGAGTGGCATGAAAAAGGGCGAAGGAAATCATGAACAGCTTCTTGATACGTGTCCGGAATATAGGCAGCTTTGGAATACGCAAAAAGAGCTGGAGGAATTTGAAAAGGAGGCTAAACATGAATAAAACAAGCAAAATCAAAGTGCTTTTAAGAATGCTCGTACTTGTAAAGCCTCTTACAGGGTTCATGGCACTGGCTGTTTGTTTAGGAACTTTTGGTTTTTTGACAGCACAGTTCATCCCGATTCTAGGCGGATATGCCGTTTTAACAGGGCTAGGGTACGACACAGGACTGAAATTTGGGACGATAGTGTTACTTCTTGTTTTGTTTGCACTGTTACGGGCTGTTTTCAGATTTTCAGAGCAAAGGACTAATCATTATATAGCCTTTACACTGCTTGCAATCATAAGGGACAAAGTTTTTAAAGCTCTTAGAAGACTATGTCCGGCAAAGCTCGAGGGCAGAGATAATGGGGATTTGATTTCTCTTATCACTTCTGATGTTGAACTGCTTGAGGTTTTTTATGCGCACACCATTTCTCCAATATGTATTGCGATAATAACAGAGATGATCATGTGTTTTTTCATAGGAAGTTTCCATCCGATGCTCGGATTTGTGGCATTGGCAGCATTTATGATTGTCGGAGTGGTTTTGCCGCTCTTGATCTCAAAAAGAAGTGGATCATTAGGGGATGAGCTGCGCGGTGAATCAGGAGAGCTGTCTGCGCACATGCTTGAAAGTATTCGGGGAATTGATGAGATACAGCAGTATCATCATGGGGATAGCAGGTTAAAAGAAATATCGGATAAGACAAACGCTTTGTCTTTAAAGCAGAGTGTATTAAATAAACTTACAGGAACAAATATAGCGCTTGCCAATACTCTAATCTGGCTATCTGATATTGTTATGTTATGTGTCTGTTATTACCTTTACTTTTCAGGAGAGATAGGATTTGATGGATTTTTGATCCCAATGATTGCTCTTATGTCATCTTTTGGACCTGTAACTGCGCTTTCAGCGCTGGGAACAACTATCCAAAGTACTGTAGCGTCGGGAGCCAGGGTACTAGCTATAATAGATGAGAAACCGGAAACAGAAGATATCTTTGGGTATGAAGACATTTCTTTTGAAGGGGCTAAAGCTGATAAAGTTTCGTTCTCATACGAAGATGAAATTGTACTCGATGATATTTCAATGGACATAAATAATAATGAAATTGTTGGAATAGTTGGCCCCAGTGGATGTGGGAAATCTACATTACTTAAGCTCTTTATGAGGTTCTGGATGACAAAAGAGGGACAGATCAGCATTTCAGGTAAGAATGTAGAAAAAATAAACACTGCCAACCTACGAGATATTGAGAGCTATATGACTCAGGAAACACAGATTTTCAAGGATACTATTGCAGGAAATATCCGTATTGGAAAGCTGGATGCTTCTGATGAAGAAGTGGTGGAGGCCTGTAAGAGGGCATCTATCCATGATTTTATTATGACTTTGCCGAAAGGATATGATACAGAAGTTGGCGAATTGGGTAGCACTCTTTCGGGAGGTGAGAGGCAGAGGATCGGGCTTGCGCGAGCATTTTTACATGATGCCCCATTTATGCTTCTCGATGAACCTACAAGTAGCCTTGATAGTCTTAATGAAGCCATTATATTGAAGGCGCTAAAAGAGTATGCCAAGAACAAAGCGGTGCTCATAGTATCACATAGACCATCTACAATGTGCATTGCTGACAGAACGATTTCAATGGAGCCAGCGCACAGAATGGTATAATAATGCAAAACAGTGATGTATAGGCTTTTTCTATTGTGACTCTAATGATATAATTATCGTGAAAGCGATAATAATGCATATTTATTATGCAGAAAGAAATAATATGGAGTTAAAAAACTGCTCGACATGTCATAGGGTTTTCCAATATCCCGGCTATGGGTATATTTTGTGCCCGGAATGTCGTCGAACAGACGAGGCACAGTTTCAGCTTGTTAAGAAATTCTTAGATCAGTACCCTGGTGCGGAAGGAAAAGAAGTATTTTTAGCTACAGGAGTTCCAATAAACACTTTGATCAAGTGGGTGCGCGAAGGGCGGTTGATTTCATCTAATGCGGTGAATCTTGGCGCTGTCTGCGATATTTGTGGTAAGCCTGTATGCACGGGAAAGCTTTGCCCTGAGTGTAAAAAAGACATAGTAAAACAATTTAAAGAATCAGAAGCTGAAGATATAGAAAAAGTAGAAAAGATAATTCCAAAATCACACGATAAAGGAATGAAATTCTTGCATTAATTAAACCCAGGTAACGGAAATAAATCACTAACTCCGTTACCTGGTTCTTTTTTATTTATTGATCTCACCTGCGATATTGATTGAGTAATAGTCTCTAATTTCTGAAGGATTTTCTGTCATTCCAAGAATCCACATGAGTTTTGTTAATGCGGCTTCACTTGTCATGTCGTGAGCCTGAAGTGCACCTATTTCAAGAGATCTTTTGCCGGTCTCATAAACGTCCATCTTTGAGCCTTCATAAGGACATTGAGTTCCAATAACGACTGTTATTCCATTATTGATCAACTTCTCTATAGTACTGATAAAATCGTGGTTTAAAAAAGGAAGACCACCGATTCCGTAGGCTTCGATATAGATGCCTTTATAGCCCTGTTCAGCCAGAGATTCCAAAAGGCTTCTGTGCATTCCAGGGAACATTTTTAGCATACATACCTTTGTAGAGTAGGAATCTGATAAATGGAAAACCCCGTTTCTTACAGGAACAGCTTTTTCATCGATGCTCATACCAAGTGAACTGATAGTTGCCACATTAGGGTAATTGATACTTTCAAAAGCATCAAAACTTAGTGATCTGACTTTCGATGCTCTGCAGCCAAGCATTACCTTTCTGTTAAAGGCAACAAAAACACCGGGAATACCGCTTGCAGCCATGTGGATGGCGCATCGGCAGTTTTCCATCGCATCAGCGACAGGATTGGTAATAGAAAGCTGTGATCCTGTCACAACTACAGGAATATTTATGTTCCTGAGCATAAATGAAAGCATGGAAGAAGTGTAAGCCATGGTATCAGTGCCATGAATTACAACAATTCCGTCATGGTAATTTCTAACTTCACTTATTCGTCTGGCAAGTTTTGCCCAATCCTCAGGGAAGATATTTGCACTGTCTAAAGAGCAGAAATCTTCAATCTCAAGTGTTGTATCCCCTGAAACCATGTGAAGCTCTTTCTGCATATCTATAGTAGTAAGTCCCGGTGCCAAACCATTTTCTTTCATGACTGAAGATAAGGTTCCGCCTGTATTTATAATGAGAATGTTTTTACTCAAGATGTAATCTCCTTTAGTAATGAAATCATTGATTATTACAACATACAAATCGGAGTCTGGCAAGGTGCTTAGGTGATAAAAAAATCTGTTGCAAAATCGAACAGCTGTTCTTATAATGAACTCAGTGTAGTATACGTCGAATTTGTTTGCAAAAGTATGTGGGAGCATGTAATGTTGGAACTTTTAGATAATCTCAATGAAGCTCAGAAAGAGGCTGTAACAACTACAGAAGGGTATATGCGTGTTATAGCAGGCGCAGGTAGTGGGAAGACGAAAGCTCTTTCTACACGCTTTGCATATCTTGTTAATGGTCTTGGTATTATGCCGGGGCATATTCTTTGCGTGACTTTTACGAATAAATCGGCTAATGAAATGAGACAGAGGATCCATGCCCTTACAGGGGACAATGATACTGGATATATCAATACTTTCCATGGTTTTTGCGTTTCAATCCTTCAGGAGGATTCACACGCTGTTCAGTATCCCAAGAATTTCCTTGTTCTGGATAATTCAGATATCGATGACATTCTTAAGATAATATATGAAGAGAGAGGGCTGTCACTTCGTGATATGACCTTTAGTTCAGCAAGGGACATGTTCGAGATCAGGAAGTTATTTGAAGAGCCTGAGTATTATCTTGATATGCTTACAATGCCCCTAGAGACACTTAAGGACAAATATGACAAGGCAACTACGGTAAAAGACATCCTGTTTTACGGGTACCTCTATCAGGAGAAAAAGTGCTTCGGCCTTGATTATAACGATCTTATAAAGTTTTCTCTTTATATTTTTAAAGAGAATCCGGATATAAAGCTTAAGTGGCAAAAAAGACTTGAATATATCATGATTGATGAGTTTCAGGATATTGACAGTTTGCAGTATGAGCTCATGGAGGTTTTGGCTGGATATCATAAAAATCTTTTTATTGTAGGGGATCCTGACCAGACAATTTATTCCTGGAGAGGGGCTAATGTTAAGTATCTGCTTGATTTTGACAAGAATTTTCCTGATGTTAAGACCATTATGATGAATGACAACTACAGGTCAACACCTCAGATATTGTCTGCAGTTAATTCGCTGATCGATAAGAACAGATTCAGGATAAAAAAAGATCTCGTTCCAACAATTACTGATGGTGAAAGTGTTTTGTGCCACCTGGCACCTAATACTTCTGATGAAGCAGACTGGATAACCGGCGAAATACTTGCTCTTAAGGGATATGGGGTTAAATATAGCGATATTACTATTCTATACAGAGCTCACTATGTAACCAGAACTGTGGAAGAGGGGCTCATGAAGGAAAAGATTCCTTACACAATATATTCCGGCGTTCAGTTCTTTGGAAGAGCAGAAATCAAGGATGCATTATGTTATCTGAGAATGCTGGTTTACAGAGACGATATTTCTTTTCGCCGTATTGCAAATGTCCCCAAAAGGAATCTTGGAAAAAGACGCATGAGCTTTTTAGAGCAATACGCAGCTGATAATAGATGCTCATTGTACATGGCTTTGAATGAAAATCTTGAAAATGAATTGTTTAAGGGGACAAAGGCCAGGCAGTTTATAGAACTTATAGAGCACTTTTCTGAGAGTTATGAAGGACTTCCGGTGTCTGAAGTTCTCGCTAAGATCTTAAATGACAGCGGTTATGAAGCAATGCTTAGAACAGAAGGAGCACAGGAGAGGCTTGATAATCTCGCTGAGCTTAAACAGTCAGTTTTTGAATATGAGACAACCTGCGGTGAGGAAGTAGGGCTTGAGGACTATCTGAAGCATATAGCTCTTTTTACCAATGCTGATTCTGATGCGGGTGAGCAGGACAAGGTAAGGCTTATGACTGTGCATGCAGCTAAAGGCCTTGAATTTCCGTATGTCTTTTTGTGTGGCATGAACGAGGGAATATTCCCATCGAGAAAGGTCCACACACTTGAGGGTATGGAAGAGGAGAGGCGCCTTGCTTTCGTTGCCATGACCAGAGCGAAAAAGAGACTGTTTATATCCGAAGCAGGAGGCAATACATTTGAAGGCATTCCTCGCTATCCTTCGAGATTTATCATGGACATAGACAGAGATTTGCTTGAATTTACTCAAAAGCCTGATGAGAACATGATGACAGCTGTTCGCAAGTTTATAGACAATGATTCCAGGCATTTAAAGGGTGCTTCAAAGCTCAATCTTCTTGAGAAAGGGCAAAGAGTTCATCATGCGATCCTTGGAGCCGGGACAATACTTGATATAAACATTGATGAAGAGAGCTATCTTATCAAGTTCGATGAGATGGAGACTCCAAGGCAGATTGCGATGAAGGTAAATCTTAGACCAGCAAATTAAGGCAGATAAAACAGGTTATTTATCCGATAGGTTAAATTTGTAATGTTTTATGCAATATCTTTTTATCCAAATTAGCACTCTCTGTTGACGAGTGCTAATCGTGGTGTTATAGTATCTATAGAACAAAGGAACAGAGAAGACCGTTAGGACTTTAAGATTCCAATGATCCAAACCCTCCGTCCCAATGCTCATTTACAAATAATCAATTGTTTATGTGCAAAGGAGGTAATTATTATGTTAGCACCTAGTATTTTTGAAGAGAACTTTATGGATGATCTGTTTGGATTCCCGTATATGAAGGAATTCGATAACATGGAGCGCGGTCTTGAACGTAAGCTCTACGGCAGAAAAGCTTCAAGGATGATGAAGACAGACATCAGAGAAAAAGATGACAATTATGAAGTTTCTATTGATCTTCCGGGCTTCAAAAAAGAAGAAATAACAGTAGAGCTTGACAAGGGTTATCTGACGATCAGTGCGTCTAAGGGCATGGATCACGATGATAATGACAAAAAGGGCAAACTCATCCGTCAGGAGAGATACGCAGGATCAATGACCAGAAGCTTCTACATTGGCGAGAATGTACAGAAAGAAGATGTTGAGGCAACCTACAGACATGGTGTTCTTACTCTGACAGTACCTAAGAAGGCTATGGAAAAGACTCTTCCAGAAAAAAATCTGATAGCGATTGAGGGATAATATTTAACAGTTAGTAGTACGAATCCCCGGCACTCATATAGTGCCGGGGATTTTTTATGCCATATCGAATATTTCTTGTATATAATTACGGCAAAGTGTATAATTAAAGACGGGTTACGTTATTTTTTTAACATTATAAAGGAGGTATTTCAGATGTCACGTTTTACACTGCCCAGAGATGTTTACCACGGTAAGGGAGCTTTAGAGGCTCTTAAGACACTGGAAGGTAAGAGAGCTATTGTTTGTGTTGGTGGAAGCTCAATGAAAAAGGGCGGCTTTCTTCAGAAGGTAGAGGACTATCTTAAAGAAGCCGGCATGGAAGTTGAACTTTTTGAAGGAATTGAACCTGATCCTTCAGTAGAGACAGTTATGAAGGGTGCTGAGGCTATGCAGAAGTTCCAACCTGACTGGATTGTTGCTATAGGTGGAGGTTCACCTATCGATGCAGCAAAGGCTATGTGGATCAAGTACGAGTATCCTGAGACCACATTTGAGGATATGTGCAAGGTATTTGGACTTCCAAAGCTTAGAACAAAGGCTCATTTCTGTGCTATTCCTTCTACTTCAGGAACAGCTACAGAGGTTACAGCTTTTTCAATTATCACTGACTATCAGAAAGGAATCAAATATCCTATAGCTGATTTCGAGATTACACCGGATATTGCCATTGTTGATCCTGAGCTCACTCATACAATGCCTGTTAAGCTTGTTGCTCATACCGGTATGGATGCGATAACGCATGCTATTGAAGCATACGTATCTACAGCTAACTGTGAGTATACTGATGCTTTGGCGATTCATGCAATTGAGCTTATCCAGAATACCCTTGTAAAGTCCTACAATGGAGATATGGATGCAAGGGATACAATGCATGATGCTCAGTGCCTTGCAGGTATGGCATTCTCTAACGCGCTCCTTGGTATAGTTCATTCTATGGCGCACAAGACCGGTGCTGTATTTGCAGATAAGGGTGCTCATATTATTCACGGAGCAGCTAATGCTATGTATCTTCCTAAGGTAATTGCCTTTAATGCAAAGGACCCTACAGCTAAAAAGAGATACGGTGTGATTGCTGATTATATGAAGCTTGGCGGATCAAGTGACGATGAGAAGGTTAAGCTTCTTATTGATTACCTTCGCAAGATGAATGATGACCTCAACATTCCACACTGCATTAAGCACTATGGGGCTGATGGACTTCCGGCAGAGGAAGGTTTTGTTTCTGAGGAAGTATTCAATGAGCGACTTCATGACATAGCAGCCAATGCTATACTTGATGCATGTACAGGCTCTAATCCTCGACAGCCTAGCCAGGAAGAAATGGAGAAGCTTCTTAAGTGCTGCTATTATGATACAGAGGTGGATTTCTGATAAAAATGATGTAAGGGTTTTATGCTGATAATAAGCGCTGAAATAAGGGGAGCAGGAGACTGCTTCCCTTTTTACTGTTTGAAATATAAGGTTTTAAGTATATAATTCTATATGCTGAAAATTTTGTAGAAAAAGGTTGGAAATATCTAAATGAAAAGGTTTGCACTTATAAAAGAAATACTTATTTTGACAGTGGCGACAACAATCATCGGAGCTGCTGTTTTCTTTTTCCTTATGCCAAGTCATGCAACAGTGAGCAGTATAGCCGGATTATCCATTGTTTTAACTAACTTTGTTCCGCTTCCGGTTTCCGTGATAACCATGATACTGAATGTATTTCTTTTGATAATAGGTTTTATAACCTGTGGTCCTGAGTTTGGATATAAGACAGTATATACATCAATCCTGCTTCCTGTGGTGATCGGCATATTTGAAAGAGCTTTTCCTAATTTCGTGTCTTTTACAGGGGATGCGACACTAGATGTTTTGTGCTACATCTTTTTTGTGAGTATCGGAATCGCGATTCTTTTTAACAGAAACGCTTCCTCAGGGGGATTGGATATTGTCGCCAAAATCCTGAACAAATACTTAAGGATTGACCTTGGAAAGGCAATGTCAGCTGCAGGGCTGTGTGTTGCAGCGTCTTCAATACTTGTTTATGATTCCAAGACACTGCTTCTTAGTATATTGGGAACATATTTCAACGGAGTGATCCTTGATCATTTCATTTTTGACCAGAAGCTTAAGAGAAGAGTATGTATTGTTTCGCCCTTTGAGAAGGATATTCGAGAGTTTATCCTGAACGAACTTCACAGTGGAGCTAGTATCTATAAAGCAATCGGTGCTTATCGCATGCAGGAACATGATGAGATCATTACTATCGTTGATAAAAACGAATTCCAGAAACTGATGGCTTTTATAGATAAAGTTGATCCGCAGGCTTTTGTTACAGTGTATAAGGTCAGTGAGATGCAGTACAGATCAAAATCAATGCCGGAGAGGATTTTCGGAGAGCTGTGAGTTTGGCATAGTTGCCAGACCGGTTGAGACAATGGATATGAATTCATGTATAATGAAACATGATGTATTTAATTAGAAAAGGAGTCAATTTATGAAATTTATTTCCTGGAACATAGATTCAATTAATGCTGCTCTTACCGGCACAAGTCCTCGCTCAGATTTAAGTAGACAGGTTTTGGATACAATAACCAAGGAAAATGCTGATATTATTGCCATTCAGGAGACCAAGCTTCCGGAAGCAGGCATGAATTCCAAACAGGAAGAGGCTTTGAAAGCATATTTTCCTGATTATGACTATGTATATGTTAGTTCCAGAGAGCCTGCAAGAAAGGGATATGCAGGAACTATGGCACTTTACAAAAAAGATATCAAGGTAGTAGCAAGCTTTCCTGAAATAGGCGCCCCTGACACAATGGATAGCGAGGGAAGAATGATCACCCTGGAGCATGACAAGTTCTTTTTTAACCTGGTATATACACCTAATGCAGGAGACGGCTTAAAAAGACTAAAAGAGCGACAGGAGTGGGATGTTCAGTACACTAAATATCTGAAATCTCTCGATGAGGTTAAGCCGGTTATCTCCTGTGGAGATTATAACGTGGCCCACGAGGAGATAGACCTTGCAAATCCAGACAGTAATCATATGTCAGCAGGATTTACGGATGAAGAAAGAGCTGGTTTTACTAATCTTTTAAATGCCGGATTTGTTGATACATTCAGGTTCATACATGGAGACATTCCAAATGTGTACTCCTGGTGGGCTCAGCGCATCAAGACAAGTAAGATCAATAATTCAGGCTGGAGAATTGACTATTTCCTTGTCAGCGACAGGATAAAAGATAAGGTTACAAGGTCAGATATGTTGGATTCCGGGGCAAGGCAGGATCATACACCAATTGCTCTTGAGATCGAACTGTAAGATGGAATTTGACGATATTATAAGTTTTGAAGGTAAACAGAGCTTTAGGAAGGTTGTGTTTTAATGTTAGATCAGTTTTCAAGAACTCAGTTATTATATGGCGCGGAAGCTATGGAAAAACTTGCTTCTGCTCGAGTTGCTGTTTTTGGAGTAGGTGGAGTTGGCGGTTATGTAGTTGAGGCTCTTGCCAGAAGCGGAGTAGGTGCACTTGACCTCATTGATAATGATGAGGTTTGCGCTTCAAATCTCAACAGGCAGATAATCGCAACAACAAAGACCATTGGAAAATACAAGGTTGATGTGGCAGAGGAAAGAATTCATGATATAAATCCTAATTGCATAGTCAGGACCTATAAAACATTCTTTTTACCTGAGACAAAGGACCAGTTCAATTTTAGCGATTATGATTATGTTGTGGATGCAATTGATACTGTTACCGGAAAGCTTACTATCATAGAAATGGCAAAAGAGGCAAACATCCCGGTTATATCTTCAATGGGAGCAGGAAATAAGATAAATCCTGCGATGTTTGAAGTTGCTGATATATATGAGACCTCCATATGCCCGCTTGCCAAGGTAATGCGACATGAGTGTAAAAAAAGAGGAATCAGAGATCTAAAGGTTGTGTATTCAAAGGAAAAGCCAATACATCCACAGGCAGATACTTCAAAGAGTAAAAATGATAACAACACCGTTTCTCAGGAAACAACAGGAAGAGATTCCAAACGCAGGGCGATTCCGGGTTCAACGGCATTTGTTCCTTCTGTAGTAGGACTCATCATCGCCGGTGAAATCATAAATGATATTACAGGAATAAAAAGATAACCATTATTACTGGTTAAAAGGGGAGATATGTTATGAAAAATAAAAAAGCAGTTGCTATTTTTATGCTGGCATCTGTATGCCTTAGCGCATGTACAAGTGTAGGAAATAATTCGGATGATGGCGGGAATGGAGTTACTTCCGAATCAATTGAAAGTAGCGAAGGAGCGGAAAAAACATCTGAAACAACTGTAAATACCGGCTATCCAATCACACTCGTTAATCATGCTGTTACATCAAGTAATGAAGAAAGAGAATTATGTACCGGAAGCTATACAGAGATTGTTTTATCTGACGAGTATAAAGAAAAGTATCCCAAATTGGCCGAATATTTTGCCAGCTACAATGACAATATCAGCTACGAAATACCCGAGAGGGTTTCGGAGTATGCCTCATGGGCACTTGAAGATACATTTTATGAAAATGTAGCGTATTTCGAAGAGAATAATGTGACCATTGAAAGGCTTGATGATCGCTTATTTTCAATGACAGAGTCCTTTGAAGAATTCTCAGGAGGGGCACACCCTAATCACGGTGCCAGCTCTATAAATCTTGATCCCGTAACGGGTCAGATGTTAAGACTCGATCAGGTGCTTAATGATAGTTCTGTTCTTTCAGAAGCTATAAGAACAGAACTTGAAAAGGCTTATCCGGGTATCATGGAAGAAGTGGATAGTTTTTATTATCAGGGCGAGGACGAAGACCCGGATCAGTTTGTACAGAAGCTAAAGGATGATACTTATACCTGGAGCATAGATGCATCAGGTCTTAGAATACATTTTTCAGCATATGAAATCGCATCTTATGCTGCCGGAGATTTTGATATTGTTTTATCTGTAAAAGATTATCCAAACCTCATTCAGCCGGCTTTTCAGATGAGTGAAGTGCAGGATATGACAAAGATCGTGACAAGGACTGATGCAGAAACTATCAAGGTTGAACCAAAGGAAAGTGAAACAATCCCTGATAGCGTTAAAATAGCAAACCCTACATGGAAGAGCTACAAGGCTGAAGGTGTAGTTGCGGGTACTGACCATATCACTCTTACTAAGACAAAAGAGGAAAAAACAGATTTCCTTGATACAGAAGTGTGGGCAGAAAAGCACGGATTTATGCAGGAAGGCCTTACTCATGAGGATGAAAATTATTTTTACTCAGGGGTAAATGAAGTATCGTATGGTAATACATTCCAGGGGCTTCAGATCTACGATACTAATATGGAAAAGATGTATTACAATTTTGATCTTTCAGAGCTTTGTGATGGTCCGGATTATGAGGAAGAGAGGGTATCAGCCCAGAATCAGTTCATCAGATATGCTACAGTAGTTGATAACATTCTTTATGCTGAGCTTGGACACTGGGGATACGCCTCAGAAGAGCCATGGTCCAGTTATATCGTAGCTATCGATGTTAACACAAACGAGCTTTTATTCAGAAGTGAGCCGCTTGTTGCCAATGCATGGAACTTTAAAGTGGTTGGAGATACAATAATCTGCGGTTACGGCTTTACTTCAGAGCCTGATTATATCTACCTTCTAGACAGATTCACAGGAGAAAAATACGAGACTATACCTGTTAATTCTGCAGCTGATCAGTTCCAGGTTGTTGATGATACGCTATATGTTGCTACATACAACACTGCATATGAATTCAGTATTTCACGATGATTTGGCAACAGCAGTGTTTTGACGTTCATAAGAGTGATTAAGATTGAGTCCAAATATGAGTACATCTGAGCGAGTTTTGTTTATACTTGAATCCAATAAAGATAACTATACATCCGGAGAAGAAATGGCAAAGCAGTGCAGCGTTTCCAGAAATGCAGTGTGGAAAGCCATAAAGGATCTTCGGGAGAAGGGATACAATATTGAGGCGGTCAGCAACAAGGGCTATAGGCTCGCAGATAATAATGACATTATTTCTGCCGAGGGTATAAAAGCCGAACTACCGGAGAATTATACTAAGGCTGCGATATTGGTGTATGACAGCTTGAAATCTACCAGTGATAAGGCAAAAGAGCTTGCTATGGCAGGAGCACCACATGGAACAGTCATAGTAGCTGCGACACAGACCGGCGGAAGGGGCAGAAAGGACCATTCATTCTTTTCTCCAGAGGGCGGACTGTACATGAGCATTGTTTTAAAGCCGGAGTTTTTGTTTAGTACAGATAGTAAAGAAGTTACTTCTTTTACCGGTAGGGCTGTAATAGACGCCATTAGGGAGCTTTCGGGCATAGAAGCCTATATCGGAGGAATCAATGACCTTTATGTCGAGGGCAAAAAAATATGCGGCATTTTGCTGGAGTCTGGCAGTGAATTTGACAGTAATACTCTCCAGTGGATAGTTGCCGGAATAGGAATTAACTTTGACTCTGATATAAGTGAATTCCCTGAAGATGTAAAAGAGAGAGCGTCTAGTTTGTTTGAGGCCGGGAAGGCAACAATTACAAAAAATGCGCTCATAGCAAAAATAATTGAGAAAATAATAGATTGTCAACCAAGATAGTATAATTGGTTGACAATCTATTTTTGGTGTGGTACCTTCATATAAGCGTTTTGGATTGTGAATTCACGTAATTAGATTATAGTTGGAGGACTAAGACATCATGAGTAATGCAGAAGTAGTTAAAACACGAGAAAATTCAAAAGTATTGGATATGGTATACATAGCAATCAGCGCAGCGCTGATAGCTATATGCTCCTGGATAAGCATTCCAACAGCAGTTCCATTTACACTTCAGACATTTGCTGTATTTTTTGTGCTTCTTTTGCTTGGGGGCGAAAGGGGAACAATAGCAACTTTAGTATATGTGCTTCTTGGAGCTGTTGGAGTACCTGTTTTTGCCGGCTTTAGTGGAGGAATCGGAATCCTTCTTGGAAGCACAGGCGGATATATCATTGGATTTTTATTTGTAGGTCTTATTTACATATTATTTGAGAAAATCTTTAAGAAGAATACTGTTATGAAGATTGTAGCACTTGTTCTTGGACTTGCAGTTTGCTACGCATTTGGAACAGCATGGTTCATGCATGTTTATATCAAGAACAGTGGAGAGGTAGGACTTCTTACAGTACTTGGTTGGTGTGTATTCCCATTTATCATTCCTGATCTTATCAAGATGGCACTTGCTGTAGTTGTAGCAAAGAGAATCGAGCCTGTGATCAAGTAATAAAATAATAATTGATGATTTATTAAGAAAGTGTTGAGGCAAAATATGCTGCAACACTTTCTTTTTTTCTTTTTCATTCGTATAAAATAGCATAGCTTGCAATTATCATTTTCACGTTTTGAAATGATTGATATAATGTTATTATCACTTCATGATAAAGGAGAATAATTATGAAAAAGAGAAGCAGATTAAAGGTATTATCCATGCTGTTGGTAATGATAATGATATTTGTTTGTGCAGGAATAACCGGATGTGGCAGTCCAAAAGGTAAGGCTCTTAACCAGTATTGGTCAGAGAATTCGGAAGCAGCAGAGAGCCTTAGAAATTATGTAGCGATGGTTACCAATGAAAAAGATAAGGAGCATTTCATTCCTGTAGAGGATAGAATTGCTGTTTTTGATATGGATGGAACTCTGACTTGTGAAACATTCTATACATATTATGACACCATGATGTTTATCAATTACTGTCTGACAGATTATCCTGAAAAAGTATCAGATGAGCTGAAAGCAGCCGCCGCAGAAATCAGACCCGGATACACAGCAGGTGAAGAGCTTGCGAGAAACTTCGCTAAAGCGTATGCAGGTATGACTATTCAGGAATTATACGATTATGCTGTTGAGTTTGGACAGAAGAATACAGACAGCTTCCAAAATATGAGATACATTGATGGTTTCTACCTTCCGATGGTGGAAGTAGTAAAATATCTCTACGATAACGGCTTTACTATCTATGTTGTAAGTGGAACAGAGCGAACAACATCACGTGCCATTATAGCTAATTCACCAATTAGTGAGTATGTTTCACCGGCGCATGTTATTGGAACTGAGTTTGAAGTTAAGCAAAGGGGTAACGAGGATGTTCCCTCAAATATGGACTATAAATACTCCGATGGCGATGACCTGGTATATACAGGAGAATTCATCCAGAAAAATCTTAATTCCAACAAAGTAATCTACATAGAAAGAGAGATTGGAGTTCGTCCGGTTCTTGCCTTTGGAAACAGTGGCAGTGATACAAGTATGATGAATTATGTTCTTGATAAGAGAAACCCATATCCATCTCAGGCTTACATGGTTGTAGCTGATGACGATGTACGTGAGTGGGGCAAGCAGGACTGGACTGAGAAATCTGCTGAATACAGAGAACAGGGCTACGTACCAATTTCAATGAAAAATGACTTTTTGAATATCTACCCAGATACAATTAAGCGGTCAGAAGTACAGTTCGTAGAGCCAGATGTGCAGGAAGAAGGAGAGGGAGCTGCATAAAATGGCCCGGAGGGACGGGGTTAGTGGTTCATTTTAGTACTTGTTATGCACTTTTTCAGCAAAACACATGATATTTTTAACATTGATTTCCGTGCCATCATCAAGAATGGCAGTACCACTCATTCTACCAAAAACCTGGTGCTGGTCTGAAACGATGATTTTGTAATCAAGACATGCTGCTCGGTCCAGAACAGGGACAAAATCCATTTCAAAACGGCCATCTGATGACGTGAATTTCCAAGGCTCCATATAGCTGTTTTCTGGGATATGGAATGTGATATCATCGAGTTTGTGGGCTTTTCCATTGTAAAAAATGATATTTTCAGTTGCGGCTTTGGTATTTCCAAAGCCGTAACCTATATTGAAACCAAAGGAGTTACCATCTATATCAGCATTGCCTGATCCCCAGTGCCATGTATTGTCATAGGTCCAAACACCTCGTCCCCAATCAAGAGTGCCAAAGTCTGTGGAGGGGTTGAATTCATATTTTTTTCCATTAAACTCCATAAAGCCTGACGCGCGCATGCAGTTTATCTTTTGATTATAGTAAAATGCGTGCTTTTTATCCCAAGGAGTGGCAATTACCATAGAATCCATTGGTGGCTGCGCAAGGGTAATGTCACAGGCAAAAGTTTTTCCTTCAAAAAAGTTCTCAAAATGGCATGTGATATGTCTTTTACCATCATTGGCTTCAAATTTCATCTGAAGCCTCTCATCTTCATAAAGGGTTACACCGGATTCGGAAGATGAAGGGAGCGCGAGCTTTCCCATAGGAAATGCGTTAAGTACGGTTTCTGTGTGTTCCCATGGATTGTCTCCAAATTCAAGGAGCGAAACGGATTGCAGACCAATGTAGCCATCATCAGAAATTGTGAAGGCACCGGCAAAAGAATCTGATAAAACCAGATAATAATCCCACTCTTTAATGCGCCACTTGGGAGCCTTTATCATTGCTCTGTCATATTTTTGCAAAAGAGATCTTGACCAGCCCGGCTCTGTCAGTTCACCGTCAGGCCCCAGAAGTGGATGAACAGTTGTAACCTCATGATTTCTCCCCATAATCCCCTCCGTTTTCACGATTATTATTGATTGATATAATAATATTATCACTCGCTGAGTTTTTTTAATATACTGCGTGATACATTTTCGTTAAGGGGCTAGCTCATAAGGAGGGCAGGTTATGTATACAGAAGCCGAGGTAAAAAGGATAGTAGAAGCACAGAGAGAGTTCTTTAGATCGGGTAAGACTTTGAACATGGATTTTAGAGTAAGGCAGCTTCAAAGATTGAAAAAATTGATACTGGAACATAGAACTGATATAGAAGATGCTCTTTATAATGACCTTGGACGTACCCCTCTTGAGGCCTATTTTTGCGATGTTGGAAGCCTTGTGCTTGAAATTAATGAGACAATACGAGGCATTAGAAACTGGGTAAAGCCGGAGACACATTTTAGTGGAATTCACTGTTTTCCAAGCGTTATTACTAAGGTTTATAAGATGCCTTATGGAGTATCGCTTATCATCAGTCCGTTCAATTTTCCGTTCATGCTGTCAATTGGCGTTTTGATCGCAAGTATAGCAGGTGGAAATACTGCAGTTATAAAGGCAAGCTCCAAGTCAACTTCCAGCACAGCTCTTTTGAAAAAGATGATAGCTGAAATCTTTCCGGAAAAATATGTGACAGTACTGGATGGCGGCCATGATGTTGCGGATATGTGCCTGGCACAGCGGTTTGACAAGATATTTTACACAGGATCTCCGAAAGTTGGAGCTCATGTACTCTCAGAGGCTGCAAAAAATCTGACGTCAACTGCTCTTGAACTCGGAGGAGAAACAGGAAACTGGTGCATTATCAGGAAAGATGCAGACTTAAAGGATGCTGCAAGAAAAATTGCATTTTTTAAACTCTTAAATTCCGGCCAGATATGCACGAATATAAACCAGATTGCCGTTGCTGAGGAAGTCAGTGACGAATTTGTCCGTGAACTGAAAAAGGCTTTTTCTAAGCAAATAGGTGACGATCCGCTCAATAATCCTGAATATCCGCACCTGATAGGCAGAGCTGCCTATGACAAGTGCGCAGGCATAGTAGATTACTATAGTGAAAGAGTTGTATATGGCGGAAAAGGTGATGCCAGCTCTTTTAAATACGAACCCACTATAATATATCCTGTAGAAATTGATGAAGAATTAGTTCAAAAAGAGCTTTTCTGTCCGATTCTTCCTGTAGTAAAATACAAAGACAGTGCGATCAGGGATGTTTTAAATACAATTTCCGAAAGAGAGCATGGACTTACACTCTATATCTTTACGCGCAATGTGGACTGGGCAAAAAAAGTTATGCAGAGGATGCAGTTTGGCGGTGGATGTATTAACGAAGTATGTCTTCACATGATGGTCAAGGGCGTTCCGTTTAATGGTGTAGGTCACTCCGGCATGGGAGCATATCATGGCAAATGGGGATTTGACGAATTTACGCATCCAACGACAGTTCTTATAGGTGCTACAAAAGGGAATCTGTCGATGCGAGAGCACCCTTACGGAAAAAGTTGGAAAAGAGCACTAATAGAGCTCTTCGAGAGATAAGAACATAAAAGGGAAAAAGAATGGATCATTTTTACTTTGTAAGACACGGTGAGACTGTGTGGAATGTAGAAAACAAAATTTGCGGAGCAACTGACATAGAACTCACTGAAAGAGGACATCAGCAGGCTATAGAGACAGGCCATAAAATACTGGAAATGGGAATTAAGGCGGATATTATACTTACATCGCCTCTTATCAGGGCAAAAGAAACTGCAAGGCACATCTCAGAGATAACGGGAATTCCTATGGAGGTTGAGCAGCGCCTCATAGAGCAAAACTATGGAATATGGGAATCCACTCCTCGCGATGGCAAAGAATTCCATGAAGCCAAAAAAGACATGGCAAGCCGCTTTGGAACAGGGGAATCCATGCTTCAGATGGCACAGAGAATCTATAACCTTATTGATGATGTAAAAAAGAGCGACAAAGAGTGCATTCTTGTGGCGCATAATGGAATAGTCAGGATTGTTGAGTCGTATTTTAGAGACATGAATAATGAGGAGTTTTCCTGCTTCGGTATTAAAAACTGCGAAGTTAAGAGGTATGAATTTATTTGATTTCTTTTTACAAACGCCGGTTTATGATAAACTCAATAAGGAAAAGAGTTTGTTTTTACTAAAATATTCAACAGGGGAAGCCAGAATAATGAAGCAGGAAGTAGTCTTAAATTTAAATGATGTAGATGAAGTTACAAGTATATCCAAGGCTCTTTCGTCCAAAATACGTATTGAAATACTGCAGCTTTTGGATAATCATGCGTTAAATATCAGTAATATAGCTGAAAAGCTTGATATACCTGTGTCCACCGCTGCGTTGCAGATAAAAGTTCTTGAGGAGGCAGGCCTTGTTGTTTCTGAACCACTTCCCGGCATAAGAGGATCGCAAAAAGTGAGCGGGATCAAAGTGAAGTCGGTTCATATAGATATAAAGGCCGGCCAAGATGATGCTCCATCAAACAGAATGGTTAGAATCTCCATGCCGATCGGCAATTATTCAGACTGCAGTATAGCCGCACCTTGTGGGATTTCATCTGACAAGAATGCTATTTCTCATGATGATGATATTGAGGCATTCTACCTCCCTGAGAGAACAACAGCACAGATCATATGGTTTTATAAGGGCTACCTGGAATATAGATTTCCGAAAAGACATGTGAATGAGCATGGAGAGATCCGAAGTATTGAGTTCTCTTTTGAAGCGTGTTCAGAAGCTCCTGGCTACGATAACAATTGGCCTTCAGATATTACAATTTGGATAAATGGTATTGAAATCGGGGGATTCAGGAGTGAAGGAGATTATGGCGGAAGGAGAGGAAAGCTTAATCCTGACTGGTGGCCAGATATTCTTACTCAGTACGGTAAACTATATAAAGTTTATGTAGATGATGAGGGGTGCTATATTTCAGGAGAGCGTATTTCTTCAGAAACAGTAAAGACCCTTGGAATTGATAAGGGAAGCTTTGTTAGTTTCAAGATTGGAGTAAAAGATTCTTCCAGATATGTAGGAGGCATAAATTTATTTGGGGACCATTTCGGTGATTATGGCCAGAACATAGAGATGAGGCTTAATTACTGAGAATAACTATAAGTTCATATTTGATATCAAAAGAGAATGTCGCTTGCGGCGTTCTTTTTTTGTTTATTTATTACATAAAATATGTAATTGTTAATAACATAGAAATTGTAATAAATAACTTGTGCATGTTGTCAAAATGTACAAAAACATATTGACATAGGCTGATACAGTAGGTAAAATCGACATCAACAAACATGCTTAATTACATAAAAGATGTAATAAATGTTAAAACAGCTCTTGCGAACGGAATATAAATTACAGATATTATGTAATTAAGAACACAGCAGTGAATAATAACTATATAAAGAGGACGTGTGGCATGAAAAAAAGTATTCCAAGAAGCGAATATCCGAGACCGGATTTTGTGCGGGATTCATTTCAAAGTCTTAATGGTGAGTGGGAGTTTGCCTTTGATGATAAAAATCTGGGACTATCAGAGAAATGGTACAACAGCTCTTTTGAAGGATATGATAAAAAAATCATTGTTCCATACACTTACCTTTGTGAATTGTCAGGCATAAATGATCAGGACTTTCACGATATTGTGTGGTACAGAAAGAAAACTGTGATCGAAAGAAAATTAAAGAACGGAAGGCTCTTGCTTCATTTTGGAGCAATTGATCATGAGGCAGATATATGGATTGATTCGTACCATGTTTGTCATCATGAAGGAGGGAACACTCCTATTGATATCGATATCACTGATGTGATAGCAGAATCTGACGAGCATGAGATTACTGTAAGGGCATTTGATGATTCTTTTGACTTTGAGATGACCAGGGGAAAACAGTTCTGGGAGAAAAAATCCAGTGGAATCTTCTATACGAGGACAGTTGGTATATGGCAAAGCGTATGGATTGAAGAGGTACCGCCGGTCTATATAAGAGAAACAAAAATAACACCTGATCTTGATGAAAGAATGATAGAGATTGAATTAAACATTGCCGGAGGAAAAAAGGCAAAGGTAGCTGTAAGCATTAGTTTAAAGGGCGAGCTGCTTTTGGCAGATGAAATCGAGATCATAAATGGAAAAACAAAAGTAAAGTATTGGTTGGACTCAGCGATAACGCTGGATTGGCATCATCAGGAGAGTTGGATATGGTGCCCCGAGAATCCGGTACTGTTTGATATCGAATATGCTCTGATAAATCAGAATGATGAAAGTTTAACAGATAAAGTAAATTCATACTTTGCCTTTAGAAAAATAAGTATCCATAAAGGAAAAATCCTTTTAAATAACAGACCTTATACCATGAAAATGCTATTGGACCAGGGATATTTCAGAAAGGGCCTTTTAACAGCACCTACTGATGATGATATCAGGAATGATATTGAGTCTGCCAAAAAGATGGGCTTTAACGGAGTGCGCAAGCATCAGAAAGTTGAAGATCCAAGATTCCTTTATTGGGCAGATAAGCTTGGACTGTTAGTGTGGGGGGAAGGACCAAGCTCTTATGAATACTCAAGGCTTGCAGTTGAAAGACATACAAAAGAGTGGCTTGAGATATTGAAACGTGATTATAACCATCCGTGCATAGTTGCCTGGGTTCCACTCAATGAATCCTGGGGCGTACATGAAATTCTGGACAGAGAGGATGAACAGGCACATTCCTTAGGACTTTACTATCTGATCAAGTCCATAGACAGGACAAGACCGGTAATATCCAACGATGGATGGACACACACCAAGTCAGATATCATAACTATCCATGATTACAGTGGATGCAGGCAGGAACTGGAAAACAGATATTCTGAAATTGGCAACATAATAAAAGAGTTTCCGGGTGGGCATGCTCTTTTTGCAAAAGGATATGAGTATCATGGGGAACCTATCATGGTTACTGAATTTGGAGGAATATCATTCTGCAAGGATGGAACTGAAGGATGGGGATATTCCACAGCGGAAAATGAGGATGATTTTCTAAATAGATTCAGAGATGTGGTTGAGCCTCTTCTTGATTCGGAAAATGTTCAGGGTTATGTCTACACTCAGCTGACGGATGTCGAGCAGGAGATAAACGGCCTTATGACTTATGACAGGGACTTTAAGGTGAATCCGGATAAGATAAAAGAGATTAATAGAACTTTCTAGGAGGTTGCTATGGGGGATGAGAATATAAAGAAAACCCTAAAAAGGGCATGGAATTATAAGTGGATCTATATCATGCTTTTGCCTGTCATGGCTTATTTTATAGTGTTTCGATATGTTCCAATGTATGGGATCACAATTGCTTTCAAAGATTACAACATATTTAAAGGAGTCTTTGGAAGTCCTTGGGTAGGAGTAAAAGTTTTTAACAAAATATTTGCCAACAAGAATTTCTGGTCTTCAATCAGAAACACGTTTCTTCTTAATCTGTCAGCGCTTGCTGTCAGCTTCCCGCTTACGATAGTAGTCGCACTGATGCTTAATGAAGTAGCAGGTGCAAGGTTTAAGAAGATAACACAATCTATACTTTATCTGCCCCACTTTATTTCATGGGTGGTAGTAGCAGGAATAGCCACAAATTTGTTTGCACTCCAGGAAGGTACTATAAATGCGGTTTTGCAGAAAATTGGGATTGGCCCCATTCCATTTTTAAGCAGTGAGGGATGGTGGATTGTCACATATGTAATATGCAATGTGTGGAAAGAGATTGGTTGGGGAACCATCATCTATCTGGCTGCACTGACAGGTGTGGACGAAACGCTGTATGAAGCGTCCTATCTTGATGGGGCAACCAAATTTCAACGTCTGATCTATATTACTATCCCCAGTATCAAATCAATCATAGTAACAATGCTGATCCTGAATATTTCCAAAATGATGTCAATTGGCCTTGATGCACCACTTCTTTTGGGAAATGCAAAAGTCATGGGAGTATCAGAGGTGATCAGCACATATACCTACAGAATTGGTATTGAAAAAGCGCAGTACAGCCAGTCAACTGCTATTGGCCTGTTCCAGTCTGTAGTAAACATAATCATTCTGGTGGCGGCAGATAAGTTTGCTAAGGCCATCGGCGAAGAAGGAATAATTTAAGGAGGGGGAAAAGAGCTTGAAAGAGAATACTGTAATAAAAAAGATGTCTGCGGGGATGATCTTAAACTATGTATTTATAACAATACTTGCATTCGCCTGCCTTTATCCTTTTCTTAATGTGATGGCAACATCGCTGAGCGGCTATAACCCGGTTTTATCAGGAAAAGTAACATTTTACCCAATAGATTTTACTATAGAAGCCTATAAGCAGATTTTGGGAAGAACAACAATCTGGACAGCAATGAGGACTACTGTTGCCATAACACTCATGGGAACTTTGCTGAGCCTTATTCTGACAATTCTTGCAGCGTATTCGCTTTCTATCGAGGATTTACCCGGTAAAAAATTCATGACAGGAATGATTCTTTTTACCATGTATTTTGGTGGAGGCATGATACCTACATTTTTGGTAGTTAAGGGTGTTGGGCTCTATAACACGCTGGGAGCTCTTTTTATCCCACAATCAATAAGTGTTTTCAATTTCATAGTGATGAGAACTTTTTTTAAAGGGTTGCCGGAGAGCTTGAAAGATGCGGCTCGAATAGATGGAGCTTCGTATTTGATGATTCTTTTGAAGATCGTGCTTCCATTATCACTTGCCGTAATTGCAACAATTGGACTTTTTTATGCTGTAGGTTACTGGAATTCTTATTTTGATGCCCTGATATATATACAGGACGGGGATAAATACACATTACAGCTAAGATTGAGATCTCTTTTGTTCGGTAATGAATTGGGGAATGCAGCAGATGACGTTGGAGGCACAGTAGTAATGCCTCAGTCACTTAAGATGGCTACTGTTGTGGTGTCAACATTGCCTATTCTTGTAGTTTATCCATGGTTGCAGAAATATTTTGTAAAAGGAGTCATGCTTGGCTCAGTGAAGGGATGATGAAAACCGCAAGGTGATCATAAACAATTTAGTTTCAGAGAGGAAGGAAAAAGGTATGAGAAAAAAGTTTATTTCTACAGTTCTTGCTTTATCTACGGTTGTAACGCTGCTCTCAGGATGCGGAAGCAGCAATAGTGCAGAGAATAAACCTGCTGACTCAAAAGAGTCATCTGTGGCTGCAACTACAGCTTCACAGAGCGAAGATAATTCAGCATCCGGTGAAACACAAAGTAAGTATCAGACAACATTTGGTTCTAAACAGTTTGACGATGTAACTATAAAAGTTGAACTTTGGGATAGAGAAAATTCACCAGCAGGGGCGACCATAACTGATAATAAGTGGACTAAATATATTCAGGAAAAAATGGGAGAGGTTGGAATCAATGTTGAGTTTGTTCCTGTTCCAAGAGGAGATGAGGTGACATGGCTTAGAAGTGCTATGGCAGGCGGAACTGCTCCTGACATTGTACTTACTTATACTTATTCAATTGCGCAGGAATACTATGAGCAGGGCGGAGTATGGGATTTATCCGAGTTCATTGATGGAGATGATCAGGCCCTTAATATGAAGAAGTATCTTGGACAGGAAGTAATTGATTACGGCAGATTGACAGGCGGCGATGAGCTTTGCGGCATCATTGCAAGAAGAGCTACAACAGCAAGAAGTAATTTCTATGTAAGAAAAGACTGGATGGATGAGCTTGGACTTAAGGAGCCTACAACTCCTGATGAACTCTACGCTTTTGTTGATAAGATGGTAAAAGAAAATCCTGACGGTCGTACAGATGTATTCGGAATCAGCACATGGGATGATGGATATTTCCTTGGAGCATTCTCAAAACTTGCTACAGATCCTACAGAGTCTCTTATTGCATGTAAACTTACAAGAGATTACTACGATGAAGGAATGAGAGAACTGTACAGATTCAAGAATAAGTGCTACAACAACGGACTTATGGATCTTGAAAGTTATGCTCGTTCAAATGATGATTTCACAAGCTTTATTGTAAATGGCAAATATGCAACATTTGAGGATCATGTTATTGCATCTGTTGATCTTTCAAGAGGAAGCAGACTCCAGACACTTAGAGAAAATGATCCTGATGCAGATATCGTTTCTATTGCACCTCTAAAAAATATATGGGATGGAAAGCAGTATAGCACTATCTATTCTCCTGGTGGACTGATTGCTTTTTGCCCAAAGAGCGCTGATGAGACCACAGTCGAAGCATGTATGACATATCTTGACTGGCTCTGCACTAAAGAAGGTGGATTTACAATCTATCACGGTTTTGAAGGAGAGCACTATACACTTGAAGATGGGGTTCCGATCATTAAAGATGCTTCCTATAATACAGCTGATAAGGACTGGATTGCAGGAGATCTGTTCCTGACAGGAAATGCTGGATATTTCGAGAATGATGAGGCATTCAGTAAGAGCACTTCACTTAAATATCCTGGATATGAGGATCATGTTCTGCGTGATTATAAAAATGCTCTGACCGGTGATTACATCAACGATATTGATGATTCGCTTTATACATCACCTTCTCAGGCAGAACTTTCAGCAGATATCAATCTTGTCAAAGAGGAGTGGGCAGTTAAACTTCTTACATGCTCTGAAGCTGATTTTGATGCTACTTTTGAGGAATATAAAGAAGCATTAAAGGATGCCGGAGTAGAGACAATTGATGCAGAAAGAAGAGAACATTTTACAAAATAACTTGTTTGGAGGGGCAAAATGGCTAAGATGTTACCGGAGCTTAAGTATTGGGGAGAATCAGAGCTTTTGCTTTCAGTAGAAGATATTTCTTTTGCCAATGATAAGATTGGCCCGGGGGCTCCTCCTATCAAGACAAAAGCCGGATGCCTTGCAACGGCGCAGATTGACGAACTGATCAGATTGTGCCTAGAGGGACGGGGTTAGTGGTCCATTTTGAGAAAAAATACTATAATTGTCTGTATTAAAGATATTTGGGAGGAGTACAACAGGCAATGAGACTTGAAGGATTAAAGATCAACTTTCTTGGGGACAGCATTACAGAAGGACACGGAGCTTCTTCTCCGGAGTTCTTTTTCTGGAAAAGATTTGAGAAGGATGGATGCATTTGCAGGGGATATGGCATTGGAGGAACAAGAATAGCCAATCAGCAGGTTCCCTATGATGAGAGAATGGATCAGTATTTCGCATCTAGAGTTGATGCTATGGATAACAATGCTGATGTTGTTGTAATATTTGGAGGCACTAACGACTATGGTCATGGAGACGCAGCGAAGGGATGCATGACCGACCGCACACCGGACACTTTCTATGGGGCACTGCATGATCTGTATCAGAAAATATTGAAAAAATATCCCAAGGCAATTGTTATTGTAATGACACCTCTTCATAGAACAGATGAGAACAGAGTTTATAACGAAAGAGGAATCCGCAATTGGGGGACACTTTCTGACTATGTTGAGATAATACGCGAGGTTGCGCAGTATTACTCGCTTCCTGTAGTAGACCTGTATAAAGAAAGCGGGATTCAGCCCCAGGAGGATTTTTTAAGAGAAAGATATTGCCCTGACGGTCTTCATCCAAATGATGCCGGAAATGAAATAATATACAGATGCCTAAAATCAAGGCTTATGCAGCTTGGCAATTAAAACACTGTTTCCTTGAATCTTTAGCTATGGGATGTATAATTAATAGCATATAGAAACACGATATAACGATGAATGTGAGTGCCAGGGAAGTTAATTTATATGAAGAAAAAAACTATTGGAAAGTCAACGATTCTCTTTTTATTGGCAGCTGTTCTTGTCGGTATCCTGATAGTATTAAAGGAATCGGTTATATGTACGGCGTCGGAGCAGAATGACCATGTGATCGATTCTTTATCAGATCTGAACGGAAAGCGGATAGGTATTCAGACCGGCACCAGTTTCGATGCATCTGTACGTGAAAAAATGCCGGAAGCTCATTTGGAATACTACAATGGTAAAGCTGATCTATTGGCGGCTCTCATAGGTAAAAAGATTGATGCTTTTATTGTTGATGAGGCTGTGGCTCAAATATTGATGCGTGAGAGCAAGTACGTTGTATATTTGCCAGAGTATCTTGATAGTTATGATTTTGCACCAATATTTCCTAAGACTCGGGATGGAGAACAGCTAAGGGATCAATTTAATGCATTTTTGGAGCACCTTCCAGAAGAAACCCTTGAAGAGCTTTCAGTCAAGTGGTTCAGTGAAAATGAGGCAGATAAGACGATGCCGGATATTAGCAGGCTGGAAGCAAAAAAAGGTGTTCTTAAACTGGCTACAGAATCGGGATATGCACCATTTGAATATATGAGAGACGGCAAGGTGGTGGGATATGATATTGAGCTTGCCGCTATGTTTTGTGAATACAGCGGGTATGGTCTTAACATCATAGACATGAATTTTGACGGGATACTGCCAGCAATTCAGACAAGTAAATGTGATTTTGCATTAGCCGGCATCAGTATTACACCTGAACGTGCCGAAAGCGTTCTTTTCTCAAAACCTAACTTTTCCGGGGGCACTGTTGCTATGATTCTCAAAGAAAACGCTGAGTATAACGATTCTTTTTGGGACAGTATTAGTGAAAGCTTTAATAAGACCTTTATACGAGAAAATCGCTGGCAATTATTTCAAAAAGGAATTCTGACTACTCTGATTATTACGATATTTGCAGTACTGTTTGGAACAGCGCTAGGATTTGTGGTATTTATGTCATGCCGAAACGGTAATCCCGTGGCCAACATTGTTACACAATTTTTTATGTGGTTGATACAGGGCATGCCAATGGTGGTGCTGCTAATGATTCTTTTTTACGTAATATTTGGTTCAATAGCCATTAGTGGTGTATTAGTGGCTATAATTGGTTTTACTCTAACATTTGGAGCTTCTGTGTTCGGTTTATTAAAGACAGGTGTAGGTGCAGTTGGAATCGGACAGTATGAAGGAGCATATGCGCTTGGGTATTCAGAACGTCAAACCTTCTACAAGATTATCCTGCCACAGGTAATGCCTTTTGTGCTACCTGCATATAAAGGGGAAATTGTTAGTTTGATTAAGTCGACAGCAATAGTTGGTTACATTGCAGTGCAGGATCTTACAAAAATAGGAGATATTATACGAGGACGTACATATGAAGCATTTTTTCCACTAATTGCCATTACGGTTATATATTTTGCTTTGGAAACGCTGGTTGGCTTTGGGGTTGGGAGAATTAGTGTGAATATCAATCCTAAACGTCGTAAAGAGTCAGAGATTTTGAAGGGAATCAAGCATTGATGATCAGAATAGAGCACTTGAAAAAGTCATATCAAGATGTCACTCCACTTAAGGATGTTAGCGTTGAAATACATGACGGGGATGTTATATCTGTAATTGGGCCATCGGGAACTGGAAAAAGTACGCTGCTGCGTTGTATCAATCAATTAGAGAAACCGACCGAGGGAAGAATCTGGTTGGATGATATGGAAATCACTGATCCCAAGACTGATATTAACAAGGTTCGACAGAAGATGGGGATGGTGTTTCAGAGCTTTAACTTGTTTGATCATAAAACGGTAATAGAAAACGTAATGCTGGCACCTGTGGATCTTTTGGGCAAATCAAGGCAGCAAGCATATGATAGAGGCATGGAACTGCTCAAAAAAGTTGGTCTTAGCGAAAAGGCATTAAACTATCCTGATCAGCTTTCTGGTGGCCAGAAACAGCGCGTGGCCATCGCTAGAGCTTTAGCGATGGATCCTGATGTGATCTTGCTTGATGAACCTACTAGTGCTCTTGATCCCACAATGGTTGGAGAGGTGCAATCTGCTATCAGGGACCTGGCTCAAACTGGCAAAACTATGCTGATCGTTACTCATGAGATGCATTTTGCCAAAAGCATCTGTAACCGTGTATTTTTCATGGATGAAGGAAAAATATATGAAGATGGAAGTCCTGAGCAGATATTTGATAATCCAAAAGGGGAGAATACTCGACGATTTATACATAGACTAAAGGTGTTGGAACTTGATATTAATAGTCGTGATTATAATTTTCTCAGCGTAGTAGGCGAGATTTCAGCTTATTGCAGTAGAAATCAGATTGCTCCAAAGATGGCCAAACATATTACGCTCATGTTTGAGGAAGTTATGCGTATTCTTGTATCAGGAATGAATGATTTGAGCATCAATACGATATGTGAATATTCAGAACAGAGTGAGGTTGCTGAACTGGCATTCAGTTATAATGGACCTCGTTTTGATATAACTTCAACAGAAGATGATCTCGGACTTTCTATTTTGAAAGGATTAACGGAAAAAATCAGTTATGAATGGCTGGAAAGCAGCGAATATCCAAACCTGCTAAAGCTGACTATCGGAAGATGAGATTCAGGATTTTGTCAGTCATATAAAGGAGAGGGATATGAGTGATCTTTTTGAGGGATGGAAGGGCTTTTGCCCGACTATGATGAAGAACAAATATATGAAGAGTGGAAGCAGAATTGTGTATGAAATCTTATGACGAAATGTATGATTTGATCTTGAAAACGGCAATGGAAGATGATCGTATTCGTGCCGTGACCATGGAAGGCTCAAATGTTACAAAGGGAGCAGTTCACGATGAATTTTCAGATTTTGATATAACTTTTTTTGTATCTGACATCCGCGAGTTTACCAGGGACCACGATTACATGAAACGATTCGGAGATATTCTTATAATGCAAATGCCTGATGATTACTATGCCGAGCCCTATGATTACAATGGCAGATCGCGCTTTGCTTACCTCACACAGTATAAGGATGGCAACAGGATCGATCTGACATTTATAGATGTGAGTGAGATAGGAAAACAGGTAGAGTTTACAGAGCCTCGGACTGTTCTGGTAAATAAGGATGATTATAAAGAGCTTGTGGATATAACTTCCAAGGAATGTTTTTATATTAAGAAGCCAACCGAATTTGAATTTTTCGGAACAGTTAATGAGTTTCGTTGGATTAGCAACTATGTGACAAAAGGGCTCTGTAGGCATGAATTCTACTATGCGCGCCGTATGATGGAAGAGTACATGATGAACATGTTTCTCAAGATGATCAATTGGAAAATCGGCATAGACAATGGTTTCCAAGTCACAACAGGTGCGTGCTGCAAGTATTTAAAAAATTATCTGACAGAAGAAGAGATGACCCGATTCGAGGGGATGTTCCCAAAAGGAGATTACGAGGATATGTGGGAAAAACTCTTTTTGATGTACGATTTCTTTGAAGAGCTTTCAGTGTATGTGGCAGAGAAATTAGGATTCTCTCTGGATCTTGAGGAATCTAAAAATGTTCGTGAGTTTATGGTTCAGAGAAGAGCTAGTAAATAACGCATATGACACTGAAATGGCTGCGGTAGTTTCTATCAATCAAGCCTCTTTCTCGTATATCCTCATTGTAGTCTCATCATAAAAATAGAATACTCGTCATTCTGAAAATCAAGATCAGGAGAGTTTTCGCCGCCGCCATTGGTGCTGCGCTTAATTTCTGCGTAGAATTCTTCTCCTTGATTTACTATGTCCATAACATTTATCTGAATACCATATTCATTTGCAATATCGCAAAAGTCGGCAATGGGGTTGGGAGACTTTCTTGTAGCTAAAAGTTTGTCTTTGAGAACACTGTCTTTGCCGGCTTTTTCTAATAATGCGTCTAGTTTTTCTGTAATCTCCATAGTGCACCTCCTGTTATTATTAGAAGAGGCAAAGAACGCCTTTATGTAACGACGCCTTTGCCTGTTAAATAAATCATATCATATTTGTTGTTTTTCTCAACCGGTTTTCAATCATGAATTGCGGAAAAAAAATGAATTTTGTATAGTGGTATATATAATCGCTCAAACCCAGATGAAACAGGGAATCACAGTAGGAGGAGTAAAGGGGTAATGGTCAAAAAATACAAAATTGGTAATCCCATAGAAACAGATTCAGTGGTAGTTTCCTTTGCCAATGAAGAAAAAGAAATCCCATATTTTGAAAGAGTTCAGGGGAAAAATGAACTGAAATATAATATGGGTGCAAAAGACCGTGTTTTCGGGCTTGGTGAGACTGTTCGCGGAATAAATAAAAGGGGGTATATCTACGTCAGCAATTGCTCAGATGATCCCAATCATACAGAAGACAAAAGATCTCTTTATGCTGCTCAGAATTTCTTTGTTATCTGGGGAAACGGAAAAGGCTTTGGAATGTATGTTGATACGCCTGGCAGGGTCTCTTTTGATATAGGATATACGGATAAGGACTTTTTTTCCATTGCTTTTGAGGACTTGGATGCCTATGTTTACGTGATTGAAGGCGAGAGCATCCTTGAGATTGTAAAAGAGTTCCGTGGAATAATAGGAAAGAGCTATATTCCTCCAAGGTGGGCTTTTGGATTTGGCCAGAGCAGATGGAGCTACATGAATGAAGACCAGGTAAGGGAAGTCGTTGACAGGTACGATGAGCTGGATATTCCCATCGATAGCGTGTACCTGGACATCGACTATATGGAAAGATATAAGGATTTCACGGTCAGCGATGAGAGATTTCCTGATTTTAGTGCATTTGTGAAGGAAATGGCTGACAGAAACATACATCTTGTCCCGATCATTGACGCAGGAGTGAAGATTGAAGAAGGATATGACGTCTATGAAGAAGGGGTAAAGAATAATTTCTTTTGCAAAAAAGAAAATGGAGAGAACCTTGTTGCAGCGGTTTGGCCCGGAAAAGTGCATTTCCCTGACTTCCTTAACGAGGATGCCAGAAAATGGTTTGGCGAAAAATATAAAGTTCTTTTGGACTATGGAATTGACGGCTTTTGGAACGACATGAATGAACCGGCTATTTTTTATACCGAGGACCATTTGAAAGAGGTCTTTGAGCAGATAAAAGAGCTAGAGGGGAAAAATCTGGATATAAGATCCTTCTTTAAATTCCAGGATATAGTCGGGGGACTTGCCAACAACGAAGAGGATTACAGGAGATTTTACCACGAGTATAAAGGTAAGAGATATCGCCACGACAAAGTCCACAATTTATTTGGCTATAATATGACCAGAGCTGCGGGCGAGGCATTTGAGAGACTTTCCCCAGATAAAAGAATTCTCATGTTCTCGAGGTCATCATATATAGGAATGCATCGCTACGGCGGCGTTTGGTGCGGTGACAATAAATCCTGGTGGAGTCACTTACTGCTTAATATTCAGCAGATGCCGGCGCTCAACATGTGCGGTTTTATCTATAGTGGCGCTGATGTTGGCGGCTTTGGGGCTGATGTCACAGAAGATCTGCTTATGAGATGGGCTGAGTTTGGAATTTTCACGCCTCTTTTCAGAAATCATTCAGCAGATGGCACCAGAAGACAGGAATTCTACAGATTTACTGACAAAGAGAGCTTTAAAAACATTCTTAGGCTCAGATACGCTCTGATTCCGTACCTTTATTCAGAGTTCATGAAGGCAGTAAATAACGACGAAATGCTGTTCAGACCTGTATGTTTTGATTATCCGGAAGATGAAATGGCTTACGAAGTAGAGGACCAGCTTTTTGTGGGCGAGAGCATTATGGTTGCACCTGTATATAAACAGAATGCTAACGGCAGATATGTGTACCTTCCCGAAGACATGAAGCTGTGCAGATTTAGAAGCTACAAAGACTACGATGTTGAAATCATATCAAAGGGCCATCACTATATCGAGGCAGCGCTGAATGAAGTATTAGTGTTTATCAAGAAAGGCCATGCGCTCCCACTTGCAGTACCTGCAGGCAGAACTGAACAGATTGATTACAATAACATTAGTTATGAATGCTTTGGATGTGAAAAAGATGCCTACGAGCTTTTCATCGATGATGGAATTTCAAGAATTTGATGCAATAGAGATAACTACTTGATTATTTTTCTTTGGAGAAAGTTATCATCCATAGCATTAGGAATATGAGACCAAAACCTGCAGCGTCATACACAGTAAACTTGCTTCCTAGCACAAAAGTTGAAAGTAGCGCTGCAGTTATTGGTTCTGCAAAGCTATAAAGAATTGCTTTTTGAGGACCAATTTTGGATACACCGCTTATATAGAGGGTGAATGCACAGACGTTTCCTACTATTACAACAAAAGCTATTCCAAACAAGCCATAAATGTTTGGAACATAGTGAATTGTCCATATTTTGAAAGCAAATCCCAAAAGTATGCCACCAAATAAGAATGACCATCCTTGCGCAACGATGACAGGGATTTCTTTTGTTATCTTGGGGGCCAGAACATTGTAGATCATTACGCAAAACGCACTGCCAACTCCGGCGAACAGCGCAGAAACAGGCATTGACAAATGTGCTATATCCCCATGGGTTGTCAAAAGAAATACACCTGAAATTGCAAGCGCAATAGATATGATTTCAGATATTTTTGGCCATCTTTTTAAATGAAGACAGGTAAAAAGAAGTATGAAAATAGGAGCCAGGTCCTGCATGATTGTTCCGATGGCAGCATTGGAGAGTTCAATGGTAAGGAAATACAGGAACTGGCAGGTACTTACGCCTAGTATTCCATAAACAAGCATCCAAAAAGACATTTCTTTTGTCTTCCAGGGCTTGATCACAGTGTTTTTATGCCTGATCATGCAGTATGCAAGAATCAAAATTCCCGAAAGACCAAGTCTTATTGGTACAAGCCACCTACTGTCCATATTCTGGACGTCGAAGAGATACTGTCCCATTGTTCCTGACAGTCCCCAGCAAGCTGCTCCTAATATAGTAAAAAGAATTCCCTTTATATTATTGTTCATGGCATTAAATCATCTATTCTTTCATTTAAAATAGTGCCTTGAAGAATGAAAGGCGCAGAGAATATAATAAAGAGAATAGCCAGAAAAGTAAAGAGCTGGCAAGGTCCACAATTTGTTTGAAAATATGAGAGGTTAGAGCATAATGCCTAGAGTCAAAATAGGTAAAAAAACTCTAGAGAATGTAAGTAAGCCTGAAGCTCTGAAGAAATCAAAGAAAAAAACCAGACATAGTATTGATTACAAGATAAATCTGAGAGCAGAAGAGGCCTTAAAAAAGTATTTTGGATATGATGAATTCCAGGGCAGCCAAAAACAGATAATTAATAAAATTCTGCATGGTGAGGATGTTCTGGCAATAATGCCTACTGGCGCAGGTAAAAGTTTGTGTTATCAATTACCGGCGCTTCTTTTTGATGGAATAACACTTATAATAACTCCGATAAATGCTCTTATGAGTAACCAGTGTGATTCATTAAACATGACATTGAAAGAACAGGGAATCAATGATGTAAGGGCGACTTATATAAACAGTGAGAAAACTCAGAAAGAAATTGATAGAGAATTATATGATACAAAGAGGATAGCAAAGCTTATCTATGTATCTCCGGAACGTCTTTTTTATGATTCTTTTCAACAATATATTCTTTCCAAAAAGATTTCAATGATCGTAGTGGATGAAGCTCACTGCGTGTCTATGTGGGGGTATGATTTTAGAGAAAAGTATTCCCAGATTCCTGATTTTTATAGAAACATCCATGATAGGCCTATTATTGCAGCATTTACTGCAACAGCGGTGAAAAGGGTGGTTTCTGACATAAAGGATATGCTCCACCTGAATTTGCCGGAAGGAGCACTAATTACTGATGAGCAGCGAAAAAAGCTACATTTTAAGGTGATAAATTTTGATAATAAAAGTACTGAGCGCAGTAGAAAAAAGCAGTTATTAAAAGACGTAGATAGTCATCCGGGTGAGCTGGGAATAATCTATTGCACGACTATAATCAGAGTTGAACTTATCTATGACTATCTTAAAGAAAAGGGGTATAAGGTAGCTAAGTATCATGGCTTGAAGCAAGAGGAACAAAATGCTGAGCAGGAACCGGATTGGGATAGTATAAATAAGCTAAATAAAGAGCATATTGAAGTGTTGCGTCAATTTGAAGACGATGAAGTGGATATTGTAGTTGCAACCAGTGCTTTTGGAATGGGGATAGATAAAAGGAAAGGACGTGATGTAACTTATGTTATCCATTATGATCTTCCCTTGAACATAGAAAATTATTACCAGGAAGCAGGGCGCGGAGCACGAATGAAAGACACAGAGCGCTGTGACTGCATTTTATATAACACAAAGGGCGCTGTTGATGTTATTGAAAAAGCTTTTATACAAAATATGGGCAGAGACAGTTCAGATGAGCTAAGGGATTACGTACAGGAACTAGCACGTAAGAGACTGGAACAACTCTGCTTATACACTAAGAGCAATGATAAAGCAGGTTTTCTTGAAGATTACTTCAAAAATTTTGAGCCACAGCTTCCTGATAATCCAAAAGCGAAGCTATGGCATAAGAGGTTAATGAAAACTGGGCCTGCTTATTTATATATAAATAATACACATTTTGCCAGAGAACTAAGAAGAGGACACGTTGACTCAGGTGTTTTTTCTGAGAGACTGACAAGCGGTGAAATAGTAGATAATTCCTATCAAATAGACGTGGAAGATAAATTGACTTTTTTTGACTTAATGGTCATGGATGCTATTTATTCGATCAAAAGATCCGGAATGTCAGTTTTTTCATCCCGTACTGTGCTTCAGGTACTTGCAGGGTATGAGAGTGCACCGGTAAGAGCATCTATAAGGAAAGATATAGAAGATAGCATTAGAAAACTTCAGAGTACTTCTTTATGTTATAAGAGTAAAAAAACAAAGGAAACTGCCAAAAGACAAAGAATTGTATATCTGGATAACATTGTAAAAGAAAAATTTTTATGTGATATGCCGCTTGAAAAAAGGAAGAATGGCTATTTTTATGTTCTTGAATATAAAAAGGATGATGATTACTATAATAAGCCATTTTATTATAGAAACGCTGAAAAATCAGCGAAAGGACAGTGGCTCACTATACCTTTGGAGGATATTGATCTTAAGAATGAGAATGGAAAAAG
Source organism: Butyrivibrio sp. AE2015 (assembly GCF_000420825.1). Lineage (GTDB taxonomy): Bacteria > Bacillota > Clostridia > Lachnospirales > Lachnospiraceae > Butyrivibrio. Next base: position 30,913 of record NZ_ATVR01000018.1, on the reverse strand, counting down.
ACTAGTTCCAATGACAAGAGAATGGCTTGAAATTGAGTACTATTTACTGTTTAGAATAATGTTCTTAAGAAAGGCTGGAAGAAATTTTAATAATGCGATCAGCTTCGATACTATGATAAAAGAACTGGATATAGCAGAATATGTTAATAGTAGTGGGAAAGTATCACAAAAACGCGTGTTTGCTCGAATTGATGAAATAATGAAGGCGTTCATTAAAGAGGGCTATATAGCCGGCTATGGGTATTCAAAAGTCCAAGAGCGGGATTTGAATAAAAGAAACAGGTTATATGGCTATGTTGACGGAACAGCTGGAGTATTTGGGGGCATAGTAGTTCAAATTAGTGATTAATAATGGCGACAATTTAAAGTGAAAATTTGTCACTTGCTATTATGTAAATGTAGCTCTAATACTGAAGTGTCAGCATTTCTAAAAAAATCATGCATGTGATACAAAAAGCATTAAGTATGCCGAGCTAAAGCTCGGAGTATCACTTTATTTATATGAGCAATGATAAAAAATAAAAAAAAGAACATGCTTACGCATGTAAATCATTGCAAGTTTTAGCCCCTTCCGGGGCTTCGGTTTTATTTATGAGAGAATCGAAGGGGTATGGGCGAAGAGATAGCAGTCGGCATCTGCCGCCTCTAAGATTCTCAGATAAAAATTTTTTTTCGACCTAAAGGTCGCGGTATTATTTTTGGAAGAATTACCTCTAGGATTTATCACAAATATCTAATACGAAAGGAGACCATGCTTATAAGGAAATGAAGAAAAATGAATAAGGAAACGATGAAGCTCCGTCTGATGCAAAAAAGCGTTGGACGGAGTTTTATTATGTGTCAAAAGAAACATGAGATTTTAATAAAAAATAAAGGAGAAGGCAATGACAGAAACACTAAGTAAAGAACGAAAAAAAGAAATTGTCCATAGTTTTATGAACATGACTTTTAATGACATAAAGGAAGACAGCTCTCTAGCCAAAGAATACGGAGAAGTGCTAAACGCATTGGCAAATAAGTATTCTGTTGCGAAGGGCGGCTTTGATACGTGTAGTTTTATGGAATTAGTACAGTTTATGAATGGACTGTGCGAAAGAGATGCAGGAAGCAGTAAAAATGATCAAGACAGATATTTGTACTATTGGAGCCATTATCAGCTTCTTTTAGATCTGCTGGAATTTATAGCTGAGGCCTCAAATCGTAATACCACGCTCAGAATTTTCACACGTTTATCAATAAAAGAATTCTATGAGATTTTAGAAAACGATAATAAGGCAGTTTCAGAAGAATGTGACAATATTCTTAGATTTTTTAAAGAGAACATAACAAAAAATGAAATAAATAAGGACACCAAGCTTATTGATGTAATTATGTTTTTCAATAACACAGTTCTTAGACCGTGGCTGCCACATAGAAGTAGCATAACGGATTTTATGAGGCGTACGATCATGACTTATGAGGTTATGCATAGGCTATTTATAGATAGCTTTATGATTACATATCCTGAGGCCATAGATACAGATGCTCTGACACGAAAGTATTTAAACCAGTAAAACTAGGAGGAAAGAATGGAGAAAACAATTTCAAATGAAGAAATGAATAAGCATATTGAGGAGGTATCAAAAGCATATTTAGGAAGTGAAAAAAGAAATCAGTTAACAGATGAGCGAATACGACAGTTGGTTCAAAATTTTATGGACACTACGTATGAAGCTGTTAAAGTATATTGTCCCAAGCAGGAAACTGTGCTTAATTTCTCGGATGTGATGGATGTAATAGCTGAAAAATATGGGCTCAGTGAGTCTCAAAAGAAAACAATGAGCTTTACTGAATTCATCACATTATTAGAACCACTTAAAGACTCAAATGAAGAGTTCTATAAGTGGTTTTATTATAGTGCATTATTAAGAACTGAACAGCTTCTTATAAAAATGTCCAAAAATGAGATACCTGTAAAGATATTACTTGGCTTAACTATAAAGGATTTTTACAGGATTCTTGAAAATGAGAAATGTGACAAAAGACTTCTGAATGAATATAAGGAAGTGATAACAAATATTAGGAAAAGGTATCCAAAATCAGGTCCTGATACAAGCATCTTTGTACTGCTGTATCGTTGCGAAGGTGAAATATTATCTCCATGGACACCATATAGAACAGACATTGGTGAGTTTGAGGATAAGGTGATAGGGGCATATATGTTCCTGAAACGAATTATGATTGACAGTCTTATGTTGGCATATCCTGAAAGATTTAATTCAAAAGATATAGAAAATAAATACATGATCGGATTGGAGGAAAAATAAAATGTCAAATATCATACATGAGTCTTCAAGAGGAATAGATCTTGTGCCTATAGAAGACGAATTTTTGAAAAGGAGAGAGCTCTTTTTGACAGGAACTGTCACAACAGAAAGCATGGGACAAATGATAAAGCAGCTCTTTTACCTGGATGGTGATGGAAAAGCTGAAATAACTATATACATTAACAGCCCAGGCGGCACTGTTGGCGACGGACTCGCGGTTTATGATGTGATATCGAAATTAAAATCTCCTGTAAAAACGGTATGCATCGGTACATGTGCAAGCATGGGAGCAATACTGTTTCTTGCAGGTACAAAAAGACAAATCATGAAGCATGGGAAAATTATGATCCATGACCCTGCTTTCGGCGAGAATCATGATATGGGTGGAAAGAAACCGCATGAGATACAGTCAGAGCTTGATGATCTTAATAAATGCAAGAAAGCACTGGCTGAAATCATAGCCGAAAAGACAGGAAAAACAGTAGATGAAATCTATGAGGTTACAGCAAATGATACGTACTATGACGCTGGCGAAGCCCTTGAATTTGGGCTTGCTACTGAAATTATTTGAAAGGATGTGAAAAAATGAGGAAATATATAAGCGATGAAAAAAGATACGGAAGCCGTATTTTGGCTGATGGAATATGCATATCAAACAACACGAAAATTACAGGGCTAAATAATAATGACATTATAATTGGCAGCTCAGGCTCAGGAAAAACAGGAGGATATGTTATACCAAATATTCAGAGAATAGAATCAAGCTTCGTTGTTACCGATACAAAAAATCAATTATTCAAAGGCTTTGCTCATGAACTTGAAAAAAGGGGATATGACGTTTATAAGATAGACTTTGCAAATCCTGAGGATTCTTATGGATATAATCCACTTTCTGCCATAAGAAGATATCCGGATGGAAGCTATAGTGAAAAAGATGTAATATCTTTGGCTAAAACCATTGTTCCAAAGCTTGATATTACTGAGCCTTTCTGGGAAATATCTGCTGCGAATTACCTGGCTTTCATTATTGGACTATGTCTTGAAACGCAGCCAATAGAGAAACAAAACATGGTTCAGGTCTGCGCTCTTCATAGAGATTTTTGTTCTAAAGTAAATGAACTATACGTTCTTGATTATGTCGATCAGCATCCGGATTCTTTTATTGCAAAAAGATACAAGCAGATCATGTCTATACAATCTGCGGACAAAATGTGGTCAAGCATACTTGGATTTGTGAATATCGCATTGGAACCCTTCGATTTTAGTGAGGCAAAATCAATATTTGCAGCTCGGGATAGCTTTGATATAAAGACTCTTGGCAAAAGAAAAACGGCTGTCTTTTTAAATATCAGTGATACAGACAGATATTTTGACGTTTTGGCCAATATCTTCTATACGCAGACATTGCAGATTCTGTGCGCTGAAGCAGACAAAAGTGAAGGTGGAAAATGCAAGGTACCTGTAAGGATTTTTATGGATGACTTTGCGTCAGGAACCAAAATACCGGATTTTGACAAAATAATATCGGTTGTGAGATCCAGAGATATATATGTAAGTATTATTGCTCAGTCATTAAGCCAGTTGGAGTCAATGTATGATAAAGCAGCAAGCAAGACCATATTAAATAATTGTGATCATATTCTTTATCTTGGATGTCAGGACATGGATACTGCTGAGTTTATCGGAACAAGAGCTGGAAAGGTTCCGGAGACGATACTGAGTATGCCAAGAAATAAAGCTTATCTTATAAGAGCAGGAGAAAGAGCTGTATTGGTAAATAAAGTAAGACCATATAGCACATCTTTAAACTATATGACCAACATACAAAATAAAGAATTACAAAATGATGTAGATATGTAGGAAAAGGAGGAAAAATATGAATATGAATAAAAAGGCTGCAATCCTTGGGATATCGCCAAAATATAATGAAAGAGACAAGGAACTCGCAAATATTGCATTTAATAAAGCACAGGAAATATACGGAGCAAGCATACCATCACGTATAAGCACCAGGATTTATGAAGAACTGAATCTTATAGTTGATAAAGGTCTGACAGATACATTTTTAAATCTCTATGAAGAACTAAAAAATGCTGATAAGGACGGAAAACTGAGGTTCAACAAGGGCTTTAGAGGCCCTGTTGGATCTTCTTTTATGGCCTTTTTGCTTGAAATAACAAGTTTTAATCCTATGGAAGCAGGAGAGGAAAACTTTAAAGCAAAGATGTTCTTTGAAAAGGATAACCCAATCATAGATCTAAATTTACCCGCGGGGCGAAGAATACATATAAATGATCCAAAAGTCAAAATCCATAACTCTATCAATGTAGAACTTCTTTATGCATTACAAATGAAGACAAATGATAATTACTATTATTGTATGGATACAAAATCTGAGATGATAGAAGACTTTTTTGCCAGATGTATGCAGGATGAGAATTACAAAGATTTATGTCCTATAGCTGGAGAAGATCTTCTTGCAGTGCTTCCTGAATTTAAAAACTTCAGTGCAAGAGGTATATTAAAAAGCGTTTATGAGAAAAATGGTAGAATTGACTTAGATAATCTGTCACGCATTATAGGTCTTATGCACGGTGAAGGAACATGGGATTTTAATGCAGAAGGTTACTATTTGAATTATTATAATATAAACGATATTAAAGACAGACCTGTTGCTTTCGTAGAAGATGTATATGATATTTTAACAGATTCTGATGTTTTACGCGAAGATATCGATTCTATCGCAGAAAAAGTAATCCATGGAAAATATACAATCAATGAAAATGAAAAAAGTTACATGTATCATCACAATATTTCATATTTTCAAACAGAAAATCTTGCTAAGATAAAGCACCTTTTTTATAAGTCTCAATGCTATCAATATGCCATAGAAACGGCGAGGCTTATATACTATTACTGTAAATATCCTGAATTGTACCTTGAGACATATAAAAAATTACAAGCACAAATAAGTAAATGATTTAACTAAAGGAGGAAGAACTAGCATGTTTTCATATATGAGATCCAAAAAACAGTTTTTAAAGGATTTTGAAAATGGCGACTTGGTAGAGTGGTTAGAGAGATTTATAAACTCATACGCCAGTTTACTTGATAAGAAATGGGAGGTGTCTGCAGGGGAGAAAGCTTCTTGGGTGAACTCCCTTGCATATATGTATATTGTATTAAACCATAACTCTATTCCTGATGATTTAACTGTGGGATTGGAAATGATTCTTAATACAGATAATTATCGCAGGGTGGATTTTGTTCTCAGTGGTTTGCATGATAAGAAAAAGACTGTGATGCTTTTTGAGCTAAAACAATGGAGCAGCGTTAATAATACGAAAGATGGTTTTAAAGTTCCTTTTGTAAAAGAAGCAAAAAAATACCCAAAGGATAATCCACTTGTTCAGGTTAGCGATTATTGCAGAGATATAGAAAAGAACAATAATAATGTTCATGGTAAAAACGGAATAGAGCTTATTCCTTGCGCTTACCTTCACAACCTGAACAGAGATAATATGGAATCTACGCTTCAAGAAAAGTATCAAGAGTATGTTAAGAAGAATAATATTCAAAAATATACAAAGGTAAAGACATATTGTTGCGGGGAAATTAACAGGTTAAGAAAAGATATAAGTAGGACTCTTACTAAAGGTGATAAAGGTCAGGTGCTGCGTCTTCTTAAACAAGGAAATGTTACAAGCAAAATGGATGAAAACATGGCTCGTGACCTGGTTCTGAACCATAATAGAAATGAGCTGATAAAACTGCGCCATGAGCAGAAAGAAGTGTTTAAGAGTATTACAGGAATAATTGATGCTTTAGATGAGTCACAAATAGAAAAGGTTATCATTGAAGGAGGTCCAGGGAGCGGAAAAACAGTACTTGGATTATTCCTGCTAGCTTATGCAAGGGAACATAATAAAACAGCCAGATTTCTTTTGACCAATAAAGGTCCCAAAAAGCAATTCGAGAAATGGCTTGATTCATTGGACGCTATTGAGTGGGTATTTGATTATGGTAAAAAAGCTGAGCCTGTGAAATCGGACATTCTTATCATTGATGAATCTCATAGAAATTTGCTTAAAAAGGATAAAAAGGAAGAAGGGGCGCCAGATACTATCCTTCAGGGAGTTCAGAATAGTTGTAAGTTGGCTATATTCTTGGTGGACAATAGGCAAATGATCCAAGAAAGTCTAGATGTGGATAAGAAATATATTGTTGGGGATACGCCTACTGACAAAGTTATGTTTGAGTCTTTGGTATCTCAGTTTAGATGTAATCAGGATGATGGGTATCTTTCATGGCTGGATTGCATGCTCAGCGAAGATATATCGAAAAAGTTCATTCTAAGGCATACTGAGTTGGATTTTGGGGTAGAAGTAATTTCAAGTATTGAAGCGCTGAAAAAGTGTATTTCCAAAGGGTATCCGATTTTGTCTTATAAAGAAAAAAATCAGGATAAAGTAGTTGTAGGCAATGGTCAAAATAATCTTGAACTTGACTGGACTGCAAGAGATGAGGATATTTCAGGTGGAAAAGTTACAAATATCTATGATGTTCAAGGTATAGAATTTGAGCAAACTATAGTTATTGTCGGAAACATTTTAAGTTTTGATAAATCTGCAAATAGAGTAGTTATAAATAGTGAACTAAAAGCCAAAAAAGATGATCTTATTTTGAATATATATCGTGTGCTTTTAACAAGAGCTACAGAAAAATGCTATATATATTGCGAGGATGAAGAATTATCAAAACATTTAAAGAATAACTGAATGGAGAAAAAAGATGGCAATAGATTTTCGTAAACCAAACGGAATATTTAATTTTACATGGGCCCCCTATGGCGGGCTCATGGATATAAGCGATTCAACATTTAATCTTGCTTATGAAATGTTTAGAAGTAATCAAATATGGGTTGATCCTAATCTCTATGATAATTCACAAATCAGAATATTAAGCTCTTTTGCTGTTGGTGAAGAAGGAAAGAAAATACCTGAAAATTATTTTATTGGATATATCCATGAACATATTAATTACTTTCATGAAGATGAATTGGAAAATGAGTTTATGGTAAATCTGGAAGATGCAGATGAGTATTCGCCAAGTTATGAGTGGGATTATTATGGACTTATAATAAGTGCTGCATATATCTTTTATCTATATAAGTCAGGAAATGGTAATTTAGTTGAATACTATAGAAATAGATATAGAACAGAGTTTCATATGCTCCATCATTTGGATGAAAGAGAATTTGATTTTTCTATTCCTCTAGATATTTACATGAGCGTATCAAAAGAACAATGGGAAACGGCACGTGAAATTCAAAAGAGAAATTATGCTGGCATGAATCCTTATTTCCAAAAAGATAAAAATGGTAATAATTTCTTTAGGATTTTTGTTGCTCTTGATCTGGTGAATTTAGATTTTGATAAAGTTTCAGAGTATATAAAAAAAGATTCTATTTCTAAAACTCAATTCGCTACATGGGATTTTTTACCATCGTCAGCTAGGATTTTTGACAAAGAAGCCGAACAAAGCGGGGTTACGAAGATATTAGGTTTAGCAGCTTATATAGACTATCTCGACAAGACAAATAATCTATATGACTTTGAAAAAAAGCTTTATTCAAATTGGGAAAGAAGAGAAAAAAAACTAAATGCGATACTTGATGTATTAGATGCTGACTTAGTTGATAAGGTCATAGCGAACCCGGACTGCAAAAGTTTGTATTGTGTCATTCAGGGAGAAGATGGAACAGGAAGATTAAAAAGGGCTGGTGCAATAGCGCAAAAACTCAAAAACGTTGGCAAAATAACAAGCTTTAATGAAATGGATAATATAGTTTCTTTTGAGCTTGCTTCAAAGCAGATAAGTCATACCGGTATTGCTTTCAAAGAAATACCGGTAGCTGCCGCAGCGGCTGAACAAGCAGGAGTTGCTGGTGACCTTGGCATGTCTTCCATAGACGTTAGCAGAGATTATCCTCCTCATGTAGGTAATGATTTTTATCATGAGGATAAATTTGCAGTGAAGGTTCATTTCAAGAAGAACTGGGTATACATATTAACCGGCTTAAGAGAATTCCTTGTAAAGTGCGAAAAAAGTGTCCCCGGAGATAACTCAGATGTATCACACATGGTAGAAATGCTTGGACAGTATAGAAAAGATACTTATATCATCATAGTTGATGAAAAAAAGTATGTTGACAAGCTTTTTTCTATGTATCCACAGATAAAATATTTGTTTGAAAGTACCATTATCACAATAGATTCTTATTCAGGAGAGGAAGTTTTTGCAGATTTTAGTAAAGGTTTGCAAAAAGACCTTCGACAGCTTGTTAATGATGATCAGGGTTATAAAGATAAATTTATAGATTATTACAACAGAAACAGAAAACTTCTTCCTTTGAAAAATAACCAGTTATCTGCATTTTTGGCTAACTTTGCAAATACTCATCATGACGTTAATAAAATGTTTGAGAGCTTGGAAATGCATAGTGGCAAGTCTGCTGATGAGATATTATCACAGGTTATTGGTATGGATAATGTCAAAAAACAGGTTGAAGCTTTCAAGAAATTTGCCATGTATAAAAAGTATGCTGATAATGCTGGTATAGTTGTTCCAAACTGTAGTTTACACATGCTTTTTACAGGTAATCCCGGCACCGGAAAAACCATGATGGCAAGAGCCATTGGTCAGATCCTGTTTGAAATAGGTATCATTGAAGAAAACAAGGTTGTAGAGGTAGAAGGAAAAGACTTAAAGGGCGAGTATATTGGGCAGTCAGGACCAAGAACCTCATCAAAAATTGAAGAATCCTTGGGAGGAATTCTTTTTATAGACGAAGCATATGCTATTGGTGACGATGATTTTGGAAAAGAAGTTGTTGCTACGCTTATAAAGGCAATGGAAGATCAAAAGGATAAATTGGTTGTAATTCTGGCCGGTTACCCAAAAGAAATGCAACAGTTCCTTAACATTAATTCAGGTATAGCATCAAGAATAGGCTATAAATTTACTTTTGATGATTACAGTCCTGAGGAACTGGCGCAAATTTTTGATATGAAGATGAAAGTGGCCGGATACTCATGTGCAGATGGTGTTCATGATATGGTTAATAAGCTGGCACAGTCTTTTAGCAAGCGCAAAAATTTCGGTAATGGAAGATTTATAGATAAAGTCATTCAGCAAACGATCATAAACAGGTCAGAACATGAGTATAATGCAGAATCAGTGGGGACTATTGATGTAATTGACATTCCTTCTGAGGAAAGTCTTCTTTCATCAGACCAGAGTGAGCATAAGCCATATGATGAACAGCTTAAAGAAATCATCGGAATGGAAAATGTAAAGGTAAAGATAAAAGAGTTTGCTAAATATGTTTCTTTCAAGAAGAACGCTGAAGAAAAATCAAATGTCATTCATATTCCGGATTCCAATATGCATATGATCTTTACAGGAAATCCCGGAACAGGAAAAACTACAATTGCCAGAATAATGGTAGACCTTCTGTATGACATCGGCATGATAAAGGAACGAAAGCTTGTTGAGGCAGAACGAAAGGATCTTGTTGGCGAGTACATTGGAAAAACTGCAATAAAGACAGGTGAAGTAATTGAGCGCGCTTTGAATGGAATTCTTTTTATTGATGAAGCATATTCGCTTGCCCAAACTGATTCTGGAAATGATTTTGGAGCTGAAGCCATATCAACTCTTATAAAAGCAATGGAAGATCACAAGGGAGATTTGATAGTGATTTTTGCCGGATATAAGGATGAGATGCGTAGATTTGAACAGATTAATCCCGGAATTCAATCACGAATCGGATATAGATTTGAATTTGAGGACTATTCTGTGAATGAGTTATTCAATATGTATTCTTCACTAGTGAAAAGATCCGGTTTTGAACTTGAGAAATCTGCAGAAAAATCAGTAAAAACAGTACTTGAATATTATTCAAAGAGGGATAATTTCGGCAATGGAAGATTTGTAGCCAAGATGTTTCAAGATACTCTTACAAAGCATTCCAAACAATATGATGAAGATGATATTTTTATCATTAAGAAAGAAGATATACCATCAGTTGCTGAAATGAACAATACAACCATTAAAAAAGATAATGGTATAAACCTTGATAATATAGTTGGTCTTACAAACGTAAAAGAAAAGATTAAAGAGTTTGAATCTATGGTCAAGTTTTCAGTGGATGCCAAAAACTATGGGCTTAAGATTCCGGATTTTTCTATGCACATGATGTTTACAGGTAATCCGGGGACTGGAAAAACTACGGTAGCCAGAATCATAGCTAAGATGCTTTATGATATGGGTATCATCATGGAAAACAAGGTTGTTGAGACTGACAGAAGTGGCCTTGTTGCCGGATATGTCGGGCAAACAGCGATAAAAACCAAAGATGTTATAGAAAGCGCCAAAGGTGGAGTATTGTTTATAGATGAGGCATATGCACTTTGTGGTGAGAATGATTCTTTTGGAAATGAAGCTCTTTCAACTCTTATAAAAGAAATGGAAGACTATAAGGACAGCCTTGTTGTGATATTCGCAGGCTATAAGAAAGAGATGAAGGAGTTTATTGGAAAAAATTCAGGGATAGCCTCAAGAATAGGATACACCTTTGATTTTGCTGATTATTCACCAGAAGATCTTATTGCAATCTATGAGAAAAAGCTGACTTCATATGGTTTTGTCGTTGAAGAAAGGGCAAAAGAAAAGTTGAAAGAGATATTTGATTATTATTGTAAAGTGCCAGATTTTGGTAATGGAAGATTTGTTGATAAGGTTGTGCAACAGACTCTGCTTAATAAAGCTAAGGATTATTCTCTGGATACAATTTCTAATATTGGAGCAGATATGATACCCAACATAGATGGAATCTTGTAATTGAGGTATGACATATTGAAAGGAAATCCACATTATGAATTACAGTGATATATATGAACAGGTAAAAGAAAGAATGATGCGCTACGCAAGAATCGATACTCAGTCGCAGCCTTTTGCAGGTCATTGGCCAACGACTGATAAGCAAAAAAATCTTGCGTACGTTTTGAAAGAAGAGCTGATAAAAATTGGTGTTTCCGATGTGTTTTTTGATGAGGAAAGGTGCGTAGTATACGGCAGGATACCTTCTAATTCAGCAGATAGTAAAGGAACGGCCATTGGATTTATAGCGCATATGGACACCGCTCCTGATGCCAGTGGCACAGGCGTTAATCCCTGGGTTTTGGAAAAATATGATGGCGGGGACATCGTTCTTAATAAGGATAAGCATATAGTGATGCGGGCTGCAGATTATCCGAATTTGCAGCAGTATATTGGGCAGGAGCTTATTTTGACAGATGGAACGACGCTCCTTGGAGGGGATGATAAGGCCTCTATAGCAGCAATAATGACCATGGCGGAGTATCTTTGTGCTCACGATGAAATAGAGCATGGAGATATAAGTCTGGCCTTTACACCGGATGAAGAAGTTGGCGGATTGGCAAGAGACCTTGATCTTAACAGATTCGGCGCCAAACTGGCATATACGCTGGACGGCGACCACCTTGGATGGTATGAAGATGAGACGTTTAATGCTTCAGAAGCAGTATTTGAGTTTATAGGCAGGAGCGTTCACACAGGAACAGCCAAAGGAATTATGGTTAATGCCGTAGATATGGCATCTCACCTGATGGGAATGCTTCCCCAGGAAGAAAAGCCACAGTTCACTGAAGGAACAGAAGGCTTTTACCATGTCATTTCATGCGTTGGAGATTGCGAGAATGCTAAGGTAAGGCTGCTCATTCGCGATTTTGACCATGATAATTTCCGTAAACGTGAAGACTTTCTGCGAAAGTGCGCAGATGACCTAGGAGAAAAATATGGGCAGGACAGAGTGGTACTTACAATAACGCATCAGTACAGCAATATGCATGAAGTGTTAAAAGAAACACCATTTCTTATTGATATTTTGAAGGATGCCATAAAAAAAGCCGGAATAGAACCGGTATGTGAGCCATTCCGAGGAGGTACAGACGGAGCAGCACTGTCATTTAGAGGCTTGCCTTGCCCCAACCTTTCAGCAGGGTACGAAAATGCACATGGAAGATTTGAGTATGTTCCAATTCATTCCATGGTAAAAAATGTTGAGATTCTTCTTAATATTTGTGAATCAATGAAAAATAAGCTCTGATAGCATTTGCTATCAGAGCTTGTTTTTAAGCAGCTTTGCGTGAATGTGAAGTAATTGCGTCAGGCTTACGTAAGATTACTCCGTGGAGTCTTTTTAATAGCATTGCAGATGGAACACCCAGAGCAAATACTACGAGCACGTACACCAAAACGTATTTAATATGGTGTGGAGAAGGCACTCCGCCGTCAAACTGCCAGCCAAATAACTCTACATAAAGGCCGTGTATAAGATAGAACTCCAAGGTTATTGTTCCCATGAACTTAAGGAATTTGTTTCCAAAAGCGACTTTCATATTTGTAAGCAGAACAGTGAAGACAAATTCTGTTGTCAAAAATACCTGAGATAGAAGGCTTACCCTTCTTCTAAAAACAGTGTCGGGAGCTCCCCAGTTGTCTCCATAGTAACCAAATATATTACAGATAAATCCGGAATAAATATATAGCGGGTAAAAGAGCAGAAGTGCTGCAACAAGATATACCCAGTAGTGTTTTTTAAGGTGAGGGATTATCTTATCCTCAAATTTTGCAAAGATAATTCCTACAGGGAATAAGAATACGCAGTTGTACCACCATTCGCCCCTTATCCAATAGTCATTGTGGTCAATTCTGGTGCCTAGCAGCATGTAAAGTACCACAAATGCAGTGGTTGCGAGAACTGCGAGCCCATCCTTTTTTATGAATTTAAAAGAAAAATAGAAAGCCAGATAAAAGAACGGCAAAACTATTACATACCAGGTATTCGGATTACAGAGCTGTATGCTTGTAAGGTAAAGAACAACCTGCTTTGCATCCATTTTTTCTCCGACAAGGAGCCTTGCAATAAAAAAGATCACAGTGGTTGTGTAAAGAGCCAGAACAACAGGCAGGATACGCTTTTTTATGAAGCCGTCAAGATAGTTTTCCTTGGTGTGATAGCTCTTGTAGACTCCATATCCGTTGAAAAAGAGAAATACAGATACCAAGAGGTATCCAATAGGCACGAACATGTCCAGACCGTGAACTATGCGTGTCTGCGGCTGTATCCAGGACGCACAGGTTTTCTGCGCGATGTGATGGAGCATGATACAGATTGCAAGAAATCCCTGAATGGCCTTTGTCTGCTCCAGAGACAGAAAACCATCGTTGAATCTTTTTCCTGAAAATTTCGCTCCCCATAGCAAAATAACAGGTAGTGCTACATAAACTAAGTAAATTGCTTGTTTCATACTATACCTCCAATAATAAATACTAACCCCATTTAATAGTAGTCTTTTGCCAAAAATCCCGCTAATCAGATGTATTTATGCACTGTTCATAAATTGCGATTTTAATGGACCATGGGGACAAATATTCTGTTACAATAAAATATATATATTATCGTTATAACAAACACAAAACAACAAATGGACAAGACAAAAGAACCGTCCCTGTGACTTGTAGGAGGTGCGCCATGCTTAAGGATTTTGTTAAACCTGATTATTCAGATGCAGATGAACTAAAAATGCGGATCAAAGAGGAACGAGCCCATTTGACTGCCTTGCAGATGAAGATAAAAGAGGCTGGCCTTCCTGTTATGGTTATTTTTGAAGGCTGGAATGCTGCAGGAAAAGGGGCGCTGATCGGTAAAGTTATAAGGAATATCGACCCCAGATTTTTCAGGGTTGCTACTATGGACAGGCAGCCAAGTGATGAGGAAAAAAGATATCCATTCCTTTACAGGTTTATAAAAGAGATCCCTGAAGCCGGAAAGTTCAGATTTTATGACACCTGCTGGATGAATGAGGTAGTCAGTGGAGTAATTGATGGGAAGCTTGGCGAAGAAGAATATAAAAAGAAAGTCAATTCGATAAATGTTTTCGAGAGGCAGCTCTGCGATAACGGATATCTTGTTATGAAGTTCTTTTTCCATATTTCTAAAAAAGAACAGAAAAAGCGCCTGGATAATCTGCTTGATAGCAAGGACACAAAGTGGAGAGTTGACAATGATGATATAAAACAGAACAAGAATTATGATGATTGCCTTGATGTATTTGAGCGATACCTTGAAGATACCAATGAATCCAGAACTCCATGGTACATTATTGATGCCACAGATAAGAAAGTGGCTGAGTTTGAGGTCTTGAGATTTTTGAATCAGGGGATAGATATTGCCCTGACTAATCAGAGGATGAATGTGCCTATCCTTCAGAATACTTTCCCAATGGAGAAAGTGACAAAGCTCTCTGATATTTCCCTTGATGACAAGGTTCTGACTGATGAGGAGTATGATGAGGAGCTTGAAAAACTCCAGAAGGAGTTAAGAGACCTTGGAAATAAGGTTTACAGAAAGAAAATCCCTGTCATTATTGCTTATGAGGGCTGGGATGCGGCAGGAAAAGGTGGAAATATAAAGAGAATTACTGAAGCCCTGGATCCGAGGGATTACGTGGTAGAGCCAATAGCAAGCCCGGAACCTCATGAGAAAGCAAGGCACTATCTCTGGAGATTCTGGACAAGACTACCTAAGACCGGGCACATTACCGTTTTTGACAGAACCTGGTACGGTAGAGTAATGGTGGAAAGGCTTGAGGGCTTCTGCTCTGAGAATGACTGGAAAAGAGCTTACAATGAGATCAATGAGTTTGAAAAAGAGCTTTCCGATTGGGGTGCAGTTATAATCAAATTCTGGGTGCAGATAGACAAGGATACACAGCTTGAGCGTTTCACTGACAGACAGAATACACCTGAAAAACAGTGGAAGATCACAGACGAAGACTGGAGAAATCGTGATAAGTGGGATCTCTATGAGACCGCGATAGATGAGATGATAGAAAAGACCAGCACAACATTTGCACCATGGTATGTTCTTGAGTCAGTTGATAAAAAGTATGCAAGGATAAAGGCTCTAAAGATTGTAATTGAACAAATTAAAAAACGCTTGTAATTTAAAAAAGCTGCGCATTTTCCCCTACTCGAGAATGATGCGCAGCATTTTTTTGCAAATAATTCTAAAACAAAAAAGTCAGTTTACCAGATTCGATAATTACCTGAAAGAGCCAAAAAAGCAAATATATACAGGCAATTGTCGTAATACCTGCGGACGCCCTTTCTAAGGGGCTGATTCCAGAACCAGTTAACCCATTTTTTGGCAATTTCAAAATCAGAATCCTTTTCTTCACTATAAGTAACAGTAAGCGCTCCCTGAGCGATTGTGGCAAGTAAGCCTACAGGATGAAGGACACATTTTTCAACCGGAGTCCCATCGACTTTGTAAGTACATCTGCCTGCTTCAAGGTCAGTGCCGAAAAATTGCATCATGCGAAGTGGAACAGAGAGCTGCCCTTCATCATCGCCAAACCACACCGCATCAATGCCGATATTTGCTGCGGTTCTGTATGCATCGCTAAAGAAATTACCATAATATCCCCATGGAAGCTCCTCATCAAGTGGAAAACCATCGAAATTAGCATATTCCGAGCTAAGGCCGGTAACAGGATGGCATGCTTTTGCAAGGTATTTTCTGCTGACATCTGCAGCTTTTTTAAAGAATTCTCTGTCCTCTTCATATGCCCACAGTGAAAAGAGCTCATAGAAATGAGGAAGATGATAGGACGGGTCTGTAAATGGGCTCCCCGGAACGAACAAAATCTGATGATTTTCCTTATTCCACATTGTAGTTCCAGGTCTTCCATTTTCACCCTTATGAAGGCAGGCTCTTAACAAATCCTTAGCTTCCCTTGAATATTCAAAAATTCCTTCACCGTCACCCCACCTGTGAGAAGCAAAGAAAAGAGCCATGGCAAAAAACTCTTCCCCGTCAGGAGCAGGGCCGTAGGCGTTTTTGGTGCCGTCAGTCTGGCATGACCAGGCAAAATAGCCCTCATTTTCGCCATCTTCCATATACATATATGTCTTTGCCCATTTCCAGATGCGGTCAAATTCTTCCTTCATGTTGAGCTGTACGCACATCATCATGCCATAAGACATTCCCTCAGTTCTGGCATCGTTATTGCCGGTATCTGTAAGATACCCCATCTTATCCGGAGCTTCGTGATAAATTCTTTCTTTTTCATCGTAGAAAAAAGTCTTCACGATTTCTTTTAACCTATCTTCAATTTCCTTATCTGTTTTTCCTATTTCTTTAAAGATATTTCTGTAAATTCCGCTTTTAAATGCCCCCATTGCTGTCTTTCCTCCAAAAAAAAATCCTTCCGCTACTTTGTATTATCCTATACAAAGCATCCCAAAGGCTTATCTTTTATTGCTCAATTGTGCCCAAATAGGCAAAAATGAATTATTTGTGAAATTGTTGACCATTAAAATCCATTCTGATAATATCTTACACACTGCGCAAAGCTTTTTTACGCAGTGGATTTTTTTAGAATAGGATTTATTGTTCATGGCTATTAATCATAAGCGTCTCTGCATGAACTGTGGCAGATCATTTATGCCCAGAGACGGCAGCGGAGTATTTTGCTCTGCAAGTTGTAAAAAGATGTACTGTTATCACACTACATTCAGATGCATTGACTGCAGAAACGCAAGCTGCACGGTAAGGAATAATGCCCTTATCAATGCTCCATGTAATTGTGAGAATCTTTTAAATAAAAACAGAGTAGGATGAATCCGGAATCAATTTTGAGCGTATAATGACTATAGGGAAAAGATATAACGCCCAATATATATGACTGGAGCATTGTCAGTGAAATTAAACCTTTTGAATATTGATGAGATAAAACAGATCTATGAGACAAGGATGGTCATAGATTTCCCAAAGGCAGAGCTCAAACCTCTAAAAAACATAATCGAGGCAGTAAATTCCGGAATATATGAATGCCTTGGATTATTTGAGGGCGGAGAGTGCATTGGGTATACATTCCTCGTAAAACAGGATGAAAGCTTCCTGATCGATTACATAGCTATCTACCCGGATAAAAGAAATAATGGAGTCGGAAGTCAATTGCTCAGGCACTTATATGAGTATTTAGCTGCTGCTAAAGTTGTGATCCTGGAAGTTGAAGATCCTCAATATGCAAAAAGTGCTGAAGAAAAAGACATACAGACACGGCGCCTTGGCTTCTATATGAGAAACGGATGCGTTGATACAAGGCTTCGTGTAAGGTGTTTTGGCGTTCCCTTTATAATCCTGTCACTGGGAAAAGAAAATGGTGGCGAGCCGGATTTCCTTTGGGACTTGTACAACTCCCATTATAAGGCAGTACTGCCTAAAGAGATGTATGAGAAAATATTGAAAGAATATGATTGAAAAATTAGAGAAGAAAGAGTAGTTTGAGATATAGAGGCCTTGGCCTCTATATTTTTTTGTAACAAAAAATCGGGAGGATTTTATGAAAAGTAATTTAAAAGTTTTATTATTCGACAGAGTGATGCCTATAGCATACATTGAGATGATAGCGGGAGCAGCAATGGCTGTTTTACCAACGCTTTATATGATTCTTAACATCAGTCTCTTTACAACCAGTAAGGGTGCTCTTTCTGATCTTGGCATTGTTATGATCATCGTTGCCACCGTATTATTCTTTGTGGGATTAGCTTTTTTTGCAGGCGGAAGTTATATGAGCAGTCTTTGCAAGCATGGTTTCCTGGCTGCCAGAAACGGAAAGGTGTACACCTTTAGCCTTAACAGTAAAAGAACAGCCGAAAACAAGATCCCAGGTATCGGAACTGTAGGAAAAGCCATAAACAGCGCTATCTATGTGAGCAATAAAGCAAAATATAATGAACAGATGGACGCACTAAAGGAATCATCAGAGCTCTACGAGACAGTTAATAAGGCCCTCGATGAGCATTATTCTTTCCTGTATTCAATTCGAGATATAAATGCTAAAGGATATACTTCTTTTGAGAAGAAAGCACTTCTTAGAGAGTATGCACGACTTGATAGATTATAATGGCAACGCGCTACTTTTCTTTCACATTAAAATCAGCGTTTGAAGAGATTGCTTTGGTATAGCATAGATCAAAGCTCTTTTCTCCATCAATGAAATTATTATTCCATATAAAACTGCTATTTTCATTTTGCACATATACGTTGTATTTAACGGTTCCGTCAGAAAGTAGCTGAAGGTCCTTAATGTAGTAGAATACATAGGTTTCGATTGAATCAGAGTTCTTGTGCCAGGTGTCTTTATACACAAAGACCAGGCGGTTGTCGTCACCCTCTTTGGCTGTAAGAAGATAGCTGGCGCATAACTCAGGGGTGTCTGCAGTCAATCCGTTTATTGTACTGATGTCGATTCCTTTTTGAGCAGCGTCCATGGCAAGATTTTGTATTTCATCAAATTGATCATCCGGTATTTCTGAAAAATCGGACACATAGGTTATTGATGCAGCTTTACTTTCCTCAAAAGAAGCCGAATCTTCCTGATTTTTCTGCTCCTCTTTGGAATTGATAATATAGACAGCAACGATAACAAAGATGACGATCAGAAGAGTAAAACAGGCTATGAGCCTGGATTTTTTCGCATCTTTTCTTATTTTATCCTGATGCTCGAACTTTTCTCTTTGCATCTGGAGTTCGATGCGGCTTTTGTCCATTGCAGCATCTTCTTCATCATAATCAATCGCAAAGGTTGTCTGACAGTAGCGGCATTTCATCAGTCCTTCTCCTGCAGCTTCTACGTCAGAACCCATACAATTTGGGCATTTTATTTCATTTAATTTCATTGCTTGATTCCCCACATTCCCAACATTTTCAATCCTGTAAAAG
Organism: Butyrivibrio sp. AE2015; assembly: GCF_000420825.1. GTDB lineage: Bacteria > Bacillota > Clostridia > Lachnospirales > Lachnospiraceae > Butyrivibrio. Next base: position 11,728 of record NZ_ATVR01000018.1, on the reverse strand, counting down.
ATCTAATGTATCAGATCCAATCATAATCTCCGCCGGTCACAGCTAAGGATAGAAGTGCATCCATGCGCTCAACTTCTTCTTTTCCCTCAACAACCTGCAAAAGCTTGGCTGTTTCTTTTACGACCGGCATTTCCTCATCAGGACCTATTTCCATGTCAGGTTCTTTGCCACAGTATGGGCAAACGATACTTGGGCCAACCTTTGTTGATAAGAATCTATTAGCACATTCGCTGCATTCATAGAATCCAGCAAGTGTAGTTCCCTCTGGTACGTAATACATCATTTTCCTCCTGTATTTTGAAAGAATGCTTTTTCCTGATTGAGTATACCACAAATAGGGGAGCCAACAACTTGCTAAAGTTTAAAATATAGTTTTGGCTTGCAATATAACGTTCGCATATGGTGTGCACTCGCCTGTACGGACGAATGCATAGCAGTCCCGAGACTTTTCCTTTAATTCTTCATGTGTAATAGATTCTTTTTCTATATCAGTTTTTTCTATTACATTAATAACCGGAGCATTAGCTGTCGCAGTTTCTTTTGCGTAATACAGTTTTTCAAAGGGAGAATTCCTGATTATCTCGTTATAGACTGTTAGAAAATCAATACATCCGGGAATGAACGAAAGATCGATTATTGTTTTGCCTGCAGGAATAGGAAGCCCACAGTCACAAATGCAGATGGTCTGTGTATGTCCCAATTTGCTTAAAACGTAGAGAAGTTCACTGTTCAATATCTTGTCATATGTCATGATCGTTACCTCCCAACTAAAAAAAGTATCACAAAATAAAAATATAATGTCAACGCTAAAATGTTTTAGCACTAAATCTTTCGGTGAAGACCTCAAAATATTGAAAACGTTAAAACGTAAGTTTATGATTATGTTAAATCGTTTTAGCAGAGGAATATGACATGGAGAGAACAACGATAAAAAACATAGCAGAACAAGCTGGAGTTTCAATTACAACAGTTTCATGTGTGTTAAACGGGCGCGAGATGCGTATTTCAAATGCTACGAAGAAAAAAGTCATAAAGATAGCAAATGAACTTGACTATCATCCTAATCAGCTCGCAGTTGGACTTATTACAAAAAAAACAAATACTATTGGGCTGATCATTCCGGATATTAGTAATACTTTCTTTGGAGAGCTTGCGAAGGGCGCTGAAAACAGAGCAGCTGAGCTTGGATACAATGTATTTCTATGCAATACCAATGATTCAACAGAAAAAGATCTTGATTACCTAAGAGCACTACTGGATAGAGGAGTAGATGGCGTGATTTTGGTCCCGTCAGGGCGAGGAAAAGATGAAAAAAGCCCAGAATGCTTTAAGCTGTTGGATAGTTGCCAGAAATCCTTTGTTATATTAGACAGGACAAAAACCGGCGATAAATACTTGGGGATTTCGTTGGACCATAAAGGTGGAGGATTTATCGCTACTGATTACCTGATTAAAAATGGTCATAAGAAAATTGGATGTATCACAGGCCCACTTGGAATGCTTAATTCTTATCGAAGATACCAGGGGTATGTCGAAGCTCTTTCAAAAGCCGGAATAAAGTACGATGATTGCTTGGTTAAAGAAGGAAATTATCATATAAGTGATGGAGTTGAGCTTGCAGAAAGCCTTTTCAGAAAAAAAGTAACGGCTATATTTGCTTGTAATGATCTAATGGCCTTTGGAGTATTTCAGGCAGCTCGAAAAAGGGGGCTGCGAATCCCAGAGGATTTATCAATAGTTGGCTTTGATGATATAACCTATTCAGAATTCATGGAAGTTCCGCTTACTACTATTCGTCAACCTGCATTGGAAATGGGGAAATGTGCAGTGGAAAAAGTAGTAGAAATGATAAATAACCCCGATTATAAAAGGGATAAGATCATTTTCGAGCCAAAACTCATCGAACGTAATAGTGTAAAAAATATTGGAGGGGATACAGATGGAAGTAAGGAAAGGGCATAGGAAGCGAATTAATTATTCAGTCTTTATCATGGCTATGCTTGGGGTGATTTTTTTAGTTGTCTTTTGCTATATGCCAATGCTTGGAATTATCATAGGTTTCAAGGATATGGACTATGCGATGAATATCAGTAGAGCCCTTGGAACATCAAAGTTTGTTGGATTTCAAAACTTTAAAGCATTTTTGAATGATCCAGACTTTAAAGCTATCATGACAAATACGATAGGTCTTAACGTCTTACAGCTTATAATATCTTTCCCGGTTCCAATTATCTTTGCTTTACTTTTAAATGAACTTAGCTTTGAAAGATTAAAAAAGATTGTCCAGAGTGTCACGTATTTTCCTTACTTTATTTCATGGGTCGTTTTTGGAGGAATATTGATAGGTCTTTTATCTCCTGAAGGAGGTGCCGTCAATCAGGTTCTAAGATCCCTTCATATAATTGCTGAACCAATAGCCTTTACATCTAAGCCGGAGTATTTTTGGGGAATTGTTATAGTCAGCGCCATAATAAAAGGACTCGGATGGGGCGCTGTTATTTATATAGCAGCTATTGCGGGGATAGACCCATCTTTATACGATGCTGCAAGAATTGATGGTGCAGGAAGGTTTCAGAAAACTGTTTATGTCACTATCCCCTGCATTACAGGAACTATTGTGGTAATGCTTCTTTTGGCAGTGAGCGGTTTATTATCGTCTAATTTTGATCAGATATTTGTTCTTCAGAATCCTCTTAATATTTCAAAAAGTGAAGTACTTGATACTTACATATATAAGATAGGCGTAGCTCAGAGAAGGTATTCATTTACTACGGCCGTTGGTTTGTTTAAATCAATAATATCGCTTATTCTCATATCTTTAGGCAATTTCATTTCAAATAAGCTATTAGGAAGAGGCTTGTACTAGATTGTAGGGGGATAAAGAAGTGAAAAAGAAAATCGAGCCATTTGAAGTGATAGTTTCAATCTTTATGATCTTAATTTCTTTAATATGCATTTTTCCATTCATTTACGTATTAGCTGGTTCACTGAACGAGGGAATGGACTATATGAGAGGCGGGATTTATTTCTTTCCTCGAAAGCTTTCTTTTGATAATTACAGAATGGTTTTTAATGATAAAAGACTCTTGATCGGAATAAAAAACACTTGTCTCAGAACGGTCATTGGAACGGTCACAGGCACATATTTTACAGCTTTGGTCGCATATGGAATGAGCAGAAAGGATCTGATTTTCAGAAAGCAGATTTATTGGTTCAATATTTTTACCATGTTCTTTGGCGGGGGAATGATCCCAACTTATCTGGTCTTTAGTAAGTTACACCTGATCAATTCATTTTTGGTGTATATTATTCCTTCATTGTATTCAGTTTTTAACATGATAATTTTTTCAAATTTTTATAATGAAATTCCGGAAGAAATACATGAAGCCGGGGCGATTGACGGCGCAAGTGAATGGCAGATTTTTTACAAACTCTATCTTCCTTCATCAGGACCGGTTCTTGCAACTATAGCTCTTTGGATTGGAGTTTTCCATTGGAATTCTTTCTTTGACTCAATGGTATATACATCGAATAGTAACCTACAAACACTGCAACTATTCCTTGTAAAATTGATAAAAGAGGCATCGATGGCGGAAGGTGAAGCGGCAACAAAGGTCCCGGCGCAGGTTGTTAGAACTACTAGTATTACAACAATAAGATATGCAGCGATAGTAATAAACATGCTACCTGTGCTTTTTGTTTTTCCTTTTGTTCAAAAGTATCTTTCAAAAGGAGTAATAATTGGAGCTGTGAAAGGTTAAAAAGCAAAGAGATGCGCGCCTTTTTGCAAGTAGCCTTATAGCAATTATAAAAATGGAGGTTTTTGTATGAAAAGAAAATCTGTATTGTTTTTAGCATTATCACTGATAATTTCATGTGTAGCAGGATGCGGAAGCACTGCTGGTGAAGTAACAAGTGGATCATCAAACGAAACAGTATCAAATAGCACCGTACAGAAAGAGGATAATACTACAGAGGAATCATCTGGAGAGATAACAGAAATCAACTGGTATGTTGATCTTCCTTATTGGTCTTGGGGTGGAGTTGGTTTTGGGGAGGACTTAACTTCTCAAATGATCATGGATGCTACAGGAGTTAAGATCAATTTCATAGTTCCTGCAAGTGATGATAGCGAACAGCTTTCTGCAATGATAGCATCGGATGAGATGGCTGATATAATCACGGTTGAAGGTTGGTGGGATGATAGTTCTAGAATGCTTACATATCAGATGGCAACTGAAGGGTATATTTGGTCATATAACGATCTTATGGATGAGTATTGTCCTGAGATGAAAGATAATATAAGGGATGATGTATTTGACTGGTTCGCTGAATCTGATGGAAAAACCTATCTTCTTCCTAACTTTGCATATTCTAATGAAGATCTTGACGAAGGAGAACAACTTCTTCCAAATGGATGCATAACTATACGAAAAGATTTATATGAAGCAATTGGTTCACCTGATATGTCAACACCGGAAGGATTTCTGGATGCCTGCCTTAAAGTTAAAAATGAGATAGGACAGTATCAGGGACAAGACATCATTCCAATTCAGCTATATGAAGGTGTCGGAAACTCAATCCTTTGGTTGTCACAGTATTTCGCTACCCCTTATGAAGATGAAAATGGAAACTATGTTTACGATTTTACAAACGAAAATTATAAAGAAGCATTGCAGTTCCTTAATAAAGCTTACAATATGGGACTGATTTCGGATGCAAATTTCTCAGATACAAGAGAACTTGTAAATGAGAAGATAGCAAGTGGACGCGTATTCTGTCAGATAACAGCGCCTCAGGATTTTGTTGCACCAATGGAAACACTATATGATTCAGACAATAATGCAGTATATGTACCGGTTGTACTTAAGAACAGTAAGGGTGAAGATCCGGTACTACAGGACATCAGGGGATTTGGCTGGCTTACAACCTGCGTCTCCAAGAGCACTAAGCATCCAAAGGAAATTGCCAAGCTCATTAACTGGCTTTTAAGTGACGAGGGCCAAATGGCAACAACATATGGAAAAGAGGGCGTTACATATAATCTTGTTGATGGAAAAGCTGTTTTCACAGATGAATATAATGATGCATTAGCATCAGGAGATACAAAGAAGTATAGCCTTAGTGCTATGAATCTTTTGGCTAACTACGCATTTACAAGGCATTTTGAAACTGATCCTACAGACCCAAAGATTCTTGCTACTCGCGACACTATAGTTAAACGACCGATGATGAAATATGCGTATGACTTTAATGCTGCAGGACTGAAATTTGATCCAACTGATTCAAGAAAGCAGGAAATGTCACAACTTAGCGTAAAGATTGCTGAGTTCAGAACAAGCGCTATTGCACAGCTTGTTGTTGCACCTGAAGCTGACTTTGAATCTTTATATGACAAAGATGTGGAGACCCTTAAGTCAATGGGACTTGATAAGCTTGTTGAGTACGATAATGATGGATTCCAAAATGCAAAAAAGGCCTTAGGAATTGAGAGAAGCTGGCCAAAATATAAATAAAGGATGACAAAAATGACTGCTAAAGAAAAAATAATAATTGATACTGATATCGGTGATGACATCGACGATGCTTTTGCCATAGTTTTGGCCACATTATCCGATGAAATAGAGCTTCTTGGTATAACGACTGTATTTAGGAATTCGAGCTTGCGTGCAAAAATGGCTAAGGCACTTCTTGACTCTTATGGAGTAAGAAACATTCCTGTGTATGCAGGATGTGATATTCCACTGCTTGCTACTGAGAGTATAGATAGCTTTACTCCATGCCAGTACGATGAAAAAAGTATGTCATCATTTGATTATGAGCAGGGCTGGGGGCCGGATTTCATAATTGAGTCTGTTTTGAAGTATCCGGGAGAAATTACACTTGTCCCTATAGGGCCTTTGACAAATATTGCTATGGCAGTCAGAAAAAGACCGGAAATTATCTCAAAAATCAAGAGAATAGTACTTATGGGTGGATTTATTACAGAGGATGTTCCCGAGTGGAACATTCTCTGTGATCCTGAAGCTGCCAGAGTGGTATATACATGTGGAGCGCCTGTATATGCGGTTGGGCTTGATGTAACTATGAAATGCAAACTTGTTCAGTCTGATGTTGAGGAGTTTAGAAGTATCGGAAGCCGTGGATCTATCGTGCTTTCTCATATGTTGGATGATTGGTATAATCACTATAAATTTGAATGTCCTGTTCTTCACGATCCATTGACTGTAGGAACTCTAATTGATGAATCATTTGTTGAGTTCGAGAAGTCAGAAGTAAAAGTCCTTTTGACTGGAAATGATCGCGGAAAAACAATAAGACTCAAAAGTTCTGAAGAAGGCTCTTCAACAATAAATATAGCAATTGATACAGACTCCAGGAGATATCTTTCACTATTTAAGCAAAGACTATTTATCTAGCTACGGAGGTGGCAAAATGAAAATATTAAACTATGGCTCATTAAACATTGATAGAGTTTACCAGGTAGAGCATTTTGTCACACCGGGTGAGACAATTTCTTCAACTAAGATGGATATATTTCCGGGTGGAAAAGGTCTGAATCAGTCAATTGCGCTTGCCAGGGCAGGAGCTAATGTTTACCATGCAGGAACTATAGGAGAGGATGGCCTTTTTTTAAAAGAAGCATTGGAAAAAAGCGGAGTAGATTGCAGATACATTGAAGTCTCGGATTCTCCAACAGGACACGCAAATATTCAGGTAGATAAAAAAGGTGAAAACGCGATCATCCTATTCAAAGGAAGCAATTTTGAAAATTCAAAAGATCAGATGTATAAAGTGATTGATGATTTTTCTGAGGGAGATGTTCTCGTACTTCAAAATGAAATAAACGACATTGATTACCTTATGACTCTAGCAAAACAAAAGGGCATGAAAATAATGCTCAATCCTTCACCTATGAATGATGAGTTGCGAAATCTTGACCTGTCATCAGTGACATGGCTGATTCTCAACGAGATAGAAGGAAACGCGCTGACGGGAGAACAGGATAAGGACAAAATTCTGAAGGAATTATCTCAAAAATATCCTGACACAGCAATAATCCTTACGCTAGGGAGTAATGGAGCTTTTTATCAGGATAAAAACGTCACTTATTTTCAGCCTTGCTTTGAGTGCAAGGTTGTTGATACCACGGCTGCAGGCGATACCTTTACTGGTTATTTTCTCGCAGGAATAGCAGCTGGTTTAAGTCAAAATGACGCAATGGAACAGGCTGCTATGGCTGCTTCAATTGCAGTATCAAGAGTAGGGGCATCTTCATCAATTCCGGATTATGAGGAAGTAGTAGGTCAAATAAATAATCATAACTAAAACTGCCAAACTGTATATTCATTCGTATAATTAATCATCAAACAATTGAGGAGGATAAAAAGATGAATATATTGTTTAAAATCCTAATGATGATTAAGTTAAGAAATAGAAGATACATTACCTGTTCTTTTCACAGATGAACAAAGGTAAAGAGGAGACATTTCTCCTCTTATTTTTTTTGTATTGCCATTTTGATGAGAAAATCACACTAAAAATGTATATAATTAATACTGCTGATTGAAAATAACTACATTTTTAGGGGAATAAAGATGAAAAAAGGAAAGATGGAAAAAGTATTGTGCTGCGTTATTAGCGTGGCGTTGTTGATGACGGGATGTTCTAATGCCGGTAAGCCCACCGGGAAACAGGGCAGCACATTAGAAGAATCGGCACAACTGTTAAGTAGTGAAGAAGAGAGCTCTTCTACCGATACTTCTGAAAACACCGAGTCTGAAACAGATTGGAAAGTGGCAATTAAAGATCTTCCTGATGATTTTATATTAGGAATGGATGCCTCTTCTGTTCTTGTAGAGGAGAACAGTGGTGTGAAATACTACGGATTTGACGGTCAGGAACAGGATGTATTCAAGACATTGTCGGAAGCTGGGATAAATTATATCAGGTTGCGCGTGTGGAATGATCCATATGATTCAGACGGTAATGGCTACGGGGGAGGTAACAATGATGTTCCTACAGCCATTGAACTTGGAAAAAGAGCTACCAAATACGGAATGAAGGTTTGTATTGATTTCCACTATTCAGATTTCTGGGCAGATCCCAAAAGGCAGCATGCTCCTAAAGCGTGGGAGGGTATGGAACTTGAGGAAAAGAGCGAGGCACTCTATGACTTTACTAAAGAATCCTTAAGTCAGATGCTTGATGCTGGTGTCGATGTAGGAATGGTTCAAGTTGGAAATGAGATAAACTATGGAATGTCCGGAGAAACCAAACTGGAAAATGTAATTACTCTTCTTAAATCCGGAAGTAAGGCGGTCAGGGAAGTTTCTAAAGAATATGATAATGACATGAGCATAGTCGTTCACTACACGAGAATAACAGATAAAGCAGATGTCCTTGATCTTGTGTCCAAGCTTGTTGATAATGACCTTGATTTTGACATGATTGGAATGTCTTATTATCCATTCTGGGATGGAAGCATGGAAAATATGAGCCGCGTTCTGGAATTGATACAGGAGAGATATGGAAAGAAGGCTTTTTTGGCTGAAACATCATATGCTTATACAACAGAAGATGGAGATGGATCCGGTAATAGTTTTGGTTCAAATGATGCAGTAGAGGGCTATGAAGTATCTGTTGATGGACAAGCATCTATTTTGTACGATATCTGTAAGCATGTAAATGAAGTTGGAGCCACAGGAATATTCTACTGGGAAGGCACTTGGATTCCTGTAGGTCCTGCCTCTTCAGACAATTCACCAATCTGGGAAAAATATGGCAGTGGCTGGGCCAGCAGCTTTGCTTCAGATTATGATCCTGAAGATGCCGGAAAATACTATGGCGGCTGTTCATGGGATAATCAGGCCATGTTTGATTTTGAAGGAAATCCGCTTGAATCACTGAAAGTGTTTAAGTACATGAGAGAATGATCAAGGTGAGAATGACAGTCAGCAGATGTGTAACGAATAGGAGGAATATATGGAAAATTTCAAATTTTACGCACCAACCGAGGTGATTTTTGGAAAAGATGTAGAAAAGCAGACTGGCGAAACTGCATGTAAATATGGAAAGAAAGCACTTCTTGTATATGGCAAGGGAAGCGTTATAAAGAGCGGACTTCTTGGCAGAGTAGAAAAGTCTTTGGCCGATGCCGGCGTTGAATATAAAGAATTTGGAGGCGCTAAGCCAAATCCCACTTTGGCACATGCCGAAGAAGGTATAAAAGAGGCATTATCTTTTGGCGCAGATATGATAATAGGCGTAGGCGGCGGAAGTGCCATAGATACTGCAAAGGCAATCGCACATGGAACTGCCAATTCCGATCAGGATTTGTGGTCATTATGGACAAGGAAGGTTCCACTTACCAAGTCTCTTCCGGTGGGCGCTGTCCTTACAATTGCAGCTGCAGGCAGCGAAATGAGCGATTCTGCAGTTTTGACCAATGAAGACCTGGGTAAGAAAGCCGGCATCAACACTGATTTCAACAGATGCAGGTTTGCAATCGTAAATCCTGCCCTTGGAATGACTCTCCCCAAAAACCAGCTGTCAGCCGGCGTAACAGATATAATGATGCACACAATGGAGAGATACTTTATTCCGGATATTCAGTGTGATATGACAGATGAGATCGCTGAGGGACTTCTTCGCACAGTTATTAAGAATGGTAAAAAAATAGTGGAAGATCCGTCTGACTATAATGCTATGTGCGAAGTTTTCTGGGCATCAAGCCTTTCTCATAACAATCTTACAGAATGCGGAAGAGGAAAGGATTTTTCTGTTCATAAGTTGGGACATGCCCTTTCTGCCCGCTATGATGTGACACACGGTGATTCCCTTTCTGCAGTCTGGGGTTCATGGGCAAAAGAACTGTATAAGGGTGCGGTGCCTCGTTTTGCAAGATTTGCCGAAAAGGTTTGGGGAATCTGTGAAAGTGACGAAGTAAAGACAGCTCTTTTAGGCATAGAAAAAACAGTAGATTTCTTTAAGAGCATTGGAATGCCTGTAAGTTTGAAGGACCTTGGAATAGATCCTTCCGATGCAGATCTGGAGGCTCTATCTCTTGACGCAACCATGCAGGGGACAGTTAAGCTTTCAAGAATAAGGCCACTTGATGCAAACGATGTTAAAAAGATCTACGAAGCCGCTAGGGAATGATCATACGGAAAAATATAAAAGACAACTTATGTGCCCGATTATCAAATCTTTCGTATAAAGTATTGTGATTCATATAGTGAATAATTACTGAGGGGGAAATTATGGATAACAATGTAAAAATGGTTCCAGCGATCTGTACACAGTGTGGCGGAACAGTTGAGGTTGATAAGACGAAAGAGGAAGCAAAGTGCCCTTTTTGCGGGACTTCTTTTGTGATTGAAAAGGCCATAAACAATTACAATGTGAAATATGCAACTATCGAGCACGCTGATAATGTAAATATCGATGTTACCGGAGCTGTTAAGGAAGTTCTTGATTTTGCGGGCACTCAGATGAGTGAGTCCAGAAAGGTAAGATCAGAACAGAGAAAGATAGATTCTGAGCTGCACAGCAAGAATACCATTGCATTTTTTAAGCTCTACGGCTTTATGTTTGCAGGGATGCTTGTCTTTGGACTGATCGCATTTATAATAATGCAGTTTACGGGGAATACCGGAGATGATGAACAGGTTGAAGAAGCAGGAACATCTGTTATCGAGTGCCAGGTTAAAGAGGGAGCTCTTTTTACTGATATAGACATAAGCGATGATCTTGAATGGAAATACCAGGATTTTGACAGCTATGGGGTGTCTCTTTCTTCTGAAGACAGCTATGTAAATAGTTATCATAGCTACATAGTACCAAATAACACTTTCGATGAAGGGGTAGGATATGCTATTACAGCCGGCTTTGACAGAATGACCATGGCCAGCGATCCTTCATACTATAGCGTTGTGAAGGTATATATAGATAATTATCAGATTATAAATGCCGATGATCCGGTTATTGTCGAAAGTTTATCTGATTATAGTTACGAGTAATGAAATTTTTGAGAGCATTTAAGCAAGGGATTTTTTCTTCTTGCCTAAATGCTCTTTTTTTGCATATGCGTAAGTAAATGCGGACAGTGTGGCGATTCTTTTATTATAAGAAAAGCTTAGATTGCGGCTGAGTACGCCACCATTGACTGAGCCTGAGGCAAACGCCGTCTATACCTCGCCGACGGTGAGGATGATGGGAACAGTAGATTTAATCTCACCGTCAGATTCAGCATTGTAGCGTTTTCCTCAGAACCCGTCAATGGCAAGCACCTTACGGTGTGGCTGGTTTAAGGTGCCTCGGGTTCCAATTCCTAGAACAGTAGAGGCGGCTGAAATTGAATCAACATGGGCCTTGGAGAAGATTAGAAAACATAAGGTTTTATACCCATCTTATTGTAAAATACATGACCTGATCGGTATATTTCTTTTATTCGGATCATATTTTTGTTCGTCCATAATGTTGTATGTGGGATAAGTGCGGAAGAATTGTAATATTTTTCCCACTTTTATACTTGCCTTGGTTAAATTTGTGGGATAAGAAGAACCATTTTATAACACTTATCCCACATCGGATTGAAAAAGTAAAAATGGGCATATAGCCGTTTTTTTTAGGCCGGAAGTTTTTTAAGCGCTATATGCCCAAATCATCCTTTTCATCTAAACGTCAATGATTGTTTTATAAAAAGAAAGCATGTGTACAGAAAAAA
>NZ_ATVR01000017.1 GCF_000420825.1 Butyrivibrio sp. AE2015 | reverse complement strand
TCGAAGTTTGCATTTGTATTGGTGAACTGATCTATGGCAAGTCCCATGTCAGTTGTTCCGGCTTCTGTTCTTGTTGCTGTTGCATCTCCACTGAATGTGAAATCAGCTTCTGTATACAGTGGATTTTTTATCTCAATTTCATATCCTGTTACGCTCTGCTCCTGTCCGTTGTAATCAAAAGAGTCTTTATGTCCTGTGATGGTCACTGTTACGCTTATAGGATTAACCGTTACATAACCATCTGTTACATTAAAGGTTACTTTTTTGAAGTTACTGTTTGTATTCTCGAACTGTTCAGCTGCAAGTCCCATATTAGTTGTTCCTGCATCAGTCCTTGCTGCTGTAGCAGAATCTGAGAATATGAAATCATTCTCTGTATAAAGATTACTGCTGATTTCCACATCATAGCCTGTTGCTGTATGCTCAGTTCCATCGTAATCTGCAACGTTCTTGTGACCTGTGATTGTTACAACAACTTCATCAACCGGTGTAATCGTCTGATATCCATCAGTTACCATAAAGGTTACAGTTCCAAAGTTACTATTTGCATTTGAGAACTGACCTTCTGTAAGTCCCATGTTTGTTGTGCCTTCATCAGTTCTTTTAGCTTCTGCAGTACCTGAGAATGTGAAGTCATCTTCTGTATAAAGAGGACTACTGCTTTCCACATCATAGCCGGTAACTGTATGTTCTGTTCCATCAAACTCATCAACACTATGGTGACCTGTGATAGTTACTGTAACATCCTTTGGAGTAATTGCCTGATAACCATCAGTTACAGTGAAGGATACTGTATAGTTAGTACTTGTTGCCGAAAACTGTGATGCATCAAGTCCCATATATTTTGTGCCAACTTCTTTTTGTGTTGCACTTGCTTCTCCGGTAAAAGATATGCTATTTACATCAAATGCCTGGTTATCTGCTACTGCTGTGTAACCTGTTACTGTATGATCTTCACCGTCATAAACTATTGTGCTGTTGTTACCTGTAATTGTTACCGTTACAGCTATAGGATCAATCTTTAACCATCCATCTGTTACTACATATGATACCTTATCAAAAGAAGTATTGGTTGTAGTAAAGCTGTCTCGTGTTAATCCCATATTGTATGTATTTACATCAGTTCCTTTTGCATATGCTGCTACACCTTCTTTTAGTTTTACGTCAGAAGGAGCAAATCCGCTTCCACTGTATGGCTGACCGCCAACCGTATAGGATATGTCAGTTACTTCAAATCCACTGACTTCATATTCAGTACCGCTATAATTTTCAGTCTTGGTATTTCCTTTAATTGTTACTACTACTTCAATTTCAGGTTTCCATACTGCATAAAGTATGTTTGCAGAAGAATTGCCCGGATTGTCCTCATTGTCAGCAATTATGTACTCTGCGCCAAATCCTATGCTTACTACCTGAGCATTGGCCTGTGTCTGATCTGTGTTCCATCCAAGAAGCTTATATCCTTCTCTTGTAAAGTGTGCGACAGCCTCATCATATGTCCAAGCTGTAACTGCTTCATTTACGTGAAGAGGATGATTGTCATCTCCCGTTGTGGAAATTGTAACCGCACTGCCATTTCCACCATTTGGATGATATGTAAAGCTTGTTCTGAGTTCCTCTTCAGATAAACCTGTATCAACATATTTTGCTCTAAGTTTCACATAATTGCCGGCAGCATCTGTTGCTATAAGCGTATCCTCTATCATGAAACTACCATTTGGATAAAGGAGCTTAGTCGCATTTCCGTTCTTATCAAGAAGTTCCCAACCTATGAAAGTCTTCTTAGGAGGATTTGTCTTTGGAGGCGCTGCTACAACTACAGTTGAATCTCCTGCATACTGATTACTATCAGGTTCATCAGATATAAGGGTTCCGCCGTTTGCGTCATATTTGACCTTAACTGTACCTGTCTTTCTCCACTTAGCATAGAGATTAACATCACTGGTAACATGTCCGTAGTCATAGGGCTGATCCGTTTCTTTATCAAACCATCCTACGAGATCATAGCCCGCTCTACTAAAGTTATTCATTATAGCGTTTTTATCAATTATTGCGCCATAATATGGTCTAAACTCTGTAGCCTGATTATTTGATACCTGAACCTGTGAATATCCACCGGTTGTGTTGTAATCCTTATCGCCATCAACGTTAAGGTCAAGCTTAGCAGTAAATCTCTGTTTAACCCATACTACATATAATATTATGTCATCACTTGCCGGCATTGGAGTTGTCCAGTCTACTTCCTGATTTCCCTGAGGATCTGCAAATATCCCCAAAGTTTCTCCATCACTTGCCAGTTTAGCAGAATATCCATCCGGCGCTGAAAGGGCATTAGCTGCGGCAACAACGCTTTCCTTCGCATTTCCAATAGGTGCTTCATATAAAAGTGTATATTTTGGTTCAAGGTATGTTGCTGAAACATCAACCGGTTCACCTGTTTCCGGGTCAATTGCCTGCTTTATATGAGCAAGAGTAAACTTAAAGGAATTCCTTTCATGATAAATGTTTACATTTCCATATACATTTTTTGAAACATTATCATTTACATTATAAGTTCCAGTATCATCAGTGTAGTACTTTACGGTAAATCCGGGGGCATACTTACTACTAAATTTAAAGTTCTCTGAATACGCTTTTTCTGCTTTATTAGTCTCTTCTTCAGGATAGGTTCTTCCATCTATATTTTGTTTGTAGTGATAATAATAGTAATTTCCATCGTAGTTTTTATTACTGTAAAAATCCGTATTACCTTCTGTAAATGCTGAAAGGAATGTCATCCTCGTTCCGGAAAGACTACTTCCGGATGCCGCTTTACCCATATGCCATTCCCTTCCTTCAGGCCACTTGTATCCGTACATTGACATATCCTGCCCGTACAATCCTGTCATCTGAGGCATAGCTGTATAACTTTGAATATCTGACACGTTTCCTCTTGAAACCGAGCATGTATAAAAATTATATGTAATGAGCTGTCTGTCATAATACACATTAACTACTGTGGTACCTTTCGCAACAATACTGTTCCCGTCAGCACTATTCTTATTAACTACCTCATATCTGGCATCAGATTTGAATCCTGTATAGTTTTGCGAGAGCGCATTTCCAAGCATACCAGGCTCAATTTCTGTTCCGGCATTGTAAGTTGATATAACCCTGCTTTCTTTATAATCATAGGTTTTATTCTCTGTATTTTTATCATCAGAAACTTTCTGCTGCCATATGATTACGGTAAAGCTGGCCTTTCCGGGTGTCCACTTTGCAAAAAGTATAGTATTTTCCGATATTGCAGTATTCCAATCAAATGCATTTTCGCATTCAGCCTCTTTGTACCAACCACCAAATACGTATCCGCTTCTTGTAGGTGGTGTTGGTTCTGTTGCCTTATAATTAGTCTCTTCTGTTACATATATAGGTGCTGTATAAGATGCTCCACCACCTGTTCCACCATCGTTTTCATTAAAGTTGATCCAGTATGCACTGATTATCTCCGCATTAAGGATACTATTCTTTGGTTTGGAAATATCAATCTGTGTTCCATAGGCGAATACTTCACCTTCAGAATTCTTCCAGCCCTTAAAGGCCTGTTCAGCATGTTCAGGTGTAACTAAAACATTAAGTGTTACATATGCACTTCCATCATTCTCTGCTTCTTTCTCAAGAGTCTGTTCAACTAATCCTCCAACACCTCTAAGAGTAGAGCGATAGGTTGTAATTATTTTGGCTTTAACTGTAATTGTCTCTGTTACAGATACTTCTGTTTCGCCAAAAGAAACTTCACCGTCTTCTGTAAACCACCCTTTAAATACCTGATCCTTCGTAAGATTCGGAATTCCCGGATTATTAAGTATCTCACCGTCTTTTACTCTCTGCTCAGATACAACATCCCAGTTCTCAGTTTCAATGTTGTAAACCTTGAAAACATATGTTGCAACAGCCTTTTCATTGCCGTTTTCAACACCCGCAAGAACATAAACAGAGAAAGAATCAGTCTCAAATTCTGCACCGTCGGAACTTGCTGGTGCGATTTCTTCTGCATTTCCTTCATCATCCTTATGAACTACGCTGAATGACTCGCCTTCAAGTTCCTTAGAAAGTGAAATTGATACTCGTACTGACTTTGAATCTGCGGGCTCGATTTCATTTCCATCTTCGTCATAAAATGAAATATCAACACCCTTTGCAGACTTTGCATTTTCTCCTAGAGCATCTTTAGCTGCGTCAAGCGCTTCTGCATCAGATATAGCTCTTACTTTCATCGTGGTTCCTTTAGGGAACACACCTTCATCTGCGCTTACAAAAACATCCATGCCACCGGCACTTCCTGTAAAATCCTTGGCCGGCATGTCATCTTTTTTCTCTTCTTTTACTTTCTCTTCTTTTACTTTCTTTTCAAATACTGCTGTAAAGCTGGTGTCTTCCTCAATATCTTTAGGAACTATAGTTTCTTCTGTTGTAACTATAGTGCCGTCACTATCTTTCCATCCCTTGAACTCATACTCTTCACTGTCAGCTGTAGCTGTTGATCCCTCAAACTTTGCTTCCTCATCATTAAGATCAACTGTCTCTTCATCCAGAGAGATACTTCCGCCTTCAGTAACATAGTATTTTACAGTTACAAGGTTCTCTTCCTTTTCTTCCTCTTCTTCCTCTACTGAAGCAAGCGAAGATGCTGCAACTGCTGCTTCTTCAGGAATAGGTTCCAAAAGAGATGAGGCTTCTGTAGCTGCAGCTGTGGTTTCAGTTGCTGCAGGAACTTCTTCTTTTTTCTCCTCTTTTGGTTCTTCCTTTGGTTCTTCCTTAGGCTCTTCTATAGCAATCTCTGCAGTAGCTTCTGCTACTTCTTCATTCTCAGCGATAGGATCTGGAGTTTCAGGCTCTTCGTTTTGTTCTTCATTCTGCTCTTCATTCTGTTCCTGAGCATCGTCGCCTGATCCTTCATCTCCATCTTCATGAGATTCTTCTTCAGAGTTGTCTTCTTCAGAACCTTCTTCTTCGGAATCATCCTCACCTGAAGACTCTTCCTGTTCCTCTACGGATTCTTCAGCTTCTTCTCCTTCAGCATAAACTCGGGCACTTGCAAAATCACTGTTGAAAGTGGTTGTCACAAGTGCGAATGCTAAAAGAATAGCTAAAAATCGGTTCCATTTTCTCAACATAAGCATTTCCTCCCTCATAAAGATTTGCTTTTGTGTTTGGGCGTTTGTTGCCGGTTAATAGTTTTCGTTTTTGGTTTGTTTTTGGTTACTAAATGTTGGGTTCGATTTCTTGACTTTACTCTCCAGACACTTCTTTGACCTGTAATTCAGATACAGCCTTGGTTGCATCATCTATGAGCCTTAGCAGTTCCAGTGCGCTTCTGAAATGCTGCATCTTGTTTTCATCGGCCCAGATGACTCTGCCCTGCCAAGTGCCGTTCTGACAGTTAGAGATCTTAACAATGAATGTTTGTTTATCATGTCTTTTTTCCATAGGCATCTCCTCTCTTGTACGAGTTTAGAGTCTATCTCTAAAGATATGATTTTCTCTGATAGTCTTATTGTAAAAAAACGTCAATCATTTCCCCCATCATAAAGGGAATGATTGACGTCGTTTTCCGCTTAACATTTGATTAAAATTATAAAGAAATCTTAAAGAAGTTAGAAAAAGCCCATAAAATGGACTTTTGTATAATCGATTAACCACTCGTTAACCAAGGGCTTTATTTTTTGTTTATAAATTTGTGTGCTCACTGCTCACCAACGTATTCAAAACTCATACCATCGTCATGTGATACATACAGTCCTGACGGGTGTTTGCCAAGTTCTTCGCTGTAATAATCCCCTGACCATTGGCTCTGACCTGCAAGCATATATAAACTGCCATCTTCAAGCCACACCTTTTCCGGTATTACAAAAGGGTTGTAAATTGTTCCATCTGAAAGTTTGACCTTTGCAGAGGGATAATTTATCTGGGTAAAAGACTTTCCTCCGTCTTCAGTTCTGTAAAGAAGCGCATCATCGCCACCATTATAGGACAGACATGAAAATCCAAGGTTCGAATCATCGATGAATATTATCCATTCTGCCTGACCACCGAAGCCATTGTAGGGATCACGATTGACCATAACAGGGGTATTTTCTCCCTTTTGGTAAGCAACCAGCGAGTAATAGCTGCTGCCACCTGCCCTGTCCACCAGAAGCATGCCATATGTTACTCCATCCTTCGTCGTATAGGAGCACTCAGGCTCTACAGACGGGAAAAATTCATCACTTCCATCATCCACAAACTCAAGCATTCCATAGCTTTATGTTTTGGATAATCTGCTGACGTCAGCTTTTTATCCACAAAGTCATATATCGCTTCGTACAATGGATCATGATCGTACCCACCACTTAAATAGGGTGATGGGTCGAAAGAATCAGAAATGGATGGCATAG
Source organism: Butyrivibrio sp. AE2015 (assembly GCF_000420825.1). Taxonomy (GTDB): domain Bacteria; phylum Bacillota; class Clostridia; order Lachnospirales; family Lachnospiraceae; genus Butyrivibrio. The sequence goes on along the minus strand of NZ_ATVR01000017.1, from coordinate 69,477 downwards.
CAAAAACAATCTCTTTGTATAACCAGGGCGCGTCCTCATAGGGAACTTTTTCAAGGCAGGACTCAAGCCATCCGCAGATATTCTCGCAAAACCAGGTCATATCCTGCATCCCATTCTCATCGATTATGGGAACCTGAACTCTTCCGATGCTGTTCTCGGTGCATACTTTTTCTTCCCAGTAAAGGCCTCTTTGAAACCTTTCAGGAAATGTGTCTTCAGTTACTGCAATGAAATCATTTAAGTACTGATACTCTTTTTTAATCTGCTCAGAAATCTCACTTGAATTATCTCCGGTAGCAGCCGTAATATCCACTCCTGTATTGTCTTTAAAGCCATTAACATACGAATAGAATATTCCTTCTGCTACAGAGTCCGCTGAATTTCCGATATCGTGTTCAAGCCTTCTGTAAAAAAAGCTACTCTTTGACCATACAGAATAGTCTGATCCTCCATAGCCATCTTCAGTTTTTATCAGGTACAGATTGTTTTTTTGAAGCACCACATGTCCATAGTTGTAATCAAAGACCAGATTTAACCAACTTCCCGCTAAAAAAATAATTGCAAGACATGTGACCCCAAGGCTGGCGCACCGCAGAATGGTCTTCACGGGATTTGCTACACCTTTTAATACTTTAATCCAAATGATAGCGCAGATGATAACGAGCACAATCTGCCATATGAAGATCAGCCACATTCCTGCATCATTGCACCATCTATGCAGTTTCCTAATATCAGTCTCTCCCTGCTTTAATACCACAAAAAATATCGTCAGTGCGCATAGAATTCCCATAAGCACTGACGATACTATTATCCACTTTTTCCCCTTATCCATAACGTTTTACTCCCGGTTGTTATATTAGCTCTTTTTCATAGCACAAAAAGTCCTGATCATACATGTGACACTCGCCTACTACATTATAGCCAAATACAGCATAGCACTTAATTGCCTTCACGTTATACTTATTTACAAGAAAATGAACACTCTTGTAGCCTCGTTCCTTCAATGCTTCCATCCCGTGCTGCATCATTTTTCTGGCAAGTCCCCTATTCTGCATAGAAGGTGTAACTGCAATTCTGGCCAGTTCTCCACCTGGGAAAATATCTCTGTTCCAGCACACAAGATTGTCTACATCCTCATCCACTTCTAATGATATCGCTGCAATGACCTTTCCGTCCGCTTTCATAACAAACAGAGCATCTCGGGACAGATCAAAATCAATAGTCTCATTTGACGGGTAATCTTCATCCCATGGACAAAACTCCCTGCCCTTCTGCTCCTCGTATAAATCCAATATCTGCTGCCTATCCTGCTCAGACGCAAGTACTATATTATAATCCATTAAATCTGCCCTCCTCCAAATATATTTATACTAACATGGATTGACAGGCTTCTCCATCCAAAATAATTCCTTGCAGGTGCTTGTTGATTCATAACATGCAATACAGAAAAAAAGAACACCGAAGTGTTCTTTCAGACTAAAAATTGCTCCTGCAATAACAGCAGAAGCAATTGTCTGATACTTTTCTCCGTCCGCAGGAAGTCTGTCCGCCTCCACAAGGTCAAGCACAATAAAGTGGTAGTGTTCCAATAAAGCAGCTTGTTCTCTAAGATCTTCCAAACTTTGAGTCAATCGCATATCGTATTCTTATTCCCTTATGTATCTTCTTCAAAAACATATAAAATATCCTCATCAGCATCATAGATAGCTACTGTGCAGTTTATTGAATGTCTGTTCCACAATTCCGATTCATCATATGGATCATTGGCCCGCGAATGGCGATCATAGAAGAAATAATAGCCGTTTGTAACCTCTGGAATAGCCTCTGCGCACTCATTACCAATGGTATTCCTTATCAGATTGAAAACATTTTCTGAAAGCGGCAGTTTTTTCCATAATTCCGACTCTTCCATTTCGGGCTGCATAGAACTATCGGTGTAATGATAAACATGAAGACTGCTACCATCCCCATGAAAACCGCCATGCGTGTCCATAGCATTCAACGGATCGCCCCAAATCACATTTATCCCACCTTTGTCATATAGCCACAATAGCGTAGGATCAGAAGCTGATGCACTGCCATCATAAAGTAAGTATGAAGTAGCAAGAGATATGCAAATTATACCTGGCAAAAAGAACAGAAGCCTTGCAGGAAACTTTATCTTTTCTTTCCACACAAAAATGAACGCAAGAAAATTTGCCACAATGAGCGGAATAGTTCCTACCAACAATATTATCCCTGCACCTTCCCATCTGTACATCGGAAGCATCGCATCTGGATTTGGAATTGATGTGTCATGCATAATATATGGCACTGCATAATAAATCAGGCAAATCAGTCCTATAAAATTTAATGCGGTTATTATGGCTATTCCAACCTTTTTCATACAATAACTCTCCCAACATTTTCCCCATCTATAAACATACAACAGTGCATAGCTCTATCAGCCATATTCTTTGGATCCATATAGATTGCAACGTATGGTTCATTCTCTTTAACATAATTCATGCTTATGCCTTTTACAAAACTCTCATGTATTATCTTTTTATATACCAGGTATAACCATCGAAAATAAGTTCTTGCTCCTTATCTTTAAAAATCGGAGTTGACACTCCCACAAGCTAAAGCTTGATGGGATTCTTGCTTCAACCACCACGGTTATTGTCACACTCTCCGTAGAGAGCAGTTTTCCCAACGATGTCCACAAGCGTTTGGTTCGGCACAGCCCGTGCCGACCTTGTTATTCGTTAAGCTGTCATACGTAGTGACAGACCCATTTTTAGTATGTTTTTTGCAGCATTACCATCACGATCATGATATGTGCCACAAACAGGACATCTCCACTCTCGGATACTGAGATTTTTGATATGAGGATTCTGATATCCGCAACAGTTACAAGTCTGACTACTTGGATAGAATCTCGGAACCTTAATTATCTCAGAACCATAGAAAGATGCTTTGTATTCAAGCATATCAAAGAACTTAGACCATGATACATCGCTTATAGATTTAGCGAGTTTATGATTACGAACCATTCCTTTTACATTAAGGTCTTCAATGCAGATAATTTGGTTTTCTTTTACCAGCTTTGTAGATTCTTTATGTAAGAAGTCGTTTCGTTGATTGGTAATCTTTTCGTGAATTCTTGCAACTTTAATACGCTGCTTATTCCAATTTGCTGAACCTTTAACCATTCTGGAAAGCCTGCGTTGTTCCTTAACAAGTTTCTTTTCAGATTTAGCCAAAGTTTTAGGGTTGGAAATCGAATTATCATTACTATCTGTATAGAAGGTTTTGACACCAACATCCAATCCAACCATACAGCCATCATTGGAATAGAATACATCAGGTACTTCAACATTAAGTACACAGAAATATTTCCCACTTGGAGCTTGTTTGATGGTAGCGTTGTTGATTTTACCATTAACAGACATTGAAATCTTAGATTTTACATATCCAAGTTTAGGAAGTTTGATATATTTTCCTACAACTGAAATATTACCGCCAACATTTTGTGTGCGATAGCTTTTGTTATGATTGTGCTTTGATTTGAATTTAGGAAATGAAGCTCTCTTTGCAAAGAAGTTCTTGTATGCCTTATCTAAATCTCTAAGAGATTGCTGCAAGGCAATAGAATCAGCTTCTTTGAGCCATGAATACTCTTCAGTTCTCTTCATGTTAGTGAGCATGGAATTAGTTTCTTTATATCCAATAGAATTACCATTCTTGTATTCTTCTATGCGAAGAGCAAGACCTGAGTTATATACAACTCTTGAACATCCAAATGTTTTTTGAATGATGGTTTCCTGTATTCTGTTTGGATAGATTCTAAATTCCATCCCTTTTAACATTGATTATTTCCTCCAATTCAATCACTCTAGTCAGTAGCCAAATTACATAATCAGGCTTATCTCGCTTAGGCGAGATGCTAAAAGTAAAACGACTTTCATCCTCGAAGCTAAAGCTCCAAGGTTTTCAGCCGTGGGAGATTTTATAAAGTCTATAAATTGTCTGTCGTGTAATTTGTTTACTGATTACATCACCTGTCTCATGCGCATGTTTCTGAAGATTATAAATCTCAGTAAAGCCTTCTTTTCTAATTATCACAATCGGATCAGAATAGAACAATGTTCCTTCTTTTTCCAATATACAAAGCTCATATCCTAAAAGCTTCTTTAATACGATGCAAGCCATTAACTGTCACTCCCAAGCAGGTATCATCTCAATCTTCTGACTATTCCACATATCTATAAGCAGGACTTTATGTTCCTTGTACCATGCTTCTATAACAGGAATCACATATTTCGAAAAGCCACCTTTTATAGTTCCTTCCTTAAGCCGGATGCTTCCCTGAATATTATCGTCCAGATAATTTATATCCACTGATGGACTCCCTTTAAATGCTGAATCCATGAAAATCTCAACATCACAAAACTCTGCAATTTTAACCATAGACTTATTCTCAGTTCTGTCAATATAGCCAGACTCAGATTTCTTTTCTATTGCACGACGTGCATACTCAAGAAGATGCTCTCTTTCAAGCCAGTCCATATCATTAAACAGTTCTATCAGTTCTCTTTCTTCAGTACCCTTCGGAATAACCATATAGTCTACATTCCTTCCTCTATCACTGTCTTCAGTAACTCCGGATAAAAGATATTCAGGAGTTACCTCGAGTGCAGCACAAATTACCATAATCTTATCAGATCCGGGATTAGTATTCTTCTTGCGCCAATCACTTATGGTAGTTGTAGAAATACCGGTTCTAAGCGAAAACTCTTTCTGAGTCATATGTCGTTCTTCCAACAAGTAGAAAATCTTCTGTCCTATTGTCATATTGCACCTCTTGAATAATCGTTAATTACGGATTAATGATATCATCAGAAATTAAAATCGTCAATTACGGATTAATGGATCAAAAAAGAACTCCAAGGCTTAAAGCTCTTTATATCTATTTGAAAAGCCTTGATTTTACGTGGTTTCTGTTCGCATATATCTCATGTTTCGCTACATTTTGGGTGGTTTTTGAAATTTTTAGAGCCATTTCATTGCTTTTCCCCTTAATAGTTTCTTGTAAGTAAAATCACTTCTCCATTCCTATAGTTCACTCGCTCTTTATCTACTTTGAAGCCCACATTCTTCATTATTCTAATCAAAGTATGCATAAAGAAGCCATGTGTGATTATAGCGCAATCTTCATTACGCTTTATTATCATGTTCACAAACTGCTCTGCTCTCTTAGAGGTCTGCTTCCTGCCTTCAGGTTGTCTTTTATTTCCGATTAGCCACTGCAGCCTTCCTAGAAAATTCCAAACACCCAACGGCAAACGTATTGCTATATCAAATCCTGAATGAAGCGGAACCTCATTTAGCAGTGCTGTCCTATTGAAATCCCCTTCTCCAAATATCTCTTCAGCAGTTTTGAGAGCCCTGTCAAACTCGCTAATATAAATCTTTTGAATATCATCATTCACTGTATCTACAGATGCCTTATCAATCGGAGCTTTGTCATATAACGCACATTGCTCATCAAACTCAGCAGATGTGCACCACTTTTTCCAGTCATGAAGTACTTTTCCATGCCTAATTATCATTACTCTCATAGAATAGCTGCCATTCCCCAACATCTCCCGATATTATAGTTTTAAAACTGCAATTAATTCTTCTCCGTCCACATCCCCAGTTTCTTCAAATCCAAAAGACTCATAAAGGAAATGCTTGGTGACAGACAGGTATGTAGCATTAATATACCACATCACATTATTAAAAATGTGTAAAATAAATTAAAATAAAATTATCTCAGATTACTTTAAATGTATAAATTGCTATAATTTTTCTTATGAAGAAGATCATATTCGGAAGCGATGCACAAGCGCTGATTTATGCCAAAGAATACTCTGATAAAGTCCATGAAAACCTGACGGAAATATGCTCACATGGATTTATCAGCGACAGACATGTCTGCATTATGCCTGATGCTACTGCCAATAGCGACGGGACAATTACCGGCTTTACAATGCTGTTCAAAGATGCAGCCGTAATGGGACTTGAGTATGGTGCAGGATGTGGGATCTGTTGCTACGATATAGGTTCCAATCAGATTGATTTTGAAAAGCTGGATGGCATCTGCCATGAGTTCCCGACACAAAAAGATGAGATATTTCTGACTACCCAATATGAATTTGATGTTTCTAGATTCAGGCTCCCGGATGCCACCACCCGCTTTCGTTTTCTTTCGTTTTCACTAGGATCTCTTGGTGGCGGTAACCACTTCATAGAGATTGACAGAGACTTGGGCGGACGGAACTACCTCATTGTGCACAACGGCGTGGAAGGGGTTTCTGCCGCTGTCCTTAGGCATTATCTTGAACTTGCACTTCATAAGGCCGGCAAATCGATGGATATGCCCTATCGCCTTGAAGATACTCTTTTATCAGGAGAAGACCTTGATGACTACCTGCACGATATGCAGCTTTGCATAGAGCTTTCAAAAAAAAACAGGGCATTTATTGCAGAACAGATCATCAAAGAAATGTCATTCACCGTCAACGATAAAATTGATATCTGTCATCACTATACTGACCTTTCGGATAATATTGTAAGGCACGGAGCCATCTCAGCACATGAAGGCGAAAAAGTCGTAATACCGGTAAACAGCAGGGATGGAACCATCCTCGGCATAGGAAAGGGAAATCCTGAATGGAACTTCTCGGCCCCCCATGGAGGCGGTCGGAAATTCAGCAGAAAAGAAGCAAAAGTAAGAATAGATTTCAAAGAATATCAAAGTGCTCTTAAAGAAGTCTACTCCACAACTGTCTGCAAAGAGAACATTGACGAAGCTCCCATGGCCTACAGAAGTATAGATGAAATCGCAGAGGAGATCACAGACACTGTAGAAATAAAGAGCATCCTTGTTCCTTTATATAATTATAAAGGATATTGATAACACTCAGGTATTTGCACATTTACAAATGTGTGAGTATATACAGCAGAGAAAGCGCGCATATAGCGCATCTGCCCTGCGGCAAATCAAAACTCCGTTACCGGAAAGGGCCTGGCAGATGGCCTGAGTTTTGTAAAGAACGCATAATATGACATCGATTTGTCTTTCTCTGCCCACTTTTCTTAAATCGAAAGGAGAAAATGTAATGAAAAAATTTAAGATGTCAGAATTAACCCCCGCAATCATGAAAGACCTGATTAATCTTAAATCCCCTGAAGAGTTTTTAAACTACGCTAAGGAGAACGGTTATGATCTTAGCCTGGAGGAAGCAGAGAAACTTTTCAAGCAGTTTTCAGAGACTTTTAAGAGCGTTGAATTAGGTGATGAGGAGCTAGATAAAGTAACCGGCGGCGCTGATTGTGAAGGTCAGAAGTTTGATTATGTTTCTACTGATCCGGAGGCAAAAAAATCCTGGCACGAATTGCGACAAAGCAATCTTTGATAACTAACCATGGAGCAACAAGCAGATGCCTCAATGTGTTAACAACAAGATAATCGAGGATAGTCGTATTTCCATTTTATATGACCGGGATACAAAGCTCTATGAAAGCCTTCCGGACAATATAAAAAGCTCTTCTCACCTTTTGCTGGCATTTCCTTTCGTCCACCAAAAGCACAGATTAAACGAACTAAATGTACTTAATTGGATAGGGAAAAACAGTCAGGCAGCCTTTGACAAATATCTTATCCTAAAGCTGTACGACATCCTGACTTTGGGAACAGACCTTGAAAAAAGCAGGTTCAAGACCTCTGTCATCAACATTTATAATGGCGAAAGCCTTGTATATGTAACCGCTTCCCCCGAGGATACTGAAAAGGAAATCGATCTGCTATGCAAAAGATATTCACATCTGAATCAGGCTAACCCGGAGCATTTTGAAGACATATTCAGGTGCACCCTGGAGTTCATCTGTATCCACCCAATGTCTGATGGTAATGGTCGTATGTCGGTACTGCTAAAACAATTCCTGCTCTATAAGTTCGGACTTAAATGCGCCACACTGATTCCATTGGATGCGGTTCAGAAAGTGATATATGGTGAGGCCAATTCAGTGGCAATAAGAAAGGCTTCAGGTGTATTTTACGGGCAAAAGCCCTACACGTTCAGGGATTACTCTCTTCTCATGATGGACATTCTGGAAAAGTCCTATGACTATCTGGAGCTTGCTAAAAATGAAGCAATCAATCTATCACAATGAATGTCAATGCTGAGGCTATTTCTTGCATGAAATAGCCTCATAGTATTCGCGGACAAGACTCTTATAACCCCATTTACTTAATTCCTTGTAGGAAACCTGATATTTCTTTCTTCCTGTAGTTCCTGCTGCAGCTCCTCTTATGAGATCTGTTAACATCCTGTCTATTTTCTTAAGAGACTTATCCGTTGTAATAAAACTGTACCTCTGAGTAATTTCTATATCACTCTTTAAGGTCTCAATCCACTGTATCATCCGAAACAGGACTATTTCTTTTGGCAATATTTTCTTTCTCTGTAAAATTGCCAGCTTCCTTGCCCGCTTTCTTATTCTTCTCTCAATATAGGCAAGGTAATCCTCTGAAAGATCAATACTACTCCCCTCAACTATGACGCCAAGATGTTCAAAACGCTCTCCGGGGAAGAAAATGGAAGTCTTCATGGGGTGCATAGTCAGCCCTTTTTTATCAAATATATTTTTAGTCTTTCCAATAAGTCCATCAAGTTTTTCTCTACTAGCTGCTCCTATTAAGATATCATCACCAAAGCGTGAGTAATAATCGGCCTCTTTCTCCATCAGACTGTCCAGATCTGTCAGATAAATATTTTCAAACAATCCTGAAAATGAAAGACCATCTTTTGTCACCGGAGCATCTTCATAAAGCACGTCATCCAAATAGTAAGTATTTCTTTTGACATACCACTTCAGGAAGGCGCAAAGCTCTATATCCTGTGCAAAAAAGCTATCCAGAAGGTGACACATTTCCTTTTCCACAATGCTTCGGCCATAGCTCTTAATATCTGTCTTAAAGAGATAAAGATCCTTAAAATTGCTACAACTTCGAATAGATTCCAGGCTTTTATACTGATTTCCTCCAATCTTAAAAGAGTATAAATCCTTTGAAAATTGAGCTGAATACCTCAGAAGTATTCCATAGTTTATAAGCCTGATAATTGTCTTTTGCTCAAAAGGAAGTGAAAATATCAGCCTCTCCTTCCCGCCAATATTTCTCTTTTTTGCTGTAAATTCGTCAAAATAATAATTTCCCTCCTTTAGCATCTGAATGTCTCTTAGGACTATTTCAGATAAAAGATATGTTTTAAGCGCAGTTCTTTCATCCCCTGATAAGTTCGTTCCTTTTGAAAACCTCTCCAGAGCAGACTGCCTGGTCTCAGGCAATGATGCAATTTTAAAAATATCTTCAGTATATTTTTCTAACATGTTGTCTCACCAATGACATCATAAATAAACTCATCTGCAGAAGAAACTCCGGCAGGATCATTTATATGTATCATAACTTCGTAGTTTTGATTAAGGCCATGGCCGGTGGCATTCATGGAGCCAAGATAAAGATCAAACCTGTCCTCACGCCTTCTTAAAAAGAACTTGGCATGAACATACTTTTTGTTGCCGGGCATAAGAAAAACAATACAGGAAGAATTTCCTGCTACGGCCTTTAATTCGTCAATAACCGTCTTATTTGATATAACAACAACTCTTCCATTTTCTCTTTTACCTAATAAGGACATCTGTAACAATTTATAATCAATGAACGGTGAGCAAATGACGAGCTCATCATAGTCCCTGCACATTGCAAAGATACTGTTGTTTAACCTGTTTATCAGCATGGCCCCGGGAAAAAGTGTGACAATGCGATAGTCATCGCTTTCCCACTTTCCGTCTATGGCAAAAGATACTTTTTCAAGCCTTTTGTTCAATTCAAGTACTTTGTCTGTTGTTTCATATTTCAGTTGGCCAGTATCTTTTTCGTTCATGCAGTCTGTAATTGCTTCAAGGTAGGACATGAGCCACAGTGCTCTTTGGTCATCTTCTTTACAGGGCACAGACCTGAGCATGACCCCGATCTCCAGGTTTTCAAAGGAGGATATGTTTCTGCTCCCGATAACAAGGCGGTATTCATAATCACCTGTTTCTGAAATATATTCAAAGAGCCACACCTTACCATGATTTATTACCAAAGGGTAATCGGGGTTTCCGGAAGGCAAAGTAATATCAATAATCTGACTTTGCAGCACCTCTTCCCTCTTTTGCCCCGCCGGGCCTTCAAGAAAATCTCCTCCTCCGTAAAAGATAAGGAATCTATCCTTGTCTCTCTGACCTGCAAGCATTTTCTTAAGGACATCTACTTCCACATCATAGGTCGTGACTATGGCAATATTCAATTTGTAGTTTTCCGGTAGCACCGGGAAAACGGTCATATCATTTCTTTCCATGCTCTGTTTCCCAATCACACTTCATGCAGCATTCTGATAAATATAGTATACGGCGCAATCCGAACTACTGCAAAATTTGGTATACATATAATCTTTTTATGGATAATAACTGTTTGAATGCATTCCACTGAAAGCTTATAATTGAATATATCTATAAAAAATCAGGAAGGCAGATGCTATGGCACCATTTTTACTAAATAAGGATATTGCTCTCAGGTCCTGGAATAAACTTCCCTTTGCCTATTACAGAAGAGGTGAGAATCTTCCGCATGTTATTGATAGGAGGGATTTTACCACTCTTCTTTATTGCGATGGAACTGAAGATATTGAAGAAAATGAAATAACTTCAAAGTTACTTAAGGAAGGCATTATCATCAGAAAAGAAAATAAAGATGAAAATCTTCTTTCCTGGCAGCAATTCAGATACTGTAACAATGATGTTACTCCTTCCTTGAATATTGAGATAACCCAAAGGTGCGACTGCAACTGCAGACATTGTTTCAATGCCACTGGGAACAATACTCCAAAAGAGGAGCTCACTTTTGAAAATATCCTTAAGATCCTTGATGACGCACAAAAATGCGGTGTGTTTGCTCTTACAATAACCGGAGGCGAACCTCTTATCCGCAAGGATTTCAAAGATATCGTTGATGCTATCGATGAAAGAGGAATGTCCATTCGTGAGCTTAATACCAATGGATCATTTTTGACAACAGATATTCTCGATCATTTTAAAGAACATGGTGACAAACCACTGATTAAAATCTCTTTTGACGGAATCGGATACCATGATGCTTTGCGTGGAAACCCGGGGATGGAGGAAAAAAGCCTTTATTCCATTAAACTTGCTGTGAAAAGCGGATTTCAGGTTATGGTGCAAATGAATATCAACAAAGAGAATCTTAGCACCATTATCCCATCCCTTGAGATGCTTGATGAAATCGGCGTATCAACAACCCGGATAATTCGCACCATTGAAACTCCCCAATGGGCAAAAAACGGCGTCAGTGCTACCCTCTCCTGGGAGGAATACTATGAGAATGTTCTGAATATACTTAAGGACTATTGCAGTAAAGATCATAAAATGAAGATCATTTCCTGGCTGTTCCTGACAGTTGATCCGGTATCAAAGAGCTACAGGACAGGCTATGAAAAGTTCACAACAAAAAAGTATAATTCCAGGCTTCCGTTATGCTCAGCCTGCAAAGGAATGCCTGCCATAGGTTCTTCCGGAAAGATCTATCCCTGCATGCAGATGTCAGGATACTTTGACTTAAAAGGAATTGATGATGGAAATGTATTAAAGACAGAGCTCATTGAGCTTCTAAACAAAGGAGCTTACCATGACAGGACCTATATGACGGTAGAAGAGCGCCTTTCAAAAAATGAAAAATGCCGCTCCTGCTCTCATTATGAAAAATGTGCCGGCGGCTGTCCCGCTCTTGGTCTATTATACAGCGGACAATATGCGCACTACGATCCATCTAAATGCCTGATATATGAAAATGGATTTGATATTAAGGCTGCAGAACTGTTAACTTCATTAGGCTACGACGCAAAATGAGCCCCATTTCAATCTTCACGTTGACAGGCACCTATGTGGTCAACTTAAGGCTGAAAGGCAGATAAATACTGACTTTCAAGCCTTTTTATTTTGCAAAAAAAACATTAAAAATCCTTAAAAAACACTTGACAAAGGTATCCAATGATAATTCTTTTTTAATGTCCTGACATCTTCAAAAAAGAATTTATCAGATTTAGAAAGTATATGTTTTTCAAGCTTCAGCTCCGCCAATTTGAAAATACAAATACTCATTTTTGTATCTTATCAAATATCACAACTGTCACACTTCTGTTTATAAGCTTTTTTTGTATCTTTACAGGCATTGATTTTTATGGCACCGTTTTGGTACCAGTAATCATCATTTCGATAATTTTATACACAAAAAGGGGTTCCAAGCCGAAGCTTGAAACCCTTTATAAGTTTAGTGTTTATGCAATCCGATAAGTCGGCTTTGAGCCGCTCCGTAACCGAAATCTTCGATTTCGCTTACTAGCGCGGGGCATTCGCCCCATGTACGTAAAAAAAGAGACTTGGAAATGCAAGCATTCCAAGTCTCTTATATTTACGTACGCGCGGCTCAAAGCCGTAAGCTTTACTCTACGATTGTAGCAACCTTACCTGATCCAACTGTACGTCCACCCTCACGGATAGCGAACTTAAGACCCTGCTCCATAGCGATAGGGTGAATAAGCTCGATGCTCATTGTTACGTGGTCACCAGGCATGCACATCTCAACACCTTCTGGAAGGTTGCAGACACCTGTAACGTCAGTTGTTCTGAAGTAGAACTGTGGTCTGTAGTTTGTGAAGAAAGGAGTATGACGGCCACCCTCGTCCTTTGTAAGAACGTAAACCTCAGCAGTGAACTTTGTATGGCAAGTTACTGTACCAGGCTTTGTGATAACCTGTCCTCTCTGGATACCATCACGGTCAACACCACGAAGAAGAAGACCAACGTTGTCACCAGCTTCGCAGAAATCCATAGTCTTACGGAACATCTCGATACCTGTAACAACAGACTTAGATGTCTCTTCCTTAATACCAACGATTTCGATTTCTTCGTTAAGGTTAAGTGAACCTCTCTCTACTCTACCAGTAGCAACTGTTCCACGTCCTGTGATTGTGAATACGTCCTCAACAGGCATAAGGAAAGGCTTGTCGTTCTCACGAGTAGGTTCAGGAATGTATGAATCAACTGTATCCATAAGTTCCATGATCTTATCGCCCCACTCAGACTTAGGATCTTCAAGAGCCTTAAGAGCTGAACCACGGATGATAGGTGTATCATCTCCAGGGAACTCATACTCTGTAAGAAGGTCTCTGATCTCCATCTCAACGAGGTCAAGAAGCTCAGGATCGTCAACCATATCGCACTTGTTCATGAATACGATGATGTAAGGTACACCAACCTGACGTGAAAGAAGAACGTGCTCCTTTGTCTGAGCCATAACACCATCAGTAGCAGCAACAACAAGGATTGATCCATCCATCTGAGCTGCACCTGTGATCATGTTCTTAACGTAGTCAGCGTGGCCTGGGCAGTCAACGTGAGCATAGTGTCTCTTCGCTGTCTCGTACTCGATGTGAGCAGAGTTGATTGTGATTCCTCTTTCCTTCTCTTCAGGAGCCTTATCGATCTGATCGAATGCTACTGCAGGGCTGAATCCTCTATCAGCAAGTACTGCTGTGATAGCAGCTGTAAGAGTTGTCTTACCATGGTCAACGTGACCGATTGTACCAATGTTAACGTGTGGTTTGGTTCTGTCAAACTTAGCTTTTGCCATTTCTAAATATCCTCCTTAGTGAAATGTTAATAAACATTTACATACATAATTTAACCGACTATATCGATTATATTAAATGTTTGCCGCTAAATCAAGCAAAAAACTTGATTTAGTCAGCATACATTTACTTTTTTTCATCAATTGCCCTTGTTAGAAAGGACTTTCTCCTGAACATTCTTAGGAACTGGAGCGTACTTCTCAAAGAACATTGAGTAGTTACCACGTCCCTGTGTTCTAGAACGAAGGTCTGTAGCGTATCCGAACATCTCAGCAAGAGGCACATGTGCTCTTACGATCTTTCCGCCGCCGAGATCATCCATACCTTCAACCTGTCCACGACGAGAGTTAACGTCACCGATAACATCTCCCATGTACTCTTCAGGCATAGTAACCTCAACCTTCATGATAGGCTCAAGAAGTACAGGAGCACCCTTAGCCATAGCATCCTTGAATGCCATAGATCCAGCGATGTGGAATGCCATTTCTGATGAGTCTACTTCATGGTAAGATCCATCATAAACTGTAGCATGAACACCAACTACTGGATATCCGCCAAGTGTACCAGCCTTCATAGCCTCTTCGATACCTTCGCTGATTGGCTGGATGAATTCCTTAGGAATAGCACCACCAACAACTTCGCTATCAAACTGGTAAAGGTTGTCGCCGTTAGCATCCATAGGCTCGAAACGAACCTTACAGTGTCCGTACTGACCACGTCCACCGGACTGCTTAGCATACTTAGACTCAACGTCTACAGCCTTTGTAAGAGCTTCTCTATAAGCAACCTGAGGAGCACCTACGTTAGCCTCAACCTTATACTCTCTAAGAAGTCTATCAACGATGATATCAAGGTGAAGCTCACCCATACCAGCGATGATTGTCTGACCTGTTTCAGGGTTTGTATGAGCTCTGAATGTAGGATCTTCTTCAGCAAGCTTCATAAGAGCCTCATCAAGTTTCTGCTGACCAGCCTTAGTCTTAGGCTCGATAGCAAGCTCAATAACAGGATCAGGGAATTCCATAGACTCAAGGATAACTGGGTTTTTCTCATCGCAGAGTGTATCACCAGTTACTGTATTCTTAAGACCTACTGCTGCAGCGATATCACCTGAATATACTTTATCAAGGTCAGAACGCTTATTAGCATGCATCTGAAGAATACGTCCAAGACGTTCCTTGTTGTCCTTTGTGCTGTTAAGTACATATGATCCAGAATTAGCTGTACCACGATATACACGGAAGAATGCAAGCTTTCCAACGAATGGATCGCTGACAATCTTGAATGCAAGAGCTGCGAATGGGCCATCATCTGTTGACTCAACCTCAACTTCATTGCCATCCATGTCTGTACCCTTACAAGCAGGGATATCAAGTGGTGAAGGCATGAACTCGATAACAGCATCGATAAGTTTCTGGATACCTCTGTTCTTGTGGGCAGAACCACAGCAAACAGGGAATGCCTTACATTCGCAAGTTGCCTTACGAAGTGCAGCCTTAAGAGCATCTACAGAAGGCTCATTACCTTCAAGGTACTCCATCATAAGATCTTCATCAAGATCGCAGATCTTCTCAACGAGCTCTGAGTGATAAAGCTCAGCATCATCCTTAAGATCAGCAGGGATCTCACCAATAGTAACATCCTCACCCTTATCATCATTGTAGATGTAAGCCTGCATCTCGAACAGGTCAATGATACCCTGGAACTGATCCTCAGCTCCGATAGGAATCTCGATCATGATAGCGTTCTTTTTAAGTCTGTTACGGATCTGCTCAACAGCTCCGAAATAGTTTGCTCCGATGATATCCATCTTGTTGATGAATGCCATACGAGGAACATTAAATCCATCAGCCTGACGCCAAACGTTCTCAGACTGTGGCTCAACGCCTTCTTTTGCGCTGAATACACCTACAGCGCCATCAAGTACACGAAGTGATCTCTCAACCTCAACAGTAAAGTCAACGTGACCAGGAGTATCAATGATGTTGATACGGTGCTCAAGAGCGCCTGGTTTAACTTTACCATTCTGCTGAAGTGTCCAGTGGCAAGTTGTAGCTGCAGATGTGATTGTGATACCTCTTTCCTGCTCCTGTTCCATCCAGTCCATGGTAGCAGTACCTTCGTAAGTCTCACCAATCTTATAGTTTACACCGGTATAATAAAGGATACGCTCTGTAAGAGTTGTCTTACCAGCGTCGATATGAGCCATAATACCGATGTTTCTGGTTCTCTCCAATGGGTATTGTCTATCAGCCAAAGGTTCTTCCTCCTAAATAAATATAAACGAAACTCTCACCAATAGATTAGAATCTGTAGTGTGAGAATGCCTTGTTTGCCTCTGCCATCTTGTGCATGTCTTCTTTTCTCTTTACAGCTGCACCAGTATTGTTGTATGCATCCATAATCTCTGAAGCAAGTCTATCTACCATAGTCTTCTCGCCTCTAGCACGTGAGAAAGTTACAAGCCAACGAAGTGCGAGAGCCTGACGTCTGTCTGGTCTAACCTCGATAGGTACCTGATATGTAGCACCACCAATACGTCTAGCCTTAACCTCGAGAGCAGGCATGATGTTGTTCATAGCTCCCTCGAAAATTTCAAGAGCAGGCTTACCAGCCTTCTCCTCTACCTGTGCGAATGCACCATATACGATCTTCTGAGCAACGCCCTTCTTACCATCAAGCATTACCTGGTTAACAAGCTTAGTAACAACCTTGTTATCGTATAAAGGATCCGCTAATACGTCACGTTTTACAATATGTCCTTTACGCGGCACGGTTCTTCCCTCCTTTAGAATTGCAATGATCAGTAAAGCTCACTGCTTACTATAAATCATCGGTACTCACTAATTTAGTGTACGTGCGGTATATTTACTACTTTATATATCTGTATATATAGAATAGAACACCAACACTTTTAAAAAATTAGATTTGTTAATAGATTACTTTGACGCCTTTGGTCTCTTAGCGCCGTACTTTGAACGAGCCTGTTTTCTGTCGGCTACACCTGCTGTATCAAGAGTACCTCTGATGATGTGGTATCTTGTACCAGGTAAATCCTTAACTCTTCCACCACGGATAAGAACAACGCTGTGCTCCTGAAGGTTGTGTCCCTCACCAGGAATATAGCTTGTTACCTCGATGCCGTTTGAAAGACGTACTCTGGCGATTTTTCTCAGAGCAGAGTTAGGCTTTTTAGGGGTTGCAGTCTTAACAGCTGTACAAACACCACGCTTCTGTGGAGAAGCTGTTGCAGTAGCTTTCTTGTGTAAAGAATTGAAGCCTTTCTGCAAAGCAGGTGCTGTAGACTTCTTAACAGATGTCTGACGACCCTTTCTAACTAACTGGTTAAATGTTGGCATTCTTTTTACCTCCTATTTTGATAAAAACACTTGGGCGAATACACCCTAAATATATGCATATAGCAAAGGGGCATAGTATCCCCTTTGCTTACACACGCAATTATGAATTATAAATACTATTATTTTAGTTGTCAACTAAATTTTTTATGACAACTCTTTTGCAAAAACTTATCAGTCCTCGTCTGAAACTGATACTTCATCGTCATCGATATCGAAATCAGCACCATCTGCTAAATCATCATCAAAATCTCTTCTCTTTTTCTTGAGAATGAGCTTCTCAGGATCTTTGAAATTAGCATCTGTATTAAGAGCTGTATTTCTATATCTCTTCATACCTGTTCCGGCAGGAATCAGCTTACCGATAATAACGTTTTCCTTAAGTCCAATAAGTGGATCAACCTTACCCTTGATAGCTGCATCTGTGAGAACCTTTGTTGTCTCCTGGAATGATGCTGCTGAAAGGAATGAGTTTGTAGCAAGAGCTGCCTTGGTGATACCAAGGATTACCTGCTTACCTTCTGCAGGTCTCTTTCCTTCATTAGTAAGTGCTTCGTTAGTATCTTCAAAATCAAGTACATCTACAAGAGTTCCTGGAAGGAAATCTGTATCTCCACTCTCATCGATTCTTACTTTCTTAAGCATCTGACGTACAATAACCTCAATATGCTTATCACAGATATCAACACCCTGCAGACGGTATACTCTCTGAACTTCTCTTAAGAGATAATCCTGTACTGCACGGATACCCTTAATCTTAAGAAGATCATGTGGGTTAACTGAACCTTCAGTAAGCTCATCACCAGCTTCAATTGTCATTCCATCCTGAACCTTGATACGTGATCCATAAGGAATGAGGTAAGCCTTTGATTCACCAGTTTCATCGTTAGTTACGATAACTTCACGTTTCTTCTTGGTGTCTCTGATCTCTACCTTACCATCAAGCTCAGAAATAATAGCAAGTCCCTTAGGTTTTCTAGCTTCGAACAACTCTTCTACTCTAGGAAGACCCTGTGTGATATCACCACCGGCAACACCACCAGTATGGAATGTTCTCATAGTAAGCTGTGTACCAGGCTCACCGATTGACTGAGCAGCGATGATACCAACTGCTTCACCGACCTGAACTGCCTCACCTGTTGCCATGTTAGCACCGTAACATTTAGCACAGATACCGTTGTGTGAACGGCATGTAAGTATTGTACGGATCTTAACTGCCTCTACAGGCTGTCCCTTAGCATTAACACCTACTGAAAGGATCTTTGCTGCACGTGATGGAGTGATCATGTGATTCTTCTTAACGATCACATTTCCATCTTTATCTTTAATAGTCTCACATGAATATCTTCCTGTGATTCTATCCTTTAATGGCTCGATTGTTTCCTTGCCATCCATAAATGCTTTAACTGTCATTCCAGGAATAACTTCCTTGTCTGCACAGCAGTCAATATCACGGATAATAAGTTCCTGTGATACATCGACCATTCGACGTGTAAGGTATCCTGAATCGGCTGTACGAAGGGCTGTATCTGACAGACCTTTACGAGCACCATGCGCTGACATGAAGTATTCCAAAACGTCAAGACCTTCACGGAAGTTTGACTTGATAGGAAGTTCGATTGTACGACCTGTTGTATCAGCCATAAGTCCACGCATACCAGCCAGCTGTTTGATCTGCTGGTTACTACCACGGGCACCAGAGTCAGCCATCATGTAAATGTTGTTGTACTTATCAAGACCAGCAAGAAGCTCATCAGTAAGCTTTTTATCTGTTTCCATCCAAGTATCAACTACTGCACGGTAACGCTCTTCGTCAGTAATAAGACCACGACGATAGTTAATTGCTATCTTATCAACTGTAGCCTGTGCTTCATCAAGCATTTCCTGTTTCTGTTTAGGCACTGTCATATCAGCGATAGAAACAGTCATAGCTGCACGTGTTGAATAGTGGTAACCTGTAGCTTTGATCTTATCAAGAACTTCTGCTGTAGCAAATGTTCCATGTGTATTGATCATAGCAGTTACGATCTGTTTAAGCTGCTTCTTACCTACCATGAAGTCAACTTCGAGCTTAAATGTATTTTCAGGAACTGATCTATCTACAAAACCAAGATCCTGAGGAATGATCTCATTGAAGAGGAATCTTCCAAGTGTGGACTCAACAATACCTGTCTGAACTTCGCCATCAGCATTTGTTCTGTCCATTCTGATCTTAACTCTTGTCTGCAGTGTGCAGTATCCATTCTCATATGCAAGAATAGCTTCATCAACGCTCTTGAAGAACTTACCTTCTCCAAGTGCTCCAGGTCTCTCCTGTGTCAAATAGTAGATACCAAGTACCATATCCTGTGTAGGAACGTTAACTGGGCCACCATCTGAAGGCTTAAGAAGGTTGTTAGGAGCAAGCATAAGGAATCTACACTCAGCCTGTGCCTCTACTGAAAGAGGAAGGTGTACAGCCATCTGGTCACCATCGAAGTCGGCGTTGAAAGGTGTACATACAAGTGGGTGAAGCTTAATAGCCTTACCTTCTACAAGAATTGGCTCAAATGCCTGAATACCAAGTCTGTGAAGTGTGGGGGCACGGTTAAGCATAACCGGATGCTCTTTGATTACATCTTCAAGAACATCCCAAACCTGCTCATCAAGTCTTTCTACAAGCTTTTTAGCATTTTTAATATTCTGTGATATTCCTCTGGAAACAAGCTCTTTCATAACAAAAGGCTTGAACAGCTCGATAGCCATTTCCTTAGGAAGTCCACACTGATAAATCTTAAGTTCAGGTCCTACTACGATAACTGAACGTCCAGAATAGTCTACACGCTTACCAAGAAGGTTCTGACGGAAACGTCCTGACTTACCCTTAAGCATATCTGAAAGAGACTTAAGAGCTCTGTTACCAGGCCCTGTTACAGGTCTTCCTCTTCTACCGTTATCGATAAGTGCATCAACAGCTTCCTGAAGCATTCTCTTCTCGTTACGTACGATGATATCAGGTGCACCGAGATCAAGAAGTCTCTTCAATCTGTTATTTCTGTTGATAATTCTTCTATAAAGATCATTAAGATCTGATGTAGCAAAACGTCCACCATCAAGCTGAACCATAGGTCTGAGATCTGGTGGGATTACAGGGATGCAATCCATGATCATCCAAGCTGGATCATTGCCAGACTCTCTGAAAGCTTCAACAACTTCAAGACGCTTGATGATTCTTGCTCTCTTCTGTCCGCTGGAAGTATCAAGACCTTCTTTTAATTCCTGATACTCTGCTTCAAGGTCAATAGCCTGAAGGAGCTCTTTGATTGATTCAGCACCCATTCCTGCACGGAATTTGCCGCCCCACTCTTCTCTGGCATCCTGATATTCTTTCTCTGAAAGAACCTGCTTGTATTCAAGTGTTGTCTCACCTGGATCAAGAACTATATATGATGCAAAGTAAAGTACTTTCTCAAGTACACGAGGAGATAAATCAAGAATGAGTCCCATTCTGCTGGGTATTCCCTTGAAATACCAGATATGTGATACAGGAGCTGCAAGCTCGATGTATCCCATTCTCTCACGACGTACGCTGCTCTTTGTTATTTCAACACCGCAACGGTCGCAGACAACACCCTTATATCTGATCTTTTTATATTTTCCGCAGTGACATTCCCAATCCTTTGTAGGTCCAAATATTCTTTCGCAGAAAAGACCATCTCTTTCAGGCTTGAGTGTTCTATAGTTGATTGTCTCAGGCTTTGTAACTTCACCACTATGTGGATCGTTATCAATTCTGTGAGCCCAGCTTCTGATCTTTTCAGGAGAAGCAAGTCCAATCTTAATAGAATCAAATGTCATAGGCTGATAAGTCTGCTGCTGCAAACTGCTTCTTCCGCTAGAAGCTTCATTTATTGCTTTATTCATGGTTGAATCAGACATTCGTAACCTCTTTTCTTTATGTTAAACGCTAATTAACAGTCACAATTACTTTTAATCAGATTACTCTTCGAAATCGTCGAAGTTTTCCTCTGCTTCAAAATCATCATTTGAACTCTCTTCAGCTACAATATCGCCATCTTCATTGAGCTGACCCTGTGAGAATCCATTCGCTTCAAATGATTCCTGACCATAATCACGACCTGCATTATCGCCTTCAATCTCATAACGATAATCAGAATCTGTATAATCAACGCTTTCCATAATTTCAACTTCTGTATTGTCTTCACGAAGCACTTTAATATCAAGACCAAGTGACTGAAGCTCTTTGAGAAGAACCTTGAAACTTTCTGGAACACCAGGTTCAGGTATGTTATCACCCTTGATGATTGCCTCATAAGTCTTAACACGTCCTACAACGTCATCAGACTTAACTGTAAGGATTTCCTGAAGAGTGTAAGCAGCACCATAAGCCTCAAGTGCCCAAACCTCCATCTCACCGAAACGCTGTCCACCGAACTGAGCTTTACCACCCAGAGGCTGCTGTGTAACAAGTGAGTAAGGACCAGTTGAACGAGCGTGGATCTTATCATCAACCAGGTGATGGAGTTTGAGGTAATGCATGTGTCCGATAGTTGTAGGTGAGTCGAACTTCTGACCTGTTCTACCATCGCGGAGCTGTACCTTTCCATCTGATCTGATCGGAACGCCCTTCCAAAGTTCTCTGTGATCTCTGTTCTCATAGAGATAATCCATAATCTCCGGATGAACAAGATCTTTATATTTCTTTTCAAAATCTTCCCATGAATTGTTAACGTAATCGTTAGCCATTTCAAGGGTATCCTGGATATCAATCTCGTTAGCACCATCAAAGATAGGTGTAGCAATGTTAAATCCAAGAGCCTTAGCTGCAAGAGAAAGGTGAATCTCAAGGACCTGTCCAATGTTCATACGAGAAGGCACGCCCAGAGGGTTAAGCACGATATCAAGTGGTCTACCATTTGGAAGATATGGCATATCTTCTATAGGAAGTACACGAGAAACGACACCCTTGTTACCATGACGACCAGCCATCTTATCACCAACAGAGATTTTTCTCTTCTGAGCGATATAGATACGAACTGCCTGATTTACTCCAGGTGAAAGTTCATCGCCATTGTCTCTTGTGAATACCTTAGCATCAACAACGATACCATACTCGCCGTGAGGAACCTTAAGAGAAGTATCACGAACCTCTCTAGCCTTCTCACCGAAGATAGCTCTAAGGAGTCTCTCTTCAGCTGTAAGCTCTGTTTCTCCCTTAGGTGTAACCTTACCAACAAGGATATCACCGGCACGAACCTCAGCACCGATACGGATAATTCCGCGATCATCAAGATCCTTAAGTGCATCATCACCTACACCAGGTACATCACGTGTGATCTCTTCTGGTCCAAGCTTTGTCTCACGAGCTTCCGCCTCATATTCTTCAATATGAACAGATGTATAAACATCGTCACGAACAAGTCTCTCTGAAAGAAGAACAGCGTCCTCGTAGTTGTAACCTTCCCATGTCATGAAACCGATAAGAGGGTTCTTACCAAGGCCAAGTTCTCCCTGGTATGTTGAAGGACCATCTGCGATAACCTGACCAGCTTCTACATGATCACCCTTGAAGACTATAGGTCTCTGGTTGTAGCAGTTACTCTGGTTAGATCTCTGGAACTTAATAAGATGGAATTCTTCCTTCTCACCATCATCATATGTCATCTGAATAAGCTTGCTGTCTACAAAATCTACAGTTCCGGCTTTTCTTGCAACTACGCAGACACCAGAGTCTACAGCTGCCTTACGTTCCATACCTGTACCTACAGCAGGAGCTTCTGTTGTTAAAAGTGGCACCGCCTGACGCTGCATGTTTGATCCCATCAGCGCACGGTTAGCATCGTCGTTCTCAAGGAATGGGATAAGTGCTGTAGCAACTGAAAATACCATTCTAGGAGATACGTCCATGTACTCAAATGATGTCTTAGGATATGAAGAAGTCTCTTCTCTGTAACGACCAGAAACTGTGTTCTTCTTGAAGTATCCATTCTCATCAAGAGGAGTATTAGCCTGAGCTACATGGTAATTATCCTCTTCATCAGCTGTAAGGTACTCAACCTCATCTGTAACCCTTGGGTTAGCAGGATCAGACTGATCAACCTTACGGTATGGAGCCTCTACAAATCCATAATCATTTACTCTTGCATAACTAGCAAGTGAGTTAATAAGACCGATGTTAGGTCCTTCAGGTGTCTCGATAGGACACATACGGCCATAGTGTGTATAGTGTACGTCTCGAACCTCGAATCCGGCTCTGTCTCTTGAAAGTCCACCAGGACCAAGGGCTGAAAGACGTCTCTTATGTGTAAGTTCACCCAATGGGTTGTTCTGATCCATAAACTGTGAAAGCTGTGAAGAACCAAAGAACTCTTTAACAGCAGCCTGTACAGGTTTAATGTTGATCAGTGACTGAGGAGAAACTTCCTCTGTGTCATGAGTAGTCATTCTCTCACGAACTACTCTCTCAAGTCTTGATAATCCGATACGATACTGATTCTGTAAAAGTTCACCTACGCAACGGATACGTCTGTTACCAAGGTGGTCGATATCGTCATCGTTACCGATTCCATACTCAAGATGAATATTATAGTTAATAGAAGCGATGATATCTTCTCTTGTAATGTGCTTAGGAATAAGCTCATGAACACGCTTCTTAATAGTCTCAGCAAGTCCTTCAGGATCATTCTTAGCTGTGTACTCGTCAAGAATTTCCTTAAGAACAGGATAATAAACATCCTCGTTAATACCGAGCTGTTCAGGATCGCACTCGATAAAGTGAGTGATGTCAACCATCATATTTGAAAGCACCTTAACATTGCGCTCTTCTGACTGAATGAGCACATAAGGAATAGCGCTGTTCTGGATCTCTGTAGCAAGAGCGCGATCAACCTTTGTTCCGGCTGATGCAATCATCTCACCTGTTGTCTCATCAACAACATCCTCTGCAAGAACATGTCCACTGATACGATTCTTAAAGTGAAGTTTCTTATTAAACTTGTATCTACCAACCTTAGCAAGATCATATCTTCTAGGATCGAAGAACATAGCATTAATAAGACTCTCTGCGCTTTCAACAGAAAGAGGCTCACCAGGACGAATCTTTCTATACAATTCAAGAAGACCACTCTGATAATCAGTAGAAGAATCCTTTGAGAAACTTCCCTGAATCTTAGGCTCATCACCAAAGAGTTCAAGAATCTCTTCATTAGATCCAATACCAAGTGCTCTGATAAGAACAGTAACAGGAACTTTTCTTGTTCTGTCTACTCTTGCATAGAACACATCATTAGAGTCTGTCTCATACTCAAGCCATGCTCCTCTGTTAGGGATGACTGTACATGCAATAAGCTCTTTACCAATCTTATCGTATGTAATATCGTAATAGATACCGGGTGAACGAACCAACTGGCTGACAATAACTCTCTCAGCTCCATTGATAACAAAGGTACCAGTTGCAGTCATAAGAGGAAGATCGCCCATGAAAATCTCATGTTCGGTAATCTCATCTTTTTCCTTATTATGAAGACGAACCTTAACCTTTAATGGCGCTGCAAAAGTAGCGTCTCTCTCTTTACATTTCTCAATAGTATTCTTATTCTTATCAATTTCATCTTCACAAAGTTTGAAATCAACAAATTCAAGACTAAGCTTACCACTGTAATCTTCAATTGGAGAGATATCGTCAAAGACTTCTTTTAAGCCTTCGTCAAGAAACCATTGGTAGGAGTTCTTCTGAACTTCAATAAGGTTTGGCATCTCCAGGACTTCCTTCTGGCGCTGGAAACTCATACGAATATTTTTACCAGAGCCGGTAGGATGTAATCTGTTTTTTTCCATTGACATTCACCCCGTTCTTATTTTTTAGTAGTGGAAAAGAGGCATTTTAGAGCACTTTAAAAAAGCGCGCAAAAAAGCCCACCACACCACAATAGTGCATTATCCATAATACATCGAATGAAAATTTGTGTCAAGCATTTTCTTTAAAACATATATGTGAGAAAAATGCCAGAAAAAACTCATCATATAAATTAAATCAAGCGAAAGAAAAAACGGCTTACACAAGTTGCCTTGTGTAAACCGCCCATTATGTTTTTCTGATAAAATTCGAAGATCGAAGGATTACTTAAGAGTAACCTTAGCGCCTTCAGCCTCAACCTTAGCCTTGATGTCATCAGCTTCTGCCTTAGAAGCGTTCTCTTTGATCATCTTAGGAGCTCCATCAACGAGTTCCTTTGCTTCCTTAAGACCAAGACCTGTAAGCTCACGAACAACCTTGATAACCTTAACCTTGTTAGGACCAACTTCTGTAAGCTCTACGTTGAACTCTGTCTTCTCTTCACCAGCTGCTGCTGCTCCAGGAGCTGCTGCAACTACAACGCCTGCTGCTGCAGATACGCCGAACTCTTCCTCGCAAGCCTTTACGAGATCATTTAACTCAAGAACTGTTAACTCTTTGATAGCATCAATAATTTCTGCTGTAGATAACTTTGCCATTTTATATACCTCCGTATAGTATAATTAAAAATTATTTGTTTTCATTTTCTAAGCACATGGTGCAAGCAAATTACTCTGCTGCTGGTGCCTCTGCTGCAGGAGCTTCTGCCTCTGCAGGTGCTGCAGCTTCCTCAGCTGGAGCTTCCTCTGTAGCGCCTTCGCCATCCTTCTCTGCGATCTGTTTGATAACGCGAGCGAAGTTTGTAATAGGTGACTGCATAGAGCCAAGCAATCTTGAAAGAAGGACATCTCTTGAAGGGATAGTAGCAATTTCTGTCATTGCTGCTGCATCATAGAACTTACCTTCTATAACACCACCTTTAATCTCGAGAGCCTTAGCAGTCTTAGCAAACTCATAAAGAACACGAGCTGGAGCTGCTGGATCTGTTGCAGATACAGCCATAGCGCTAGGACCATTAAGGAGATCCTTAAGCTGCTCGAAATCTGTTCCCTGGAATGCGAAGTTCATCATCGTGTTCTTGTAAACCTTATATGTTACGCCTTCTGCACGAAGTTTCTTACGAAGCTCAGTATCCTGTGCAACAGTAAGTCCGCGGTGATCTACAAGTACGACAGCCTGAGCGTCTTTAATCTTCTCTGAAATTTCTTCAACTACAGGCTTTTTTAATTCAACCTTTGCCATCTTTTTACCTCCTTATAGAATTAACCGCCGAAAAAAACCTCTCGAAGACATCGAGAGGTAAAAAGTCATGTTTTAACTTTTCCTCGGTAGGCGATTGCTCATTATGTTCAAAAGAACACCTACTGTCTTCGGCATATATTATCGTCTTTTTCGACGACCTTAATAAAATAACATACTCAAATATTCCTGTCAACACTTTTCTACTATTTTTTGTTTATTATTTCAATTGCAACTATCTTATGAACATTCTAAGTTATGTCAGGATTGATCATCACATGTACATATCTATTTATATCATAAACGCTCACCTCATAGATATATATCCATTTGTATCAAGAGTTATCCCCGGAGACATTCCGGCCATTTCATTAAGTATCCTAAGTTTCTCTTCATCAGACGGCTCATATACCGAACAGCCGCTCTGAACAGCCGGCACAAACCGGATATTTACAACACCATCATTATGAAGAGTTGTCAGGATCATTCCAGTATCCTGTGTCTTGGAATTAAATATGTAGTTACCAAGGCTGTATATAACAGGAACACCATTCACATAATCAATTTTCTGAAGAACATGTGGATGAGCCCCAACTATAAGATTGGCTCCGGCATCAACGATCTCTTTTGCCTGATCCACCTGAAGATAATCTATTTCAGAAGTACTCTCTGTTCCCCAATGAATAAAAACAATAACATAAGCATTCTTTTCTCTTGCCTCTCTGACTTTTTCAAGTAAAAGAGAATCATTAAGGCATCTGAAAACACCAGGACTAGACTCCGTAGCCCCTTTTGTATCAGGATTATCAAGTCTTTCTATCTGAGTTGCGCATATGATAGCGATCCTCATTCCACTACTTGTAATGTAATACACAGGGTGAGATGCTTCTTCTATGTTGTTACCCGCTCCTGCATAAGTAACGCCTACACTGTCAAGCGTATCCATTGTATCAAGAAGAGCCTGTTCTCCATAATCATAGGCATGATTGTTTGCAAGGCCAACAATATCAACTCCCATCTCATTAAGAATTGAAGCTGTTTCTGGTCTGGCTCTAAAGGTATACATTTTTCCTTCAGTAGGAGTTCCCCCATTGGAATATGGAAATTCATTGTTGACCATCATGATATCAGCAGCTCTCATTTTTTCAAGAAGGCTCTGACCCACAACTCCATCAGCAGAAATGCCCGCATTCTTAAAAGCATTGCCTACCGCATAATTGTCATCAAACAGAATATCCCCGGCAAAGCCAATAGTAACAGAATCGTCAGATGAAGTCTCAATTACATGAGTGTATGCTTTATCTTCCTCAGGAATAATCAATTCTTCTTCCGCCTGCTCACCTTCGGATACCACAACGTTTTCAACAACTCCTGCTTCAGGTATTTTTTCCCATCCGCTTGCAAGCTTTACTTCTCCGACCTCATCATGTTCACTAAGTCTCTTTATGACAAACAAAGAAGGAATTCCAACTATAAGTATGATCGACAGGGTTAATAAAAAAATCCTTATAGCAGAAGTTCCATTTGCGTTTTTATCGTAATCATATTCATGTCTCATTATTTTATAATACCACAATATATTGTGGTTTTCTAATATTCCATAATCAAGCAGACTACCCTGCTCAATTCTGAATATAAAAAGAAGCGAATCGCAATGCGATTCGCTTCATATTTGCATTTATGCAAATTAATACTTGTTTGATACAACCTTTACGCCAGGTCCCATTGTTGTAGCAAGAGTAATGCTCTTGAGGTACTGACCCTTTACAGATGAAGGCTTAGCCTTTGAGATAGCATCCATAAGTGCGTTAAAGTTCTGTTCAAGCTGCTCCTCTGAGAAAGAAGCTTTTCCAACTGGAACGTGGATGATGTTAGCCTTGTCAAGTCTGTACTCAATCTTACCAGCCTTGATATCGTTAACAGCCTTTGTAACATCCATAGTAACTGTACCAGCCTTAGGGTTTGGCATAAGACCCTTAGGTCCGAGAACTTTACCAAGACGTCCTACAACGCCCATCATGTCAGGTGTTGCAACTACAACATCAAAGTCAAGCCATCCTTCGTTCTGGATCTTTGGAATAAGTTCCTCACCGCCAACGAAATCTGCACCTGCAGCCTGAGCCTCGTCAAGCTTTGTGCCCTTAGCGAATACAAGAACTTTAACAGTCTTACCTGTTCCGTTAGGAAGAACAACTGCGCCTCTGATCTGCTGATCAGCATGACGGCTGTCACAACCTGTTCTGATGTGAACTTCTACAGTCTCATCAAATTTTGCAGTAGCTGACTTCTTAACAAGAGCTATTGCATCAGCGGCTTCATACTGCTGTGTCTTATCAATAAGCTTAGCAGCTTCAACGTATTTCTTTCCGTGTTTCATCTCTCATCCTCCATCAGTCTTCTACTACGATTCCCATACTACGTGCTGTACCAGCGATCATGCTCATAGCACCATCGATGTCAACAGCATTGAGGTCAGGCATCTTTGTCTCTGCAATCTTTCTAATTTCTTCCTTAGAAATCTTTGCAACCTTAGTCTTGTTAGGAACTCCTGAACCCTTCTGGATCTTAGCTGCCTTCTTAAGAAGAACTGCAGCAGGTGGAGTCTTTGTGATGAATGTGAAACTTCTGTCTGCATAAACTGTGATAACAACAGGGATGATAACGTCACCCTTATCTGCTGTCTGTGCGTTGAACTGCTTTGTGAATTCAACGATGTTTACACCATGCTGACCAAGTGCTGGTCCAACTGGTGGTGCTGGTGTTGCTTTACCAGCCTGGATCTGTAACTTAATGTATCCTTCGACTTTCTTTGCCATAATGGCACCTCCTGAAAATATGTGGTCGGACGCAATCCCCACAATGGTCTTGCTCCCAGCGGTTCGGTTCAACAGCCTCGAGAAAACCTCGGCTGGAACCTATCGCAGGGGCAAAACCAACATCGAGCGGAATACGCTCGATGGGTTTTGCTCCCACTCAGCGGTTACGTGCAATCTGTGATTGCTATATATTCAAATGCTCACGCATCGAATACCTAAACTATTATGAATCAATCTTTCTAACTTCTGCGAAGCTGATCTCAACCGGAGTCTCACGGCCAAACAGATCAACATTGATTGTAGCTGTCTGTTTACCAAAGTCCATTCTCTGAACAACACCGGCAGTGTCTTTCCAAACACCGGCAACAACAGCGATTTCATCACCAACTGAGAAATCAACAGAAATTGTATCAGTCTTGATTCCGAGAGGTTTAATCTCTGCATCTGTAAGCGGAACTGGTTTGCTTCCCGGTCCAACGAAACCTGTAACTCCACGTGTATTACGAACTACGTACCAAGTTTCGTCATTCATATCCATGTTGACAAGAACATAGCCAGGGAACATTTTTCTCTGCACATTCTTGCGCACACCGTTCTTAACTTCAACAACATCCTGCAGAGGAACTCTAACCTCAAAAATCTGATTCTCAAGATGTCTATTAACAATAGCGCTCTCAAGATTGGCCTTTACTTTGTTCTCATATCCTGAATATGTATGAACAACATACCAATGAGCATTCTCGTTGACAGACTCTGCAACAGGTGCTTCAGCCTCCTCATTAACAGGAGCTTCTGCATTTTCTAACTGCTCATCAGATTCAAAAGACTTTTCCATTTCTTCTGACATATTATCTCCTTTAAATTAGAATATAGATGTTATGAAATTCATACCATATTCAAACGCATAGTCCAATACAGCGATAAGAGCACAACAAATGATTGATACAACAACAACTGCTGTTGTCTGTTTGATCACATCATCCTTAGTTGGCCAAATGATCTTACCAAACTCCGCCTTAACCCCAGTAAAGAAATCACCAATCTTAGTGATCACTGCACCGATCTTTCCAAGAAGTCCGTTTTTTGATTTCTTGTTTTTCTTGGCAGAAGAGCTCTTAGTCTGCTCAGACTTGTTATCTACTACCTTGGTCTCTTCCATACCCGTAGTCTCCCTCCTAATAAGGAATGAAATTACTTTGTTTCCTTGTGTAATGTATGCTTCTTGCAGAATGGGCAGTACTTCTTCATCTCAACACGATCAGGATGTGTCTTCTTATCCTTTGTTGTGTCATAGTTACGATTCTTGCAATCTGTACATGCTAATGTAATTCTTGTACGCATAATCTCACCTCCGGTGTGTTCTAATTATCTTAACTTTGCGCCTTTTATCATCATTTTTTTGCATAAAAAAAAGACGTAAATCTTTAGTCGCTTGTCTAATATATCATAGTAACTAATCTTAGTCAATGACTTTTTTATTTATAAACAATTTCTCTCTGAACGATGAAGCTAAGCAAAAACAAGACGCAGTCAACAGGCACCTTCACAACTATTTCCGGCACGCCGCCAAACAATCCATGTCCTATCGTTACAAAGAAGCCACTAAAGAGCATAATGCAAACTGCCAGCACAAAATATTTGACCGCAGCTTTAAATTTGTTTCCCTTTCCCTTGAACACAATGCCATAGTTAATAGCAAAATTGTAGATCGCAGAAATAACTCTGGCCAGGATCGTTGAGAGCATGATATATCCGATTGCCATCGGAACGTTTCTGAATATGGCACAGAATATACTGAACATCACCATGTCAACAACGCTTGATGACAAAGAAGAAAACAAAAACTTCAGGAATATGGCATAAATCCTGATCGAATCCACTATGGGATTAAAGTGGCTGGATTTATTTTCTTCTAAATATATAGTGCTGATGGGCACCTCAATAATAGGTACTCCCTGATCTTTTGTAGCTATCAGCATATTAGTCTCAAACTCAAAGCGCTCTCCATCCTCAGTCAAAAGATATTTCATAAAGGAAGGTCCGATTCCCCTGAGCCCGGTCTGAGTATCACTTATGGACAATCCCACAAGCAACTTCATTATCCTGCGTGTAACCTTGTTTCCAAATACGGACCTTGCAGGTATTCCGCTTTCATCAAAATTTCTCACGCCCAGTACAAGAGCCTTAGGATCAGCCAAAAGAGCTTCCATACACTTTTTAATATCCAAAACCGTGTGCTGTCCATCGGAATCAGCCGTGATTACCCCTGCCAGATTCTCGTATTTATTCAGGCAATAATTAAAGGCAGTCTTAAGCGCTCTGCCCTTTCCCATATTGACCGCATGCTCAAGGACAATGGCCCCACTCTTTTTAACACTGTCAAAAATGTGGCCAAATCTTTCTTTATCCGAGCCATCATTTACAACAACAATAGGGCCTACTGAAGCACTATTTAATTCATCCACCAGCTTTATCAGCTTCTCATCCGGTTCGTAAGCCGGAATAATTATCGGTATATTCATATTGAAGTAAGAACAACTCCCTCTTCACTTATTTCAATTTTATAAACGGTGCATGGAGCAAACTCTTCTCCATCCTTCATCAGAGGAGAAAAAAGATCTGCTGCCCTTCCATCCGCATCTTCCACATATAAATATGAAGCATGGTTTGTTACTATCTTGCCCGCCATGTCCGCAGAGCTCTCCTGTTCAGCCAGATAGCCGTCATAGACTAGGGCCACAGGCGAAGCCTCTTTACTTATATAAGTGTCATGAACCCATGTGTATGTATGGCCATCTCGCATGACGAGAACTCGTTTTCCCCAAAGGCTCTTATTTTGGGCAACTTTATCCACCAAAATCCTGCCTTCATCACCAACCATATCATAACAATAATTTATGTTTTCCTCTACACTTTTTCTATAACCAAGCAAATGCTTGTAAACGCCCGTATAATCAGCAGTCAAAAGAACAAACAAAAGAAATGCGATTCCAATCCTCATTCCACTCTTTTGCGGTATCTTACCACTCCTGTCACAAAAAGCCCCTATTAAAAGATAGAAACCTCCAAGAGCAAAGGGGCATGCGTACCTTGCGATAGAAACTGCCATGGCATAAGCATCCAGGTACTGATCTTCTGTCTGAAATATAGAAATATGAGCAAGGAATATGATCCCGTAGCATAAAAGTCCGGATATTCCAAGGAAGATCGCAATTTTCTTTGCCTCTTTCTTCTCAAAGATTCCACATTTCATTAAAGCAAAAAGAAATGCCGAAAGAGTCAGGACTGCAACGCCTGTAGAGATATCAAATGTAA
Source organism: Butyrivibrio sp. AE2015 (assembly GCF_000420825.1). Lineage (GTDB taxonomy): Bacteria > Bacillota > Clostridia > Lachnospirales > Lachnospiraceae > Butyrivibrio. The sequence continues at coordinate 37,079 of NZ_ATVR01000017.1, read as the reverse complement.
GATTTGAATCCGCATGCATAGGCATAGTCCAAAATCCCTCAATAAAGTACCTTGCCTTTTCCATTGTGTTCTGTGGCGCAGTGTAGGTTCCGGATGTTGCCATACGAAGCCCCGCTCCGGTAAGCTTTGCAACTCTTCTGTTGATAAGACAGAACAGCAGCCAGCTTACATAAAATCCACCTGAAACAGCACCGGTTATCAGTATTTTCCAGCTTTTTTTCCTGGTTATCAGGTAAAAGAGAAATGCAAATATCGCCCACTCTACGCCAACAGACTTAGTCAGAAAAAGAACTGCCGAATATAGTGCAATCCTGATATAGTAAAAGTTTTCATCAACCATTTCCTGTTCGTAAATAGCAAGAAGAAGGGCCCCGTACACAATTCCCATGGTTATATCAGCAGGTGTTCCGTAATATATTATCCCATTAAATACCCCGGGCAAAAGAACCACCGCAGCAAAACAGACCAGCAGAAAAGCAGCCTTTTTTGCCCCCCTGCAAGCACATCCATCCTCTGTCCACTTTTTCAGCCTGCCTGCCAGCGGCATAAGAAAAGTCAGGTTCAGTGCAAAATATCCTGCAAATTGGAGGCTTTCATTATAGCTATCAGAACTCATCTGTAAAAAGAGCCATTTAAATATGGACGTAACAGGTGGATAATCCCCAAATTCAGGAGAGACATTTCCATATTTTCCCGGAAATCCATTCATATAAAAAAGCTGTTTGGCATCAGATGACCAGAAATTAATATCATCCCACCAGGAAAATACCTGCTGCCCCGTAAGAAGGGTAACCGCAGCCACCCCCACCACAAACATAACCAAAAGCGGGTCAAGTACATATTTCTTTAACCTAAATATCACCACAACAAATACAAGTCCGATTACCCCAATCAGCTTCATGCCCCTGAAAAAAGCAAGAACGTAAAGAAGCAGAATTGTCACCGAGCCGGAAAGGGCTATTCCATCGCCAACACTAACTTTATATCTATCAGCTATGCAGGCACTTAAAAGCAGCATAGCCACAATCGTCATCACAAATATCATCAGTTTTTTACCTCACTTACGCCATTATACACGATACAAGGCCCGCCCACAAATCACAAAGAAGCGGCATACACATGATGTACGCCGCTTCTATATATTATTTCAAGTCACCTTCCTGCAGAAAAGGTAACTTAAGCGCGATCTCAGCAATAATTATTGAACATCATTCCTGAGTACTCGCTTGTAATATACGGTGATGCTGTGTTGTCCCTGCTGTCAGGATTCTTATAATTTACAACCGGCCTGTCAACATATTTCATAGGGTCAACCGCTATATCTTTTGCCTTATTTATAAGTGCATCTGTAAAGTTTCTGATCGGCTTAAGCATTTCGTCATTCTGAAGTCCTGCTACTGCCTGATGCAGCATCTCGTCATCTATAGAGATGATTCCTTCACCCTCAAGCTTAATTCCCATGTCCTCTATGCCTGACATGTACTGCCTTGCAATGCTTACCGCCTCACTCTTTAGCTTGTCGCTCTTAAACTTCGCATCCTGCTTACCTGATGCTTCAAGTACAAACTTATTGTAATTATCTACAAGAGACGAAATGTGCTTTACCAATGCCTCATTATCTCTTTTAACCCCTACACTTACCGGCGATGTAGTAACATCTCTTATCTGAATATCAAACTTACCGCCAACCGTAAAGTGATTGGATATAGCCATCCTGTCTTCACCATTCAAGGTAAAATGCGCATTTGCTGCAGGCGAAGATATCTGGTCAAGTCCAAGAGCTGCAACAGAACCTGTGGCAAGTTCGCCGGAGGACTCATAAACTTCAAACTGACTAGTCTCGCCGGTCCTAATACCGGTGTGGGTGCCTCCTATCTGAAGCGCCGCCCTGTTATCACTGCCTTCTACAACCTCAGCTTCAAGTCCTATTCCCGCACGGTTAATGAGCTTTTCAAGTTTCTGAAGAACATCTATATTCTTATCAGACTGATAAACGCTGAACTGGAACTCATATTCCTGCTTATCAATCCTGACATCAAATGCGTAATTATCAGGTAAAAGAACTGACGAAGAATCCTTTACTACAAATTTACCGGTATTGGTCTGTCCTGTAGCAAGCTGCGAAACTTCAATATCAAAACCTGCGCTGCCAACATCGTCATCAGGAGTTTTGCCAATATAAGAAGCATCCACCTTTTCGTCATCTGACGTAAACGCAGAAGTATGATTAAGTGAAGACTTATCTTCCTGATTACTAAGGCCAAAAATACTGCCCTGTAAAAGTCTTGCTTTCTCTTTTATCTCAATCGCATCGTTGCGGGTTAGATCATCGTCCGTTAACAAATACAGAGGGGACTGTTTATTGATTTTTGCAATAGATTTATACACATCCCGAAGCTCATCCTTGCGATGCGCATCAGCCTGTGTAACATCTTTAGATACGTAATCTTGTATGAAATGGTTGTAAACGCCATTTAAAGAAACGCCTGCCATATGTAGCCCCTCCTTTCTTCCTTGATAACGTACGAGTCCTTACCTCTGCCATTCCATTGGCATCTATCGCACGAGGGCACATCTAGCCACCTTTAGTTACTTATATATTTACCTAAAAGCGCAAATAAGTCAATAAACATATTCAAAATAAAAATTAAAAAAGTATAAATTATTGTAAACAGATTACTGTTCTGAAACCATATCAAGAGCTGCCCTTATAACCTGATCCATGTTGTAATACTTGTACTGGCCAAGTCTTCCGCCAAAGAGGATGTTCCTGTACTCGCCGGCAAGTTCTGTGTACTGTGAAAAGAGCTTATTATTCTTTTCATCATTCATTGGATAATATGGCTCATCGCCATGCTTCCAGTTTGCAGGATACTCTCTTGTTATGATAGTTCCTTTGCCTGTGCCGTACTCGAAGTGCTTGTGCTCGATTATTCTTGTATAAGGGATATCTCTTTCTGTATAGTTGACAACCGCATTGCCCTGGTAGTTATCAACATCAGGAAGTTCCTCAGTCTCGAATCTAAGTGATCTGTACTCAAGGGTTCCAAGCTTGTAACCAAAGAATTCGTCAATCATACCTGTGAAAAGAATCTTCTCGAAACTGTCGCCGTTTACTGATTCAAAAGGCTCAGCAGGAAGATTGCCCTCCATCTTTACAAAGTCATAATAATCAGTATCTGTCTTAACAGTTATAGAGCCTGATACTGCCTCATTCTCTTTTCCTGTCAAAAGAAGCTTCTCAACAAGTGCAGTATAACCGCCCATAGGTATGCCCTGATATCTGTCATTGAAGTAGTTATTGTCATAGATATATCTCATAGGAAGTCTCTTGATAATAAAGGCAGGAAGGTCCTTGCAGTCTCTTCCCCACTGCTTCTCAGTGTAGCCCTTAACAAGTTTCTCATAGATATCTCTTCCCGCAAGAGAAAGGGCCTGTTCCTCAAGATTGTCAGCAACAAACTCAGTTGTGCCCTTTTCCCTGTTCATTCTCTCTATTTCTTCACCGGCCTGCTTGTCGATGATAGCCTTAGCCTCAGCAGGAGTCTTGATGCCCCACATCTTGCTGAAGGTATTCATATTAAAAGGAAGATTGTAAAGCTCATCCTTATAAGAAGCTACAGGACAATTTATATAGTTATTGAACTCAGCAAACCTGTTAACATAGTCCCATACCTCTTTATCTGAAGTGTGAAAAATATGCGCACCGTACTTATGCACATTTATTCCCATCTTATTCTCTGTATATATATTTCCAGCCACATGTGACCTTTTGTCTATAACAAGGACACTCTTGCCCTTAACAGCCATTTCATGCGCAAACACAGCTCCAAAAAGACCTGCTCCAACCACCAGATAATCGTATTTCATGATACTTCTCCTATCTCAATTTATGATTATATCTGCTACATTATAACAGAAAAAAAATAGCTATGCGACTTATGTCACATAGCTACTTAAATTTTCATTATAAAGCACTTACCTGTATATGGTCATGCGCCACTTTTGAAATCAGTCAGCCTGGTACTTATCAAGCTGTGAGAAGTCACCCATCATATCAAGGATCTTCTTGCGTCCAGCCTTGTTAAGCTTAACATACTGCTGCATAACGCGGTTCTCAACAATCTTCTTGCCAAGATCAGTGCCCTGCTCCAGTGTTGAAAAATCAACTGGATTCAGGTTAAGACGATCGCACATCTTTATAACTGTACCGTAAGCCATACCCTCGATCCCCCTATCAAGTGCTGTAACAAGTGTACTATATGGAATAGACATATCTATTGCGAACTGTCTGACACTCTTATACTGCTGTAAGATTTCTCTTTTTAAAATTTCTGCCTTTGTCATGTCATACCTCCTATTTATTTTTTATCTTGTGAATAATCATTCTTTTGGCAAAGTAAAGTCTACCACATTAACGTTTTTTCGTCATTCACTTTTTAGGGGAATTTTCTAATAAATTTTCATCAAGTTTGACAAGGGTTTTTTGGCATTTTAACGAAAATGCATATGATAACAAGAATTTACGAAAGTGTTCACACTTTTTTCACAATTCATTGTTACAATGATGACTTTTTTACGTTAATAGCATATTGACGCCCATTCGTTAACCGAAGGAATTATCAGAACAATTGACGAAAAAACAAACAGCACCGGAGTGCTGTTTATCATCATATTGTGTATGTTATTTTGTTTTGTGTCTATACCTGAATTCCGAATTATTCCCTTATTTCCTGAATCCTATTGGTTAAATATACCATAATCTCATTGTAGGTATCTTTCGGAATACTATAAATTTTATGAACATTTCCCTCACATTGTACGTCTATAGCGCCCATTTTACGCCTGACTGCGACGATTTTTATGAAGTCAGTCACATCAGTTTTATTGATCCTGTCAGGAGAAAACTCCATCCTGTCGCCGTAGATTTTAAGCTTACCAACCATAAGTCCACTTGTAGCTTCTACATCATAGTCAGGCTCTTCCTCACCCAGGAGCATCTGGAATCCCTTCTCTCCAATATCTGAAATCATTTTAGGTTCGGTAAAATGTTCAGCCGCAATCTCGTCAGGAGTATGTCCTGCCCCGCTTCCTTCCAAAGGATTCACATTTGTCTCAATAAGGCTTGTGAGAGAATTGAAATAAGCCCTGATTTCAAAGTCAGAATCTATAAGAATCTGTATAACCTTCGTTCTCACACCGGTCCTGAACTTTATAGTGTGGAAGCCTCCATTGATGTTAAAAAAGACACCATTTCCGGGCGTGGCCTCATAGAGAATTCTCTCATCCACAAAGATGAGCATATCACCGGCAACATTTTCTCTTTGACCCACACTGTAAATAGTGATAAAAAATGTTTTGCTCTCGTCAAAAAGGCGAGTCCCGCAAAGGGGACAAAAATTTAGTTTTGAACTTATTTTATCATCTAAGATCTGCTTGCAATTATGACAACGCATTGACTACTCTTCGTCTCCTTTGAAAAATTCCTCATCTATAATGATACCATTTTGTTTTATAAATTGTGAAGCCCTCACCTTGCACACATCAGTCCGGTCTATTAAAGCCACATCAAAAGAATGATTCTTCCAGGGCAATCTACAGAGATTTAAATCACCCCAGGCAACCGAATCTGCCATATTACTTGCAATACTTGCCGCAAATGGCGCCCTACAGACGCCAGCCACATATATGTCAGGAATTTCATGCTTTAAAAACGATGCTGTAGCCCCAAATCCGCAGGTGAAATCTATGACCCTCAGCGGCTCTTTCCGCTCACTATACAACTCCGATATTGCCTTGCAGGCTTCATCCCAATGAAGGCTGTAGCCCCAGACATCAAATCCCCACTTGTCTATAAACTTCTGTCTTCCCTTTTCCATGGCGTCGCTATGGCCTTCAAAGCCGCCTCCTCCATGGTGATAAATAAAACTGTTATCACAGACAAGCTGCAAAAATCCAGCTCTTGCAAGCCTTATCCCAAGATCGTCATCCTCAAAATACCCAGGTGAAAACAGTCCATCAAACACATCCCTTTCAGGTGCCACCACGTCAAGTGCCTCTTTCGAAACCATAAGTGCAAAGCCCGTTAGCCTGAAACGCCTGATATAAGGAGCATGCCTTGGTATACCCATCTCCTTTGAATAGCTTTTAAAGATCCTAAGACTCTCTTCAAGAGGAATCTCCTTGTACCACAGCTGTCCAAGGTCTCTGCCCGCATACTTTTCGAAGTGCTCTGGTTCTATCTCCTGAAGCGATGCGCTGTTTGACAGCGCCGACACCGCGCCGACATTTCTATCCTCGTATAGTCCCATTCGAAGAAAGAACACAGCATTTGGCATAAGTACAGCATCATTGTTTAAAAAGAAAATATCCCTGTCTTTATCACAGTTTTTGGCACCCAAGTTACAGCCCAATGGAAACCCTATATTCTCGTCATTCTCAATAAGTTTAAAGTCATATGAAACGGAATCTCTTTTTTTCCTCAAATACTCTTTTACCGCTTCATCCGAGGAGTTATTATCCACCACAACAAGCTCTGTAGTCTCAAGAAAACAGGTATCTTCAATGCTCTCGATGCACTTTTTTAACAGCTCAGGGTCATTGTAAGAAAGAACCATTATACTTAGCTTTTTTACCCTGAGAGAACCATCTTTTTCCAATTCAAAAAGCATATCTCTGATAGCCGCAGCATCCTCAGGCACCTCGCAATAAAGAAGCGCCTGCTGCACACAAAGATATGCTTTATTAATATTTATGTCCTTATAAAAAAGTCCCAACATGTAGAAGAGCTCATAGTTTTGGGGATCGTACTTTATCCCCCTCGCTATGGCATCAAATTCCGCAAAGCTGTCCTCAAGCACCTCCCAGAGAGAGGCCTCAAGAAGACAAAGTCTGGCCGCATCCTTATCAGTCTGCCGGTCAATATGAAGAAACTCCTCCTGAAACTCATAGAGGGCCTCCTTGTAATCTCCGCTTGAAATCAGCTCCTGCAGTCTTTCGTACATGTCTCACCTTACAGTTTGATCATAGTTATCGATAGAATCCAAAAATGAAGTCTCAGCTCTAAATCCGGTATCTTCAATGAGCTTTTTCACTGATGGTTTAAAAGAAACATAGGGCTTTGGATCATTTCCAAAGTGCAAAAGTTTTTCGTCTGCCCCAAGGTGATCCGCTGCCTCTTTTACAAAGGCCTTCAGTTCCTTATAATCGCCGCTTGCAATATTGTAAACTTCGCCATCTCTTCCCTTTTCGCCAAGAAGCCTTATGGCTATGGCTGCATCTTTTGCATCCAGATAGTCCCAATACTGCCTGCAGGAACTTAAAAATACATCCTCGCCTCTTTTTAGCTTCATCACCAGATCCGGCAGCATTCTGCCAGATGGCTCATACTTTCCTATGAGGCTGAAAATTCTGCCCCACACAAAGTGTATTTCGGCTTTTTTCGCTTTATTCTTTAGAAGATGGTAAGCTGCTGCCTTTGCAGTTCCATAGGCGGAAAACGGCTCTAAAAGTGCATTTTCATCAAGCTCTTTTGTATCAGGTTTAACGCCATACTCCGCCTGAGATCCAATGCCAACAAAGGCCACTTTAGCCCCTTTTTGGGCAAAAGAAATAGCGCTGTCCATAGCTTTAAGGCTACCGTCTATGTTTTTTAGCTGTGCTTCAAAGTCATCCCTTCCACCGCCCCAGGACAAGTGGAAAAAGATAACTTCTTTATCTTCAACATCCTCTTTATCAACAAGAGCCCCGATCTTATCGTAGTCCTCCATATTGATGAAGCGACTTTTCAGATTATCAGTACTTTTAAATCTGTCATTGTGCGTAGAGCCATCTCTTCCAATGGCATAGACAACATAGTCATTTTTCAAAAGCTGCTCTACAAGATTGGCACCTGCAAATCCAAATGCGCCGGTTACAATTGCTGTCTTCATCATTCCCTTCCAAGGGCCTTTCTGATAACACTAGCCATAAACTTAATCTTCTTTTCATTCATTCCTGGATAAACACCTACCCAGAATGCATTGTTCATAACTCTATCTGTAACTTCAAGAGAACCTACCACTCTGTAGTCTACGCCCTCTTTGTACTCAGCAAAGCAAGGATGTCTTAAGATATTTCCTGAGAAAAGAAGTCTTGTCTGAATATTGTTTGCTTCAAGAGCCTTTGTTATATCATTTCTTGATACACCGCTCTCCTCTTTTACGCACATGATAAAACCAAACCATGAAGGATTGGAATTCTCTGCTGCCTCAGGAAGAATAAGAACATCACTTACGCTCTCAAGCTCTTTTTTAAGCATTTCCCAGTTGTTTCTGCGGGCATTTGCAAAAGGAATAAGCTTATCAAGCTGAGCACATCCAACTGCTGCCTGCATATCTGTTGCTTTGAGATTGTATCCAAGATGGCTGTATACGTATTTGTGGTCGTATCCAACAGGAAGGTCTCCAAACTTGCCGTCAAATCTGTGGCCGCAGAAGTTGTCTTTTCCGGGAGGACATACACAGTCTCTTCCCCAGTCTCTAAAGCTTCTTACCATTCTGTGCAAGAGTCCGTTATTGGTATAAACGCATCCGCCTTCTCCCATAGTGATATGGTGTGGCGGGTAAAAGCTTGATGTACCGATATCGCCCCAGGTTCCTGTAAATCTCTTTTCACCGCCAATCTCATATTCTGAGCCGAGAGCATCACAGTTATCCTCGATAAGCCATAAATTATGCTTGTCGCAGAACTCTCTTACATGCTTTAAGTCGAAAGGATTTCCCAAAGTATGCGCGATCATAACTGCCTTTGTCTTTTCACTCAAGGCCTCTTCAAGTCTGTTCACATCAATGTTGTACTGAGGAATTGCAACGTCAACAAATACAGGAACCGCGCCGTACTGAATAATAGGTGCGATAGTTGTAGGGAATCCGCAGGCAACTGTTATTACTTCGTCACCTTTTTTCACTCTTCTGTCCCCAAGTTCAGGAGCTGTAAGAGCCATAAATGCGATGAGGTTAGCAGAAGATCCGCTGTTTACAAGGCTTACGCCCTTTACTCCAAGGAGCTTCCCAAATCTCTCTTCAAATTCATCTGTATATCTTCCTGCTGTAAGCCAAAAATCAAGGGATGAATCCACAAGGTTTTTAACTTCCTTCTCATCGAAGACTCTTCCTGAGTAAGGGATTCTGTCGCCCTCTTCAAAACCTGTATTATCTACCTTCAGAAATTTATCATAATAATCTGCCACAAGATCAAGAATCTGCTTTCTTGCAGCCTTTTGTGCTTCATTGTCTATCATTAATTAAAATACTCCTTTATTTCTTTTTCCATAACTTCTATTGCGTGTCCCTCAAGGTACCCACTGGTCCACTCAGCCGTCTTTTCAACAGCCATTTCAATATCCCACTTTGGCGCCCAGCCCAGTCTGCTCTTTATTTTTGAGCAGTCGAGCTTAAGATAATTGGCCTCGTGAGGTCCATTATCAGATTTAATCTCTATATCAGGCTGGCCATATTTTTCCTTGAATAATCCGGCAATCTTAAGGGTGGTAACAGCATCAGACTCATTGGGCCCTACATTATAAAAGCCTGCGTAGTTGCCATCTTCATACTGCTTCTGAGCGATCAAAAGATATGCTGACAAAGCCTCAAGTACATGCTGATATGGTCTTGTAGAATCAGGATTTCGAAGTGTTATCTTTTGTCCGCTTCTGGCAGCTCTTACGCAATCAGGAACGATCCTGTCTTTCGCAAAATCACCGCCGCCTATAACATTTCCGGCTCTGGCTGTAGATGTAGCAATTCCCAGTTCCTCAAAAAAAGAATTGATATATGAATGAGTGACAAGCTCTGAGCATGACTTACTGTTGGAATAAGGGTCAAAACCATCGAGTTTCTCATCCTCTCTGTATCCCCATTCCCACTCATTGTTCTGATAAACCTTATCAGTTGTAACATTCAAAAAAGATCTGACAGTGCCCGACTCTCTTACGCACTCACAGATATTTACCGTGCCCATGACATTTGTTTCATAGGTATAGCGCGGTCTTTCATAAGAATCTCTGACAATGGGCTGGGCCGCCAGATGAAAAACTATCTCCGGTTTTGCCTCGTCAAAGAAACTTTTTAATTTGTCAAAATCTCTGATATCTCCAATACATGAGCAAATATCATCACCCACTTTGGAAATCTCAAATAAATTCTCATCTCCCTCAGGAGATAATGCATAGCCATAGACTTTAGCTCCGGCCATGACCAGGATCTTGGTCAGCCAGCTTCCCTTAAAGCCTGTATGCCCGGTGACAAGCACCCTTTTTCCTTTGTAAAACTCTAACATTACTCTTCCTTTTGTACTTCTAAAGCTTCCTTTTCATAATCTTCTGCAAGCTCACTGTTGCCAAGGGCTCTGTAGCATTTGGCAATCGCAAGCCTTGGAAGCTCTTTTGATTTTTTAACATCCAGAATGCTCTCGCACTCGTATGCTGCATTATAATACCACACTATAGCCTCATCATAGTCCTTTTGGCTATAGTAAAAATCACCAAGTTCGTAGCAAACCTCACTGGACATTTCAGTTATTGCGTCTTTTAAGGCATACTTCAAAAGAGCTGACACATCTCCTTCTATCACAGCGATATGCGACAGAATGCAGCTTCCCTCTTTTATCTCATCAAGACTTCTGTGGGTATCCTTTAGTGATTCTTCAAAAAAACTTTTTGCTTTCAAAAAGTCATCATCAGTTCCGGCCATCATCAGCTCTCTTGCATACATCCCATAAAGGCGCCTTGACAGGAATTTCCCATCTGCAATGGCCTTTCTGAATGCATTTAAATCTCTGGCAGAGTGATTCTCACCGGGATTGTGTATGATCTCAATCTCAGAATTAACGATAACAGGATCCAAAACCACCTGTTCATGAATAGGGTCTTCCCATGTAAAATACCTGACTCTCTTAAAGAGCTTTGGTCTTAATTCTCTATCAAAGTTATAAACCGTCCTAAAAGACAACTGGTTACAATAGTACATCTGTACGATGTCAATATCAAGTTCTTCCAGATCTCTTTTCATCTGCAAAAACCTTTCCCTGTTTGTCTCATCCAGCTCCTCATCTGCATCTGCCGAATATATGTAGTCACAGGTTGCCTTGGAAAAAGAGAAATTTCTGGCCTCACTAAAATCTCCGGTCCACTTAAAGTCGTAAACTTTAGCACCGAAGGCATTCGCAATTTCTTTTGTCTTGTCTGTAGACCCGGTATCAACCACAATCATCTCGTCAACAAGGCCTTTTAGGCTGCCAAGGCACTTCTCAAGGCAATTTTCTTCATTTTTAACTATCATACAGAGACTGATCGTAACCATACTATACCCCCTGGATATGCGATATTATTATAATAATCGTAACGTTTTATAGTATATTTTTCAATATCCTTTACCTTGAAACAAACATAATGTAAACTAAAAGGAGTTTTGAAAAGGGACATATTTCAATGAAAAAGACATTTTTATATAAAACAGCAGGCCTTATTTTGGCCATTTCAATGCTCACAGGATGCCAGATTGCCGGCTCTGGCACTGTTACAGCACCTGAAGATACTACCAGTCAGGCCTCTTTTACTTCAACTACTCTGACTCCTTCATCACCTTTTGATGGAACTACATACATTTCGGAGTCAAACCTTACTTCTGTAGGCCAGGAGCTTGCAGAGGCAGAGGACGACGGTGACATAGAAGATGCCATTGCAGGCGTAGACGTTGTACAAAACTACGACACCGAGCTCAGCGTACCAACTTACATCACCAAACAGGATGATACCTGGTTCATAGTAGACTGCTACCACAACAGAGTCATTTACTCAGACGATCTGAATGCTCCACTCGATGAGTGGTACATCATGTCAGGAGATGCCACACAACCTCACACAATTGCTAGCGACGGCTCCGTTTACATGATTGATGATACAGAGAATAACAGGGTTCTGATCTACGAAAAAGTTAATGATAAATTTGCACATACCCAGACCTTTTATGATATCGGAAACAGGCCACATTATACTGTTTACAACGAGATCACTGACACCTTTTACGTATGGAGTTCTACAACCGGAGAGCTTTACTGTTTCAGACACACATCCGATTCAACAAGGATGTACCTCACAGATATAAAGAAAATTGACGAGCTTGACGGAATCTACGTACGCTCCTTCTCTATAATTGATGGCTACATCTACTTTGTTTCAGGAGTTTCCGACACAGATTCTGCCGGGGCTTCCAACATCATAATGTGCGACCTCGATACCTTAGAGATAAAAGAAAAATACACCGTCCCCGCTTTAGTTGCAGGAATGGTGCAAATTACAAAGATCCAGGATTACTATTATATTTCTGTTTCAACAGACACAACAGGTTCGCAGGATTATGCAACCATAATAAAGACACCTTCCCTCTCTGACTTAAGCCAGGGAAAATATGAAGACATCTATTCAACGTACTTCATAGGAGGCGGAACTCCTTACTACATCTCGAATGTAGACGATACCTATTTTCTTACAGAGCACAGACTTAAAGGGCACTCAATCTGGTCCTTTAAGGTGACCGACAACAGCATCACAAATGTCACCTCAATATTTTAAAAGTCCTGCTCCTTCACAGCTTTTTTTATATTTTTCAAATCTTCAGCGGTTATCTGATGTTCACTGTATCTGGCCTTTTCATAGATACTAAAAGCCGCAGACGCCCTTCCATTTGAAGTCATTTCAAGTTCACTTGGCGTCTGGCTTTCCCTGACATCAGAATAGCCGCTTCCATTTTTTATATACTTCTTAAATAAAAGCCTTACTCTTCCCTCATTACTGAGTCTCATCTGCAAAAATGATTCGCCTCTTTTGCTGGAGTTTCCACTTTCTTTTTTATCAAATGGGCTCAAGTACTCAATCTTGTCCCGCATAAGCTTATCCCTGAGAACATTCCTTGAGTTTTTCAATGTCCTGTAGATTCTGCCTATTCCCCTTATCAAAAGAACTACCACTGCAATAAGAACAACTGCCGCCAAAACCCAGTACAAAATTTCCCAAATACTGTGCCAAATGGAATCGTCTTCATAATCTTCGGGTAAAAGACTCTGAAGTTGTCCAAATTCCTGCTTCTCCTGTAGTGGCACATATTCTTCCGACTCTTTAAATTTAAAGAATCCAAAAAGCCACCTCAAAAAGCTAATAATCAGATATTTTGCCGCAGCCGCTATCTCTTTTCCGTAATCAAGCAAAGTACAGATAAACATTGAAAGAGCCACCGCTGCCACTGACAAACTGACCATCTTGCCATTATTCTTTTTCACCATGTCCATAGGAACACTTGCACCGTCTTTAAAGGGAACCATTGCATCCAGGATCTGCCTGGCGTTGTAATATAGAACCGCCAAGATTCCCCATACAGCCTCGCCTGCAAGAACTATTATCACGCCTTCCTGAATTTTTGCAATTCTGCAAAAGATATACAGAGCAATAAAGAAAAAAGCCTCAGAAATATCAGGATAAAAAACAAGATTTTCTCTCACCCTCTCAAGGGCAGTGGTTATCAGCACCAAAAGTAAAGTGATTCCCAAAAACACAATGACCACTTCCTTTTTTAAACCGAGCCTTAAAGACATTATCCCAAGAATATTCAGGCTCAGGGCTATGACTATATTATTTATTATCCTTAATATTTCTATCCTCTTATTCATGTATGACCACTTCGAAATCAATCTTAGAATCTGCAGGGCCCTCTTTTTTCATATCCTTGGTGAGTGGACACAGCCACAAGAGTTTCCCTGCCTTTTGGGCCAAAAGACCTGCTGCCTTTAGAGAATCGTCACCTCTGGTGGTAGAAATATAGCAAAAGGTTGTATTTTCTATATCAACGTTTGCAACTTCTCTTTCCACCGGCTCCGCCATAGAATTGGGAGTCGTCTTCTCAAGGTCGATCCTTGCAAGAGCTCTTTTGACGCTGACCATATGAAGGGCTGAAGCTCCCGCCAATAGGGATATATTTTCCCCTGTGACCTTGTCTCTTCCATTAGTCAAAAGAGATACCGGCACATTTTCTGAAATAAATCTCCCAGCCAGGGACATGGTAAGCCTTATGCAGTCCTCCAAAAGCTCCCTTTCGAACAAGATTCCAGGCTCATCCACATTTAAAATAAGCTTTACTTCCTGGGAAGATGTGTGATCATGCAGGTTCACCTTCAGATCCCCTGTCTTGGCAGTCGCCTTCCAGTTCACCATATTCTGCGGATCAGTTATCGAATAATCCCTGATTCCGCGAAAAGTAAAATTATCTTCATACAAAAAACGCTTTGAAAGCACATCCCCCATAAGCTGTCTAAATGGCACATCTGTCTTACTGACCGAAAGCTGCGCCGGATAAACATAGAGATTTGTGTGCTGTTCAAAGGTGTTGTATCTGATATCAGGGCTAAAAAGATCTGACGCCTTGAGAGAAGTCTTCAAAATGCTGTAATACCCCCTCTTTTGGCAATCAAGTTCCAGCCTTCTTGTTATCTTTTCATATAGTCCGAGACTGAATACATCCGTCACATTGACTCTGTCAGAGACAGAGGAATTGGTCTCTTTAGAAAACTCAAGCCCCTTATCAGTCTGGAAACTGACCTGCAAAATGTGAAGAGGCAAAAAGTTCCTGTTTGTGATAACTTCCTGCAAATGAGCCTTTTCTCCCTCATTTACCGCTTCTTCCACAAAATCAAGTCTGGCCATAAGCCCCTTGTCCCAAAAGTTACCAAAGAGCCATTTTTCAAAACGATATAAAGCAAAAATAACTATCGGTATAAGTATAATAGGCATCAGAAATCCTCAGTCGGCACAGTAATCTCATCAAGAATGCTCTGAATTATTCCACTTGCATCCGCATTTACACCATAGCCTGAAGAAAGAATAAGCCTATGGGCCAAAACAGGCACTGCAAGTCTCTTAATATCCTCAGGAACAACATAGTCCCTGCCCTCAGCATAGGCCAAAACCTTGGCACAGTTAAGAAGTGCAAGACTTCCTCTTGTGCTGACTCCGGAAGATACATCTCTTCTGTTCCTGGTGGCAACTATAATGTCCGCAATGTACTCTTTTATCTGAGGATGAACTTTCACCTTCATAGCCTCGTCATGCATTTCTTCTATCTCTTTTGGATCTGCTACGGGGCTGAGCTTTTCCAGAGCTTCACTGCTTCCGCTTCCATCAAAGCGCTCTAAGATCTTTATTTCTTCAGCTCTGTCAGGAAATCCCACAGACAGCTTCATAAGAAATCTGTCCAGCTGTGCCTCCGGAAGAGGGAAGGTTCCGCTGGTCTCAACAGGGTTCTGAGTTGCAATAACAAAAAACGGCCTCTCAAGAGTCCTGGTCTGCCCGTCAATTGTTACCTGCCTCTCCTCCATACACTCAAGAAGTCCCGCCTGAGTTCTGGGAGTTGCTCTGTTTATCTCATCCGCTAAAAGAATGTTACAAAAAACCGGGCCCTTGTTAAAAACAAACTCTCCCTTAGACATCTGATACACATTAAGTCCTGTAATATCAGATGGGAGAAGGTCCGGTGTAAACTGAATTCTTTTAAAACTTCCATCTACCGATCTGGCCAAAGCCTTAGCTAGCATAGTCTTACCGGTTCCGGGGACATCCTCTAATAGAACATGTCCACCGGCCACCATAGCAACCACTGTCAAAAGAACTGTCTCGTCCTTACCAACTAAGACCTTACCAATATTGTCTCGAATATCTTTTATGCTCCCCATATTAAACAACCACTACCTTGTTTCTTCCTGTATTTTTAGCCTTATACAAAGCTGAATCAACGTTCTGTATGCTCTTTGCGAAATCGCCTGTGTACTTGGAAACTCCCACAGATACTGTAAACGGAACAGGTGTATCTGTTGCAGCCTCTATATCGCGCCTGAACTGCTCCATTCTTGCGCAGGCATTATTCACATCGCAGTTCTTGAAGATAATAATGAATTCCTCACCGCCAAATCTGATAACATAGTCATCACCGTGAGTTTCTGTTGAAAGCTTTTTACCGATATACAAAAGTGTAAGGTCCCCTGTATAGTGACCATGCTCATCATTGACCTGCTTAAAGTAATCGATATCAAGCATTGCTATTGCGATAGGCTCCTGAGCATCAATAAGAGCATTCTTTGTTACAATTTTTTCCAAAAGGTGTCTGTTATAAACCTGAGTGAGCGGGTCTGTAACCATCGCAAGTTCAAGCTTCTGGCGAACCCTGTAATGATCAAGGTAATACAATGTCAGAAGCACATGTGAACTTATAACTGCAAGACCAACCGGGATCTGCAGCGCAAGAATAATATCAAGATTGGGATAGTGATTAAAATTGTTGGTGATAAGGATCTCAAGAATGAAGATCACACTGGAAAGAAAGGTATATCTTGGCCTTGAAACGAATCCAACTGTCAAAAATACCACGTTCATGATTATAAAGCCTTCACTGGCATGAACCTTGATATCAAGATGATAGATGGACCACATAGTCGCAAACACTATGCAATGGGCAAGGGCAAAATCCAAAAAGGTAATGAGCTTGCTGTCACGCACAAAATTAATGAGCACCAAAAAAAGTGCCAGCGCTACAAGTATTGAAAATCTGGGAATAAGTGTCGGAAGATATGTGCCATTGAGCAAATAATCAGAGAAAATATATGTAATAGAAAAAAATGCGCCAACCACTAAACTGATAGCCACATAATTCTGATAATAATCGCACTTTGACTGGTAAAAATCAGCCAGATCATCATCATTCATAGAACGGTAATCTTTAAATAAGTTCAATAAAGCCTTGGCATTTTCAATAATTTTCATAAATCTAACTCCCCTAATACAATATTGTACTAGGAATAGCTAAATTTCGAAAGTTATTTTTTGAATAAAAAACATCAAAAAAAGGATGCGCACAAAAGTCGCATCCCCTGTAATTATTCTTCTGAAGTATCTCCAACCGGCTTTCCACCTGTTGCAAGCCACTTAAGATATGCATTGATAAATGGATCAAGATCACCATCAAGAACGCCGTCAGCGTTAGATGCCTTAAATCCTGTTCTTGTATCATTTACCATTGTGTATGGCTGAAGGACATAGGATCTGATCTGGCTTCCCCATGCATTATCCTTTACTTCGCCACGGATTCCGTCAAGCTTTGCAGCCTGCTCTTCCTGTTTCATGATAAACAGTTTAGCTTTCAACATCTGCATAGCCTTGTCTTTATTCTGGAACTGTGAACGCTCATTCTGGCAGGCAACTACAACGCCTGTAGGAATATGTGTGATACGTACAGCTGATGATGTCTTGTTGATGTGCTGTCCACCGGCACCACTTGAACGATATGTATCAATTCTAAGATCATCAGGATTGATCTCAACATCTACGTCCTCTTCAATATCAGGCATAACATCGCATGAAACGAATGATGTCTGACGCTTAGCCTGTGCATTGAACGGGCTGATACGAACAAGTCTGTGAACACCATGCTCTGACTTTAAAAGTCCATAAGCATTTGTTCCTGAAATCTGAAATGTAACTGACTTGATTCCGGCTTCATCACCATCGAGAAGATCGAGAACTTCTGTTGTAAAACCCTTTCTCTCTGCCCATCTTGTATACATACGATAAAGCATGCTAGCCCAGTCACAAGCCTCTGTTCCGCCTGCGCCTGCATTGAGACGAAGGATTACGTCATATTTATCATAAGGCTGATTGAGAAGATTGCTGATACGGATATTCTCTAAAGTCTCCTCAAACTCATCAAGCTCTGATCTGATCTCAGCAGCCATATCATCGTCATCTACACCTTCTGCATTCTGCATATCGATAAGATCAATGATATCGCCGTACTGATTGTTAAGTCTTTCGATGTTTTCAACAAGATCCTGCATATTCTTAAGATCTTTTGTCTTTTTATTGGCCTTTTCTGCATCATCCCAGAAACCAGGCTCTTCCATCTCACGACTAAGCTCTTCAATTATCTTTTTCTTAGACTCAAGGTCAAGAGAAGCAGTAACTTCTTTTAAAGTATCCTGCAGGTTCTGGATCTCAACCTTCATCTGATCTAAAACTACCATATACTTACCTTTCTAATTACTTAAACTCTTCCATGACAATTCTTAAACTTTTTACCACTTCCGCATGGACATGGATCATTTGGATAAACCTTAGCTTCAACTCTCTTAACAGGAGTCTTTGCAACTGAATCATCCTTATTTGTTCCTGTAACTTTGGCTACCTGCTCACGCTCAACCTTCTCCTCAATATGAACATGGAAAAGAAGTCTTACTGTATCTTCCTTGATATTTCTGGTCATATCATCGAACATCTCATAGCCTGCAAGCTTGTACTCAAGCTTAGGGTCTCTCTGGCCATATGCCTGAAGTCCGATTCCCTGACGGAGCTGATCCATATCATCGATATGATCCATCCACTTTCTGTCAATTACCTTCAGAAGGATTACACGCTCAATCTCACGGATTGTTTCTGGTTCAGGGAACTCTGCCTCTTTTGACTCATAAAGCTTAACTGCTTCCTCTTTTAACTGCTGAAGAAGTCCTGCTTTTGTAAGAGTCTCGATACGTCCTCTTGTGATCTTCTTAAGTGGTACAGTTGGAAGTAAAAGCTCATTGAGCTCAGCAAGGTTCCAGTTATCCGGATCATTCTCCTCACCTACAACTGTCTCTACTGCATTTTCTACAATATCAGTGATCATCTTGTAGATAGAATCTCTCATGGAGTCTCCATCAAGAACTTTCTTACGCTCTGCATAGATGATCTCTCTCTGCTCGTTGTTAACCTGGTCATACTCAAGAAGATTCTTTCTGATCGCATAGTTGTTGGACTCGATCTTCTTCTGAGCTGATTCAATAGCCTTTGAAAGAGATGAGTGCTCAATTTCCTGTCCATCAGGAATCTTAAGGGCATTGAACATTGCGATAAGTCTCTCTGAACCAAAGAGTCTCATGAGGTTGTCCTCAAGTGAAAGATAGAACTTGGATTCACCAGGATCACCCTGACGGCCGGCACGACCACGGAGCTGATTGTCGATACGTCTGCTCTCGTGTCTCTCTGTACCGATGATCTTAAGTCCGCCTGCTGCCCTTGACTCTTCGTCAAGCTTAATATCTGTACCACGGCCTGCCATGTTAGTAGCGATTGTAACGGCACCGTGCTTACCAGCCTCTGCTACAATCTCAGCTTCCATTTCATGGAATTTGGCATTAAGTACCTGATGCTGAATACCACGTTTTCTAAGGAGCTTACTTATTTCCTCAGAAGACTCAATAGTGATAGTACCAACCAGTACAGGCTGTCCCTTTGCATGAGCTTCCTCTACTGCATCACAGATAGCGTTCAACTTCTCTTTTTTAGTCTTATAAACAGCATCCTGAAGATCCTTACGGATAACAGGCTCGTTTGTAGGAATCTCGATAACGTCCATTCCGTAGATATCACGGAATTCTCTTTCCTCTGTAAGAGCAGTACCTGTCATACCACACTTTTTCTCGAACTTGTTAAAGAAGTTCTGGAAAGTGATAGTAGCAAGAGTCTTGGACTCTCTCTTAACCTTAACATGCTCTTTTGCCTCGATTGCCTGGTGAAGACCATCTGAATAACGTCTTCCCGGCATTACACGACCTGTGAACTCATCAACAATAAGAACTTCATCATCCTTAACGATGTAGTCGTGATCTCTCTGCATAAGGTTGTTTGCACGAAGAGCAAGGATGATATTGTGCTGGATCTCAAGGTTCTCAGGATCAGCAAGGTTCTCTATTCTAAAGAATCTCTCAACCTTGGCAACACCCTGTGCTGTAAGGTTTACGATCTTATCTTTCTCATTGACGATAAAGTCACCGGTCTCTTCTCTCTCAACACCCATGATGGCATCCATCTTAGTGAGGTCTTCCATATCCTCACCACGTGTCATCTGCTTAGCAAGGATGTCGCATGCTTCATAAAGCTTTGTTGATTTATCGGACTGACCGGAAATAATAAGAGGTGTTCTTGCTTCATCAATAAGGATAGAGTCTATCTCATCGATGATGGCATAGTTCAGTCCACGAAGAACACACTGCTCTTTGTAGATTGCCATGTTATCACGAAGGTAATCAAATCCCAATTCGTTGTTTGTAACATAAGTGATATCACAGTTATAGGCAGCTCTTCTCTCTTCAGAAGTCATGCTGTTCAAAACAACACCAACGGTAAGGCCGAGGAACTCATGGATCTTACCCATCCACTCAGCGTCACGCTTTGCAAGGTAATCGTTAACTGTTACTACATGAACACCTTTGCCCTCAAGAGCGTCAAGGTAAGAAGGAAGTGTAGCTACAAGTGTCTTACCTTCACCGGTTCTCATCTCAGCGATTCTACCCTGATGAAGGATAACTCCACCAATGAGCTGTACTCTGAAGTGTTCCATTCCAAGGACACGCTTACCAGCCTCACGAACTGTAGCATATGCCTCAGGCATAATATCATCAAGTGTTTCCCCATTAGCCAGTCTCTTCTTGAACTCATCTGTTTTGCCTCTGAGTTCCTCATCAGAAAGAGCCTGCATTTTTGGTCTCATAGCCTCAATTGAATCAACAGTGCTGCGAATTCTCTTAAGTTCTCTTTCGCTATGTGTACCAATAATCTTATCAATAATACTCATGTTTTATTCCTCATAAAAAAGGGCATAATAACCCAATATTTTAGCAAAAGTCCGTTGTACATTGTAGCAGATTAATGATAGCTTTTCAATACGCTTGTCACCTGAGTAAATATCTAATGACATCAAAAAGGTGCCGGTCAAAATGACCGACACCACTATTCTACTATCAATATTCTTTTGCCTGTTCCTCACCGTTCATGACGCGAATAGCACCCTGTGCAAGAGCAAGAAGCTCGTCCTCACCAGGATATACAGTTACAGGACAGATCCAGTCAACTCTCTCTTTAATGGCATCTGTGATCACCTGACCGTAAGCAATACCACCTGTAAGAATGATCTGATCAACTTTACCCTTTAATACTGTTGCACATGCACCGATGTTTTTGCAGATCTGGTAAATAAATGCATCGCGGACAAGAATTGCCTTCTCGTTGCCCTCTTCACACATCTTGTTAACTTCTCTCATATCGTTAGTTCCAAGGTATGCGTTAAGTCCGCCGCCACCGACGATCTTCTTTTTCATCTCGTCGTATGTGTACTTGCCTGAGAAGCACATATCTACAAGAGCCTTTGCAGGAATGCCGTTTGCTCTCTCTGGTGAAAATGCGCCGTCACCGTTAAGTGCTGCATAAACATCTACCATCTTACCGTTTTTGTGAACACCTGTTGATGTACCACCACCCATGTGTACAACAATTACGCTGATCTCATCATATTTTTTGCCGATCTCTTTAGCATATCTTCTGGCAACAGCCTTCTGATTAAGAGGATGATCGATAGATACACGCTCAATTTCAGGAACACCTGAGATACGTGCTACAGGTTCCATCTCGTCAACTACAACAGGGTCAACGATGTATGAAGGAACACCGATCTCATCACCAATCTCTCTTGCAAGGATACCGCCAAGGTTAGAAGCATGCTGGCCCTGAACGCCCTTTCTAAGATCCTCTAAAAGAGCATCTGTGCACTCATATGTGCCGCCTGGGATAGGTCTTAAGAGACCGCCTCTTCCAACTATTACGTTAAAAGACTTAATATCAATACTCTCTTTTTTGAGGAAATCAAGAATGATGTTCTTACGGAAATCCTTCTGATCGATTATGCTTGCGAACTGATTGATCTCCTCTGTGCTGTGTCTTAATGTTTCCTCTTTTACAAGAGTCTCATCTTCAAAAATACCAACTTTTGTAGAAGTAGAACCGGGATTTATGATCAAACTTTTTATCATGATTATTCTCCTATTTTTTATTGTAGTTACGCCTCGCTACCGCTCGCCGTAACACGTTCGAACTAGCCTCGACAAAACCTCGTCAAGTTCTCTCAGCTTACTTATTTGCTACTACTGCAGCAAGTGCGATTGAGTTAACCTTAACTTCAACAGAATCTGATCTTGATGTAAGGATTACAGGAGCCTTTGTTCCTGTAAGAATGTTACCGTTCTTAACCTTAGCAAGTCTTACGATAGTCTTGTATGTAAGGTTTCCTGCGTGGATATCAGGGAAAAGAAGGATATCAGCGTCGCCGACGATCTTTCTGTCAAGGGCTCCAGCCTTGTGCTGAGCTGCCTCAGGGTCAATAGCAAGGTCCATTGAAAGAGGTCCGTCAACGATACAGTTCTTGATCTCGCCCTCTTCGTTAAGTCTTGTGAGCTCTGCTGCCTCAACAGTAACAGGCATCTTAGGATTAACAACTTCTACTGCTGCAAGTGGAGCAACCTTAGGGCACTCAACGCCGCAAGCTCTTGCAACATCTACTGTATATTCAATAATAACTTTCTTATCTTCAAGTGTTGGGTATGGCATGAAAGCAACGTCTGTAAGGAATAAAAGACGGTCAATGCCTGGGATTTCAAATACGCAAACGTGAGAAAGTGGACGGCCTGTACGAAGACCAACTTCTTTATCAAGAACGCTCTTAAGGAAGTCTTTTGACTCAAGAGCACCCTTCATATAAATATCAGCCTTGCCTGATGATACAAGTGAAACTGCTGTACGAGCTGCCTCAATAGTATCCTTAACATCGATGATCTCAAAGTCAGCAAGGTCCATTCCAACCTCTTTTGCCTTCTCCTCGATCAGCTCCTTATCACCAACAAGGATAGAATCTACGATTCCTCTCTCTTTTGCAATCTTGACAGCCTCAAGAACGTGTGTGTCCTGTGCAACTGCAACAGACATTTTCTTGGTGCTTGCTGTCTTAAGTTTAGCAAGAATGTCGTCAAAGCTCTTACTCATTTTAATAAACCTCCATTTGTCTATAAAGTAAAGAAAGTGTTAAACTTCGCCATATGACAAAAGTTTAACACTCCCTATTGTTAATTTCAACGTCTTTATGAATTTTTTATTAGAATTTAGAAGCCTTCCATCCTGCGCTGTTTGCGGAATTCACGCCTCTTGATGGCACCCTCCCACTCAGCCTTTTCATTTTCAGTCTTTATATTAAGTCCGTAAGGAACAAGGCATGGTGTCCCGTCGTCATCGATGCACACCTCAGTAAGATATGCTCTGTTGAGCACATGGCGCATTCCCGTCTTAACATCCTCAACATAGGTATCTACCCTTACTTCCATTGAAGTTTTGCCAACATATGTGATCTTGCCTATCATCACAAGAACATCACCCAGAACTGCTCCCTGCTTGAACTGCATATTGTCAATCGCTGCTGTAGCTATAGGATTTCCTGAATGTCTGACAGCCACAGTTCCTGCAACCTCATCGATCCAACTCATAAGTTTTCCGCCAAAAAGTCTGTCCTCGGCGTTAATATCATCGTACTTAACCACCTTAGTCCATTCAGTGATGGAATCTTCAACATTTTTGTTTGCTATCTGCTTATCAACATGAAAAACCTTGCCCATACTTAATACCTCCAAAGAGAGATTTTTATACCTATAATTTTAACCTAAAATTCATGTAAACGCCATCTCAATCATCATTAGTCTTTGTTTAAAAAATGCTGTATGCTATTATAATCTAAGAAATATTTCAGGAGAATTTTCATGGCAAAAATAAGCTTTATCATACCAGTTTACAACACAGCCAAATATCTTGATCAGTGCATGGATTCTGTTTTAGGGCAGACATTTTCAGATATAGAGATCATCCTTGTTGATGATGGTTCGACAGACGGTATAAGTCCGGCTCTTTGTGATAAGTATGCAGACAAAGATACTCGTGTCAAAGTAATACACAAGGCAAATGGTGGTCTTATGTCCGCATGGATTGAAGGCTCAAAAGCTGCCACATCCGATTACTTATCTTATGTAGACAGTGATGATTGGATTGACATCGACCTGGCAAAAGAACTAATGGCATTTACCGACTCATCTTTTACGGATTCAGAGATCATTTCCAGCAACTACATTGTTGAGAAGGCAGGCGAACGCCGAAAAGAAACTCAGTCACTAGCCCCCGGAATATACATGGGAGAAGACCTAAAAAAACTGCATTCGCATATTCTCGGTGACGAAGTACGCCCGGTCACCATGTCCAGATGTATGAAACTTATTTCAAGGAAGCTCCTTATAGAGAACCTTAAATACTGTAATACTGACATTTCTATGAGCGAGGATGTGAACATTATTCTTCCATGCCTTTTAGACTGCAAACGACTTGTAATAGTAAAAGAAGGATATTTTTATCACTACAGGCTTGTAGGCTCATCCATCGCACATTCCTATAGTCCAAAACTACTTACTAATCTTGAGCTGACAGATAAAACCTTTAGGGAAATATTCGCTGCCAAAAACATTCCTGATTATGACAGTCAAATGGACAGGGAATATGTCATCATGCTGCTTATTGTGCTAAAGAATGTACTTCGAAGTCCAGACATGGGCACGATCAAAGTGGTCCGTGAAATATTTTTAAGACCTGATATAAGAAAAAAAGTGATGTCCACAAAGGTAGACATCACTTCCAGATCAAACAGATTACTATATACCTGCATAAGACACCCCAATGCATTCACCGTCAGTATATGCAAGTTTATCATTAGTATGTATGATAAAAAAACCAACTGATCCTTTATCACATACTGATAATACCAAAAACATTAAGTATCGCACTTACAAGGATAATAAGAACAAATAAAGGACAAAGGAATCTGATCATAAAAGAGAAGATTCCTTTTCTTTTGAATGGATGTCCATCCTGCTCAACTTCCGCTTCTAGCTTCTCAATTCCCATAAACCTTGTTATAAGGATACATGTAGCAACAGCTGCAATAGGCATCATAACTGAGTTTGTAAGGAAATCAAAGAAATCAAGAAACTGCATTCCAATTATTGTCACAGAGCTAAGAGGCCCATTTCCAAGGGATGAAAGGCTTCCAAGCACAAGCATGATGACGATCATTATTGTGCTTCCCTTTTTCCTGCTCCATTTAAACTCATCGGCAAAAGTGGAAACTGCGCTTTCCGTAAGTGCAATGGCACTTGTAACTGCCGCAAACAGGACAAGTGCAAAGAAAAGGATTCCGATGATCTTACCAAAGCCCATGCTCGCAAAGATTTGTGGCATAGTTATGAACATAAGTGATGGTCCTGCCTTGAGCATGCTCTCATCTCCGTGATAAAAAGAGAACACTGCAGGAATTATCATAAGGCTGGCAAGAATAGCTATTATGGTATCAAAGAACTCAACCTGCTTGGTTGAACCTTCAATGCTGACTTCCTTTTTTACATATGAACCGAAAGTAATAAGGATTCCCATCGCTATTGATAAGGAATAAAACATCTGACCCATAGCTGTAACTATAGTCATGATGGAAAAGTGCTGGAAATTAGGGACAAAGAGGTATTTTACACCCTCCAAAGCACCCGGTCTTGTTACTGAGTATACACAGATAATAACTGCAAGTACCACAAGAACAGGCATAACCATTTTTGATACACGCTCTATTCCGCCCTCAACTCCCATGAATATTACTATCATGACAAGAGCTGCGAAAACTATAAACCAAATCTCTGACGCAATACCATCAGTTATAAAATCGGTAAAAAAGGTATCGCTTGCTATCACGTTAACATCATTTGTGATGTATTCAAAAAGATATCTGCATACCCAACCGCCAATTACTGAATAATAGGGAACGATCAAAATCGGGATAATAGCATTGATCCATCCGCCAAGTCCCATCCATTTATTGTTGCTGATACTGTTAAATGCTCCAACCGGGCTTTTCTTGGTATATCTTCCAATAGCAGTCTCAGCAATTATCATGGTATATCCAAATGTAAGCGCCAAAAGAATATAGACGATAAGAAAGATTCCTCCGCCATATTTAGCGCAAAGATAAGGGAATCTCCAAATATTTCCCAAGCCTACTGACGCGCCTGCCGCAGACAATACAAAACCAATTTTTCCGGAAAAAGATCCTCTGTGTTCCTGTTTCAAAATACTACTCTCCAATCTATAAAAACTTCTTTAAAAAAAGCATAAAAAAGATTATACACTAACGCCTCAAAATACGCTACCGGTTTAACGCAATAAAATCCAAACAACAGGTCTTATTGCTCCACCTGGCTTATTTACTACTTTTTCATCCATAACAATTGTTCCGTCAACCGTTACGATAGGCGCAGTTATACATGGAGTTGTATTTTCACCTCTAAGCCACCACCAGGAGGATCTGTATCCCTTCATATCCCAGTTGTTGACCTTGCTGGGAGTGTTTATGTTCACTCCGTTTCTGGCCGCAACATCTGTTATTGCAATTTGCCTTGCCTCATCATTTTCAAAAAACTCTTCTGCTTCCTCCGGAGTTAACAAAGTCAGCATATCCCCATCATTTTGAAGGATAATATCCGCTTCCTTACCACTAAAGCTCCCCGTGAACTCTTTTGAATTTATAAGCTTTCTAATATCTGAGTCTTCCCAGGTTATCTCCTGATGATGCTGATTGTAGTAGCTTCCTGCGATTCCATACTCGCACATAAGGCACAGCCTGTCGTCCTGCCTTTTTACAACTTCCCAGGTCAGCCTCTCTTTCCCGGGATTGTTAATCTTGGTATTATAATGCCCAAACTTTACTACGTCGCCCACCTGCGCATCCTTGAAAATAGCGCATTCTTCACTGAATTCTTTTGAAATAACAACTGAATGGATTACAGGAATTGCTATTACTGCCAAGCCGCACATAACAGCTAAAATGATCGCTACCTTTTTTAAATTTGCTTTTGGGGTCTTCGTTGTTCCAAAAGAATTATTCAAAAGTTCTTTTACAGCCTTGACAGCAAAATTTGTAACCGGCGCGATGACAGCCGCAAGGGCTATACTTACGCCAATTATGATCACATATCTTAACAGGTCACTCACCCTTATATCATGCAAAAGTGTATTCACCACAAAGCCATGAGCAAGAAAGAGTGTAAGTAATATGCTTCCCAAGTACTCC
The DNA here is from genome assembly GCF_000420825.1 of Butyrivibrio sp. AE2015. GTDB lineage: Bacteria > Bacillota > Clostridia > Lachnospirales > Lachnospiraceae > Butyrivibrio. Next base: position 9,999 of record NZ_ATVR01000017.1, on the reverse strand, counting down.
AAAACTCTGCTTTTTAAAGGTAACTTCATATTGAGAAGAAGCACAAAAGTAGTAAAGACGATGCACGAAACAGATTGCACAGAAAGTGTGATTGCAGCGCATCTTATCCCATCATGTACAAGTTCACGATAATAGCCATAGTGATCTAGCGTATAGATACTTGCACATATCATAAGGAGCGTTAAAAGGCCTGTAATTAAAGTCCATATGTAATAAAAAGACCTGAATGATCTTTCTATCTTTTCTTTATAATTTGCATACAAAATTCCGAAGCAAAAACAGATTGTCGAGTTGTACCACCACTCTCCTCTGAACCAGTGTACCTTATTGGTGTAGGGATCATGGCCCTGAAAAAGGCTGTATACCATAAGAAGCACTGTCATAATACACAAAAGAGCTGTTGCCACATCTTTGTTCTTAACAACTGAAAAAATCACATAAAACAGCAGATACAGTATAACAATCTCTATCACAAACCATCCGTTACTATTTACAAGCGTCACACCCACTATGTCTTTTACTGTCGACAAAAAGTCATTATTATCTGTCCCCAAAAACTTTTGTGCTATGACAATGAGGATATTGGTGATCCAGAAAGGGATAAGCACCGCCGGAAGGCGTTTTTTAAGAAAACCTCCAAGATAGTCCTCTTTACTTAGATAGCTATAGATAAGCCCATATCCAGAAAAGAAAAAGAACAGTGCTGTGAACATAAATCCTATGTAACTAAATACAGTGATGGGTCCTTTAGGATTATTTCCATATGACGTTATCTGCTGTGTGACGTGATGTATCATGATTCCGATGCACGCAAGCGCCTGGATCTGCTTACTCTGCCTCAGATTTAGATATTCCTGCGAAAACTGTATCTTTTTTCCCCTAAAGATGCCTTCCTCCATTGTCCATAATCCCCCACTCATAGTAATATGCTTTTTTGCTACATTTATTATAAACACGTTTTTTTTTTATCGGTAGCATGTAATGATGAGATATTTTTGTATACAATTATACATTTTGCTTCCCTTTCTGATTTTAATGTGATAAAGTAAAAAAAACTTTTCTAATAGGATGGAGAGCCGTATGGAGAAATTTTTATCAACTGTTGAAAACGTCAATAATGCTGTAAACGGATTTGTTTGGGGACTTCCAATGCTTGTTCTTTTAGTAGGAACAGGAATTCTTATGACATGTCTCACTAAATTTTTCCAAATATCCCATTTTAAACATTGGGTTTCGAACACGATCGGTGGAATATTTAAAGACTCGCATGTCACTGCGCATACGAAAAAGAATGACACTCAGATATCGCAGTTCCAGAGCCTGTGTACAGCACTGGCAGCTACAATTGGAACAGGTAATATCGCCGGTGTTGCTGCTGCCATCGCTTCCGGTGGCCCGGGTGCTATTTTTTGGATGTGGATCGTGGCATTTTTCGGAATGATGACTAACTTCTCAGAAAATGTACTTGGTATTTACTACCGCAGAAGAAACGAAAGAAATGAGTGGTGCGGCGGTGCTATGTATTATCTTCGTGATGGCCTAGGTTCCAAACCCGGTTGCAAAGTTGCAGGCTCTGTCCTGGCAGTTCTTTTTAGTATCTTCTGTATCCTGGCTTCATTTGGCATCGGCAACATGGGCCAGATCAACTCAATTGCAGTCAACATGAACACTGCCTTTGGTATCCCAAGCATTGTTACCGGAATCTTACTTATGATCCTTGCAAGTCTTGTTATCGTGGGTGGTCTTAAGAGAATCGCCTCTGTCACAGAAAAACTTGTTCCTTTCATGGCTATCATATATATGGTCGGCGCCATCATAGTCTGCATCATGCACATCGACCAGCTTGGCGCAGTATTTACATCAATCATCAAAAGTGCCTTTGGCCTTCGCGCTGTAGGCGGCGGTATTGTAGGTAGCGGCGTAGCAATGGCTGTTCAGTGGGGAATGAAAAGAGGAGTTTTCTCTAACGAAGCCGGACTTGGCTCATCAGTAATCGTTCACTCAAGCTCAAACGTTCGTGAGCCTGTAGTTCAGGGAATGTGGGGAATTTTCGAGGTATTTGCAGATACTATAATCGTATGCTCCATCACAGCTTTTGCAGTTCTTTCAAGTGGTCTTGTGGACCTTGAGACCGGCGTTGTAACTTCAAGTCAGGTATCAACCGCTCTTGTTGCTGAAGCTTTTTCAACTGTATTTGGTAAGTTCGGATATGCCTTTATCGCAATCGCCATTTTGCTCTTTGCCTTCTCTACTACTCTTGGCTGGAGCCAGTACGGAAGCAAAGCATTTGAATATCTTTTCGGAAGAAAAAATATAAAGTTCTACCACATCATTTTCGTAGTATTCATCGTAGTTGGCGCAACTATGGATCTTACACTTGCCTGGGATCTTTCAGATACATTCAACGGAATGATGGCAATACCTAACCTTATCGGTGTCCTTTCACTAAGCGGCACAGTTATGCAGATTACCCACAACTACGTTCAGAGAGTCATCCTCCATCAGAACGTAAAGCCTATGCTCTCTGCAATTGACGACATTCAGGCATTACATGAAAAAGAACTGAATGATAAAGAATTAGAGCCCATAGCTTCAGGCGAATAAAAAGACACATTTCCACTCACTATGGGAGATGCATTTTGGCATCCCATAGTGGGTATATGTTCTGATTTTTCAAGTTCATGTTTTACCATATCTTTAAGATATTCCATATTAGCCTTTGTGATGGCTTTTTCCTCTGAAGACCTGTGCTTTCTCTTAAGGTCTTCTAAGTCTTCTCTACTCATGTGAGGGTCTACAACTTCCATAGTTTCAAGCATTTCCATGGCTTCCTGAAGCTCTTTTAACTCTTCCTCTCCAAATTCTGAGATCATCTTATTAAGCTCCACCATCATCTCATCCGAAACAGCTTCTCCGCTTTCTTCTATCTGCGCAAGTGCTTCTTCCAGCATTTCTTCACGTTCATCAAAAACCTCATCTTCTTTTTCAGTGATCTTTTCTTCCTCAGCCTGTGTTATGGCACTTTGAATACCCTGAACAGCATCCTTTTGCTGGTCTAAGCGCTCATCCCTCTTCTGAGTGCGAGTCACCATTTCTTCAAGCTCCAAGTGATGTTTCTTTTTCTTTGCTACCATTTCCATGCGCTTTGCATGGGTTAATGCCAGCTGCAGTTCCTCAGGGTCTCCATCCCCGGAGGAAATCTTTCTCTTTATCTGCGTGACAGCTCTTTTGGCCGCAAGCACAGCCTGGCCTGCGCTGTTTGATGTCTTGGCGCTGCGTATCTTTGATGCAACTTCTTTATAGTTGTACTTCTCAGTACTTTCCATCTCTGTTTCTGCTGCATCAGGAGCACCTGACGTCTCCAGAAAATCATTTACCTTTTTATTATTCTGATTCTGCAAGGAATCCTGCTTCAGTGTACGGATCATCTGCCGCATCTGCTGTGATAAGCCGTTTCTATCTTCCGCTGCTCTGTCTGTGATCTTATCAAAACTTGAGGCCATGGGGTTTACAGGGCTTTTTCCCATAATGGTGTTTTTTGTAGCTCCGCCCTGCTTTCCTACCTGATTTTGAGCATAGAGACTCCCCTGGGCATTTTTCATGTACGGTGAATAATATTGGTTATTGGTATTAAAAGATATATTCATACCGCACCTCACTTACTTCCATCAGCCTCTGAAATCTATCTTTGTTCCAACCATTTTTTCTGACTCTGTCATGACCTTACCGGACGCATTATTGTAGGAGTAGGCCTGTACATTAGAAAGAAGTTCATCCATAGATTCTGCTTCAAATGTTACATACTCCTCATCATTTTGAATCTCAGCATTCTCTTTGTCCGGATCTGCCTTATCCGCCTTTTTATCTCTTGCTTTCTGGATTCGCTCTTCCTGGGCCTTCTTTTCTGCTTTCTTCTTATCATGCTGCTTTTGTGCTTTCTTTTCAGCAGCTTTCTTTTCAATGCGTTTCTTCTGAAGATCTGCGGATTTAGTCACCGTGGCAAAGAAATTCTCCTTACCGTCAGAATCTACGCTCATTCCAAAGTTCTTTACATTGGCGCCGCTGCTTGTAAGCCCCATCTTGGCCTGTAACATCTTAGCCTGGGATGAAGCAATTATTCCTTCGTATTTCTTGCGGAAGTTCTCGTCTGTGGCCATCCGCTCAAGTTTTTCTTCGTCAATAAGGACCACCATCTTGTTGGCATTACCATAGGCCGCAGCATTCTGCTGAACCTGCGCCTTCATATCCTTGCTGACAGTTATGAACTCCATATTGTGGAACTTTGACTGAAGCTTTCCAAGGTAATCTTTTGCCTTATCCGAAAGCTGCACATCACCAATAGTAGCGCCATATTCTGTCATCTTTGGCACCAGTGAGCTCTTTGTATCAATCGGACTCCACGATTTTGTATTTGTTTTTGTCGCCTGAGAAGCATTGGCTGAACCAGCCTGATCTGTCTTACCTGTATTAGAAGTCTTCGATGCTACTGATCTCTCATTATAGACACCCTGACTACTCTGCTGATAAGTGGAAACACCATTAATCCCTGCCATACTGATCTACCTCCTTGTAAAAAAGCCGACATAATTCTTCCTATTTTTCCTTATCAACAAATATATCGGCATGGATCAATTTAAACTTAACCCCCTTCGGGTGGCCCTAGGGGACGGGGTTTGTGGTCCATTTATCTCAATATTTCATCTATGGTAGATACAGTACTGAAACTTCCCATTACAGCGCCAATAATGATAAATATGTAGGACAATAAATCTTTCTTTTTCTTCATTTATCAATTCCTTCCTCTATTGCAATGATTAACAGTTTTCATTTTTATCATTCCAAGATCACTCTCCCTCATTCAGGCATCATCGTACCATTCTACGTCCACTGAACTCTTTTAACTGCCCATATATCCTATCAGGAACTTCTTCTACAAAATGCAGCATCATCTCAGCCGGATAGTATTTATGACCGGAAATATCAATAGGATTCGGCAGATTGTACTGCTCATTAATAAGATGATCCTTCATTTTGGAAATCTCTGTTTTTCTTAAATAATCTTCAAAATCAGATTCCTTTGAATCATTCAAAAGCTTCATTATTTCACTGGCATTCTGAATATTCTGGTATAGCCATCTATCAATTCTAAAGGATTCCGGATAATATGCTTCTTTAAACTCTTCATAGCTCATTGGCGGTATCATTTTTCTCTGCAGTGAACGCCAAATAAGCAGATCATTCCAATAATCAGTTAAACAATGAATGACTATCCCCAACAAAAAACATCTTTTAGTTAGATTCGCTTCATTCACAACATACTTATTGTAAAATGCTTTTATATTCGCTATCCAATTGTCATAATCCTGAGTATCTCCCCATGGCCCACAGTTTTCAAAAAGATGAGAATGTATCTTCTTCGGCAAATAATCTTCTGAAAAATGCACCGAATCCGGAGCAACAGACCCTAATATAAATTCTTCTTTTCCCTCATCTATACCCAGCTTTCCAATTAATCTGTGCGCAATCACCATATGTGTTATCTGACCCGACATACTTACTTAACCTCCTGAATTGTCCCTGGCTCATCCTCTTCGAACACTCCGGAAACCACCTTCCAACTTTTTTTATCCAATTTCTGACCCACTTTCATGTTTAGCTCACATATCACTTAAAACAATGATAGAACACACTGTCCATATCCACAGTAACAGGTCCGTCACCAAGCAAGGCACTATCAAAATATTTCTCAATTTTCTCTCTGTTATCCTCAAGGTATTTTCCGCCTTCTGGATACTTTTTCAGCACTCTTTCGAAAAGAGCTTCCGCGCTATCAAACACTAACGGTCCCGGAAGTGCTATCTTTTCTACTCTATCGAAATTATCTGATAAAAGCGCCTCAAACTCTACGTCCATCTGCCTTCTTTCCTGTCTCTTTTTAAGGGCAAAAGAAATATCTAACCCGGCTTCGGTTAAGCAATTCTCCCAGAAATCATATTCCTTTGCTGCTTCGCCATAGTGATTTACAGAAAACATGCCACCTGCTGCCAGTACCTGCGCCACATTTTGGATAAAATAAGCATCATCATGCAGATAAGATAAAAGATAATGAGCAATAATCTTTGAATACCTCTTCTCTCTTATCTTTTCCCAGGTATCATCTTTTTCAAGGTTACTAAAAATGACCTGTATATCAGAGCCTTTAGGAAGCGTCTCGCGGTTCTCTTCAAGATAATTATAGAAATCATCAGCCCAGTTTCCGTGGATGTCTACACCTTCTACGATAAAATTCTTGGGAATGCGCTCCCAGTTCTTTCTCCACAGAAGGCCATAACTACACCCCAGGTCAAGAACAGTATCAGTTTCCTTAAAGGATAAAGAATTAAAAATCTTTTCGTACCACTCAATTCCGTCTGCAGCATGCTCCTCCGCATACCATCTGCGCTCATCAGCACCCTGACTCATTTCCATCTTTTTGATGATGTCAGCAATGTCATCCCAATCAGGATTCTCATCAAACCTTGCAAGCGCTGACTTTATGCACTTTGCAGACTTTTGAAGTTCATATATTTTCTGATTCATCATTTCAAGCTGTTTTTCAAGGATTTCTCTTATAGAACTCTGATCATCATTTTCAAGACTATTCTTAATCTCTTCCAGACTAAAGCCAATGTGCTTAAGAGCTATGATCTTTTCTAGAATAATTAGCGAACTCTTATCATAAAGTTTGTAATTTCCCTCAGAAAGCCCAACAGGCTTAAGAAGCCCCTTCTCATCATAAACGCGAAGTGCTTTTGTTGATACTCCTGCCTGCTTTGCAATTTCTCCGGATGTCATTTTTTCTTTCATACTGCCCTCCTTTTGGGTAAATACAATTTTGTGAACTAAGTAATACACCTGATTTGTACGTATTTCATCCTGTGCTTACTTAATGGTAAGGGCTGCCCCAAGGGCAAGGTCAATTCTTTTTTATAATTTTCCAAGCACTCAGAAGCTTTTCCATACTCCAGGCTGCATTAGCGGGACTTGTCGATGGAAGACATATTGCAGACCTCATAATTACAGGCTCTGTGTACTTTTTATAATATTTATGTGCTGTTTTGCCGTTAACATATATTGCCTTAATATCTGCTGTACTTAAAATAATGCTTAAATCATTTGGCACCACATTACTGATACTGGAATCCGAGGATCCAACAATATCACAGGATTGTATCACATCCCACAACGCTATCTTATTTCTTATCAAAAGAGATTCCTTTTCCTCTATTGACTCCGGCTCTTCCTCTTCAAATATTCCCGAAACCACCTTCCAGAATCTATTCTGCTTATGTCCGTAGAAGAACCCTTCTTCTCTGGATTTCACAGACGGAAAACTCCCAAGAATAAGAATTTTTGAATTTTTATCATAAACAGGTTTTATCGGATGTATAACCATTTTTCACACTCTCTTAATCATTAGAATAGCTTTGATCGTATGGAACCAATCAACCTTCATTGCACATTTTTATGCTCGCAATTCAGAATCTTCTGAAAGAGCCATTCAACAGTAATTTATTCTGCTAAATGGCTTTTTAGATTATTTAACTATTTTCTTCAGATATTCCTTCATCTTGAATGCACAGAAATATGGGAACGTATATATATCATTTGCATGTCCCACATTAAAATCTCCTAGTTTTATTCCATATGTAATATCACTGTAATTCTCATTCTTAATGAGTGTAGGCAAAGACTTTGACTGGTCGCTATTGGACTTAACCTCAACAGGTATAAGATCATTCTGAGTTCTTACAAAAAAATCTTCTTCCAACGTAGAATTTTCCTTTTTGTAATAAAAAAGTCCCAATCCCTGCTTAATAAAGGCCTCTGCCACAAAATTTTCATATAAAGCACCTTTATACACTCCAAGGTTTTTATTAACTCTAAGATCTTCCTGAGCTTCCTCATCCAGCGCGGATACCAATAATCCGGTATCCGGATAGTATAGCTTATATTTACTCTCCTCAATATTTCCCTTTAATGGCAGTTCAGGATACTGCAAGCAATTACACTCTGTTATAACACCTGCATCAATAAGCCATTCTATACATCCTGTATATTCTCTTGATCTCGCATTTTTCCCAAGCTTATTAAATTGGAACTTCTTGTTTTCTTTGGCCAACTGAGCAGGAATACTTCTATAAACACTTATTATCTTTGTCTGATCAAGACCTTCCGCGTACTTTCTTACGTCCTCTTCATAATCAAGCCTGATCTGCTCCTGTACATCAAGTGTTCCTGAGAATGTTCCAGACTCAATATATAACTTTACGACCTCCGGCATTCCTCCAAGCACACTGTAATCCAGGAATAAACTCTTAAAGACAGTAAGCTCATTGTCATTAAATGGCTTAATCTCAAGCATATGCGATAATATGGAATCAATCTGTTCCTGGCTATAACCTTTTGCCCAAAGAAACTCTTCAAAATCCATAGAATACATCTCATAGTCCGTTTTTGAGCCAACACTGTTACTATGAATCTTTTTATAATTTATTCCCAACATGGAGCCACTACAGATAACATCATATTTACCGTCTATCCTAAATGACTTGAGCGTTGTTGCAACATCAGGGTTTTCCTGTATCTCATCAAAAATAATAATGGTTTTGCCAGGCACAAACTTTAAAGATGGATCAGCTAATGATATATTCTTTATTACACTTTCCACATCATATCCATCTGCAAGGATTTGCATAAATTTTTTCTCTAAAGCAAAGTTTATATATACAACATTTTCATAATTTTCCTCGGCAAAATGCAAGATTGATTCGGTTTTTCCAATCTGTCTTGCGCCTTTTACTATCAGAGGCTTATGCTCAGGATCTGCTTTCCAATTATTTAGATAGTCATCTATCTTTCTTCTGTAATACATTTTGTCCACCTCCAAAGCAATGCTATCACAAAATAATAGGCACTTCAATCCATTTTTACACATTTTATGAGCCACTTATTATAACCTATAACACATTTCATTATTATTGTTATGGATATGCATCAAATGTGCATATCCCTCTTTGAGCATGAACTTATAGCCTCTTTTCACTAATCTCTACCAGTGCATTAAGTATCGGATAAAAATCTGCATTTTATAATACTTATCATTCCGTTGAAACGTAGATATATCAATGGATGGACCACATTTGGACCGAAATGGACCACTTTAGTAAAGCAAAGAAAAAAGCTTCAAACCCAGATAAAATCTAAGTTTGAAGCCACATACAATTACTGCCGGCGACCGGGGTCGAACCGGTACGGGTATCACTACCCACGGGATTTTAAGTCCCGGGCGTCTGCCTATTCCGCCACGCCGGCATTTACCATATTAAGTTCTGGTAAAAAATACGCGATATGCTATATACAACATATCGCGAATGGGGCCTACAGGGCTCGAACCTGTGACCCTCTGCTTGTAAGGCAGATGCTCTCCCAGCTGAGCTAAGACCCCATATACTGGGTTAAGTTCTAATGAACTAATGGAGATTCAGGGACTTGAACCCGGGACCGACCGGTTATGAGCCGGTTGCTCTAACCAACTGAGCTAAATCTCCTAAATGACTCCGACGAGAATCGAACTCGTGTTACCGCCGTGAAAGGGCGATGTCTTGACCGCTTGACCACGGAGCCATATGCTTTGCAACCGTGCTACGGTGCTTTGTGCTTTTCGCTCTGCCCACTCTACTAACTTAGTAGCGGTGCAGACTCTAACTCCGGCTGCCTCACTAGGTTCGGAAATACCTCACCAAGTGATCATCCAGGCTACGTACTAAGCTCGATAAGACCTCGCTAAGTACTATCGCTCCCCCTGTCGGACTCGAACCAACGACACTTCGGTTAACAGCCGAATGCTCTACCGACTGAGCTAAGGAGGATTATAAGATACCTTATATACAAAATACCATGCTTCTGCATGGTCTTTCATATCTCTTGTACCTTCAAAACCGAACACTGATCTATCTA
>NZ_ATVR01000016.1 GCF_000420825.1 Butyrivibrio sp. AE2015 | reverse complement strand
CTCTGACACTTCCTTCATAACCTGTGATCACAATAAATTTATGACTATCTTTCCTGCTTTCGCTAATCTCATAAACAAATGGCATATTGCCTTCACCCGACCTTAAATAGATTCCACCTCATAATAATATACATTCTAAAAATTACCAATTCAAGAATATATACTTTATTGTAAACAGACGCAGCCGAACTGAAAGTGTAGGCTGCTGTTCTTGCAAAAAAATTATTCTTTATATGTGTAGTAAACCATAAATCCATAAGTGCCCATAACTTCGGATAGAGCGATTTAGTATGAGCAATAGAGACAGTTAAGATAAAATAAAAGCCTTGTTTTCTGTTCTGAATAAGCATGAAAGAAAACAAGGCGCATTATTTTATATTTACTGTGTCTTTGCGAATACTCCGAGATCTATCCGAAGTTATGGGCACTTTTGGATTTTATGCCACTCGCAAGAAAGTATATTTATTTGTCAAGTCGGACGGTTCTTGTGCAGACTTTCTCTGCAAGGGCCTTGTTGTGGGTGATCACTGCCATGCCCATGTTTCGCTCTTTGGCTATATCAAGAAGTATATTCCAGACCTGAGCCTGAGTGATAACGTCTAGCATTGTAGATATCTCATCACAGATAAGGATTTTTGTCTTTGGTGTAAGGATCCTTGCTATGCAAAATCTTTGAAGTTCTCCACCTGAGAGTTCTGAAGGCCAGCGATGCAGCCACTCCTTCTCGATTCCCATTTTAGTCAAAAGAGCTTCATCCGGAGTAAAACACTCATTAAGCGTCTTTTCCATCCTCCACCTGGGATTTACCGAAAGCTCCGGATGCTGATAGATAAGCTGCACCGGGCAAAAGCCTTTTGAAGGCAGCTCCTTTCCATCTATGAGCACCTGGCCTTCCGATGGTTTCTCATATCCTGCCAGTATCCTTGCAAGAGTTGTCTTACCAAAACCGGATGGAGCAACAATTCCCACTCTCTCGCCTTCTTCTATGGAAAGTGAAACATCCTTCAAAATCCAGGGACTTTTTTTGTCATATCTAAAGCTTATATTTTTTGCCTCAAGTTGCATGAGCGCACCTAACCTTTCCGCCTCTTACTTCACGCTCCGGCTGCGCACCGGCACAGGCATCGTCCCTGTATGGACAGCGGTCTGCAAAAAGACACCCCGAAGGAAGGCTTCCTGCATAGGGCTGTGCTCCGGGTATAGGCTTAAAGCCGTTTTGTGGAAGCGCATCATAAAGAGCCTTTGTATATGGATGTCTAAGAGCATCTCTTCCACTTAAAAAGTCCTTTATTGATGCTATCTCAACTATTGTTCCTGCGTAAAAAACTGCGATTCTGTCTGCCACATTAAGGGCAAGATCTATATCATGTGTGATCATAAGGATTCCTGTCCCCTGATCGGCAAGAGTCCTGAAATGTTTTAATGTCTCCATTGCAAGCTCAAGGTCGAGACCAGGTGTAGGTTCATCGGCTATTATAAGCTTGGGATTTCCCATAACTGCGCCTGAAATGAGCACACGCCTTGCCATTCCTCCCGAGAGCTGGAACGGATACTTTTTCTCTGTATCCTTTCCTAAACGGTACTTTTCAAACAGCTCCTCCTGACGGGCTTTGCTGCCTTTTACTCCCTGAACCTGCTTTCCAACCTTCATAAGTGGATCAAGGTAATCCACAGACTGAGGGATAAAAGAGATTTCTTTTCCATAAAGATCAGGTGTAGTCTTCATGGAAAGTGGTTTCCCATCATATGTGATCTTACCGCTCACAACCGCGTTCTTAGGAAGAAGATCGAGGACAGCGCTTGCCAAAATGCTCTTTCCTGATCCGCTTGATCCAACAACAGCAAGGATCTCACCCTCTTTTACATCAAGTGAGAGTGAGTGGATAACTTCAAGGTTTTCTTTTTTTAATGAGTCACCCCGGTACATAGAAAAAGCTACAACCAGGTCTTCAACGTTTAATAGTGTCTTTCCCATGTTCCCTCCTTACTCGTTACCACTGTTTGGATTCCAGAGTTTTTTGAGTGTCTCACCGATAAGGTCAAACAAGACAACAGCAAGTAGGAGCATAAGCCCGGGAAAAAGAGCCATCCACCACTTTCCAGTGGTGATATGGTTCATGGATTCTGCCAAAATAACTCCGATAGCCGGCATTTCTTTTGGCAGACCAAATCCAAGGAAAGTAACTGATGCTTCATGCATGATGGCATGTGGGAACAAAAGGATAAGTCCTATAAGGTAAGCCGGAAGCACGTGAGGAACCATATGTGTAAGGGCAATAGTCAGATAGCTTTTTCCCATTTTTCTGCTTGCCAGCACGTACTGCGTATTTCGAAGCTGCAAAACCTCCTGCCTCACGATTCGGGTAAGTGAAGGCCAGTGTGTAAGGGCAACCGCCACAGTAACGCCAACTGTTCCTCTTCCTGCCATGCATGAAATAAGTATCAGCAAAACAAGATGCGGAAGTCCCATGCAAAGATCAACGCACAAATTCACAAATCGGTCCACAAATCCGCCAAATACCGCAGATGCAATTCCCATGACAAGCGCAACCACAGAGCTTACAAGAGAAGCCAAAAGACCTATCACAAGACTGTTTGAGAGTCCCTTGATGCAGCGTTTGAACATATCCCTTCCCATTGCATCTGTGCCAAAAAGGTGCTGAGCGCTTGGAGCAAGGAGCTTATTTTCGTAATGAACACCATACTCGCTTGGATCGATAAAAAGGCCCCAGAAGAACACCCCTAAAAGATAAGTAGCAGCTAAAACAATAAGGAGAGTGAGTCGTGTTCGTCTGTTCCACAAAGATGTATTTCTCATGACTCCTCCTTTTCCCTGATCCTTGGATCACAAATTCCGTACAAAATATTGGCAATAAGATTGCCTGTAAAAACAAAGAGTGCACTGATAAGCGCAATCCCCATAAGAAGAGGTGCATCGCCACTTAAAGCCGCAGCTGTAGTCGCTGTTCCAATCCCCGGATAAGCAAATACATTTTCAGCAAGTGCCATCCCGCCAAAGAGCTCACTAAATGAAGCAAACTGCAAAGTAATAGCAGGAAGCATAACATTTCTAAGAACATGACGTCTAATGATCTGTCCCTGGTTCTCACCCCGGGCTCTTGCATACAAAATATAATCACTTCCGATAATCTCAACGACTCTTTGCCTTGTATAGAGAACCACTTCACTTATATTGGCCACAGTAAGAGTGATTACCGGGAGCACCAGATGATAAAGCCTGTCCCATACAGTAACTTCACTCTTTAATTTTCCCATAGGAACAGCCATTCCAATGGGGAACCATCCAAGGCTGACTGCAAATATAACAAGGAACATCAGTCCCAGCCAGAATGTTGGTGCTGATTTGACCATCAGGCAAAAGAGCTTTGTAATCCGGTCATATATTCCGCCCTGCTTTATTCCGCAGATTACTCCGATAACAAATCCCAGTATTCCTGACAGTATCCACGCCAAAAGCATAAGCACGATTGAGTATGAGAAGCGCTCAATGATAACACTGCTAACTGCTTTTTTATATGTGATCGATGTTCCCATATCTCCATTAAGAATATTAACAAGCCACTTAAAAAAGCGCGTAAAAACAGGCTCATTTAATCCCCAGTGCTCCACTATCTCCTGTTTAGCTTCAGGTGACAATGTTGAGTTGGTTCCAATATAAGATACCAGCGGGTCAATTGGCGATTTTGCAATCAGTACAAAAGCCAAAAAGCTCACAAGTATCAATAAAAGAAGCATACGAATCAGTTCGTATAGGATATTTCTGGTTCTCATAGCTACTTACCTCAAAAAAGATACCACCTCATTCATGGGGTGGTATCCGAATGATTTATCTTCGATTTTAATATTTTATTAGTTTAACACCCAGTCCTTAAGGTTGCATATGATTGGGCTTCCATGTCCATGTGGATGAGGAATCTGCGTGGATTCTGAAATATCAAGATTATCTTTTACAAAGTATGAATGCTCTATATTTACAAGGTACAGGTATGGATACTCACTGTCACCGATAGCCTGCGCCTCTTTCCATGCAGCATTGGCATCTGCCTGATTTGATGCTGCAAAGGCTTTTTCAATAGCTGCATCGCAATCTGCATTTGTATATCCAGTTACGTTGGCATATTGTGCCTCAAGGAACATTTCTGAATCATATGTTGAATAGATAACTGTTGGTGAGAACTGTCCCCATCCCCAAACGATAGGAGTTGTATTCTCTTCTACTACAGCTACATCCCATGACTCATTGCGAACGTTTATCTCAATTCCAAGGTTTTTAGCATTCTCAGCAAGAGCTGTTGCAAGCTTATAACGATCTTCATCATTACCAGGAGCTATAAGATCAAATGAGCACTTAAGGTCGCCTTTTTCGCGGATTCCATCGCCATCAGCATCAGTCCAGCCAGCATCTTCAAGGATCTTTTTAGCCTCATCAACCTGATTGTCTTCATAGTCATCAGTTGAAGCCCAAGGAAGATTATCTGTGAAATTAACAGCAGGCTTTCCTTCGCCGTTAAATGCGTTATCAATGATCTCCTGACGATTGATACCGATTGAAAGAGCCTTACGAACGGCGATGTCACTTGTAACATTATTACCTACGTTGTACTCATTACCCTGGCTGTCCTTCATAACCTGCTCTGTAAGAGTAGGAAGGCTCACATTACGAACGTCCATAGTCTCAAGCTTATGGAGAGTCATGCTGTCAATTGTCTCATTGATATATGTTGAACCAACCATGACTACATCAAGCTGACCTGATACTGCATTGGAATATGCTGTATCCTGATCCATGGAGATAATATTTACCTGCTCAATATCAGGTGTTCCACCCCAGTAGCTTTCATTTATCTGCAGAATGATCTGCTGATTTGTATCGTACTGAGCAACCTTATATGCACCTGTTCCTATAGGTGCTGTATCAAATGTCTCACTGTTATATGAATCGCTTGGAACGATCTGAAGCATTGCTACTGTATCAAGGAATGGTGAATAGCACTCGTTAAGTGTAAATACCACCTTGTAATCACCGTCTGCTTCTACAGATTTAAGTTTTGTAAGATCAACATTTTCATTATTGGCCTGGTTCTTTTGAACCTCTTCATATGTAAAAACAACATCTTCTGCTGTGAAAGGTGTTCCATCGCTGAATGTAACTCCCTCACGAAGATTAAATGTATAAGTAAGTGCATCCTCACTTACTTCCCAGTCAGTTGCCAGATCTGCAACATATTCAGAATTTGTATCAGCCTGGATAAGTGCCTCATTTACAAACGGATATCCGTAGCTCATAAAACCTTTAACAGGATCCATGCTTGAATCAAAAATAGATCCACCTATATAAACATTGATGCTCTCTGCATCATCAGCTGTTTCTACTGTGCTATCAGCACTTCCTGTCTGGCTTTCAACCTTCTGTGTATCTTCCGCCTGACTCTGTGCTTCTGTGCTCTCAGTAGCAGCCTTTTGGCCACATCCGACCATAGAAAAAGCTAAAATGATCCCCAGTACTAATGAAATACTTTTACTCTTCATCTCTGTCCTCCAATTTTTAATGTCTATTGGATTATATGACAGAGAAAAGTCCATTTTAAGCCCCCTGGGGGGTTATTTTTTTATGATACTTAAGTTTTATATTCAAAAAGAGAGCATCCTAACATAAGCAAAAACTTACGCTAGAATGCTCTCTATGTCTTACATTTCTTTAGTTTTTATAACTTTTACAGAATCGATCACAAGACCACTCTGGGCAAAATAGAACTTCAGGTAGAAGTTCCCAAGGAAAGATGGAGCAAGCTTGATGCGGAATTTCTTCCACTCTTTGTCCATTCCTGTAAGTGTGATGGTCTGTATAAGCTGTCTGTCCTGGAAGATGGAAAGAGGAAGCTGAGCAACATCAGGCTGATTATCTGCTCGAAGTACCAGTTCAACATCCATCTCGCACTTTGTAGGTGTAGACAAAAGAAATACTGTTGTTTCACCTTTTTCTGTATTTATAAGTTTTGTATCAAGAGAAAGTTCTTTTTTATCAAACTTAACCTTGATCATATCCTGAAGAGATGCATCATCCTCATCAATTGCAGCCTTCAGTTCCTTATCAAGAGCAGACTCTTTTCCGATAAGGTGCTCAAAAGCAGGAGTCTTAAGAAGAAATCTTAAGATATTTCCTGCACATCTTGCAAGCTCATCTCTTGTTACAAGTCCCTTTTCTATAGCATCATCAAGATTATCCTTGTTGGAATTCTCTTCAGCGCTTGAATTGACCATGTTGAGATCGTTCTGGGCACGTACCTGTGCAGCAACGTTAGCATAGCTTCCCTTGCCGTTTGCTTCGTCATTGCCCATTGCCCACCAGTCTGTCATGACAATGCCGTCAAATCCCCACTCTCCTCTAAGGATAGTAGTAAGAAGGTCATAGCTGCTTGCTGTCCAGAGACCATTAACAGGGCCATATGTGCTCATGACTGCTCTTGCTCCGCCTTCTCTTACAGCAATTTCAAATCCCTTTAAGTAAATCTCACGAAGTGCTCTCTCAGATACAACATTGTTTACGTTATGTCTGTTAGTCTCCTGAGTGTTTCCTGCAAAGTGCTTGATCACACCTGTTACGCCATACTTGTGCATACCGCGAAGCTGCGCAGAAACAAGCTTACCTGTAAGGAACGGATCTTCAGAGAAATACTCAAAGTTTCTGCCGTTAAGAGGACTTCTGTGGATATTCATTCCAGGTCCTAAAAGGGCGTCAATCCTGAATTTTCTAAGTTCAAGTCCCTCCCAGCCAAACAGCTCTTCGTTTATATCTTCATTAAATGTGCAGGCAAGACATGTTCCATTTGGAAGTGAAAAAGCGTGGGTTCCACAGTCCATACGGATTCCTGAAGGTCCATCTGAACATCCGCCTACAGGAATTCCAAATTTTGAAAGAGAATCTGTCACTCCGCCATAAGCACCTGCAATTCCGGCAGTTACCTTTGGAGAACACATTCCCTCACCACGCATCATAGTAACAAGATCGCGGTCAGAAAGCTGAGCTATGAACTTATCAAGGCTGACTTTCTTATCTGCCACATCAACAAGCTTGTATCCCTTGTCACCTGTGTATTTAAGAGCCTTTGGAAGTCTGTCCTTTCTCTTCTTGTTAGGATCAAGAGTTCTAAGAGGAACATCTTCATAGACCTTTTTAACACCTTTTCCGGACACTTCTGCCTTGAGGCGCTTAAACTTATCAACAGGAGCGTATGCTTCCTCGCATTCGCATACAACTTCAAGCTTATCTAAAGAAAACTCACCTGCCACCTCAGCGCTTCTTACATCGCTGCCTGCATAAACAGTGTATTTGCCCTGTTCAAGAACATATGATGATTTGTGGCCTGTAACGCCGCCGTCATCGTAAGATGCCATCCAGTATTTAGGCACATCAAACTCAAGCTTCTGACACTGACCAGGCTTTAAAATATCTGTCTTTGCAAAACCGCAAAGGACTCTTTTAGCCTTTCCAAGCTTGCCGTTTGGTGCTTCAAAATACACCTGAACAACTTCCTTACCTGCTCTGTCACCTGTGTTTGAAACTAATACTTCAAGGGATACTCCTTCTTTTTTGTCAAAAGAAAAATCTCCCAAAGCTATATCAAAGCTTGTATAAGACAGTCCATATCCGAATGGATAAAGAACCTTCTCTTTATCAAAGGTCTCAAAATAGCGGTATCCAACGTAGATATCCTCTGCCTGGAAATTCTGTTTATCTGACCCAAAGTTCTCAGTTGAAGCATAGTCCTTGATATCTGAAGCAATCGTATCTGAAAGCTTACCTGAAGGATTAACATCTCCACAAAGAACATCAAGAACAGCATTTCCGCCTTCCTGACCTCCCTGCCAAACGTACAATACGGCTGAAGGCTTGCACTCCTTCACCCACTTCATATCTATGATATTTCCAACATTCAAAAGAACTATTGTCTGCTTAAATGCCTTGCATACCTTAGAAAGAGCCTTGCTTTCTTCTTTTGTCAAAAGATAGCTTCCCTCTGTAGCCTTATTATCCTGATCTTCGCCGGCGGTTCTGCCGATGATGAAAATGGCTTTATCAGAATCAGTTGCTGCCTTTTTTACAAGCGTATCTGTTATAGGCATTTCCTTCTGAAACCATGGCTCTGATGCCCAACCAAAGCCTGACTCATATGGATTTTCTTTTACAAAATCCTCGTATGCTTTTCTGACATCTTTGTTAATCTTATATTTGCCTGAAGCTTCAAGTGCCTCGTAAATTCCCACAACATAGCGGGCATTGACCATTCCGCCTGAACCTGTTCCGCTCTTGTAATAATTCATCTGAGCTCTTCCAAAAACAGCAATCTTCTCATTTTTCTCAAGAGGAAGTGCGCCGTCTTTATTCTCGAGCATAACTATGCCCTCTGCTGCTGCACTTCTTGCTGCGAGCTTAAACTTTTCTATATCCCACGTCTTGCTCATAACCTAACCTCAAAAATAATTGTTTTTTACTAATGATATTGACTTACTTAAACGTTTTCGTCAATACTATTTTTTTCCGACAAGAATAGTTATTGCCTTCTCAACAACTTCTATCTCTGTTTCTTTGAATGCTCCGCCAAATTCTCCATCCAGCGTCCACTCTGTTTCATCGTCGGAAACGAATTTTGCGCTTCTTACCTGCTTGTAAATAATGTATGGATTGTCGGGCTCTTTTGTGGCAAGTGCAGCTATTACAGCGTTGAATTCAGCCAGATTCTTGGGAGCCTTTATCAAAAGAAGCTCCATAAATCCATCATCCTGCTTTATATCGCCGTCTGCAAAAAGAGTCATTCCTGCAACCGAGGCAGAATTACTTACTGCGCCAAAAATAAAATCTCCCTCTTCATACAGATCATCAGCCTCAATCTTCATATGACAGCTATAACCTATATTCTGAGGAAGTTCAGCTATTGCACTGATAACATAGGCAGCGTATCCCAAAACGTTTTTCAGATCCTGATCTGTGGCATAGCTCACCTTTGAGAATGCACCGAATGCAGCCACGTAATTAAAATATTTATCGTTCATCCTGCCAACGTCATAGGTATAAGGCATCCCTTTGGAAACAACCTCTATGGCTTTTGCCTTGGAAGAAGGAATTCCCAGTCCCTTGGCAAAATCATTAGTACTTCCCGATGGAACGTATGAAAGAAGTGGTTTTTTCTTCATGTGCATAATGGCATTCATAACGTGATTCAGCGTTCCATCACCACCGCTGCACATTATCATATCCACTTTTCCGTCATACTGAGGTATTATCTCCTCTGATGTCAGGCTGCTTCCCGGAAGAATAGGGTAAACTATAGGTTCATACCCCTTCTGCGCAAGAGCTGTTGCTATTTCCAGCGTCTCACTGGCAGCTCTGCCCGTTCCTGATGTCTTATTTATAAGAATCAATGCTCTTTTTTTATCCATAATTGAAATACAACCCCGCTTTTTATTTGCGCTTGTATGTCCTATATGTGTAGGTTATATCAAAATAAACCTGCTCATCACTCTCATCTACAAGTTCCCAGTTTGGATCCTTATCAAGATTGGGGAAATAAGAATCAGCCTGATATTCCTTGTCGATAAAAGTAACTATTGCAGTATCGCATTCATCGATAAACTCGTTATAGACACTTGATCCGCCAATAATAAATACGCTGTCCGTATCAACATCCTTAACAAGCTCCAAAAGCTCTTCTTTGCTGTGAGCTACCTCTGCATTTTTTACTGTATAGTCCTCTCTTGTTGAAAGAATTATGTTCCTTCTATTCGGAAGAACCACCTGCTGTGGAAAAGTCTCAAGGGTTTTTCTCCCGTAAACTATAGTATTTCCTGTTGTGAGATTTCTGAAATTCTTCTGATCGGCAGGAATACTTACAAGGAGCTTGCCCTTGTGTCCAATTGCCCAATTGCTGTCTACTGCTACTATTGCTTTCATATGTCCTCCAAATGGTGTTATTAGATGGCTATCGGAATATCTTTTATCTGGTCGCCGGCTACTTCATAACCTTCGAGTGATACATCATTCCTTGTAAACTCATAGAAATCTTTTACATCAGGATTGAGTTTGAATTTTGGAGCCGGCAGAGGTTTTCTCTCAATAAGCTCCTTAATAAGCGGTACGTGACGATCATAGATGTGAGCATCTGCAATAACATGTACCAGCTCACCTACATTCATATCACAAACCTGTGCGATCATGTGCACAAGAACTGCATACTGGACCACATTCCAGTTATTGGCTGCCAAAACATCCTGTGATCTCTGGTTGAGGATTGCATTAAGTGTGAGTCTGTCCTCGCCTTTCTTCTGTGTTACATTGTAAGTCACGCTGTAGGCACAAGGGTAAAGGTTCATTTCATGAAGATCAGAAAATACATAAGTATTAGTCATGATCCTGCGGCTGAATGGATTGTTTTTCAGGTCATAGATAACCCTGTCCATTTGGTCAAACTCGCCCTCTCTATAAATGCTCTTTTGGCCTATCTGATAGCCGTAAGCTTTTCCAATCGAACCTGTCTCATCAGCCCACTCATCCCAAATGTGGCTGTTAAGGTCATTTATGTTGTTGCTCTTTTTCTGGTATATCCATAAGATCTCGTCTGTTGCACTTTTAAGCGCTGTCTTTCTAAGGGTCATGATCGGGAATTCCTTGGAAAGATCATATCTGTTGACCACGCCAAATTTCTTTATGGTATAAGCTGGTGTTCCGTCCGGCCAGTGTGGTCTTACCTTTTCTCCCTCTGTTGAAGTTCCATTTTCCAATATATCTTTACACATATTTATAAAGATCTCGTCAGCTCTGCTCATACTTTCCTCCTACTATAAACTCTTACTTGCTCCATTTGTCACAAAGTGAGTTTATCTGATCTGCAAATTTAGCTTTGTCTTTATTGCTTATCCCCTCGCTTTTTGCGATTATACCCATAAGTCTTGCACCGGCAGCTTTAAGCCTTGCATATACATCCGAAACAAGCGTTGACTCTTTTCTCTTAACAGGAATAGGCATTCCTTCCTTCAGAATAACTCCTGAAATAAGATCAACCTCCGTGCCGCTGTAAGGTGCCATGGCATCGAATCCATATTCATTTCTTAAGCACTCGGCAAAAGAGCTGCATACACTGTCCTCACCATGAACCACAAAGACTTTTTTAGGTCTCTGCACAGTGAAGCCGTTTATCCACTCAACAAGTCCATTTTTATCTGCGTGTCCTGACAAACCTTCGAGCTTACAGATATCTGCCTTTACATCAATCGTCTCTCCAAAGAGTTTTACCTGCTCGGCTCCATCTACTATAGCACGTCCTGTCGTTCCTACCGACTGATATCCAACAAACAATATCGTGCACTCCGGTCTCCAGAGATTGTGTTTCAAATGATGTCTTATTCGGCCTGCCTCACACATTCCGGAAGCAGAGATGATGACCTTTGGCTCAGGGTCTTCGTTTATTGCCCTTGATTCTTCGGTGGTAATAGCCAGATTAAGTCCAGGGAAAGTGATAGGATTTATCCTCTTTTTCACAAGCTCCATAGCCTCTTCATCGTAACAATCCATCTGATTGTCATTGAATATCTCTGTAGCCTCTACAGCAAGAGGACTGTCCACAAACACCTGGAAATTTGGGTTTGACTTTACCAGTCCTTCTTTTTTTATCTTTCTGATAAAATACAACATTTCCTGGGTTCTGCCCACAGCAAAAGAAGGTATGACAACATTGCCGCCTCTTGAAAAAGTTCTTTCAAGAATTTCTGTCAGGGCTTTAATATAGTCAGGCCTGTCAGTTGTATGAAGTCTGTCACCATAAGTGGACTCCATTACCACGTAATCTGCCGCATCTGTTTTTCGTGGATCCCTTATAAGCGGCTGGTCCTTATTTCCAATGTCCCCGGAAAAAACAATCTTTTTAGATACATTTTTTTCCTGGATCCACACTTCAATGCTGGACGATCCAAGCAGATGTCCTATATCGGTGAACCTTATCTTGATGCCTTCGCAGACCTCACTCTCTTCATCATATCTGCAGGGCACAAAGCTCTTTATGGTTTTCTCAGCATCTTCCATGGTATATGCCGGTTCCATCTCGGATATATCTTTGGTTCTTTTGGCTTTTCTGTTTCTCCACTCTGCTTCCTGCATCTGAATGTGAGCGCAGTCTCTGAGCATTATATTACACAAAGATGCTGTAGCTACAGTGGAAAAAATCTTTCCTCTAAAGCCCTTTGAATATAATAGTGGAAGATTTCCGGAATGATCAACATGGGCATGCGTCAGAAAAACATAATCAATTTCAGGCGCGCTTACCGGAAGTGAAACATTCTCAAAATAGTCCTTGCCCTGTTCCATTCCGTAATCCACAAGTATCTTTTTACCTGCCGCCTCAAGATAATGACAACTGCCTGTCACCTCATGATCAGCACCAATAAACATAAGTTTCATCTGCAACACCTCGTTTTTATCAGTATAACATACTTTCGGTTTCACACGGCACTTTGTTGTTTCTTTGACATTATTGGAAATATTTTCGTAAATTTGTTACAATATAGATTGACTTTATTTTAAGGAGACTTTGGAAATGTATATTAATAGATATGCAAAAAAAGCTATCGCTTCCATAATGTGTGCTGTTACTGTGCTTTCAGTAGCTGCATGTTCATCAACTGACACTGAGGACACTTCATCAGGTGATGTTTCTTATGAAGCAGTAGAAAAAAATGATTCAAGCACAGAAGCTACGACAGCAGAAGCAGTTGCAAATTCTGACGAACCTTACGTTCTCCCTGAGGGGATGTATTTCAGTGAGCTCACAGGTGAGCCAATAAGCGAAGATATCAAGGATCAGCGTCCTATCGCAGTTATGGTAGATAATGAGATCAAAGCTCTTCCACATTACGAAACAGCCAAGGCTGACGTAGTCTACGAGATGATGAACAGCACTGCCAATGACCGTATCACACGTCTTATGTGTGTTGTAAAAGACTGGAAATCACTTGAGCAGTTTGGAAGTATTCGTAGCACCAGACCTACAAACATCATTCTGGCTTCAGAGTGGAATGCTATTCTCTGTCATGATGGTGGTCCTGTCCATAACGATGCTTATTTTGCCATGGATTGGGCTAAAGACCATATTTCAGGATTGTTCTCAAGAATCAACAATGGTAAGGACAAAGAATTCACTGAATACATTGTTTCTGGCGATCTTGAAAGAGAAATACCTAAAGCAAACATTTCAGAAACCTATAACGAATTTGCTAATGAAGGAAGCCACTTTAATTTTACAGACTATGGCACAGAGATAAAACTTGATGAGAAATATGACAGATCATACACTGCCAACAAGGTATCTCTTCCTTTCCCTCACAACAGCTCAACACTTACTTATAACCCTGAAACAGGACTTTATGAGTATTCTGAATACGGCGAGCCTCATGAAGATGCCGACAGCGGTGAAGTTCTTTCATTCAAGAATGTTATTCTTCAGAAATGCAGCTTCACACAGTTAGATGATGAAGGATATCTGATCTATAACTGTGTCGGCGCTGGTGAATACGCATGGTATCTCACAAACGGAGTTGCAAAAGACGTTACATGGGTTAAATCAGGATACACTGATGTAACAAAGTTCTATGACGAAAACGGCGATGAGCTTGAGATCAACAACGGTAAAACTTACATTGCACTTGTTCCTGATGACACCTGGGAAAAAATTATCTTTGAATAAAACAATATGACTTTCGATATAGACAAATACCGCAAACTTAATGGCAATACACTAAAAGTAATAGCATGCATATGTATGCTTATAGACCATATCGGCGCAGCTATCATTCTTCCTGTATTTCAGGCCGGAGTTCAGAAAGATATCTTTGATTTTGAAAAGTTGAACATGTTTTACAAAATTTTGCGATTTGTTGGTCGCAGTGCCTTTCCGGTATTTGCTTTTCTACTGGTTGAGGGTTTTTACCACACAAAAAACAGACTAAGATACGCTCTTAGTCTGTTTATTTTTGCTATTATTTCTGAATATCCCTATGATCTTGCATTCAATAAGGCTGACAACGACTTTATGTACAGCGCCAACGTTTTATTTTCACTATTTATTGGCCTTCTCGTCATATGGGCTGCAGACTTCTTTAGAAAAGAATTATCTATGTCAGATAAAAAGATATCCCGCATAGCATTCTATCCTGCTAGCGCACTTGTTATAGCAATTGGCGCCTATACTGCACATGTTATTAACTGCGACTATCGCGAATTTGGAATATGTGTGATCCTTATATTTTATTTCTTCCATTTCTATGAAGCGATAAGCCTTCTTGCTTCCTATATCGTACTCTGCGGAATTTCCAATGAATTCAAAGCTTTTCCAGGCTTTATCCTCCTGTTTTTCTATAACAAAAAGCGGGGCAAAGATCTAGGAAAGCTTAAGTATCTCTTCTATCTCTTCTACCCCGCACATTTACTACTGTTGTATGCGATCCGCTATGCAATTTACAAAATATGATCAGTTGCCTACAAGACTAGCCATAGCCTCCTGAGCACCACATATATTTGTAGTTGAAAGTGTATAATTCTGTAATATGTTGGTCTGGAACTCAACACAACCAGGCTCTTTAGCTACAACCTCAGCGTACTGTGAATATCCGCCGTCCTTATTGCCTGTAAGAATATATACAGTCTCTCCCTCTTTTACCTGGAACTTGACCTCAATAGTTGCTGTGTCAGTCAAAATAGCATTGTTACTAAAAACTATCTTGTATGTTCCCGGATAAAAAGCATCCTGTGACTTGGTTATTGTTCCACTAAATGGAAGTGTTCCCTCGTCAGTCTTAACTGTCACTCTCTGTGAGAGCCTAATATGTTCGCTCTTACTCGATGTTTCATGAGAACCCTCATAAATACTACGACTAATATCCATATTGGCTTCGCTTGCAGTACCAAACAACACTATGGCACCGGCAAGTACCGATATACCCAAGAGAAATGCGCCAAGAACAATAAGCATTGTTCTTCTTGTTTTTGTCATTTCAACCCACCTATTATTTCATATCTATTCACAAATACTACTAGAGTCTATCACATTTTGGACACAATTTTCAAGAGCTTGTTTATAGAAATTTAATAAATAATTTATCTTTTCCAAGTTTTGGGCTTTATGAATATAAGTATAGGAAGTAGCTCAAGTCTTCCTGCAAGCATGTCAAACATCAATACAATTTTGGCAAGAGGTGAAAACTCTGAATAATTGCCCATAGGACCAACCATTCCAAGCCCGGGACCAATGTTATTCATGGTTGCTGCCACTGATGTAACTGTGGTCTGGAAATCAAAATTATCAAGAGCTACCAATATACAGGAAATCATAAAAGTAACTACATAAAGACCTAAATAAGCTGAAACTGATTTTACAGTTGTACCCTCCACAGTATGGCCATCCATATATACTCTTTTTACAGCTTTGGGATGAACCAGGTAGTTAAGTTCATTCCTGGCATTTCTTATTACGATAATCGCTCTTGAAAACTTAAATCCGCCACCTGTTGAACCCGCGCAGGCTCCTACAAGAGATAACAGACAAAGGATCATTTTGGAAAACATGGGCCACTTATCGAAATCCATTGTTCCAAAACCTGTAGTTGTCATAACTGATGTAACTGCAAACAGAGAGTGATGGAAGGAAAGTCTTCCGTCGGTAATGATTCCTGCTCTGTATACATTTATTGAGATAAGGCACGCAGCTATGAGCATAGTCGCAAAATAGTACTTAACCTCATCTACAGCAAAAGCCTCTTTTGGCTTTCTATTGATCAGGAAATAATAAACGGTAAAGTTAACACCGCAAAGTGCCATGAATACAATGATAACCGCCTGGCTTGCGATCGAATATCCACCGATACCTGCATTATTAACAGCAAATCCACCGGTTCCTACAGTGGAAAAAGTAATAGTAACCGCATCGTATATAGGCATTCCTGTGATAATAAGGCAGATGATTTCCAAAAGAGTGATAGCTATATATATCTGGTAAAGGATCTTAGCTGTATCTTTTACCTTGGGAACAATCTTACCAACAACCGGTCCCGGGCTCTCTGCCCTCATGAGGTGCATGCTATAACCATCAACCATTGGAATAACAGCTATGAGGAACACCAAAACTCCCATTCCACCAATCCAGTGGGTAAATGTACGCCAGAACTGAACGCTGTATTCAATGCCATCCACAGAGGTAAGGATACTTCCTCCTGTGGTCGTAAAGCCCGATATAGTCTCAAAAAGGGCATCAATGTAATTGGGGATAGTTCCTGTCATAACGAAGGGCACAGCCCCAAGCATACTCATAAATATCCAGGCAAGAGCTGTTATGGCAAAGCCTTCTTTAGCATAAATAACGGTACTCTTTGGTTTTTTTATGGAGCCTAATATACCCACAACAAGCGTAATAACAATCAGTAAAAAGAAAGACTCCGCACTGTCATATTCCTTGTGGATAATTGCCACAAAAAATGGCAACATCAAAAGAAATCCCATTATCCTGAAAAGTCTGAACAGGATATATCTGATCATTGAATAGTTCATTTTACTTCTCCAGTATGTCGTTAATATCATTTAATCCGGCAAGTGTTGTTACTACAATTACCGAATCTCTGTCTCTTATAACGCTCTCTCCACTAGGAGTTATGATCTCTCCGTAATGATTTATGCAGGCTATAAGAATGCCCTTCTTAAGATTAAGCTGAGCCAAAGGAACGCCAATAACAGGGCTTCCACTTCTTACTATAAATTCAAGGGCCTCAGCTCTTTCATCATTGAGCTTATAAAGCGCCTCTATGTTGCTGTCTTTTGATGCTGACATTCCTCGCACAAACTGCACGATCCTCTCAGCAGTAATATTCTTTGGATAAATAATGCTTCCAATATCAAGTGATCCAATTATCTCACCATAGTTAACTCTGTGGACCTTTGTTATGAGTTTAGCCTTTGGATTGATGTTTTTGACATACATTGAGAGCATTATGTTCTCTTCATCGAGATTGGTAAGGGAAGCAAAAGACTCAACTCTGGTAATTCCCTCTTCCAAGAGCATATCCTTATCAGTTCCGTCACCGTTGATGACAAGTGCCTGCGGAAGGAGCTCAGAAAGCTCTTTGCAGCGCTCTGCATCTTTATCAAAAATAGTCACCTTAATACCGTAGGATATGAGCTGTCCGGCAAGATAGTATCCGGTCTCTCCGCCTCCTACAATAATTGTTGAGTGTACCTTCGCTGTAGGAAGTCCCATCTTTTTAAAGAAGTTAAGTGTATTTCTGCTGGATCCGATGATAGTAATCTCATCACCCGCCCTTAATATAAAGTTTCCATCAGGGATAAAGACATCTTTTCCTCTTGAAACAACTGCGATGATAACCTGCTTTTTAAGATCTGCAGGGATATCCTTAAGTGCCTTATCGCAGAGCCTTGAATCTTCACTGATGATCATCTTGATAAGCTCTGCTCGGCCTCTTGCAAAGGTCTCGATCTTTGTCGCTGAAGGAAGCTTTAACAGCCTTGCAGCTTCATTGGCTGCTGCCTCTTCAGGATTGATGACCATTGATAAGCCCAGTTCTTCTTTAATAAAATTAATCTCTTTCTTATAGACAGGGTTACGTACTCGCGCGATAGTATGGCAATTACCTGCCTTTTTAGCAATAAGACAGCACAAAAGATTAAGCTCATCAGAATCAGTTACAGCCACCATAAGGTCTGCCTTTTCAATTCCGGCGTCCTTCATGATAGAGTAACTTGCACCGTTACCCACAATCCCCATAACGTCATAGCTGTTTACAACGTTTTGTACAACACTACTTTTTTCCTCTATAACGGTTATATAATGTCCTTCTTTACTGAGCTGCTGAGTAAGAGTCTGACCAACATTTCCACAGCCCACGATAATAATTCGCATAATAATCCTCCAAAGACATAAAAATCCTTATATATTCTACCACAAATAGCTATTAATATATCGGCTATTCCAAAGAATAAGCTAAGTATTGCCCACAAAATGACAATACTTAGCCCATTTAATTCACATGAATTGTAGCAGCACTCTGCTCAAACAACTCCTGACAATTATCATCTTCCGCTCTCTGATAGGTGATCGTAAAGGTCTTGTACTTAGACAATATCATGTAGACTGTCTGGTAAGCCTTCTGCTGATCAGGCACCATAAAGCTTGACTCAATATGATACCCGGGATATCCATCGATAGTAATGTTCTCAAAGCTCTCCACCGTGAAGTCAACATCGCTGCCAAAGGCTTCATTATATGATTCTGACAAAAGTTTTTCATACTCACTCTTAGTGAGATTAGCGGTATTGTCTATAACTGCCTTCTCTATGGATGCGGGATTTCTTTTCTTCTCCCTGTTAGTAAGGGTGATATTTTTACCATTATCATATATGTTGTAGCTGATTGATGAAGACTCCATAGGTTCGTTCTTGTTGACAAAGGTGCCCGTTTCAGCCTGAAGTGTAAAGTCAGAAGGTACAACAAACGTACACTGTCTGGCCTCTTT
Source organism: Butyrivibrio sp. AE2015 (assembly GCF_000420825.1). Classification (GTDB taxonomy): domain Bacteria; phylum Bacillota; class Clostridia; order Lachnospirales; family Lachnospiraceae; genus Butyrivibrio. The sequence continues at coordinate 58,382 of NZ_ATVR01000016.1, read as the reverse complement.
TAATTCATCTTTGGCATAAATCGTTATGCCATCTAAAAATCCAACACTACTTATAATGGCTATGACAGCAGCCAATAAAAGCAGATAAACGGCTCGTATCTTTTTCATATTTCCTCCAAATTAAAGGCTTAGTTCAAATACGTCAAACCAGTATCTCTCCATGAGATAGCTTCCAAGATTCTCATAGGTTATGCCATATTCTTTATTCCACTCATCAAGTATAACTTCTCTGCTGTTAAAGCTTCCGAGAAAGAGAACTCTTTTTCCTGACAAAAGATAATTCTTAACATCCACAGAATCCTCAATAGTATAGAGTCCTGTGAGCATTTCATCCACAAGTGCTTCAGGCTGTCCATAGTAGAGATATATTTTATGCTCATCATCTGTCATATCTTCATTTAGATAATAAGCCAAAAGAGCCTGAACATGATCAAAGTTACTGATAATAAGTGTATCTGAATCTATTTCTGAAAAGAGCTCTAATGTCTTTTCCATGTTGACCTGTCGGTACTCTTCGTTACCGATAAAGCCTTTAAAATCCACACATCCAACTATAGCAATAAGTATCCCCAATATACAATAGGCTATCTGTGTGATTTTTTTGGTTCCAGTCCTATTAAATACATTCCCTATACTAATGCTTAGGGCAAGATAGAAAGCCCCCATTGCAGGGATCATATACCTGCTAACAAACACAGGGCGGATCAGCATCGATGCCACAATTCCTACAATGACCAGCAAAGGAAGCACCATAACTGCCATAAGACTCTGAAGGTCTTTTATCTTTTCATTTTCATCCTGATATCCACATTTTATCAGTCTGATCACATTGTTAACCACAATAAAGACAACAAGTATGAACAATATAACCGCCAGGGAAGTGGTAATAATACTATTTGAGAAATATCCGCTAAAGAGATATTTGATACAGCTTCCAAAGGTCCTAAGTCCCACAGGCTGTATCCAGTAGCTTCCGCTCACAGTATGTGCCTGTCCAAGGAGAACTGCAAGCCATGGAACATAGCAAACAGCAGTCAGGTTAGCGCTGATGATAACAGCTGCGATTGCCTTGAAGTTCAGATGCTTTTTGCTACCTTTACCGCCCATAACAGCAACGTACTTTATTATCATCCAAAGTAAAACATAGAAATAAATGATTGCTACTGAAAGTGCAGCATAGTAATGGGTATAAAAAGCTGCTGTTCCAAACAAAAACAGTGCGATTACGTTTGGAAGATCCCATTTTCTGTCTTCGCTCAGATAGTTTTTCATCAGATTGAAGGCATGTATAAGTGAAGCTGTCACAAAGAAAAGTGCCCAGCTGTACATTCTGATTTCAGTTGTGTATTCAGGAAGTCCCGGCATAGTAACTGACGCAAAGCAAAAAAGCCCGCTTGCAAGCATCCCATGATTTTTCCTGATGACAGTGACTGCATAAACAAAAAGCAGTAAAAACGGCAGGATTGATGCAATCTTGCCACTTGTTTCAATTGGCAGACCAAAACTGCTTCCAAGGAGCAAAAACACCCTCACGATCATATAATAGAGCGGCGGGTGCACATCCTTTGAGGTAAGACTGATAAGTTCCTCAAAAGGTCTTTTGGCAAACTCCATGGAAAAAAGCTCGTCGTACCAAATATCTGTAGAAAAGGTCAGAAGAAATGCTCTGACCAGACAATATATAGCCGCAACAATAAAACCTATTCCAATACAGTCTTTTGTGACTTTAATTCTTTTTTCAGACATTCCATCCTCTTAAATATAGGCACAGCCAATAAATAGCTGTGCCTATGATTGATTAAAGTGATTCTATAAGTTCAAGTGAATGCTCTGTGTTAAGCTTCTTGCACATTTCAACAAATGTCTCTAAAGGAACATTCTGAACCTGCTTGTTTGAACCGCGTACATTGATAGATACTGTACCCTCAGCAGCTTCTTTGTCTCCAATTACAAGGATGTATGGATCTTTGTAATTCTTGAACTTTTTGATCTTCTCTTTCATGTTGTTGTCTGAGTAATCAGCTTCAACACGAACGCCTGCTGCCATAAGAGCTTTCTCTACCTTCTCAGCGTATTCGTTGTGCTCAACTCTGATCGGAACGATACCAACCTGATATGGGCTGAGCCAGAATGGGAATACACCCTTGAAGTTCTCGATGATGATACCGATAAATCTCTCAAGTGATCCATAGATAGCTCTGTGGATAACTACAGGCATCTGCATTGTTCCATCCTGAGCCTGGTATGTAAGGCCAAAGTTATGAGGAAGCTGGAAGTCAAGCTGTACAGTCCCACACTGCCATTCTCTTCCAAGAGCATCCTTGATCTGAAGGTCGATCTTAGGTCCGTAGAAAGCACCATCGCCTTCATTTACTTCGTATCCACCCTCGCCGTACTTTTCATCAAGAATTTCCTTAAGAGCAGCCTCAGCTCTGTTCCAAACTTCAATATCACCCATGAAATCTTCAGGTCTTGTTGAGAGCTCAGCTCTGTATGTTACGCCGAATGTCTTGTAGATCTCATCTGCGATAGAGATAACGTCTGCAATCTCCTCTTTTATCTGAGATTCCATTACGAATGTATGGTCATCATCCTGACGGAACTCCTGAACACGGAAAAGACCATTCATCTGTCCTGACTTCTCTTTACGGTGAAGAACATCATACTCGCTGTAACGGATAGGAAGCTCTTTGTAAGAGTGATTTGTTCTCTTATATGTCATCATGGCATTAGGACAGTTCATTGGCTTAGCTGCCATTGTGTCATCCTGCTCACGATTGTAGATAACTGAACCAGCCTGGATCTTGATGTTCTTTGGCTCTTCTGCAGGCTCGTTGATGTTCTCAAGTACACCAGGGATCTCAGCGTCTGCCTTAAGCCATCCTGAAACACCGGGAACCATGAACATGTTGTTTACGTAATGAGCCCAGTGACCACTGATAAGCCAGAGCTTTTTGTTGTTTACAAGAGGGGCAGCTATTTCTGTATAGCCGTGTCTTTCCTGTACTTCTCTTGAATACTTAAGAAGTGCCTGATACATCTTCCATCCTCTTGGAAGCCAGTAAGGCATACCGGGAGCTGTTTCATCAAACATGAAAAGATCAAGTGCAGCCCCGATCTTCTTGTGGTCTCTCTCCATAGCTTCCTGGATCATCTTGATGTGCTGTTTAAGCTCATCCTTGCTTGGGAAAGCATAAAGATAGATTCTTGAAAGCTGATCTCTATGCTCATCGCCTCTCCAGTATGCACCTGAAACAGACTTGATCTGATAAGATGCATTAAAGAGCTCCTGAGAGTTTTCTACGTGAGGTCCGCGGCAAAGATCCACATAATCCTCACCTGTATAGTAAACAGTGATTACCTCATCCTCTGGAAGGTCATTGATAAGTTCAGTCTTGAACTTCTGATTCTTGAACATTTCAAGTGCCTCCGACTTTGAGACCTCTTTACGTGTCCAATCCTCTCTTCTCTTGATGATCTCACGCATCTTGTCTTCGATCGTCTTGAAGTCATCCTGTGTTACAGCCTTTGGAAGAACGAAATCATAGTAGCATCCATCCTCGATCTGAGGTCCGATAGCATACTGAACTTCCTCACCGTAAAGCTCGATAACTGCCTTGGCAAGAATGTGCGCAAGTGAGTGGCGGTAAACTTGTAAATACTCTTCTTTATTCATTTTTTCATCCTTTCGTGCTACCCCTACCGGGAGCAGCCTCTTACATTATTTATATTGTATTAATCAACAAATAGAAATACCGACATTTACATATGAATGAGCAAGCCCTTCACACATAAATTCAATATTTCTACCTGTCAGATCAATATCTCAAATTAAGCGTTTTTGCCGTGGCACTTCTTGTACTTTTTACCACTTCCGCATGGACATGGATCGTTAGGATATACCTTGTCCTCTTTTCTGATAGTATGTGAAGCCTTCTCCTCTTTGTAGAGAGCCTTTCTCTTGTCCTCATCAAAGATTGCTTCCCACTCTGTAAGGTTGTAAAGCCAGTCAGCACCGGCATTTACCATATTCTTATAAAGAAGTTCCTTGTCAAAGCCAAGGTTAACCTCTGTGTCCTCTTCCATATCGTCGATAGGGTTCTGCTCTTTAAGAGAGTCATTGATACCATCGAGGAATCCAACCATTGTCATAAGATCAACGCCGTATTTCTCAGCAAGTTCTTTTACAGTTCCCTTTACAACTTCATCAGGGTTCTTCAAAAGAGTTGCATAGATGTCACGTTCTTTCTGAAAATATTCTGTCCACAGCTTCTGAAGACTTCCCTTATCTGCAGTCTCAGAATAAGCCATATCACGCCATTTTTTAAGTAATGCCATAACCAAATACTCCTATTTCTTTTTTATTATAAATTTTTACTTTTGTTCAAAGCATACACGTTATTTTAATATATTTGCCTGGATATGTAAACCAAAGTTAGTGTAAATATGATGGCAGAAATCATTAATCATTTACTTTCCATTTTCCCTGGCAACTATATAGATTCTCTCACTGCCATCCGTTACCGCTTCATGCGTATCTGCATCAATTGCCGTGATGAATTCAAGACCGGCTTCTTTTACAAATGAAGTCATTTCTTCAAGCGTATAGCCTCGCTGGTAATGAGTCTCTACTGACCTTCTGAACAGCTCTTTTTCCTTATCGCAGATAGCATAGATTGTCAGATCATATTCATTGATATGCTCATCTTCATGATAGTAATTATCCCAGATAAAGCTGCAATCCTCGCGGTTTTCTGCAATTGTCACATCGCCGATCACATCTCTGTACTTGTGAAGGGTATTAAAATCAAAAATAAATATTCCCTTTGGAAACAGGAAATTGTTAACAAGTCTGAATGTTTCTATAACGTCGGCATCATCAAGCAGGTAGTTTATGCTGTCACATACACTGACAATTGTTCCCGCAGTACAGTACAGGTCAAGCTCTCTCATATCCTGTTCAAGGAACATAAGATCAATCCCCTTATTTGCCGCTTTATTTCTGGCAATATCAAGCATATCGGGAGATAAGTCAATTCCCATTATGTCATAGCCTTTTTTTGCCATTTCAATGGTGAAACTACCCGTGCCACAGCCAAGCTCAACCACAAGGTTTTTTTCCTGGTCAAGAGCTTCTTCGCTATCCTCTTTGGCCACGTCAGCTCTTTTTTCTGCATTAATCGGCCTGCTGACACCATATTTTTCAATTAATTCTGCAATAAAATTACCCCATACTTCGTATGGGGTTTCATCCATGAATGTATCATATACACTTGCAAAATCTGTATAAGCTTCCATGTTTATTCCTTTTTTAAAACTGAATGATGATCAAACAGTCCAATACACTTCAAAAAATAATTTTTTGATCAGAAAAGGCTTCCTATAAGAAGTACTACCTTTGTTCCAAGTCCCATTATAATACCGGCAAGTACTACACCGCAAACGACTGCTTTGACGCTCTTTTTGAAATCCATATCAAGGATTGAGGCAGCAAGTGTACCTGTCCATGCACCTGTTCCTGGAAGTGGAATTCCAACAAACAGGAAAAGTGCCCAGTATAAACCTTTTCCGGCTTTCTCTTTTAATTTTTCTCCGCCCTTATGTCCCTTCTCAAGACAGAAAGTAAAGAAACCACCTATCACAGGCTTATCTTTTCCCCACTCAAGGACCTTTCTGGCAAAAAAGAAAATAAAAGGCATTGGGATCATATTACCGATAATAGCAATAATGTAGCTTGGAAGTACCGGAAGCCCCATAGCAATTGCATAAGGTACTGCTCCTCTGAGCTCAACAAGCGGAACCATCGAGATCAAAAATACTATGATATACTTTTTTAACATGAATAAATCTCCTAATCATATGTGCGTTCAGTCAGCAACTCAGAAATTTTATCATTAAACTGTATTAATCGCAATCATGTATTATAGATTCTTCGTTTAAACAATTTCCCGTAGGCTCCCTATCAGCGTATCCATCTGCTCATCGGTGCCTACAGTGATCCTTAGATATTCACTTATACGTGGCAGATCCCATCTTCTTACGATTATTCCGCGCTTGCGCAGCTCCTCAAATATCTTTTTCCCGGAAACATTTTTGTGCTTTGCAAAAATAAAGTTACTTGAAGAATCAGGAAAGACAAATCCAAGCTCTGACAAAAGTGGCTTAACTCTCTCCCTGGTTGCGATTATCTTGCTGCAAGTTTCCTTAAAATACTCTTTGTCGGCCAGTGCCGCTGCTCCAAGCTCAAGAGATGTCCTGTTCATTGTGTATGAGTTAAAAGAAAACTTGGCATCATTTAAGTAACCTATAAGCTTCTTAGAGCCAAAAGCAAAGCCAATCCTCATTCCTGCCATTGCCCTTGACTTTGAAAAGGTCTGAACAACAAGCAGGTTCTCATACTTATCAATAAGGGGTAGTGCACTCTTTCCACCAAAATCAATATAGGCTTCATCAACGATCACAACCACATCCCTGTTATTCTTAAGTATATCTTCTATCATGTCCAGATCTTCAACAAGGCCCGTAGGGGCATTGGGATTAGGGAAGATAACCCCACCGTTTTCAACATAGTAATCTTCCTTCTTTATTCTGAATTCCTCATCAAGCGGAAGCTGTTTGTACGGAATCCTGTATAGGTCAGCCCATACATCATAAAAAGAATATGTGATGTCAGGGAAAAGAATGGGCTTACCCGAGTTAAAAAATGTCAAAAATGCCATAGAAAGCACATCATCAGATCCAACTCCGACGAATATCTGATCTGAAGGCACATTGTAATAGTCTGACAAAGCATTTATCAATACGCCTGAACCCGGATCCGGATATAATCTCAAGGATTCATAACAAAAACTATCCAGGGCCTTCTTTACAGATGGCGCCGGTGGATAAGGGCATTCGTTTGTATTTAATTTTATAATATTGCTTATTTTAGGCTGTTCTCCAGGAGTATATGGAACAACTTTTCTGACATTTTCTTCCCAAGACATGTTAAATCCTCCATTACTTTATTGCTCTACCATGATAAAGCATAGTCTAACATATCATTTTTAAACTGGCAATCTCTTTTATCCCTGTATGTCAAATTTACTTCTAATCCTACGTTACCCTATTATCATCACATCCAATGTGATATCATCACACCTCAATCTCGCCCTCAAATACTGTTGTTGCAGGTCCTTCCATAATAACAGATGAACCACTAACCCCGTCCCAGGAGACCATTACTTCTCCGCCAAGGACATGAACTGTCACATCATTATCTGTAAGTCCGTTCAAGACGCAGGCAACTCCTGTTGCGCAGCATCCGGTACCACAGGCAAGAGTCTCACCTGTTCCTCTCTCCCACACGCGCATGTGAACATTGTTTTTATCATCAATCTTTACAAATTCTGTATTTACGCGTCTTGGAAAGAACTCATGATTTTCAAACTTTGGCCCGATCTTCTCTATATCAAAATTCTCAAGACTCATATCTTCAGGTAAAAAAACTACCGCATGAGGGTTACCCATTGAAACACAGGTCATGTGCCACTCTTTGCCATCAACGACAATTGGTGCATCCACGACCATATCTGTTTTTTCGCCATCATTGATACAGACCGGCACATCCTCCGGTTTTAATATAGGCGCCCCCATATCAACCTTCACTGATGAGACCATTCCATCATCACCAATAGTAAGATCTATGTATTTTTTCTTTCCTGCACTTACGATAACAAGGTTCTTTTTAGTAGTAAGTCCCTTGTCATATACGTACTTTGCAACGCATCTAATGCCGTTTCCACACATTTCTGAACGGGAACCGTCCGCGTTATACATCTCCATTTCAAAGTCGATGCTATCATCATCCACAGGATTTATAAAAATAAGGCCATCAGAACCAATTCCGAAATGTCTGTCAGAAACTTTAATAGCAAGCTCAGATTTCTTTTCCTGAGAAATCTTCTCACTTTTTCCATCTACATAAACATAATCGTTTCCACAGCCATGCATTTTTGTAAATTTCATATCTTAAACCCTGACCACTTCCAACAATCTGCGAAAGTGTCCTTTCTATACATATTTATTTTATAGCACTCAAAAGCCACAACAATTCATCACAGTTGCCACTTATTATTTTTCATATTAAACATCTGCAAAAAAAAGCGCAAGAAAAATGTATACAATTATACAAAAATAGTGTAGGATAAAAAACAAATTAAATTGTGCACGACAGATACGAGAAAAGTATAACACAGTAATAACAGGAGAACACACTATGTTTAAGCCAAATGAAGATTATTTAAAACTACCCGGAAGCTACCTTTTTAGTACGATTGCCAAAAAAGTTGCAGCTTTCCAGAAGGCAAACCCAGATAAAAAGATCATCCGTCTCGGAATCGGTGATGTCACAAAGCCACTGCCAAAAGCAGTTATAGAGGCTCTTCACAAGGCTGTTGATGAGCAGGCAGATGCAGAAACTTTCAGAGGATATGCCCCTGACCTTGGATACGAGTTTCTTCGTCACGCAGTTGCTGAAAACGACTTTAGAGCAAGAGGATGCGATATCGCAGACGATGAAGTCTTTATTTCTGACGGAGCCAAAAGTGATTCCGGAGCTATACAGGAAATCTTTTCAAAAGATGCAAAAATAGCAGTCTGCGATCCCGTTTACCCAGTATATGTTGATTCAAATGTTATGGCTGGAAGATGCGGGGATTATGATGAGAATACAGGAATGTGGAGCAATGTTATCTACATGCCTTGTACAGCTGAAAACGGCTTTGCACCTGAACTTCCATCAGAAACACCAGACCTTATTTATCTGTGCTTCCCAAATAATCCAACTGGTGAAGCCATCACAAAAGACCAGCTCCAGAAATGGGTTGATTACGCAAACAAAGCAGGCGCTGTCATTATCTTTGACGCTGCTTATGAGGCTTATATTTCAGAGGATAACATTCCTCATTCTATCTATGAGTGCGATGGTGCAAGAACATGTGCTATTGAGCTTAGATCTTTTTCCAAGAATGCAGGATTCACCGGTTTAAGACTCGGTGCAACGATCATTCCTCACGACCTTAAGGTTTCCTTCCAGGGTAAAGAGGTCCAGATGCACAGCCTCTGGGCAAGAAGACATGGAACCAAGTACAACGGCGCTCCATACATCGTTCAGAGAGCAGGCGAAGCCATCTACAGCCCTGAAGGCAAGGCTCAGGTAAAAGAAATGATCGCGTCCTACATGAAGAATGCAAAATACATCTATGATGGTCTTAAAGAAGCCGGATACACAGTGTATGGTGGCAAAAACTCGCCATATATCTGGCTTAAGACTCCAGACAACATGACAAGCTGGGAATTTTTTGACTACCTTCTCGAAAAAGCCAATGTAGTTGGAACCCCCGGTTCTGGCTTCGGTCCAAGTGGTGAACACTACTTCAGACTCACTGCTTTTGGAAGCTACGAAAACACAGTAGAAGCCATCGACCGCATAAAGGCCCTCGGGGACGGGGTTAATGGTCCATTTTAAAAACAAACCCTCGGGAACGGAAATAGGTCATTGCAATTAATGGCCCATTAACCCCGTCCCCGAGGGTCTTTTTTACCAGATCAAAATTCTGTTTTCCGGAGCAAGATACATTCCATCGCCCTCTTTTACATCGAAAGCCTTATAGAATTCATCGTACTGCTGCGATGTTACATTTACTCTGAGATAGCTAAGCGGATGTGGATCCTGAGTAAGCTGTGAATAGCTTGCTTCATATGTTTGCATATCTTTCCATATGTTAGCGTAGCTCTCAAAGAAAAGCTTATAATCAAAGTTTTCTTCCTTGGCTGCAAGAGTCATCATAGCTTTAACACCTGCTATATCTGCAATAGCTTCGGTCTGGACAAGAGAACCAATAGCTTTTTCATCACCATAGACTGTTATTCCATCATAGTAATCGATCAGCTTCTGAGCTCTTTCCTGGAATGCGGCATAATCCTCATCTGTCCACCAGCTACTGTAGTTACCATCCTTATCAAACTGAGCTCCATTTGTATCAAAAGCATGGCTTATCTCATGTCCGATAATAGAACCTATTCCTGCATAAAGCTGCTCTTTTGCCATATCATCACTGTAGAAATCTCCATCAAGAATTCCCAGAAGTATGTTGATCGAATTTACAGTTGGGTCGTAGTAGGCATTTGTTTCAAGAGTAGATATGCCTTCCCAAATATTCTTATTTACTTTTCCGTTTGTCCTCTTCTTATCAAGTTCCCACCTATAATTCGCAAGTGCCTTCTGTACTTCAAAATATGAAAGGCCATTCAGATCAAGACCGCTATAGTCCTCATATTCATTTGGCTCAATTACATTGATCTTCAGAGAATCAAGCTTGCTAATAGCATATTCTTTTGTCTCATCAGAGAGCCATTCCTCGCCTTCAAGCATTTCCCTGTAGACACTGGCCACATCTTCACAAAGTTTTGTTATAGTCTTTTTTGTCTCTGTAACATCATACTTAGCCATGTATGCCTTTTCCATTGATTCCGGCAAAGCATTATTTAAATAGACATATGCATATTTTTCATCAGAAAGAGCTCCTGACGCACCATAAATTGAACGCTGGGCATCAAGTCTTGCTTCAAAAGTCTCCTTGTCAAGATAAGCTGTACATCCTAAAACTGTTTGAACCATGAAGTATCCTTTTATGTTCTCAAGATTCTCATCTGTATAAAGTTCAGATACCTTGGCAAGAGCTTCAGGCTCTGTTACAAGGAAAAGCTCTGCATTATCAAAACCATTTGACTTAATAAACTCATCTACCGGGAAATTAGGCGCAAGCTCTGCCATTTCCTCGGGAGCGTAGTAGTTTAGTATCTTCTCATAAATTGCAGGATCGTTATTTTCGAGTGAAGTATATACCTTTTCAGCAAGAGCTGTCTCATAGGCCATGCAGGCTTCAAAGTACTTATCAGCATCATCCTGTGTATATCCCATTCTTGTCATGATACTAGAAAAGAGTTTTTTATAAGCATCATATTTTAGCTTACCAACAGTACTAAACTCTTTATACTCTGCAGAATCTCCAAGAAGCAGACCTGTATGGTCAAAATCTGTCACATATCTGGTTGAATCTGTGAGATCTCCAATATTGCCAACGCCCACCAAAGCAGGTGTAAAGAATGACCTGTCAACATCAGTAACAAATGCTGTGACATCATCTATACTCGAAAGAGATTCGATGTCTTTCACATAAGGTTCAATCGGAGAAACCCCCTTTGCATTTCGATCATCCCAATCAAGAAAAGCATTGTAAAATGCTCTTACAAGTTCAGCATCATGCCCCTCTATGCTTTCATCCTCTAAAGTTGCCAACGCCTTGTCGTCAATTATCTGTCCAACCTCAACAAAGGTACCGGTAGAGGTGTATCCTGCAGGGATCTCGGTGTTTCTGACCCAGTCATAATTTACCGCCATGTTCAGATCGTCTTTTTCTGATGGTTTTTCTGAATTAACAACATTCTCTTTAATATTGGAGTTTATCCACGGATTCCCCCCATCAATGACGTATGATGTGTCTTCAGCCTGAGCTGTTTCTTCGGAAGCCTCAACACTTGCAGCATCTGTTGATGCCTCTGCCGCAACCTCTTCCTTACTTTCCTCCTCGGCAGGAGTTTCAGTTACCGCACTATCAGCTGCAGTTCCGCACCCGGCAAGTAACAAGCATCCTGTCAAAAGAGCTGCCAAAATCTTGAAATATCAATCAATACTATTTCTTTTATCGCATATATAATACAATTATGCAAGCGTACTCACCTGCTTCCTAAAAGAAAAAGCCAGTGGAAGCCCCACGCCTCCACTGGCTGTATTGACTGAAAATTATTTTATCACAAAAATGTGCATTTATGTCTCGTTATCCTGATCTATAAACTTTTCCATACTCTTATCAATGACAAATTCAGCATCCATCGTAATATCTTTTGCATTTCTAAAAAAAGTATATCCCATCTTCATAGAATAGCGGCCTCTGTCAGATGGACGCTCATCAAGAATAAGATCTGTCTTGCCACTTTGATTCTTGAAAACAAATTTTGACTCAGTGACGCTGATATTTTCGATAGGAGAATAGTCTTCTCCGGCCATTATTATCGGTGACTCACAAGTAATAAAAACGTGATCGATGTTTATATCCCTGACTTTTCCCGGGAGCCTGTCCACGCCGTCCCTCTTGGTCGCAGTAATAGCCAGAGGTTCACCTTCACCCCACCAGTTCCAGACTCCGGTCCTTCTGTCCTTGCAATCCACAAAATTTCTGGTTGTTCCGCGAACATGGTGGATATCGATGTTGTAGATTTCGCCGCCATCTCTTGACCAGATGCCTATTCCCCTGATGCAGTCACGAACTATACAATCAGAGATGATTATGTCGTGAATATCTCCAAAGGTCTCTGTTCCGATCTTGATTCCCGAACAATTTGATGACAAAAGACATCCGTTAACCACAATATCCTTGCAATCCCCATACTTTTTATACATTGGAGATGTGGATTTAAGTACAATGCTGTCATCACCAGTTTTTATCCTGCAGCCTTTTATGATAACGTTCTGGCAGCAATCTGGATCTATTCCGTCATTATTGGGACCTCTTTTGTCATTGTCAATGACAATGTTCTCTATTCTGACATTCCTGCAACCCGCCATGTGAAGAGTCCAGAATGCGGAGTCAAAAAAAGTAACATCAGTAACAGTGAGGTTTTCCACATCCTCAAGATAGCTCATTCTGGGTCTGAAGCCTCTGACATTTAAAGGGCTCCCATTTTTTGCCGTTTCAGGATCTTCATCGTCAAAAAAAGCATTCCTTCCCTGACCATCAATTGTTCCCGTTCCGGTTATCGCAATATTCTTTTCATGAAGCGCAAATAAAAAGCAACCGCCTTCCCAGCCGTCAACCTCATTGTCCTCGTCGCCATCCTTGAAATAATCGATAACATCCGCTTCATCAAGACTGGACAAAAGAACTGCTCCATGCTCCAAATGCAGATCCACATTGGACCTGAGTCGAAGTGTGCCTGATAAAAACGTTCCTGCAGGTACCACAACTCTTCCGCCTTTTTCGGTGCAGGCATCGATTGCCGCCTGAATAGCTGATGTACATTTTGTTTTTCCGTCGGCTACTGCTCCATAATCAAGAATATTATAGGTCATTTTCTTTTAAATGCTCCTTTCCTTCCATATCCGTTTCGATGCGTTTTCCTCTGTCAAAAGAAAAAGCCTCTTTCCCGTCAATAAAAGCATAAGCCTTATTCTGTCCCTGTTCAATCCTATAAATATGTCCATTTATATGCTGTTCATAAAAGCCCTCATCTTCTTTTATGCTGCTCCAGATGAGTTTATCTCTTTTAACTACAACTCCGTACATCCTGCTCACATATTCCAAAACCGAAAGCATGGCAGGTCCGTAAGCATCCTGGCCTCCGGAAACGCTGTGTATAGATGGCTTCATGGTAAATGGGTCGTACTGTTGAACAAAAATGCAATCGTCACCTATTGCCTCAAAGAGCTTTCGGCCAAGCTTGGGGATCAGACTATAATAGCCGTAGTTTTCCATCGCATCGATCGCTCTCTGGAAGGTAAGAGCCTGGGGCTGACCACTCCAGTTATTCTCTGTATCATTCCTGTATAAAGGATCTGACACTGAAACTGACGGAAGTGGCATATTGGTCCAAAACTCTTTTTCATTAAGTAAATGCATACTGACAAACCTGTCAGCTTCTTCTCTGGTCATACTGTTCCAGTACATCATCCTCAGATTGTTGTGGATAAGTGTTGGCAACTTATTGTGATTCTTATCTCTGTCAAAAAATGCACCACTAACCCCGTCCCACAGGGCCATTTTGGTTCCCCGTCAAAGATATACTGAATCTGGTACTCATTGTGATAGTAGGAAATGCTTGTTGTAAAGTTCTGATTCCTTGCAACCCGCCCCACGGCTACTCCGTCATATTCCCCTTTATATACTTCTATGTACATCCTTCCTCCATTTTTTTCTGTTTTTATGTCAAGAATAGTAATTCTATTACAACTTCCATGTGATAAAATGAAAAACAAAAACGAGGTTTTTACTATGACACTTGAAGAAATCAACATTCGTGATCCCTTTGTATTACCTTTTAAAGACACATATTACATGTACGGAACAAGAGCCAAGACCTGTTGGGGACTCGCCGATGGCTTTGACTGCTATACCAGTAAGGACCTGGTAAATTGGGACGGCCCTTTTGAAGTATTCCACAAGCCTGAAAATTTCTGGGCTGACAAAAACTACTGGGCTCCTGAAGTACATATTTACAATAACACTTTTTACATGTTTGCGACATTTAATTCTGAAGCTCTCGATAAAAAAGGCACCATGATCCTGTCATCAGAAAGCCCTCTTGGACCATTTAAGGTTCACAGCGACGGGAAAATTACTCCTGATGAATGGAACAGCCTTGATGGAACCTTCTATCTGTCCCCTGAAGGAAAGCCATATATGGTATTCAGCCATGAGTGGGTAGACCTCGCAGATGGGGAGATTTGCTCTGTTGAACTCTCTGATGATCTGACACACCCTGTATCAGAACCAGTCACACTGTTCAAAGCTTCCCAGGCAAAGCCATGGGTTAAAGGAATGCAGCACAGACTTCGCAATGAGATTTGCTATGTTACAGATGGTCCCTTCATGCACCGCCTTGAAAACGGAGAGTTGATCATGCTCTGGGCAAGCATCTCAGAAGGCGGCTACGCAGAAGCTATTGCCCGCTCCGATAACGGAAACATCGATGGTAACTGGACCATAGATGAGAAACCTCTCTTTGATAAAGATGGCGGCCACGGCATGCTCTTTAAAACCTTTGACGGAAAACTTATGATGGTTCTCCACCAGCCAAACGAAACACCAAAGGAGCACCCTGTATTCATACCGGTTAATGAAGAGTCACTGGCAATATAACACAATCTAAAGCTCTCAAAATCTAAGGTGGAAAACTATGGAAAATTTTGCTGATTACAATGTTTGGGGTGGCTTTCTTCTTGTTTCAGTTTTGCTTTTAGCAGTTATAACAGCCAATACCTTAAAGCGCATGATAAAGCCACTTCACAACTCACTTATTCCGGCTTCTGTTCTTGGCGGACTTATACTTCTTTTAATATCAGTTTTGTATAAGCTGATATTTGGTCAGGAAATGCTGGAGACTTACTTTTTTGGGACCAATGGCTGGTCAAACCTCGAAATAATAACCTATCACTCTCTTGCTCTTGGTTTTATCGCCACAACCTTTAAATCGCAAAAGGCTGCCACTTCCAAAAAACGTCTTACTGAAATATTTAATACAGGCATCACCACTGTATCCACCTACCTTCTCCAGGGAGTTGTAGGTCTTAGTATCTCAATAGCTGCAGCGATGCTTGTCCCGAATTTCTTTAAGGCTGCGGGGGTTCTTCTTCCTTTTGGTTATGGCCAGGGAACTGGGCAGGCTCTTAATTACGGCAATATCTATGAAACTGAATTTGGATTTGCAGGAGGGAAGAGCTTTGGCCTTTCCATTGCAGCCATGGGATTTTTGAGCGCCAGCATCGGAGGAGTTATCTATCTGAACATCCTAAAGAAAAAAGGCCAGCTTGAAGAATTGGCAGCAAAGACAGATATGCTCTCAGCTTCAGACATTCAAGGAAGCAACGAGATCCCTATGCAGGAGAGCATGGATAAGATCACGATTCAGCTTTCCTTTACAACAACTGCTTATCTTATTACCTTCTTGGCAATGAAATATCTGAGCATGCTTATACCGGGAATGCGATCCGTAATCTTCGGTTTTAACTTTCTTCTCGGTGTTATCATTGCTTCACTTATGAAGGCCATAATAAGAAATCTTACAGACAGGCACATAATACACAGAGAATATATAAATGATTTCCTTATGACCAGGATCAGCAACTTTTTCTTTGACCTGATGGTGGTTTCCGGAATCGCCGCAATAAGGATAAATGTCCTCTTAGACAGCTGGTTTGTTCTGCTGGTTCTTGGAATTGCAGGTTTTGTTGTAACCTTCATATACAACCACTATGTAGCCAAAAAGCTCTTTCCTGAATACAAAAAAGAGCAGTTCCTTATGATGTTTGGAATGCTCACAGGAACTGCCGGAACAGGCACTATATTACTCAGAGAAGTGGACCACGAATTTCAGACTCCGGCTGCAGACAACATGGTTTACCAGAACTTCCCTGCCATTGTTTTTGGTTTTCCGATAATGCTGCTTGCTACTGTAGCTCCGGTTAAACCATACATGTGCCTGGCGATATTTGCCGGATTATTCATTGTTTTAAACCTGATTCTTTTCAGGAGTAAGATTTTTGGTACCAAAGCAGATACTTGACCGCATTAAATGTACCAGGCCCGGTTATCTCATAGTGCTCAGATCTGCTTTTTTCATGGATACTGAGTCTGTTTCTCTGAACTATATCCACACTGCTTATTGCAGTTTTTTCAAGGCACTCTTCTCCTATCATGAGATGATCATGACAGGCTAAAAGAGTGCTTTTTTTACTGTCAAGGGTTTTGTGGTCATATGTCACTTTTGAAACCGTAACCTCATCCTGCCATAATATCTCTTTTTCTTTATCTTCTAAAAGCTCTTCCAGCAGCTTTTTTTGCCGGTTGCAGGCATCTGTAATAGAAAATGGCTCATTTTTCTCATCACTTAAATATCCATACTCATCCAAGGTAAGTTCATAGCCGCAGCTGCAAATAAGCTTATCTTTCCATGAATGCATAGTTCCTATTTTCTTACAGCAGGGACAGCAGAATAAAAGTGTCTCCAGATACATAGCTCTGTCTGAATACTCAAATCTTACTCTTTCCGTTTCCTGCTCTTTGTAGGCATCAGTATATATTCCTTCTCTGATAACTTTTAGAATGTCGGAAGCAGTCATTGTCTTTAGCTCATCAGCAGACAGTATCCTTGCAATTTGTCCCCTGATTTTTCCTTTTCTTATGCCCCGGCCCCACCTTGGAGTTGTAAGATACCCTCCTGTCAGCCTGTATACTACCAGAGTTGCACCCGTCATCCTGGCAATCTTGCCAATGGCATCGGAAATATCACATGTTTTTCCATCAAAAGACCTGTTTCCTTCAGGAAAAAGCATGACACTTCTTCCGGCCCTTATTCTTTCTGTAATACTCTTTAATGTGGAAACTCCCTTACTCCCCTTATCATGAAGGATAGGTTTAAAGGTCTTGGCCGCCCATCTTGCCAGGGGACCTATTCTCATCATGGCCTCGGTAGCGACAAAATCCATAGGTTCTTCGGACACAGAAACCAGAAAAAGAAAATCGGCATCAGTATTGTGATTGCACAGAATAAATCTCGGTCCCAGACCTTGGGGCAGAGTTTCGCCTGAAAAATTAAACCTTCGCGCGATGATCCTTGCGATCGTAGCTCTTACTGTTTTGTAGAATCTGTCATAAAAGGTGAAATCATCTGCTTTACTCATGAAGCCTCTCCTCAGAAGCTGCAGCAAAAAACTCAAACATTTTATCCGCCTGATTTTTAATTCTGCTACGATTCTTTAGTACTTTGTTATATCTGTTATCGGAATCTTCTTTATTTTGCTAAAAGATATAGAATAGATTAACAGTGCAAATATTACTTCACAGGAAACTGCCAGCGCCCATGCAGCCACATAGGTCTTTCTAAGGAACATGAACCCCTCGGATTCAACTCCCTGAAGGATAAAATATGTGGATGGAATTCCCACCAATAATCCCAATATTATTCCAAGTCCTGTTGTCACAAGCACTTCTCTTACAAGATATCCTATGACCTCCGCGTTTGAAAAGCCATTTACTTTCATGGTAAGTAACTCTTTCATTCTGTGGGCTACCAGAATATTGCTCAGATTCAAAAGAATCATAAACGACAGAATGACCGAGAAACCGATCACAACAAATACCACAATAGTATAAAGCCTTGACATTCCCGCCTTCTGGTCAAGCACCTCATCAGAAAGATGTATTGCCGAGATTCCTTCATATTCTGACAACATATCAGCTACGCTTTTCGGATCCTGATCTTTGACCTTTATCATGTAAGTATTTAATGCAGGATCTTTACCAAAGGCAGTTTTATAGTATTTCGCTGTCATTACACCACCTTTTCCCACATGAAGAAGGTAGTG
The DNA here is from genome assembly GCF_000420825.1 of Butyrivibrio sp. AE2015. GTDB lineage: Bacteria > Bacillota > Clostridia > Lachnospirales > Lachnospiraceae > Butyrivibrio. The sequence goes on along the minus strand of NZ_ATVR01000016.1, from coordinate 40,201 downwards.
GCCATTTATGGTAAGTTTCGCTATATCAAGAGAATCTGTTATTAGTGTCACATTCTCTTTGTCCTTCAGGCCATTCTTTTCCATCATTTCCAACGTGACCATAAGACCATCATCAAAGACTTCAATTTCTTTGCCTTTCCCGTTTTCAAGTTTATAGAATTCTTTAAATCTTTCTGTATCATAGATCACATATATTTCTGAAAGAGTCTGTCCTTTTCCGGTCTGAAGAACTCCTCCTATCTTACGAACTTCCATGTAGTCGAAATCCTGAATTTTTTCTTCAATCTTCGCCCTTTCTTCATCGGTGACATTATCAGAAAGTGTAACTGTAAGATCATATCTGTTTATATTCTCAACCTGATTCTTAAGAGCACTGTAGTGACCGAATTTTATACTGCCTCCAAGTCCGATAACAAATACACACACAAGGATTATGACGATTGAAACAGTCTCTCGACCGATATCCATCATGAAATTATTCATGATCAGTCTGAAGTAAACGCTTCCTCTACTGTTTTTCCAAGCCTTACTGCGTCCTCTCTTTGCCGGCTCATTGCCGCTTACAAGTCCTACAGCGGAGCAGGACAATATTTTTTCCGACGACCACACCACCGCAAAAGCTGTGACAATAGCTGCACCCACCGGCATTATGATAATAGGCATAATCCTGAATACATGCTCTACATTAAACACAAAGGTAGTGTTCAATGAATTGCAGATCATTTTTTCAAAAGCAAGTCCTCCGCCGATTCCTGTTAAAGCGCCAAGAACCGCTGCTGTAACGCCAAACAGAAGATACTTTTTTCTTATCTCTGTCTTGTACATTCCAAGTGCCTTACAGGTTCCGATCTGCTTGGACTGCTCCTCCACGATTATAGCCATGGTAAAAAAGCATACAATAATAACAATTCCGGCATATATAGGCGTGAATACACTGCCTACTTTTTTTAACACAACGCAGTTAGACTTAAATTCCACAAAATAAACATTGGCATCCCTTGTCTGGACAAACCACTGGCAATCCCTGTTTTTGGCCTCATCTATCTGCTTTTTCACGTCGGCAAGAGTGTCCATCGCCTCTTTACGTGCTTTATCATATTTTTCCCTTGCCTCGGCAAGTTCTTTTTCACCCTTCTCCTTTTGTTCGTTAAACTGTCTTATACCTTCATCCAGTTCTTCTTTCGCCGCTGCAAGCTGGTCCTCAGCTTCTTTTTTCCTGGCGGCATAGGTTTTTTTTGCATCCTCAAGCTGTTTTGCACCATCAGCTTTTTGAACTTCAAAATCTGCCTTGGCATCAGCAAGCTGTTTTCTTGCCTCAGGCTCTCTTTTGGCAAGCTCCGCCTGACCATCAGCCAGCTCTCTTCTTCCCTGCTCCAAAGAGTACCACCCCTGATCAAGAAGCTTTCTCGCCTCTTCAAGCTCTTCCAGGCCATTTTCATACTTCCTCTGGCCATCATCCAGTTTTTTCTTACCTTCCGAAAGTTTATCAAGTCCAGCCCTGAAATCGCTTATACCAGTTATCTTATCAAATACCTCCAAGACCTTTGGATCAACCTCAGCCATAGCAAAATCATATACCTCCATGACAGCATAGCCTTTGGCCAGAGCATCTTTACTCTTTGAAGCTATAAGATCCGGAACAATAATATCCCTGATCTGCTCTTTATCTTCATCGGTTATCTCAGAATCTTCATAATAACCCTCACAGCCTTCTATTATAATATCTATTGTCTCACTATCGAGGACCTCATCAATCCTGCTGATACCGCTGTTATACTCTTCCCAGCCCTTGTCAAGCTCTTCCTTGCCTCTGATGAGTTTTTCTCTTCCCGCGTTATACTCCTCTTCCTTTTCTTTGAGTGTTTTTTCCGCCTCATCAAGCTGCAGGAATCCGTCAAACAACCTCCATTTATTGTAAGACAGCTCATCCTCCATTTTCTTTTCTGCTTCTTCAAGCTGCCTTTGCCCATCGGCTATCTTAGTGTTGTATTCCTCCTCACCATCCTTTATCTGCTTGGCAGCTGCGCTAAGCTCCCTTTCAGCTTTTGCCTCGCCATCTTCATACTCTTTTTTTCCATCCTCAAGTTTTTGGGATGCTTCCCCTATTTTCTCATCAAATTCCTTCTGGGCATCATCGATCTGCTTTTTTGCTTTTGAAAGCTCTGTATTTGCCTTGTCCTCAGCTTTTTTATATTCACTATCAAGATCATTGGCAAGAGTATTTTTCTTTTCTATTGTCATTCCTTCAATTCTTGCCTGGATGTTGTCATAGACCGCTTTCACGGCGTCATTATATCTTTTGTCTGAGAATATGGCTCCCTTTGGGGTCTCCGCCTTGGCATAAACAGCTGTGTAATCAAAAGCACTCCCTGATGTGTCAAAAGAGCTGATTGGAAGAAGGCAATAATCCATTCTTCCAGACTCCATGTAATCCGGATGTCCGGCTATTCCTGTAACAGTAAACTTCTTTTCCGTAAGTACATTGTCAATACGGGCTGCAGAAACCACGATAGTTATGGTATCTCCGATGCTTACGCCCAGCTTATCCGCAAGTTCGGGATTTATGGCGCACTGACCATTTTCTTTGGGTAAATTGCCTTCTACAGCGTAAGGCACACTGATTCTCTCAGTTACTGAGATGATCAGCGCACCAATGTTTTTCCCTGAAAATCCAAGTTGGCCCGTAAAAACAACTACTCCTTCAGCATCCGCCACTCCCTCAATAGAACGTATATCTTCCACTTCTTTTTCAGTGACCCCCATGCTGCAGGCTATATTCAGGTCTTTATAGTTATGCTCGGTAATATACCTCTCTCCCACAGAAGAAAGAGACGTAAAAGTAAACCTAAGCCCCAATATGACGCTGGTACCGATAAGCACTATTGCGACTATTGACAGCCATGAGACTATTCTTTTTTGGATATTCCTTAGGGCATCTGTCAAAAATGTCTTTTTCATAAATCACCATCACCAGACAATGTCTGCCGCTTTCATAGGCCACGAATTGATGCGTATACTTGAGATCTTTCCATTTCTCACCCTGACAACCCTGTTTGCCATCTTGGCTATCTCCGCGTTATGTGTGACCATTACTACCGAGGTCTTACTGCTTGCTATGAGATCTTCAATAAGGACCAAAACCTCCTGACCTGTTGTAAAATCAAGGGCTGCAGTAGGTTCATCTGCAAGGATTATCCTTGGGTTCTTGACTATAGCCCTTGCGATGGACACTCTCTGTTGTTGTCCTCCACTCATCATAGAAGGGTAATTACCAGCCCTGTCTGTAAGCCCTACCTTAGCAATTGCTTCTTCCGGATCTCCCGGATTCTTACAAATCTCCGCTATAAACCTTACATTTTCAAGAGCTGTCAGATTAGGCATCAGGTTATAGGCCTGAAAAATGAAGCCTATGGAATCTCTTCTGAAATCCACCAGTTCTTTTTCCGTGGGGTGTGAAAAATCATTTCCATCAACGGTTATACTGCCTTCAGTGAGACTGTCCATGCCGCCGATTATGTTAAGAAGTGTAGATTTTCCGCAGCCGCTCTCGCCTAAGATTACCAAGAGCTCATTTTCGTATACATCAAGATCGACGCCCTTAAGGATATGAACAACATCCATTCCTGAGGGATAGTCCTTTTTGACACCTCTAAGGGACATTATTACCTTCTTTTCTGTTTGCGCTGCGTAGTTATATCCCTTCTCCTCTATCACCATGGGAATGAGTCCTGCAAGAGAATGCATGATATATTTGTCTTCGTCGCTAAACTCCCCGCTCTTGGTCCTGTTTATTATCTCGATGCAGCCAACTGTCTCTTTCCTTAATGTCATTGGCACGAAAACGACATTTTTCATTTCAATACCGCTGATCTCATCTTTACCTGCAGGGAATCTCTCGTCATTTGCCGCATCAGAAACACTTATCATCTCCGTGCTGTCACAAGCTTCTCCCACAAGGCCCTGACCATACTCTATAGAAAACCCTGTCAGATTGTCCTCTCCAACTGACACGATACAGTATATGTGCTTATTTTCTGGATTTTTTATCCAGACAGCTGCAGACTCAGCTTCTATACTTTTAAGCAGCGTCTCCATTGCCTCTGAAATGCCGTTTTCTACCTGTTCCTCATCCAGTGCCTGCATGAGTTTCCATAATACTGAAATATTATCGCCTTTTCCCGCCATTGATCCACCTCATATAATGTACAGAATTGATAGTATAAAACACTTATATATACATTATATCAATCATAACTATTACAATAAAATAGTAAAAATCCCCTTAGGAAACTTTCGTCTACCTAAGGGGAGATCATGTCTAATAAAAGAATATATTTTTACTTACCATTCTTTTGGAAGGTAAGCTTTAGTATTTTCAATCATATCATCCACAAGCTTATGAATATCTTCTACAGAGCAGTTCTTGCCGATGAACTGTGGATCATTCTCAAAAGCCTCATAGACAAGAGCTCTGTCGCATGTTGTAGCAGCCTTGTAGATTCTCTCGTGATTCTTTACATGAGGCTCAATGAGTTTTTTCACATCCTCTTTTATGGAACCGGCAAAGATCGGTCTAATGGAATCTCTTGAGAAAACAGCATTGGTCTCGACAATCGCATTTGCCGGAAGATTAGGAATCTGAAGCGCATAATTTGGAATGTTTACGTTACTTACAAACCTGCTAAGTCCGCACAATGCCTTAATGAGAAGGATTCCTTCTTCTCCTGTTTCTTTAAGCTCCATTTTTTCCTCGCCACTTGCAAGGCGCCTACTTCTTTCAAGCCTGTCCTCTAAGTCTTTTTTTCTCCATTCAACGCTTGTCAGAGCGTAATTCCACTTGGTTACTGTCTCAGGGTCTTTTAGATATTCATTGCCCGGCATAAACTCTGCAAGATGTCTGTCACCTGCCGCCGCGATCAGACCATATCTGTTAAAAAGATCCATCTTGACCCTGTGCTTGCAGACAAAATTTGCATTTAACCAGTTCTCACTCTCCAATGTGACACCGGTGTCAAAATGCTTATCAATATAACTTCTGTAGATAGGGAAAAGATCTATTCCCTTATATGAACTCTCTGTAAACCATGTGAAATGGTTGATCCCGACTACGTTTACAAAAACGTCATGCCAGTCATCGATCTTTTCACCTGTCTCTTTTTCATAAATTGTCTTTAAAACCTTCTGGGTACCAAATACTTCGTGGCAGCAACCAAAGGCCTTGATCTGAGGATATGCCTCATAAAGAGCCTTCACGCAAAGTGACATGGGGTTAGTATAATTAATTACCCATGCATCCGGTGAATATTTCTTTATAGCCTGTGCGATCTCAGTGAACATTGGGATAGTCCTTAGAGCACGGATCATTCCGCCGCAGCCTGCTGTATCGCCAACTGACTGATATACCCCAAGTCTCTCAGGAAGATGCACATCCGACTCCATCTCATCAAAGGTTCCCGGCAAGATTGAGATAACCACAAAGTCAGCTCCTGTGAGAGCATTTTCAAGTGATGTCCTTACTTCAAACTTCCAGTCACCTTTCGCATCGCTTCGCGCCATAAGAGCATTTCCAATTACAGCGTTATTCTCAGCTGCCTTCTCATCAAGGTCATAGAGCCTTATGGTTCCTGAAATTTCATCATCCAGAGCAAGGTCTGTCATAAAGGTCCATGCCCAGCCACGTGAACCGCCACCAATATAGGCAATGTTCACATCCTTCATTTTTCCTGCTTCATACCTCATATTTTTTACCCCTTCCCTTATGAGCGAAAACTAATAATCTCTCGCATATTCATTATTTCACTATGCGAGAGATCATTCTTATTATTCATTTCACTATTTTACGTATTTTTATTGATATCATCCCTTAATACCTGAGCTTGCAATTCCCTCAACCAGTGACTTCTGGAATATAAGGAAAAGAATTGTTGCAGGAACGATTGAAAGTGTTGACATAGCAAGTGTCGCACCGATATCTGAACCGGCTGATGGGTCATTAAAGAGCTTCAAGGCCAGTGATATTGGTCTCATTTCAGGCTTTGTAACATACAGCAAAGCTGAAAGGTAATCATCCCATCTCCAGATAAATGAGAAGATGGCACTTGTGATCATGGCCGGTACGATAAGTGGCAGGATGATTCTGAAGTATATTCCGTAAAATGAGCAGCCATCGATCTTGGCAGCCTCATCCAGCTCTTTTGGCACACCCTGAATAAAATTCATGATAAGGTATACAAAGAATCCCTGAATAGCAAAAAAGTATGGCAGGATCATTGGGAAGTAAGTACCAACCCAGCCAAGTCTTCTAAACCACATGTACTGAGGAATCATCAGAATCTGTGGTGGAAGCATCATTGTGGACAACACCAGAATAAACAAAGGCTTTTTAAGCTTAAAGTCAAGTCTCTGAAGTGCATAAGCCACAAGTGATGATGAAATCAGAGTTCCAAAGGTTGATGTGATGGAAATAAAGAAGGAATTCTTAAAGAAGGTTGCGAAGGTGTAACCCATAAATCCCTTCCATCCTGTCTTGTAGTTGTCCAGTGTCCATACTGACGGAATAAGCTGTTTTGCAGTTGGCAGGACATAAGTTGTCGGTTTAAAAGAGCTGAAGATCATCCACAAAAGCGGATAGATCATAACAAAGGCTCCAAAAAGAACCAGTATATGATAGATCAAATCCAAGATCTTTCTTTTCGTATTCATAATAAGCGCCTCCCTTAATCTTCATATACCCACTTGCTACGGCTCCAGAACAACAGAGCAGTTACAGCGGAAATAATGATGAGCATTATCCATGCAAGAGCTGATGCATAACCCATCTGGCTCTTTCCCATGTTAGGGAATGCTTTTTTGTACACATACAGTGTATAGAACAATGTGCTGTCGTTTGGCTGACCATCAGTAATAAGTTTACTCTGTGTGAAAGCAAGGAACGAGTTGATCGTCTGCTGTACCAGATTAAAGAAAATAGTAGGAGTCAAAAGAGGAAGTGTTATCCTCCAGAACTGTCTCCACTTGTTAGCTCCATCAACTTCCGCAGCCTCGTACAATTCGCGATTGATCTGCTTAAGTGATGAAAGGAAAATAAGCATCGATGATCCAAACTGCCAGACAGTTAAGATAATGAGAACCCAGATCGCGCTTCCCTCTCCAAACCAGTTAAAATTGGATATTCCGGGATACACAACTGAAAGAATGGCATTGATAGTACCTGTGGGTTCGAACATTCTTCTCCAAAGAATTGCTACAGCAACTGATCCGCCAATGATTGAAGGAAGATAGTATGCTGCACGATAAAAACCTGTAAGCTTTGTATCTTTTGCCAAAATAAGAGCGATGATAAGAGCGAAAACAACCTTTAACGGTGTGCCTATAAGTGCATAATAACAGGTAACCCTTAAGGCTTTCCAAAATGATGTGTCATCGGTAAAAATGTTGATATAGTTCCTAAGGCCAATAAATTTTGCAGGATTTTGAATGTCGTACTTACAAAATGAAAAATACAGCGATAGTATCATCGGTATAAGCATGAACATCAAAAAACCAATGATAAACGGCAAACTGAACACATAGCCTGCCACTTTCTCCTGCCCAATCCATTGGCGGAAGGTTTTCTTTTTATCCATAGAACTCTCCCCTTTCTTCCTGATGTCCAGTAATGTTTGTAAAAAAAGAGAGGCGCCAGTTTATAAGTTATAAAAATAACGCCTCTCTTTGGTTCAATTACTTAAAGTAAAACTGTTATTCCCCAGATCAATAATCAGCTGCTACCTTATTTGCGCCCTCTACAAATGCCTTTGCAAGGTCTGCAGGTGTATCTGAAGGATTCTTTGAAAGTGCTCTGCTTGTGATTCCCTCGATAACGTCTGTGTTAACTGTTCCTGCATATCCAGGAAGTGGAGGGAAGATTGATGTTGAATTCTTTGATACCATATCAAGGTAAGAAACAATGATAGGATATGTGTAGTCTGTCTGTGATACTGTATCAGCAATAGCTGCAGCTACTTCACTGTTAGCCGGAACGCCACGCTCTGCTCTAAGAAGAGTGTTGGCATCAACATCGTTGATGAGATAGTTAAGGATTGCTACTGCAAGATCAGGATTCTGAGTATCGGTTGTGATTGAGAAGAACTGAGAAGGCTTAAGGTAGTTAGCCTGTGCTCCATTGTCCTCTGGCCATGTTGTGATACCAAGCTCGATTCCATCAGCCTTAGCTGCATCGCAGAATGCCATGTACTGGTTTGAGAAGTTGAATGAGCACCAGCTTCTTACGCTAGGATCTGAACCATATACAAGTGGGCTCTGAGGAATTGTAGCTGTGTCAACAGATGCGAACTTATCTGTATCGAAGAGCCATCCTTCAGCTACAGCGTTCTGAAGACGTGTATAGAACTCAGTCATCTCTTCTTCTGTAACTGTAACGCCATCTGCTTCAAAGAGTGCGTTGTGGCCCTTGCCACGAGCAAAGTATGCAATTGGGTTCTCAGAGTTGAAATTGTGCCATACAACACCGATTCCCTTTGCGTCATAAATCTGTTTTGAAATCTCTGCGAACTGATCCCATGTCATGTTATCAGGAACTGTGATTCCAAGTTCATCTGTAAGTGTCTTGTTGTATGAAAGAGCCGGAGCGTTCATACCTGCGCAGATAGCGTAGATGTGTCCGTCGCTTGCGCTCTTACCTGTGTCTACGATACTCTCAGGAATCTTTGAAAGATCAAGTGCACCGCTCTCAACATAAGGTGTTAAGTCAAGAAGGTCTCCTGCCTCAACCCACTGCTCAAAGTATGCGTAATCCTGCTGCATAAGATCTGGCAGTGTATCACTTGATGAGAAGCTTGTCATCTGTGCCCAGTAGTCATTCCATGCCTGAGAATTAAGGTTAAAAGTAACATTTGGATAAAGCTCTGTGAAGTGGTCACATGCAGCCTTTGTAACTTCATCACGAACCTGGTTGCCCCACCATCCAAATCCAACAGTTACATCACCTGCTGTTGCAGGATCATATGCTGCAGCTGAAGCATCAGCAGTCTCAGTTGCCGTTGTCTCAGTAGCTGTAGTCTCTGCCGTCTGAGTCTCAGCCTTTGGTGTTTCCTCTGCTGCAGGTGCAGTAGTGTCTGCGGCTGTTTCTCCGCATGCTGCCAGGGACATGATCATCATTCCTGACAATACCATTGAAATAACTTTCTTTTTCATTTCTTTCCCTCCTAAGTTTAATTGCAGGCTTTTGTATAAATATACCATACCCTATTATATCGTTATTTTGTACCTCTGTAAATATTAGACACAAAATATTGATATCATACTAATAATATGTGCATGTTGCACAACCATATATATACAGAGCGATATACGGATTGCTACACTTCGTTCCCGCAATCCTACGTACATGAGGAATCCGCACTATCGTGCTACTTCCTCATGTACGTTCAGTCTTCAAATAGATACAAAGCTTTGTGCAAGCACAGCTTTGTATCTACTTGAATCCTTATATCGCTCACATCCCAATAAGATCAAACTCTTCAAATGAAACCTTAAGCGTAGCATCGTGCTTTGGGTTCCTGAACTTGACGATGGCGGCTCTCAAGGTCTCGCTGTAATACCAGCAGTTGTCGGATGCTTCAAACTTTTCCCTATCCAGAATGTGAGTCAGCGTATTTCCTTCAAAGGATATCCACAAAGGCGCTTTTTCTTTGTACACAACTGTAGCTGCCACTGTTTCTACAGTGTCCTTATAAGTGCCCTCACCCTTGAATGAAATATCGATGACACCGCTGCCACTCATGGTAATAGTGGTCTTTCTGTATACTCCGTCCTCGAAATCATTGCTGCATCCGTCATCATCGTAATATACATACTCTGAGACATGCTCTTTTCCATCTGTATACGGAACGAAGGTGAGGCTTAAATCCGTCACCGGGTCTTTTTCCGCATTCATAGGCTGATTGAGAGCCGCTGGCAGGATTGCACCCTCTCTCAAAAATCTCGGGATAGAGTTTATATTTACTGGTATAGATATCACCTGTCCGCCTTCGTAACATTTAAAGTTATTCTCAAGATCAAACCATTTACATCCTTCAGGAAGATAAATGTCTTTTACTATCTGCCCCTTATCAAGGACATTTGCCACAAGCAGGTCTCTTCCAAGCATGAACTCAAAGTTTTCTTCATAGACATTCTCATCATTCTGGAACTCATAGACAAGAGGCCTCATTATTGGCGCACCGGTCACATGTGCTTCATACTCCAGTGAATAGAAATGCGGAAGCATGCGATATCTAAGCAGGATCGCATTTCTTATCCTGTCAGTCTGTCTCGAGTACATCCACGGTTCTGTAACAGTATTGTCACTACTTGCTGAATGAATTGAGAATCTTGGCTGGAATATGCCATGCTGCACCCATCTGACAAAGAGCTCTTCTTCAGGTGCCGGTCCCGCAAAACCGCCAATATCACAGCCTGTATTAGGCTGGCCTGATAATCCCACTCCTAAAAGTGTAGGTATATTGTGCTTTATTGTTCTCCAGGAAGTGCAGTTATCACCAACCCAGTTCTGAGCGTATTTCTGAATTCCACTGCTACCGCTTCGGCAAACCACATAAGGTCTTTTGCTCTTGTCATGCTCTTTTACCGCTTCACAGGCAAGCTTGCTCATGATGGTACACATAACAGGCTTGAACTCGCCAATCCTGCCACCTTCTCCGTCATAATCACACTTGCTGTCGTGATCCAAAAGGCTGTCATATTCGCAGTTATCATCCCAAATAGAATTGGTTCCAATATCAATAACAGTTTCTGTCAGATATTTTTTCCAGAGTTCTCTTCCCTTAGGACTCGTATAGTCCCAAAACGCACCGGGTCCTCCCCACCAGGAACCTACAGCCGGTTCTTTATCATTTTCACTGTCTCTGACAAAAACGCCTTCCTTTTTGAACTCATCAAACTTTGGATGCATTAAAAGAATTCCCGGCTTAACATTAGGAACATTCTGAGCCCCAAGTTCGTTCATCTTTGCAAAATACCCCTTAGGATCAGGGAACCTTTCTTTATTCCAGGTAAATACACACCTCTTATTTTCATATGATGTATATCCGGATGAGAGATGGAATCCATCGATTGGGAATCCCTTTCTTCTGACAGTCTCAACAAATTCAATAAGCGCCTTGTCAGAGTCTTTTTCAAGCTCCGAATAGTACATTGATGACCCCTGATAGCCAAGAGCTCTTTTTGGTAAAAGAGCCGGTCTTCCCGTCAGAGATGTATAGTCATCAAGCACATTTTTTATGGACGGACCGGTGAATATGAAAAGATCAAGATTTCCGCCGTCAGCCTGGAAGTATGTGTATCTTGGCCAGTAATTGCTCTTTTCTTTTCCCATGTTAAATACTGATTCATGGAAGTTGTTATAAAAAAGTCCCGCCGCCTTCCGTGTCTGTCTGTCGAGCCTTAGATAAAAAGGAATGTGCTTATACATGGTGTCGCACTTTTCAGGATCGTAACTCCAGCAATCGGTGGCTCTTTCTCTGATAAAATCCTTATTTTTATTTATAGGACCAGTCTTTTCACCAAAACCATAGAAGCAGTCGTCTTCATTCATTCTGGTGTATCCTGTCACTCTGTTATTGGCATCTTTTATAAATGGGCTTCCCTTTACACCTTCATAAATGGCATCTCCGTCTTTATCCACAAGCTTTATGGCAAGAGGATCCTTTTCCAACAAAAGAGATAATGAATCAGTCTTCAGACATATCTCATTTTCTTTTTCCTCCAAAGATGCATTAAGTGGAGTTACATGTTTTCTGTCATTGAAAAGAAAGTCAAGTCTGTCATTCCAACCTGTCATCTGAAGTACATATGATCCTTCTGGCTTATCAGCATCTGAAATATCTCCAAAGGAAACTTTAATTCTGACAATGCTGTCAGTTAAAAAACATATCTTCATGTATGCTTTGTCAAGTTCAGCCAGATATCCGTAATCAGTCTTTTTTATGCTGTTTAACTTTTTACAAATTTTCATGGGATGCTCCTAATACTTTTAAATATTCATAATTCACTTTGCTCATCAGTTCATTTTCATAATAATGTGCATTTTTAGAATCTGCTTCAATTATGCCGGAAACATCCAGTCAAGGATGCTCCTGATCTCCAGATCCCAGAATTCCCAATTGTGCATATGGTCAGGAACTTCTTTGTAAATGCTCTTTACTCCCATTTTTTCAAGTTTTTCATGAACGCCCTGATTGAGTTTGTATAAGAAATCTTCTGTGCCGCATGACTGATACAACTCCGGAACCTGTCCATTTTCCATATCTCTTTTTAAAAGTGCGAACAGGTCTCTGTCGCTCCCTTCAAGGTGGTCAGCTGTTTCACCAAAAGCATCCTCCCAAGGGAATGGGTTATCCACTTTACCGGCCACTGCTTCATCATGAAGACGCACGATATCAAGAGCTCCTGACATTGATGCAGCCTTTGAATACATATCTGGCCTTGAAAGGGCCAAAAACCAGGCGCCGTATCCTCCCATCGAAAGACCTGCAACATATGTGTCTTCTCTTTTCTTTGACGCTGGGAATATACGTGTAATGTACTCCGGCAGTTCTTTTGTCATATAAGTAAAGTACTGGCCTCCGCGCGCCATATCCTGATAAAAACTATTCTCAACGCCCGCCATTACCGCAATGCAGTTATGTGCCTGAGCGTATCTTTCTATGCTTGAAAACCTTGACCATGAGCTGTTGTCCCCAAAAGCTCCATGCAACAAATAAACTACAGGAAGACCATTCTCATAGTCATAACGCATATCTTTCCCTGTAGCAGTAATCTGCTCATTTCCTTCAGGAGTCGGAATTACAACATTAATCTCCGTATTGTGATTTAAAACGTGGCTAAAATAGTGACATGTACAAAACATATAGACCTCCCCAAGAATATCAATGAATTAATTGTACTCATGCGATATTGCGTTAGTCTATAGTGTAAATTTGATAAGAATAATAGATGAATTTTGTTGATTATGAAGATTGAAAAAAAGCCTGCACAGAAATCTATCTGTGCAGGCGCATCTTATTCAATCAGTACGCTCCGTCCTGGCCGAAGATGGCTGGGAAGGTACGGAAGATAAGTTCTATATCTTTGGCAATACTCATATCTTCAATGTACTTAAGATCAAGTTCGACCCATTTATCCCACTTTATCTTTGCTCTTCCGCATACCTGCCAGTAACAGGTAAGCCCGGGTTTTACGATAGTGCGCTGCTTCTCGTAAGCGTTACATGCCTCCATCTGAGATGTAAGGATAGGTCTTGGTCCAACAATACTCATATCACCTTTGATGATGTTAAAGAGCTGTGGCAGCTCATCTATTGAATATCGTCTTATGAACTTCCCCACATGGGTAACTCTGGGATCATTTTTTATCTTGAACGCATGTCCGGTCTGCTCATTTTGTGACTGCATCCTCTCGAACATGGATTCAGCATTCTTATACATGCTTCTGAACTTATAAATCTTGAAGCTCTTCATGTCCTTGCCTGATCTCAGCTGCGTAAAGAAGACAGGTCCGCCATCCTCAAGTAATATGGCAATTGCTGTCAGTATAAATATAGGCGAGAGGATAATGATCGCAATACTTGATGTGACAATATCAAACACCCTTTTTATCCACTTGTAAATATTGGGCTTATGATCATAGATTTCCTGATAATTAAGCTCAATTATCTTTTTTCCGGCCAGGACCCGTTCAACCCTTACCGGCACTGTAGAAGCTTTTGCCATATATTAGCCCCCTCATAGGTCAAAAATGACAGCTTATTTCTTATCAGTTAGTAACATATGCAAGAACAGGAACTCTTATAAATGCTATTGTGCCGTGTCTGGTCATATTAACAATGACATGGTCTTTTCTAATCTCAACTACAGGAAGCTGTACCCACTTACTTCCCTGAATCTGGTACACTGCAATGTTATCTCCGACATTAACTCCGCTAACATAGAAGTTAACCTTCGCTGTTTTGAATGAAGCTCCAGGTGAGCTTGTATTTACTACATTAAGAAGTGCTCCACCAAGGCCAGCTGAAAAGCCTGTAGCTGATGTAAGCTGTCCGCCTGTAGCAGGAGTAAGAACAAATGTCACATTGCTCTTTCCTCCATTGATCTCAACATGTCCGCCCTGTCCAACGATAGTAGAGCCATAGCCAATTATATTATTTCTCTTATAGAAATCATTTGCAGATGAAGAACTTCCTCCACCTCCGCCACCGCCGCTTCCATAGCTTCCTGAAGACTTGGATTTACCTGATGAACCCGATGAACCTGATGAACCTGACCCGGAACCGCCGCCAGCGTTGATAGCATTGGCAAGATTCTGAACCTCAGTTGTGAGCTTTGCAAGCTGAGCAGTATTAACAAAAAGCTCTTCTTCATATTCTGTAAGAGCTTTTTCATACTCATCCATCTTGTCGTTCAGTTCTTGTATTTTTTCTGTATTAGCGCTCTCACTTTCTTCAAGTGTCGCAATCTCTTCTTTGAGACTCTGGATCTTTTCCTGCATGGTTACTACATTTTCTCGCAATGTGGCAACGCTTTCGCGAAGAGTCGTGATCTGCTCTTTTGAGCTATCTTCACTGTCCTTTATTGCCTTCTCAAGATCTGCCTGCAACTCTTCAATCTGCTTCATCAGATCATCTGTAGTCACGCTATTTGATCCCGTATTGGTGGTACCGTCTGCCGCACATACACTTAAGGATGAACATGCAAGCAAAACACCTGCAACTGTGAGAGCAAGAATTTTCTTCATAATAATTTGCCTCCATACGCTTTCATAAAACACAACTTAGCCATCTATATCTGATCTGGATTCCTCCAGCTGTGGCTCTCTGGCCATTTTAAGGCTTACTCCAACCCATTATGGAAAAGTCCTCTTCCGGATCTCCCCAGTCGATTTCTCTGTCAATCTTCCCTGCTGCATCTCCAACAAGACACCCGATTACCACAATCTGTCTGTCACTGTCATCCGATGTAAGCGTCAAAAGAAAATGGCTTGGCTCAAGGCCTGTTTCCCATCCTGACCTTATATTCTTACTCATGGTCCTGCCGGAATAAATCTCATCGATAAACTGCTGGCAGCCTGACGCATAGGAAAAATCATATTGTTCCAAAAGTCTTGTATTCTCTCTTGTATAGGCAGCCATAATGTAATAAATTAGGGCATTTCCTTCCATATACACATGTATGTACTGCTGCCCTTCAAAATAGCTTCTGTCAAGGAATCTGCTAAGTTCCTCCGTCGGTACCCCGTGGACAACTTCATTAAAATCACACATATCCGCCATATTAGCGGCTTCTATGTAAAAGCACCCTTTTGCATCCGGTTCCTTTGCCACATTATGGTTTGCATAAAAGCTGTCATCGCCATCTGCGCTTTGAAGGATCGGCCCATTGATCTGTGTTCCCGGAACATATATCCATGCAAATATATCTCCGTTCTCTTTTTTTAATTTTTCGAAATCAATGATCGGTCCGCCTTCTTCTGAAGTACTGACAATTTCCTCTTTTTTGCCACATCCTGCAAGCAGTAGCCAAAAAAAGATTATCCAAAAAAGACTTATAAGAGCTTTCCTATCTATATATCGTCTAGTTTTATTCATTTATTTAGCCCACAACATCAATTTTCTCATAAAAAACATCTATTATTGTTTTGTAGAGATCATCATCATCCACATAAAACTCTTCAAATTTACCATTTTTCACATTTTCGCCCTTTATGCTAATAATGTCATCAGAGCTAAAACTAAAGGAAGAAATATATGGTGCCAGATAGCTTATCTCATCTGCAGTTATATTAGTCACCATTTTGTCGTTTATTGCTGTAAAAAGTTCCACTGCCGCATTATTATTCTCTTTTGTGGTTTCTCTTACAGCATCTATAAAGCCTTCAAGGTACTGTCTCTGCCTCTCAAGTCTGTTTTCATTGGATCCAAAGACATGTACATCTCTTGCTTTGACATAGTAAAAGGCACTGTCGCCTTCCAAATGAACCTGTGCCCCCTTCTTCAGTGATTTGTCCCATTTGGTAAGGTCCTCCAAAACAGTTACATCTACCCCTCCGACCTGATCATTTATAGTAGGAATTGCACTCATGTTTATCGCCGCATAACCATGTATCGGAAGCTGATAAAACATGTTTGAAACAGCTTTGACCTGATAGTTACAGCTCTCTTCCATGCCGTCTCCAAAGCCATGCTGGGTCGCGATCTGAGCTATAACAGTGGTCATATACCTTCCATATTCATCGTAAACATCTATATCGGTCATGCTGTTTCTGTTAATACCAATTACTTTTATGGACTGGTCACGTGGATTTAATACCAAAAGAAACAGTGCATCCGCCTGGCCTCCATCAGTTCCTTCCGCAACCTTGACCACAGTTTCGTCGTCCTTGTCGATTCCCATTATCAAAAAAGTTATTATGTCATCGTTGTAATCGTAGACATTTCCATTGTATGGCACCCAGTCTTCTTCCCAGTAAGCATCTGTACTTTCAGAGACAGACATATCCGTCTGCGCCATCATTGGTGTTGATGTCGCAGATTTAGAGTCAAGATTCGATTTTCCAAGTATTCTCATAACTTCAAATCCGGCAAGACCAAGGGTCGTCACTGTCATAAGCACTGCCCAGATTATGAGAAAAACTTTTCCTGCTCCTCGCATTTATAATCGCTCCTAGTTTTCATTTTCTGTTGATGCACCCGTTGCTGAATCCCCCTCACTACTTTCTTCGCCAGCTTCTATCTCACCACCTGATAACATATCAGGGAAAAGACCATCCTCCATAACATCCACAGCATCTCCGTTGTTATCAATATCTTTTATATCTGCCGGAAATACTCTGGACTGTTTTGTCACATTCCCGCTGTAGTCCGCAACAGCATAGTACACGACCGCAGTTCCGGCATCCCTGTTGAGCACTACCTTTTCAACTACAATTCTCTGCGTAAGATCTCCATCTCTGGAATCATACGCATTTATGCCCTCAAGCAGATCGTTGTCTGTAGTCTCGGAATTGTAAGTCAAATTAAGAGCTGAGAATCTGAACTCCGGAGCTATCCTGTCACTTCTTCCATAAGCAAGCACTATAAGTGCAATCAATACCCCGCTTAGTATGGTAAAAAAAATACCTAAAATGTTTCCTTTCACATGCTTCTCCCCATAAAATCAGTCTTTTCTGGTAACTCCGGCAAGATAGTTCAGTTCATCAAGATCATCATCATCCGGAGGTATCGGTTCTGCTTTCTTTGGTCGAACCTGCTTGTCAGCTGTATCCTCTCCGTTTCCATAGTATTTGCCATAATACTTGCCGTAATATTTGCCGTAGTAATTGCCATAGTGGCCATAATAACCTTTTCCTGAGATATCAACTTTGTTGAGCACAACTCCAAGAATCTTTGCCCCTGCTTTATCCAGCTGGTCTTTTACCCTCTGGGCAAACCTATAACTTATGGAATTGCTCTCGATCACCATCACAGTGCCATCGCATTGTTTTGAGACAACCGCCGCATCAATAACGCTTCCAAGAGGCGGCGTGTCTATGATTACATAGTCAAAGACCTGCTTCATATTCTCAAGGACCTTTTCAAAGATTCTTCCGCCCAAAAGCTCACTGGGGTTCGGTGGAACAGGTCCACTAAATACAACATAAAGATTGGGCGTATCTGTCTCACAGATAACACTTGAAAGCCTTTCTCTTCCAACGAGACAATGAGTAAGTCCAAGCCTTACCGAACCTGTCCTGTATCTTCCGACAAGAACTGACTTTCTCATATCTGCGTCCACAAGAATAGTCTTTTTACCTGCCTCAGCAAAGGCTCTTGCAAGAGCCATGGCCACCGTTGTCTTCCCTTCACCGGGAGTACAGCTTGTAACTGAGATGATCCTCACATTCTGACCACTAAACTCTATATTGCTTCGCAAAGTCTTATAGGCTTCTTTTATCTGATAATTGTTTTCTGCCTGGCTAAAATGAAGTTTCGCGTTCTGCATAAATCCCCCATTTACTTCTTCTTTGCTTTTTTCTTATTTTTCTTTTTATCCTGTTCCTCTAAAGTCAGTGGAACAAGCGCCAGTGTACTAAGTCCAAGATATCTCTCCACATCGTCATTGCTCTTTATTGTGTCATCAAGAAGATAACCGAGTATTACAAAAAACGCTACTATAACCGCTCCGATAAATCCCGAAAAAACTGTCCATCTGCCTACGCTGGGACTTGCCTTTTCTGTGGGAACATTAGCTGTCTCTGCCACATTGATTGCATCAATATCCATAACGTTTGTGATATGTTCACTCGCAACTTCGCGTATGCAGTTTGCAATCTTCATTGCCATCAGAGGATCTTCGTCTTTTACTGTAATTGCAACAATTCTGGTGTCAGATGGTGTGTCAACCTTTAATACATCTGAGAGATCTTTATAATCCATCTCTATCAGATTCAGCCTCTGGATAACCTCTTCCAATACATATCTGCTCTTTATAAGTTCAGCATAGTCCTGTGTGAGCTGTGTGGATATCTGCACATCAGAATATGTAACCGTCTGATTTTCTTCTTTGTTCAGGATATAAATCTTGGTGGTTGATTCATATACAGGGTGAAGCACAAATTTGCTGACGAACAGTCCCGCCAGGGCAAAAAAGATTCCGGCGGTTATGATCACAAAAGCTCTCCCCAAAAGGATTGCAAACAATTCCCCAAGATTAATTTCGATGATGTCATCTCTCTTGTTCACACTAAATCTCCCCTGATACTTGTTATCAGCTGCACAGTTTATATCACTTCATTTTTTAAAACGCTTAATGGATTATCGCAAAAAATCTTTTGACCATAATCGGCGCCTATTTTCTTATCCACATAATTTCTGCAATCCTGTAAATGGGGGGCTCTTTTTTTGGTGTCATGGGCATCTGTGGCTACAAAATGAACCAGACGCTTTTTTAATATCTTCTTAGTAAAATGAGCTATACCAAAGCCATATTTTCCCATTACACTTGAAGCATTTACCTGGATATAGCACCCCATACTTATAAGTTCTTCTATATAAGATGGGTGCGATACTATGTCGCTGTATCTTTCAACATGGGCAATAATAGGAATATATCCTGCTCCCAATAACTGATAGACCGCATTATGAATCGCTTTATAGGGATTGGTTGGATGAAACTCAACAAGAACATAATCAGATCCAGCCAGAGTACATATCTTCCCCTCTTCGAGTTCTTCAAGAACCTTTTCGCTGTAATATATTTCGTTTCCGGAATAAAGCTTTATTTTTAATCCAAGATCTTTGGCTTTGCTTTTAAGAGAATCTTTGTAAGATGCGTTGTGCGCAGGGCTTACATTATGATGCATAGGCTTATGATGCGGTGTCAGGATCATGGCCACAATGCCGTCCTTTTCAGCTATCTGCAGCATTTTCAGGCTCGTGTCCATATCCGGCGAACCATCATCAACTCCAGGCATTACATGACAATGAATATCAATACAAGTCTGCATTTAACATCTATCCTTTTTAGCTTTTTATTTACTAAAAAAATCATGTACTTCCGAATGACCGCACAAAAATATATGATATATCAAAATAATTATACACCTTTATTTTCGGGCGTTTCAACATAATGGGGTAATTTATAAAATTTTTACCAATATATTGGGTTGAGTAAATTGCACATTCTTGATGATAAAAAATCATGATGATAAACTGTTGAATGATGTAAAAAAGGTTCCAATAAACACAGAACAAATAAGTTAAAGGAGAATAATAATGATCCCAAAAGACCCTGTAATGCTGCTTAGTTTTATAAATATGAAACTTCGAGATGAATATGGAAGCCTTGAAGCTCTTCAGGAAGGCCTCGATATTTCAAATGATGAATTACAAGATATTGTATCCAAACTAAAAAATATCGGCTATATATATGATAAAGTCAATAATAAATTTTCATAATTTTCTAAAAATTCAATACAAAATATAATCAAAGAATAAAGAAAATAAACCCATCATAAACATTAGATTAAGAAACATTTTGGAGTGCAATTATGATTATCTTCATGATTGCGCTCTTGTTATTATGGCCCTAACAAAATGGTGAAACGCACATATAAACGAAAGGTGAGGGTGAATGTTATGATGAGAAAAAATTTTTGGAACCACAAATTAAAGAACATGATGATCATTTTCCTTTCAGCCGCTGTATCTTTTTCATCAGCTGCTGGAATGAGTCTTAATTCCTACGCTGCAGATGAACAGCAGGAAAATGAAGAAGAAACAAACGACAGCAGTGAGAACGGTGATGCCGGTGAAAGCAACGATGCAGGAGAAAATAATGAAGCCGGTGAAAACAACGAAGCTGCTGAAAACAACAATAATAATGAAAATAACGAGAACGCCGAAGAAAATGCTTCAAATGATGAAGCAGACGATAATGAATCCGATACCAATGACAATGACGCAGGCGAAGAAAACGAGTCTGATGAAGCAGGCAATTCCGATGAAACAGATAATAACTCATCAAACAATGATGACAATAATTTAGGCGATGAGACAGAAAATAATGAAAATGCACAGAGTGAAGAAAACAATGGAACACCAGAAAGCGCAGCTTTTGCCCCTGTAGAACCTACAAAGCCTGAGATTGAAGGCGAACTTGATAACGACAAGATCCGCCAGTACAACCAGGAAGCCGAGAATTACAATCAGCAGGTTGATGAGTATAACAAGGCTGTAGATGATGAATATGAGCAGGCGCTTATAGATACTGAGAAAAGAAACGAAGAAATAGAAGCTAATAACCAGGCAGAACTTGAAAAGGCCAAGGAAATTCAGCAAGAAAACGAAAGACTTCAGGCACAGTACGAAGAAGCTCTTGTACAGTATGAAAAAGACCTTGCAATGGAAGAAAGAATCAAGGCAGCCGGATATGATTCCGTAGAGCAGTACAACGAAAGAATTAATAATGCATATAACATTCCGGCTAAAACTTCTGTCGAAGAAAATGCAAAAGAAGAGAATATTTTTGAAATAACCGAATCATATGATGTACAGCAGGCTGAAACAGCATCCGGCAATAGTGTTAAAGTCTATTTAAAGCATGTCTTCTTACATGCAACTCTTGAGGAAGATTACAGTTATTCCTATGAAGAGCAATTCAGTTATTCATATGATTTTGAAATTGATGAAAATGATATCATAACATTCTATGCTGCAGGAGTACAGCTTAAACCCACAGCGCCGGGTTGGTGCGCATTTTATATGAATTCTGATGAAAGTCACAGTATAGGATACTGGTCCCAAGCATGGAGTGACTTCGAAAACACTGCTAATAATAAATCTGACGGCTGGAATTGCGGTGACACTCACACTTCAACCTATAAAGATGGAAAGCTGTACCCATCAGACTCAACAGATACTTACATGACTTACTATTACAAGTGGAATCCGCTCAAAACTGCAAAGACCTACAACGTTCCTGTAGAGCCAACTTTAAACCTTGTAGAATATACGCCAAACATCCTTGAAAAGCTTGCAGCACCTAGCAAAAGATCATATTTAAGCCACATTAGCCTTATGGATCTTCTTGCAGAACCGGAAATTATTCCTACTCCTGATCCAGAACCAGTAGTTGATCCTGAGCCTGTGATTATACCGGAAGTTACTCCAGTTCCTGAAATAGATCCTATAATTACACCAATAATACCTGATCCAGTAGTTCCAACAGCTCCGGCACCTGCAAACGAAGACACAACTGATGATGATACTGATACAACTACTGGAGACGAAGTTACTCCATTTGCTCCAGCAGCTATAACAATTGCTGAAACTCCTGTACCAATGGCAGCAGCTACTGAAGAAGGAGCAGTCCTTGGAGCAACAAGAGATACAAATAACGAAGCTGCAGTACTCGGCGCAAGAAGAGCATCAACCGAAGACACAACAAATACTTCTGCAAGAATCATGATTCTCCTCCTTGCAGCATTCACATCAATCACAGTTATAAGAAAAACAGCAAAGAACGCTGTTCTCAGATAATACTTAATTGAAACCCTTTTTTAACTTTCATATAGCTTCACCTTAAAAGCAGGGACTGTACTCATCGCAGTCCCTGTTTTTTATTGCCTTTTAAAGAATTTCTGCCCCAGTCCAGGTAATTCATAAAAATAGGATTTGACATTATCATTTTCTGTGTTATAGTTGTAATAGAACAATAATAACAATGTATATTGATCCTTTTTTATGAGGAGGGAACTTTATGAATATACAGAAATTCACACAAAAATCTATCGAAGCTGTCAATGGCTGCGAAAAAGTGGCTATTGAATATGGCAATCAGGAGATTGAACAGGAACACCTTCTGTACTCTCTCATGACTATTGAGGACAGCCTTATTTCTAAGCTCATAGAGAAAATGGGCATAGATAAGGAAGCCTTCCTAAACAGGATAATCTCCGCCATTGAAAAGAGAACCAAAGTTTCCGGCGGACAGCCCTACATCGGTGCTGACCTTAACAAAGCTCTTTTGTCTGCTGAGGATGAAGCCAGAGCTCTTGGAGATCAGTACGTATCAGTCGAGCACCTGTTTATGTCTCTTATTAAGAAACCCAACAGAGAAGTAAAAGAGATCTTCAGAGAATTTGGAATTGACAGAAACAGCTTTCTTCAGGTGCTTTCAGAGGTACGAGGCAACAGAAATGTCACAACTGACAACCCTGAGGCAACCTATGACACCTTAAGTAAATACGGGACAGAGCTTGTTGAAAAAGCCAAAAAGCAAAAGCTTGACCCTGTAATAGGAAGAGACACAGAAATCCGAAATGTGATCAGGATCCTGTCCAGAAAGAGCAAGAACAATCCTGTTCTTATCGGTGAGCCTGGTGTCGGCAAGACTGCAGTCGTCGAGGCCCTTGCCCAGAGAATTGCAAGTGGCGATGTGCCAACTGCTCTTAAGGATAAAAAGATCTTTTCCCTTGATATGGGTGCACTGGTAGCCGGTGCCAAGTATCGAGGAGAATTCGAGGAGAGGTTAAAGGCAGTCCTTGAGGACGTCAAGGCCTCCGATGGAGAGATAATTCTTTTCATAGATGAACTTCATCTTATTGTAGGTGCAGGTAAAACAGACGGTGCCATGGATGCCGGTAATATGCTTAAGCCAATGCTTGCAAGAGGCGAGCTCCACTGCATTGGCGCTACTACCCTCAACGAATACAGACAGTATATTGAGAAGGATGCCGCTCTTGAGAGACGTTTCCAGCCTGTCATGGTTGAAGAGCCTACAGTTGAAGACACCATCAGTATCCTTCGTGGATTAAAAGAGAGATATGAAGTCTTTCACGGAGTTAAGATCATGGACAGTGCCCTTGTTAGTGCTGCTGTTCTTTCTAATAGGTACATTTCAGACAGATTTCTACCGGATAAGGCAATAGACCTTGTAGATGAAGCCTGTGCTCTCATCAAGACTGAGATGGATTCAATGCCCGCTGAGCTCGATGAACTAAACCGTAAGATCATGCAGATGCAGATTGAAGAGGCTGCCCTTAAAAAGGAAGATGATTCCCTCAGCAAAGAGAGACTTACAAATCTGCAAAAAGAGCTTGCTGAACTTAAAGAAGACTTTGATACCAGAAAAGCTCAGTGGTCTAATGAAAAAGAAGCTGTCGATAAACTTGCAGCAATGCGTGAACAGATTGATACCATCAATTCAGAGATTGCCATTGCCCAGCGAGATGGCGACTACGAAAAAGCCGGTGAGCTCCAGTATGGAAAGCTTCCTGCTCTTAAAAAACAGCTAGAAGAGGCTGAGGAAAAAGCCAAGGAAAAAGAGGCCGATGGTGCACTTGTACACGAAAAAGTTTCAGAGGACGAGATTGCCGGGATCATCAGCAGATGGACAGGAATACCTGTAAATAAACTTACAGAGAGTGAGAGAAACAAGACCCTTCACCTCCCTGATGAGCTTCATCAAAGAGTAATTGGTCAGGACGACGCCGTAGTAAAGGTATCCGAGGCCATAATGAGATCTAAGGCCGGTATCAAGGACCCAAGTAAGCCAATTGGTTCATTCCTCTTCCTTGGTCCTACTGGTGTTGGTAAGACAGAACTTGCCAAAAGTCTTGCCCAGTCACTGTTTGACGATGAGAACAACATGGTCAGAATTGACATGAGCGAATACATGGAAAAATACAGCGTGTCCAGGCTTATAGGAGCGCCTCCAGGATATGTTGGTTATGAGGAAGGCGGTCAGCTTACAGAGGCAGTTCGCAGAAAGCCTTATGCTGTAGTTCTTTTTGATGAAATAGAAAAAGCTCACCCTGATGTATTCAATATCCTTCTTCAGGTGCTTGATGACGGAAGAATTACTGATTCACAGGGAAGAACTGTAGATTTCAAGAATACTATCCTGATAATGACTTCAAATATCGGAGCTCAGTATCTGCTAGATGGTATCAGAGATGACGGTTCAATAAGCGAAGATGCTGAGAAGGCCACAATGGAAGACCTCCGCTCTCACTTTAGACCAGAGTTCCTGAACAGGCTTGATGAGATAATAATGTTTAAGCCTCTCACCAAGGATAACATCGGAGGAATCGTTGATCTTGTAATAGATGACCTCAA
This sequence comes from Butyrivibrio sp. AE2015, assembly GCF_000420825.1. Classification (GTDB taxonomy): domain Bacteria; phylum Bacillota; class Clostridia; order Lachnospirales; family Lachnospiraceae; genus Butyrivibrio. Next base: position 15,549 of record NZ_ATVR01000016.1, on the reverse strand, counting down.
TAAACGACTGTCCGACAGAGAGATCAGCATAAAGCTCACAGATGCTGCCAAAAGCTATGTAATTGATAACGCCTACGATCCTATATATGGTGCAAGACCTCTTAAGCGTTACATACAAAAATATGTTGAAACACTCTCTGCCAAGATTATTCTTGAAGATAAAGTAAAACCACACGATACTATCACTTTTGACATAGAAAATGGCGAACTTGTTGCAAATGCCCAAAATATATGATCATTTTTTTGCTTTTCAGTGCACTAAAAGCTAAATTGCGTGTACAATTTAACGCTTGTGCAATATTGCCAAATTAAAGTGGTAAATTATTTTATTTGTCCAAAACAGTATATAAATTTTTTATAAACAAAAAATAAATATTGCATTAAGTAAGCTGGTACATTATAATCCTCACTAGTTTTAATTTAACATTTGGCAAAGCAGGCGAAAGCCTGCGGCGCAAAGCTATAGGGACTTTAAAATGTCAGCCAGTTGTACCTTTAAGTAGGTTATTACTTAACTAATAGGAGCATGGGACATTTTCGTCCCATGCTTTTTTATATCAAAAGGAAAGAGTTTTGATATAGCGCTTATTTTACTGCTTTTTAGCAGCTGTTAGAGGAAAGGGAAAAAAATGAAAACAAAGAACAGGAATATGGTTCGGACCATAATACTTATTGCATCAGTGCTTGCACTGCTTATGGCTGCATGTGTAGGCATAATTGGATTCAGGAACATCCAGAAAGCTTATCTCACATCTTTTTCAGAAGGATTACATGCCGCTGCAGTTCTTCTTGATGATGAGGTTTCAAATCAGTTTCAGGGTGATTGGGCACTTTCAGAAGACGGTCAGCTTATGAAAGGTGACGTAGCTGTTCACGACATTTATCAGGCACAGCTCGATGCCCTTCATGAGAAAACCGGTATGCACTATACATTATTCTATGGCGATACACGCTTCGTTACATCTCTTACAGACGCAACTACAGGTCAGCGCATGGAAGGAACAAAAGCTTCTGAAGCTGTAATTAGCGAAGTACTTAATAGCGGTAACGAATATCTTGCTTCAAATTTTGAGATTGCAGGTCAGGATTGGTACGCATACTATCTTCCACTTAAGAACTCTGATGGTTCTGTTGTTGGTATGGTTTTTGCAGGACGTGATACTACTATCGTAAAAGCAAATATGAACGCAGCGCTTCGTTCTATTGTTATAACTTTTGTATGTTTCTTTTTATTTAATTTTGGTGTTGCCCGCTATTTGATAAGCACATCAACAAGATCAATACGTGACATCGTTTCTGGACTTAAGAATCTGGAAGATGGTGAACTTTCTTTCTACATCAATGATCGTACATTCAACCGTAAGGACGAGCTTGGTGTAATTGCAGAAAGTTCCGCTATGGTTCGTGATAAGTTGCAAGATGTTATCAGTGCAACAAAAAAACTCTCAGAAGATGTTACAAATTCAGGTGTAAAGCTTGCTACTTCTGCTGAATCAGCATCTAACGTTGCTGAGCAGATCACAGCTGCTGTTGAAGATATCAGCCGTGGCGCTGCTTCCCAGGCTGAGAGCATGGAAAGTTCGGTAGCAAACACTAACCAGATGGGTGACAGCATTGATGAGATTACAGGAAGAATTGAAGATCTTTCAAATGCAGCAAACGAGATGATGTCTGGTGCACAAAGAACTGTTGAAACACTTAACGACCTTATGGACAAAAACCAGGGCGTTATGTCTTCTATGCAGGACATCCACAACCAGATCCGCACAACAAATGATTCAGTTAAGAACATTGCAGAAGCTTCAAATATGATCACTGCAATTGCTGAGCAGACTCATCTTCTGTCTCTCAATGCTTCTATCGAGGCTGCAAGGGCCGGTGAGTACGGCAAAGGATTCTCAGTAGTTGCTACAGAGATTGGTAATCTCTCACAGCAGTCAAAAGAGGCAGCTGTTTCAATCAAGCAGATTGTTGAATCACTAGTAGCTGAATCACAGAAAAACGTTGAGACAATAGAACTCCTTGGCAAGAGCATGCAGGAACAGAACACTCAGCTCAACACAACAAAAGATGACATGGATGTAGTAGTTGAAAACGTAAACAACGTAGACAGCTCAACAAAACTCATCTCCAAAAAGATCCACTTACTCAACGAGCTTAAGGCTGGATTCTCAGACATCATCACAGAGCTCTCTGCAATATCACAGCAGAACGCAGCATCAACAGAGGAAACAAATGCTTCCATGGAAGAACTTAACGCAACATTCTCCCTTATAAGCAATGCTGCCAACGATCTCCGTGACATGGCAGAAACCCTCAACGAAAAAATGTCCTTCTTCACATTAAGTGAAGCAAATTCATAATCACAAAGATAGCACAAATAAAGAGCCTCATCGCAGCTGTATAAGCCAGATGGGGCTCTTTTTGTTAGTATTCTATTCCCTTGCGTGCTTCAATGCCGCTATCATAAGGGTGCCTTATTTTTTTCATCTCTGTAATGTAATTGGCGTGTTCAACGAAGAAGTCAGGGGCATTTCTGCCAGTGAGAACTATTTCCATTGAAACGGGTTTATTAGTGATAAGTGCTTCAAATCTTGCTTTGTCGATGATGCCGTAGTTGTAGGGATAGGTGGATTCATCCATGACAAGGACGTCACACTCTCCACTACTTACGAGGTTTTCTATTTCTGTAAGTATTCTGTTGTGTTCGCCGGTAAATGCAGCTATGGAGTCCTCTGAGTCCTTTTTGAACCAGCCGAGGTTCTTATCACTTCTTATGACTTTGATATTAGGTAGCTGAGCAAAAGAGTTTAGCTCTGATGTTTTTCTTCCTTTCATGAACTGAGAGAATACAACTTTTTTACCTGAGCCTGCTGCCCTTACGGCAAGTCCGATAGATGCTGTAGTCTTGCCCTTGCCATCGCCGGTGTAAAGATGGATCAGGCCTTCAGTCTCATTATCATCAATTACCATATTCTCTCTCATATCTTTCAACAAATCTTTTTTAGAACTATCAACATCTTTTGACACAGTTATTGCACCCAAATAGCTACTTGTCCTGTATACACATTTTTCAGCACTACAACTGCTACACTTAGAGTGCTTTTCCTGCTTCGTTTCAAATAATGGCGTCATAAAGACAACACTCTTTTTGGGAACAAGGACAAAAGCATCATTATACCTTACTTTCTTTTGTCCAAGCTTTTTCATGGCTTCAGGGATACTTTCAAGCGGAAAGCTATCACTTCCAGCAAACTGATATCCTCCGGCATAAAGACCTGTAGACTCATGGAGCTTTTCATCTATTTTTTCATAAGCAAGTGATAAAAAATCAAGTCCGAGACAATCAACTATGTAGGCTTCCTGAATATTTCCTTTTTCCAAAAGATTATTCTGAAACTCATCAATTGCTCTTCCAAGACTTGCTACTACAAGTGCAGACTTTTTTCCCTCTACATCCTCTTCGATGATATGGTGAAAAATAGCGTGAACTCTTGGAGCAAGCTTCCTGTAAATTCTTATTATTTCTGCTTTTTCATTGTCATTAAAATGATATCGCCTGATGAAAGCATCAATGCAGCCCTCATCAAGCGATACCTCTATTGGTTCAAATGTCATTATTATTCCTCAATTTCCGGCATTACTTTTTATCTACATCTTCAACAACTGCTTCAACATCAACAGCATTCATCTCCTGCTTAACTCTTTTTGCATACTTGGAGACTCTTGATATTGTCCAAAGATTGGTGATTCCATCATAAACCAGGAATATTCCAATGATAGTCACCGCAATTTCTTTTGCATCCTTAGGATTAAACAAAAGAAATGCTCCCATACCGATAGTTCCTACAGCCAGGATCAATGAGATCCACCAAAGTGAATATCTGTAGCTTACAAGGGAGATTGTCTGCCCCAGATTCATAAGACCACTAAGAAGTATAAATACGCCAAAGAGCTTTGGGATAAAATCTGTAAATGCGTCAGGTTTAAGGAAAATCCAAACACCAACGGCTGCAATAATGACTCCCATTGCAAAACCACCTGACATTACTATGCTGCGTTCTTTATGTAAAAAATAACTAAATACAAATATTACACCTGCTATTACCAGCAGAATTGCCAACGCTCTCGCCATGATGAGAAGGCTTGCTTCTGTCCAAAATATAAGAACAGCACCTATAGCAATCATCACGATGGCTTCAATCACGTAATTTAACTTCATTTTTTTAAGTGTTTCCATACTCTGCCTCCGAATATGCTATAATGTATTAACATTCACCTTAAATTTTAACTTAATCAATGATTATTGTTAAGCATCAATTACAAAGAATAGAGAGAATAGTATGGTTATTAAAAATGTAAATCTTGAAACAGTTTGTGGAATCACAAGCACACTTCCGGACAACCCATTCCCAGAATTTGCCTTCGCAGGAAAAAGTAATGTAGGAAAAAGCTCACTCATTAACGGCATAATGAATCGAAAAAACTATGCCAGAACTTCACAGGAACCCGGAAAAACTCAGACAATCAACTACTACAATATAAACAATGAGTTCTACCTTGTAGACCTCCCGGGATATGGATTTGCTCGTGTCCCCGAAAAGGTTAAGGAGCAGTGGGGAAAAATGATTGAAAACTACCTCCACACATCCAAGCAGCTCCTTAGAGTTTTCCTTCTTATCGATATCCGCCATGAACCTTCGGCCAATGACGTTCAGATGTACAAATGGATCGTTCATCAGGGCTTCCAGCCGGTCATCATCGCTACCAAAGCTGACAAGATCAAACCTTCTCATCGTGAAAAGCACCTGAATATGTTAAGAAACGGCCTTGGTCTTCCTGATGAGATAAAGATTTTCCCTTACTCAGCCCTCTCCAAAGAAGGCAGACAGGAAATCTATGATTTTATGGATGAACTGCTCGCGGAAGCATCTCCTTCAACCGAAGCCTAAAAAAGAAGCTGTGAAAAATGATCTCTCATTTCTCACAGCTTTTATTTTTTATTTAGCCTGCTTTAATTTCTTGCTGTCCTTGTGGACAATGAGTGGCTGGCTTGTGCCATCTACAGAAGCATCTGTGATAACGCACTCGCTGATGGTGTCATCAGAAGGAATCTGATACATAACATCCATCATAGTCTTCTCCATAATAGAACGAAGACCACGGGCTCCTGTTTCTCTCTCGTAAGCCATCTCTGCAATTCTTTGAACTGCTTCGTCCTCGAATGTAAGCTTAACATCATCGAAGTCGAAGAGTTTCTGATACTGCTTAACAAGGGCATTCCTTGGCTTTGTAAGAATCTTGACCAAAGCTTCCTTGGAAAGACCTTCCAAAGTAACTGTAATCGGTACACGTCCTACAAACTCAGGAATGAGACCAAATTTAACAAGATCCTGAGGTGTTACCTCTTTAAGAACCTCTCCGATCTCTCTTTCTGACTTATCAGCAATCTCTGCATTAAATCCGATTGAATTTCTGTCAAGTCTTGCCTCAACGATCTTATCAAGGCCATCAAATGCACCGCCGCAGATGAAGAGGATATTGCTTGTATCAATCTGGATAAGCTCCTGATGAGGATGTTTTCTTCCGCCCTGAGGTGGAACACTTGCAACAGTACCTTCTACGATCTTAAGAAGTGCCTGCTGTACACCTTCACCTGAAACATCTCTTGTTATAGATACATTCTCACTCTTTTTGGTGATCTTATCAATCTCATCGATATAAACAATTCCGTACTGAGCTCTCTCAATATCGTAGTCAGCATTCTGGATAAGTTTAAGAAGAATATTCTCAACGTCTTCACCAACATATCCTGCCTCAGTAAGGGTAGTTGCATCAGCAATAGCAAAAGGAACATTTATGATCTTGGCAAGTGTCTGTGCAAGATATGTCTTACCTGAACCTGTAGGTCCGATCATGATGATGTTACTCTTTTGAAGCTCAACATCGTTTTTGTCCTCGCTCTTAGGAGCAAGAACTCTCTTGTAATGGTTATAAACAGAAACTGCTAAAACCTTTTTAGCTTCATCCTGTCCGATTACATACTCATCAAGAAAGTTTCTGATCTCAACCGGTTTGAGAAGATTGATGTTCTTCTCACTGGCTGCAACAGGCTCGTCCTCGAACTCTTCCTCTATGATATCTGCGCATATCTCAACGCACTCATCACAAATATATACTCCTGCAGGTCCTGCTATTAACTTTTTTACCTGATCCTGTGTCTTGTTACAAAAAGAGCACCTGATCTCTCCGGAATTTTTTCCTGCCATAACATCTCCTTTGATTACTTAGATTCCTTTTCTACAGGACGATTCTCAATGATTGAATCGATAAGACCGTAGTCAAGAGCTTCCTGAGCTGAAAGCCAGTTGTCACGCTCTGTATCTGCGCAAACCTGCTCATATGTCTTTCCTGTATTTTCTGCAAGCATTCTGTTCATCTTCTCTTTTGTTCTGAGGATGTGCTTTGCAGCGATCTCGATTTCTGTTGCCTGGCCCTGTGTTCCGCCAAGTGGCTGATGGATCATTACTTCAGCATTAGGAAGTGCCATTCTCTTACCCTTTGCACCACCTGCAAGAAGGAACGCACCCATGCTGGCAGCCATACCGATACAGATTGTGCTTACATCACACTTGATGTAGTGCATTGTATCGTAGATAGCCATTCCGGAAGTGATCTCTCCTCCAGGACTGTTAATGTACATGTGGATATCCTTGTTAGGATCCTCTGCCTCAAGGAAAAGAAGCTGCGCAACCACAATACTTGCTGATGTAGCATTAACTTCCTCACCAAGGAATACGATTCTTTCTTTTAAAAGTCTGGAGTAAATATCGTAAGATCTCTCTCCACGGCTTGTTTGTTCAATGACATAAGGTATTAAACTCATTATCTGTCCTCCAACCTTGCCTTATCAAAAAGCATTATTTACCACTAAACCTAAATAGTGTGGTCTGCACAGCTAAAAAACTATACACAACCACACTATATTATACGGCTAAATACTGTTTTTTGAAAGTCTTTCGCACAATTTAATAAACTCTTAATTATTCGCTCTTCTTGAATAATTTGTTAAAAAAGCTCTTTATTGCGTTTCCAATCTTCTTGATAGGGCTTGTCTTCTCAACAGATTCATCAGCACTTCCATCTTCATTTACGGCAGGCTCTGCATCCTTCGGTGCAATTTCTTCTGATAACTCTTCACCATCCTCTATAGCCTTTGACGCTTCATCACCTGTCTTTGGCTCTAGGTCAAAATCGATTCCAGCTTCTTCCAAAGCGCTCTGCAGCGCTGCTCTCGCATCTTCAACAGCCTGCTTAACTTCAGCTAATGTATCTTCATCAGATTCTGCATCTATTGCTGCCTGCTCTGCATCAAGAGCATCTACAAATGCATCATATAATTCTGTAATGTTTTCTTTTACATCTTCATCATCCAGAGCTTCGATCGACTCAAGAAGATTTTCAAGCAAAGTTGTCATATCTGCGTCTGCTAAAGGCTTTTCGCCATCCTTAGGCTCTTCTTTAGGAGCTTCACCCTCTTTTGGTGCCTCACCCTCTGGTTTTTCAGGGGCTTCACCGGTGCTTGCAGTTCCTGATGCATCAGGCATTTCCGGTGGCTGCTCACCATCCTTTGGCGCCTGTCCGCCCTTTGGCGCTTCGCCCTGGGCAGGTGCCGCTCCCTGAGCAGGTGGCTGCGCATCTTTTGCCTGAGGTGCTGCCATGGCTGTAACCTGCACGGTCGCAAGCATTATAATCGCCGAAGCTATTGCTGTCATTGTTCCTATTATTCTTTTCATCATAGATTCCTCCATTTTTAATTTATTTTTAGTTCCTCACAGTAATATTTCTTGCAAGCAAACAAATATAGTGGGGTCACATTAAAAAAATTCAAAAAATCTTTTTTGGCGGGCTACCCCATTCTTTGTCCATCCATATTCGAATAATTCAATATACTCGGGAGTTAATTATGGAAAAGAATGCATTTAGCGAAGAAGTCATAGAGGTAAAAAATTCTCCGTCTCAGCTGAATTCTTTTATTGAAAAAAACACAGGATACATAAAATACTGTGCATATAAATGTGCGGGAAGATTCATAACAGAAAGTGATGATGAGTACTCCATTGCACTTAGCGCTTTCCTTGAAGCTATCGATTCTTACGATATTTCCAAAGGAGCTTTCTCAAGTTTTGCAAATCTGGTCATAAAGAGAAGGATTCTTGATCATATGAGAAAGGCAAAGCACCATGAATGCGAGCTTAGCGTAGAACCCTACCTTTTTGAAGGAGAAATAGATGAGGACAAGGAGTCTCCTATTTCATTTGAACTTAAGGAAAAATCGGCGGATATTTCTTACGCAAAGCAAAATTCCATAGACCATCAGGTAACTGTAAAGGATGAGATAGCAGAGATCAGCAGCAAGCTTACTGACTATGGTTTTAGCTTTATGGATCTGACAAAATGCTCCCCCTGCACGGAAAAGACTAAGAGAGCATGCGCTAAGGCTGTAAAGGTGATGTTAACTTCAGAAGAACTGTTGCAGAAAATGAAACGTTCAAAAACTCTTCCAATGAAAGAACTCGAGGAAAAAAGCCGGATATCAAGAAAAATGCTGGATAGATACAGACGCTACATAATCACTGCAACACTGATAATAAATGGTGATTATCCACAGCTTTCAGAATATATGTGGTTTATAACTAACTCTCCATCAAATTTGTAAAGGGACAGATCATGCACGCAATTGTAATGGAAAAAAAGAAAAGAATATGTGCCGTTCTTTGCGATGACGGATGCTTTAGAAAAATAGCCGGTAACTTTGACGTCGGTCAGGAAATATCAGTCATTGCAGACTCGCCAACAACCTGTCATATAAGAGGCAAAAAAAACAGGCATCAAAGCATGTACAGCTTATTTCTGCCATATGCGGCTGCTGCCCTTATCATCATTGCTGCAGGCCTCTCCTATATGTACGAGACAGCTCTTGCTTATTCCTATGTTACAGTCGATGTAAATCCATCCATAGAATACACCTTAAACAGACTGAACAGGGTAATAAACGTAACCGCCCTCAATGACGATGCTGCCGAGGTTGTTGATGCCCTTAGTGATAGTCTGAAAAACAAAAGTCTTTCCGATGCACTATCAGAAACAGTTGCTGTTTTGCAGAAAAACAATTATCTCCTCGGTGACGATGCCTCAATACTAATTGATGTCGTCCCCGGAAGTGAACGCTCTTACAGTGATCTTTCTGGTGATATATCCGAAGCTTTTGATGATAGCAATATCAGTCTTTGCCTCCTTGAATCTGATATAGCTTCAAGGCAGGAAGCCATTAACTCCGGTATGAGTACAGGCAGACTCGAAGCCATGAAGCAGATAGCTGATAACACTCCTCTAAATGAAGCTGATTCTTTTACCGGTGATAACAGCCAGGACTTATCAACACTTAAAGATGTTTATAAGTCACTCCCCGTAAAAGAGATACTCTCAGAGTACTCTGGTGCTGAAGGTAACGGAAATGGTCCTTCTGAAATTCCAGGCGAGATTCCGGAGGAAAACACAACTGATAAGCAAATCCCAATTGATGATCCCGAGAGCCTGCAAAATCCCGACATCCCATCCGAAGACAACAACAATCCTGATTTGCAAATAGCACCTGATAGTAAAAATGCATCTCAGTTAAATGAAGCTTCCAAAGAAAATAGCGTTGCTTCAGAAAATGCTCCTCCTGCAGATAACAGGCCAACTACAGAAGGTGCCCCAGCTGAAACCAATAATAATGCAATAAAAGAACCGGTACCACAAGATACCGGTTCTAAAGGCATTTCAGAAATGCCGTCGGCTCCGCAAGATGCTCCGCCTCCAACAAATTAGTGCTCATCAACTCTTGCCGCACATATTACCAGTCTCATAGAGTCATCGTAAGTACAGGTAGAGAGCGTAACTATATGGTCAAGGCTCTGAGGTGCAACACTTGATTCAACGTCTGCATTCTTGATGATATCACTGAGTGCACTCCAGTAATGCCTTGGATCCTGTCCATATGCATAATAGATCTCGTGATCGTCAGAGATCAGTTTGCAGGCAAATATCTGGTAGCGGTAAACCTTATCCTTCGTAAATATCTGGAAGAATTTGTGCTCATCATAATACTCTTTGTCATTCTCATAGAATTTTAGTTTACCAAACATGGTAAGATTACCCATATTATGGCCATAGATCAGAGTATTAGGATCGTTAAAATCAGGTGTTGAAAGACCATCTACAAATATCGCTCCGGCATTGGCCCACTCTCCATTGTATGCAGTCTCAAGATAAGTCGTATTATCGCCGCTATAAACTATAGGATAGCTTATATCCTCGTTTTCAAACATTATCCATCCAACGACATCCACATAGTCTTTGCTCATTTCTTTTACGTTGACCTGAGCAAGATTCCACCAGTCATTTGGCGCACTCGTCACAAGCACATGCTCATCCGCATAACCAAAAGACTCTGCTACAGTCTTACTTACAGCCGCGCTTGTAACTGTCATCTTACCGGCGTTTCCTGATGAAGTAGTGACATATTCATTCTTTACTTCATCGTACATAGCCTTAGACTTTATATAGTCCTGGTTAAGCCTGTATATAAGGATAAAAGAAACAGCCATTATCAAAAGTCCTACGCGGCATATGGACTTCCATCCATCCTTGTACCACAGCTTATCCTTTTTCTTTTCACCTATGTAAATATATATACCTGCCAGTAAAACTGTAATAATTGCCTCAAGGATAAGAATCCACACACCGGTAAACTTTCCAACATAGAATCCACTGGTCTTAGGGGCTCTTCCCGGAGTTATGATCACAGGAGGCGCTGGCACTTCCACTGGGGCCGGAGTATAAACCACTTCCTCATGTTTTACTTCCGGATCAGGTGTAGGCTCCGGAGTTGGCACTGGTGCAGGCTTTGGTTCCGGTTTAGGCTCTGGCTTCGGCTCTGGCTTAGGCTCTGGCTGTGGCTCCGGTGTAGGAGTTGGCGTTGGCTCAGGCTGTGGTTCTGGTTCAGGCTCTGGTTCCGGCTCCGGAACTACTTCCACAGGAACTACATATGAAAGAACATATGTAGAAAAGTACCTTGAATAGATGCAGATCACATCTTCACCAAAATATACAGTGCCATCAACATAGTCATCTGTTGGCCTGTCTGAAAGTGAAGCAAAGGCAAGGACTTCTCCATCGTGTTCTCTGACAAGTTTAAAGTCCTCTTTATCAGTCATATCAAAGCCAACTTCAATCTCTATTGTCCTGTCAAGGTCATGGATATTCTCAGGATCTTCATCATTGATTCGCCTTGTAACTCCAATATCCAAAAACTCTTTTTTCACATTATCAAGATTTGAGCTGTCATAAAGGCTTTCTATCTTGGAAGTGACGCTATTTACAATGCCACTATCAATATCTTCAGGTTTCTTAGGGGTTACAAGAAGTCTTACTCTGACCTTATCTCCTGACTGCTCATCCGTGTAGTCAGTAAGCTTACTCGCTGTGACAGATGTTATGGAACTCTCCACATCGTCATTTTCCAGATCTACAATAGTTTCTTTTTCCGGAGGCAATATAGTGATTATCATGCTTCCATACTCAGTCACATAACCAACCTTTGCAGCCTGATAGTAAACTGTATACTGACCAACGTCCTTAAAAATAGGCGTAGAGTACCCGTAATGCTTATCATCACCAATTGAATATCTGAGGATTGCATCAGCCGGGTCAGAAGTGCAAACAAATGAATGATACTCACCATCTGCGACTATCGTCTTTTTATCAGGTTCAGTGACAGTGATCCTCAGCAGATCCACAGGATTAAGCCTTGTATGCACAGTCGTGCCTTCAGAAATTTCGGATTTAAAATTACTGTCTGTAGCCGGAATCCAGGTCTTTATAATATAATCAGTGTCTTCATCAAGCCCTCTAAAGGTCAAAGGAGTCCCATCCGTTGGCGCATCAACCCAGTCTCTTCCCGGGATCTCATTGCCATCTTTATCATAAAGCCGATATTTCTGTGGAGGCTTTGCAGGATTAGGAGACGGAACAATGACAGAAACCGTCTCAGGATCAGCAGATATTCCTCCACCAGTTGGATCTATATCTTCAGCTATTGGCCTTGGAGGAATAGCCAGCAGCTGTGGAGGTGAATCTCCGTATCCACCGGTACCTTTTTTTACTATAGCTACAGCAGTATCAATAATGTTATAAGGTGTTCCGTTGTCATCAGTACCTATAAGTGGTATTGTTCCGCTTCCTGATGAAGTAATACTAAGAACTGTTCCATCATCAGTTGTTATTTCAAAAAGTGACGATGGATCAAGGTTATTAAGTTCTTCATCTATATATCCAATTTCCGACTCAGGGGCATGGAAAGAAAGAGATCCTGCCTCGATAAAAATATACGAATTAACAGAAGTATCTGTTATATCACAGATTGCAAGCTTGATTTTTACTGTATCTCCAACATTAACCTGTTTCTGAGCTGTAAAAACATTAGAGACTCCGTTAATATTACCGCCATTAATATGAATTTGCTTTTCTGTAAAAAGACTGTGAAGTCCTCCTAAAGAAGTATTTTGTCCGCCATTCATCTCGTTACCGTCAATACCTGCTCTTAAGCTATTGATAGTGACAGGAACCTGGTTTCCATCTGTTCTTGTTATGAGTGCAATATTTTCATATGCTCCGCCATTTACACTTACAAAGAGACCAAATATATCATTATATATTGGTTGCTGATTAAACTCTCCTGAAGCGAAAGCATAATTAAATGTCAAAAGAGGCCCATTTGCAACCAGTGAAAACTCCAAGGTGGACGTATGTCCGCCATATCTATAAGCAGAGTCCTTAATTGAATCAAGCTGTGGATCATTTCCACCACCAACATACCCGCTTGTATCAAGAATAATTCCTGCATCTATCCCTACATCTGCAAGTCCATTCGAAAACGTATATACTGTTCCCGTTCTTGACTCGTTAGTCGCAGCTATTCCGCCGCCAAGAATCTCTTTTACCAGATCACTGGCTGATTTATTATAGTTATTATCATATTCTAAAGTTCCCCCGACCGCAGTTATGATTGCATCAGTCATAAGGATCTCATAGGTAATACCATCAATGTCAACCTCTAGTTTTTCATCTGTATGGAACTCTGCCTCTGAAACAAGATATATCTCACCTTCGTCAGTTCTTTTTACACTTACCAGGTCCTCATTGCTTGATCTTGCATCCGTAGCAGTTCCTTTAAGTCCCACAGCTTCAAGGATTTCGGAAAGGAATACTCTTCCACCGCCTTCAATTGAATATTCAATCTTTCCATAGGTGAACTCTACAGTGTAAAAAGAAAAACCGTCAGTTTCTACAGTAACTTCATTTCCTATAGTCTCTGCATTAAGCTGTGATGCATTAAGATCTCCGCTCTCTTCTGATACATGGTAAACTTCTGCATCAAGATTTTGATTTGTCACTTCCTCAATGGCAAAACTAACCTTGACTTCTCCCTTTGATGTATCCGGCTGTATTTCAACGCCGTCCTCATCAACAACTTTTATGTCAAAGGCATAGGAAACAGCAACCTTTACTTCACTGCTTCTTCCCTTTTCAACAGCATCTGAAATCTGCTCTTCTTCATTCTTGGAAACAGCATTTACTATAAGGCGGGCACCTTTCGGAAATACTCCTTCGGCTGCCTTCACAGTTATTGAAACGCCATTTATAATACTGGTCTGTTCAAAAGAAACTGCTTCTTCATCTTCTTTTTTCTCATCCACATACACAGTTATAGTTGGAAAATCACTCTCAATCCTGTATTCATCAGAAATAACAGGGAAGTATACAAATACTGCCCCTGGTTCCTTCGTGCTAAATTCATCAGAAGTACTCTTGGCGTCATCAAGCTTCCACTCTATTCCTGAAATCGAGATTTCTTCAAGAGTTCTCTCATCATCCTCTTTATCAATATCGTCTTCAGTATCGTCTTCGTTGTAATCTCCGGGTGCCATGTAAGATGATGTCTTATCATCATCATCTTCTTCTGCAGCATAAACTGTCATTCTGCCAAAAAGTCTCTCCCAGAACGTCAATTTTGCACTGTCACCTGAAGCATCGCCTGAATTATCGTTTCCATCACTATTTGAGCTGTCATCCTGATCGTTATCGGAATTTTCAGCACCATTTCCGGAATTACCATCGTCTTCCTCATCTCCGTTTCCGGAGTCAGTATTTGCATCCACCTGGTCACTGCCTGCGGTACTATCTTCTTCATCCTGATCATTTCCAGAATTTGTGTCTTCACCATCATGATTACCACCAGGAGTATCTTCTGACGTTGTGCCAGGCTCTGTTTCTTTTGCCCCTTCACTGGCAGCCTCTGCTTCTTCATTTCCATCGCTGTTATTTCCCGCATTACCTGTTCCGGTTTCGCTTTCCTTTTCTTCCTCACTACCTGATCCGTCTATAGTATTGTCTTTAGCTGATGTATCTGATTCAGTGGCATTTTCATTTTGGGAAGATCCACTTTCACTGCTATCAGTTTTGCCATCGACCATACTTCCTGCTGTTGCTGCATCGGAAGGCTCTTCTTCAGTTGATGCGCTTGCAGCAGCATCGGCCTCATCCAGCGAACTGCTACTGCTTGCTGCAGCATCCGCTGAATCTCCACTTGAAGCGCTAAGTGAAACTGCAGACTCATCGGAAGATAAAAGTGACGAAGCTTCTCCACATTCACTTACCACATATGCTATTAGATTATCCGGGAATATTATCTTTTCAAAAGGATCCCCCACAGACAGACGCTGGGTAACGATACCCTCAGGAAGTTCTAAAAAACTGCTGATGACCTTAGCATCATCTTTTTCGGGCTTGGCAAAAGATGTCAAATTGATGACAGATGCTGCCAACACAAATGACATAGATATTGCAACTATTCTTTTATTAAGTACTGATTTAATAGTCATGAACATTAATCACCCTTAATAAAAAGACTATTACTTATCTGTTTATCGTACGTTTCACTATAATAATTAACGCTATAAGTCTAACTTTTTTATAAAAATGCTACGCCAAAATAAAAATATAAACGAGCGATAATTAATAATCGCTGTAGAATATTCTTTCTTTGTATATGCGTAAGTGACTTCTTTAACTCTCTAAAAATTTTAGATTGCGGCTACGTAGGCCACAATTGACTGAACCTGAGGAAAACTCCTTGTCCTGCGAGCCGACGGTGAGGATGATAGGAACAGTAGAGGTGGCCGGAAGTTTTTTAGCGCTATATGCCCAAATCATCCTTTTCATCTAAACATCAATGATTGTTTTATAAAAAGAAAGCATGTGTACAGAAAAAAGATGCTCGCGTCATGTCGAAAAAGATGTACAAGACATGAATAATAGAATAAATTCTAGATTTCATGCCAAACGATTCTATTCAAGGCATGAAATTATGAGAAAAATCTGACACAGCATGTCGAATTACTAAGCAAAGACATGGTATCTGAGTCAAAATCACTAACAACATGT
>NZ_ATVR01000015.1 GCF_000420825.1 Butyrivibrio sp. AE2015 | reverse complement strand
AAATCTTCCTATCATTCAGGATGGTACTACAAAGATCTTTGTAGCTCAGTATGACGAAGAAGATGGTGAGGCCTTTGCATATGCAGTTTTTTCACTTACTGTTGAAAATGGAAAGTTTGCAACAGTTGATGAGGCATATATTGTTGACAGTATAGATGAAATATAACTTCATAAAACATACTTTATTGTAAACGGACGCAGACGAATTGAAAGTGTAGATATAGCTCTGTTCACTCTGATATTTTTCAATGTGATAAATTGGACATAAAACACCCACAAAAGACTTGTTTCATACTTATTCAGAACACAAGTCTTTTGTGGGTTTATTTATATCCATTTATCATCATTTCAAAATAAATCATTCACATCACTATACCTACACTTTCAGTTCGTCTGCTGTGCTTGCAAAAAATTAAGTCTTTATATGAGTAGTAAGCTATGATACATTTATGGTTTTTGCTAAAAGCACAGTAGTTTGTCATACTATTCATGTATCCTCCTCCTTTGTATTTAGTCCAAGAAATATCATATTTGTATGAGTATGAGAAGGATATCCTCCGTATAAAATGCCACAATGAAAATTGCCTGTGTCGGAACCTGGCGACCAAATGCAGCTCTTTAAATGAGTTGATAGATTTGTGGAACACTAGATGTGAGCAATCGTTGAATATCCAATTGAAATCATTAAATGATTAAGCTATATTTATTAGGGAGTTTATAGAAATTTTATACGAATAATCGTTTGTAAACATAATGAAAAACGAGTGGATATAGAATTTGACAAGTGTGTGGAGGAGAAAGACAATGCTTGACAGACAGACAGGGGAACTGACTGGGTATCCATCAATTGATAAGCCATGGCTTAAGTACTACAGTGAAGAAGCTATAAATGCGAAGCTTCCTGAGTGTACGATTTTTGAGTACATGTATGAGAACAACAAAAACTATCCAAAGGATATCGCCATAAACTACATGGGGCGGAAGATTACATATGGCGAGCTCTTTGAAAACATAGATAAGACGGCGGCAGCTTTTCTGAAGGCTGGTGTCAAAGAAAAAGAGATTGTTACAGTTGCCCTTCCTAGTATTCCAGAAGCGCTTTACTGTGTGTATGCTCTTAATAAGATAGGCGCCGTAGCAAATATGATCCACCCGCTGGCGGGAACAGAAGAGACTCTTTATTATTTTAATGAGGTTAAGGGTAGGATTGCTGTAATCTTTGATGGTGCATTCGATGCCATTTCTAGTGAAATAGCAAAATCTACAGTTGAAAAGGTTATTGTTGTATCACCTGGGGATTCCCTTCCGCTACATTTGAAAGCTGCATATAATCTGAAGGTTAAAAAGCCCAAACTAGACGGAAAAGTTTTTCAAAGCTGGAAGAACTTTATAAAAGAGGGGATTGGGACAGAAGTAAGAGAAGTCAAAAAAGACTGCCATGAGATGGCTATTATTTCTCATACAGGCGGAACGACTGGAACTCCAAAGGGAGTAATGTGCTCGGATTATAGTTTGAATGCTCTTATGTACCAGATTGTATGCGGATTTGAGCATGACCGTAATGGATGTTCTCTTGTGGTTTTGCCACCGTTTGTCAATTATAGTCTTGTAGAAGGAACACTTGCTATGCTCAGCATAGGTTATAAGTGTGTTCTTTTACCGAAGTATGACGCTGATAGATTTGCAAGTTATGTAAACAAGTATAAGCCAACCGTAGTCCTTTCAATTCCAGCGTATTGGATGGCAGCATTGGATAAAAATGAACGCGCCGATATGTCATGCTTTGAGCATATATACTACGGTGGAGAGGGCATGACAGAAGAAAAAGAAGATGAGATAAACCGTTACTTGTTAAGTTGCGGTTCCAAAACAAAACTTTGTAAGGGCCTGGGCTCCACAGAACTTATGGCTGCTGCGTCTCAATCTTTTCCTGAGTGTAATCCATTGGGAAGTGTGGGAATTCCTCTGGTTAAAATCAATTGTCGTGTTGAAGATCCAGAGACAGGAAAAGAACTGCCTTATGGAAAAGAGGGGGAACTATGTTTCAATGGGCCTACAATGATGTTGGGGTATTTCAACAATCAGGAGGCCACTGACAGCGTCGTTAGAATACATTCTGATGGTGATAGATGGCTTCATACGGGAGACTTGGGATATATTGACTCTGATGGAATCATATACGTTACCGGCAGAATTAAACGAATCATAATGACAAAAGGTCGTGATGGTCAGGTAACAAAGATGTTCCCTGACCGAATAGAGAAAGTAATAGATGCGCTTGAAACGGTGGAGTTATGTTGCGTAGTTGGGGTTCCAGATAAAAACCGTATATATTACCCTAAGGCATTTGTTCTGCTTGGAGAAAAGGCCGATAAAGGCAAAGCGAAAAAAGAGATCCAGGAAGCTTGTGTACAAAATTTACCCGAATATATGGTACCAGAAGAACTAGAATTTGTTGATGATCTGCCACGGACCCCAAGAGGAAAAGTGGACTACCGAGCCCTGGAAAAAGAGGCTATGTAACCTAAAATGCCTATTTAGGAGTAGCGACTAGAACATGAATGTTTTACGAGATCTGAGATCATTCATTTATATGTTATCTCTGCCAAAACCAGACTATGAGATATACTGCCGCGAAAAGCGATTGGAACGCTACCATACCTATGGAGGACATGTCGAACATCTGCAACTACATTCGTTTGCACATCATATACTGGTGCAACTTATGAGAGCAGAGATGAGGCTGACAGGTCGACGACTGCATGTAGTCAGAGATGACAGAAAAAAGACATCACGTCCTATTATTTTCTGTCCTACTCATATAGGTGGTGTAGATATTGAAATGTCTTTTCTTGCAATAAAGAGTCCATGCTGGATTGTGCTTGGAGATCCACATGAGCTGTACAAGGACATCAATGGTATGATGCTCAGAATGAATGGCTGGATACCACTTGATGTGATGCATAAGGAAGACAGAAGAGCCGCTAAAGCCCAGATGATCGCTCTGCTTAAAAAAGGCGGGAATCTGCTGCTGTTTCCAGAAGGTGTCCAGAATATCAGTGCCAATGCACTTGTAGGGCACCTGTACGCTGGGGCCGTTGAACTGGCAATTACCTGTGGCGCAGAAATTGTACCGATGGCTATATGTAGGAAGGACGATGACTACTATATTGCCCTGGGAGAGAATATAAGCTACGAAGGTCATACGATCGAAGATAGATTTGCTCTTACAGGTGAACTTAGAAACTGCATGGCTTCGTTAAAGTGGGATATTATTGAGCGGTTTCCGATGCTATCTCGTAGAGATGTATCAGGGTCAGCATATGACGATTTCATAAGCAGTATACTTTCATTGAATGCGGAATACTCACTTACTGTAGAAGATATACAGGAAGAAGCGTTTCATCCAAAAGATATAACAGATCCATCTGATGTATTTTCTCATCAGAATTTACTTGTTCCTAATTTGAATAATGCATTTTTGTTTGACAAAAGAGCTTTTGTCTATAACAGCTAAAACCAAAATTAAATGGATTTTAGAAGAAAACATTGTTCGGTCATGTTGGGGGACATAAGATGTTCGAGTCACTGAAATCATTTATTTACATGCTTTCGCTAGATCAGAAAGCTTGTGAAGAATATTGTCGCAGACAGCGCATTGAAAGATTCAGAGAAGGCGAGGACGGGGTAAAAAGAATCCCGCTTCATTCCGTTGCACACCGCATACTTATGCCACTTCTGTGGTGTGATCAGTATATTGCTGGAAAGAGACTGACGGTTATTAACGATGCCCGTACAAAAACAAAAAAGCCAATCATATTCTGTGCGACTCATATTGGTGGAGCTGATGCAGAGATGTCTCTTTTAACAATCCATGATCCATGCTGGGTGGTTGTTGGTGACCCAAGGGAACTATACAAAAACTTTGATGGAGCGCTACTTGAGATAAATGGGGCGATAATGCTTGATACACAGTACAAAGAGGATCGAAAAGCAGCCAAAGCAAGGATGGCTGATCTGCTTAAGAAGGGAGGCAATCTCCTGATATATCCTGAGGGGGCGCAGGATGTAAGCCCCAATGCTCTTCTGAATCATCTGTATGCTGGAGCTGTTGAGCTTGCAATAACCTGTGGTGCTGACATTGTTCCTATTGCATTACATCGGGATAAAAACAAGTATTATGCAAATGTAGGCGCCAACATCAGCTACGAGGGATGCGACTATGCTGAAAGATATAAGCTGACAAGCGAACTCAGGGATAGAATGGCAACCCTTAAGTGGGAGATAATCGAAGCTTTACCAAGTGTAAACAGGCAAGATGTCAAGGACACGGCATATGATGACTTCCTGCATGATGTATTTGCTATGGATGCCTCATACACTTGGACTATGGATGACGTGAAGGCAAGTATGTTCAAGCCGGAGGGCTTTGTTGATGCGGATGATGTGTATTCATTCATGGACAGGATCCAGCCAAACATCAATAATGCTTTCTTGTTTGGGAAATAGATATTTTTGTTGACAGATAGGGCACTTACGAATTTATAGCTTACGATTTATAGCTTACTACTCATATAAAGTATACATTAAACAACAAATAATAGTATAATATTAATCGCTTTAATATTATACAAAGGGGGTTATGTATGAAACGTATTCTAAAAGGTTCTATTTCAGTTCTACTTGCATTAGCGCTTGTTCTTACGGCTAATGTAACTGCAGTTACTTCAAAAGCAACGAATGTGGTTGCTGAGGTAAAATCAATTGCCGATGTTCCTGCTGATCTTTCCGGCAAGACAGTAATTCTCCACACTAACGATGTACATGGAGCAGTTGGACGTTATCCTTACATTGCATCTGTTAAGGAAAATTTCCAAAAAAGAGGGGCAGAAGTTCTCCTTGTTGATGCCGGAGATTATATACAGGGAACGCCTTATGTCAATATGTCAAAAGGCGCAGACGCTATTACTGTTATGAATGCTGCCGGTTATGATTTTGCTACAATAGGAAACCACGAGTTTGACTATGGCTTAGATCAGCTTAAGGCAGATATAAAGATTGCTAAGTTTAAGACTATCTGTGCCAATGTATTGGATGAAAATGGCAATTCAATCTTCGTACCAAATGCAATGTATACTACTAAGTCAGGTATGAAACTTGGCTTCTTTGGAGTGGTTACTCCTGAGACACAGACTAAGTCAAATCCTGTTTATGTAAAGGGGCTTACATTCCTTTCAAAGGATGCGCTCTATGCATGTGGCCAGGCCCAGGTAAATGAGCTCAAGGCACAGGGGGCAGACCTTGTTATATGTCTTACACATCTTGGCGTTGATCTGGAAGCTGCAAGAGAAGGCAATAGCAGTGATATTTTCTATGAAAAGACAAAGGGTATTGATGTTGTTATCGATGGTCACTCGCATACAGTAATGTCGGCAGCAAACACTGTTGATCCTGTTACATCTACAGGTACAAAACTCCAGACTCTTGGTGTTGTTATGATAGACAATGCAAGTAAGTCTGTAGAAGACAGTTATCTTCTTAACTATGACAAACTTCAGCCGGAAGTAGTTACAAATGCAGTTGCTACAGATATTATTAAGAAAATTGATAATGAGTACAATGTAGCATTTGCAACGAGTGAAGTTGATCTCAATGGTAATAAGGCACCAG
This sequence comes from Butyrivibrio sp. AE2015, assembly GCF_000420825.1. GTDB lineage: Bacteria > Bacillota > Clostridia > Lachnospirales > Lachnospiraceae > Butyrivibrio. Next base: position 79,277 of record NZ_ATVR01000015.1, on the reverse strand, counting down.
GCAACAGAACAGAAGAAACAAACATGGGAAATCTTGTATCAGATGCTATCCTTTGGACAATTCTTAAGAATGAAGGTTCAGTATCAGTTGATCCTGCACATGTCATCGCACTTACAAATGGTGGTGGTTTAAGAGCTCCTATTAGTGCCGGCAATGTTTCAAAGAAGGATGTGAATGCAGTTCTTCCGTTCGGAAATACAGTAACTGTAGTATATGTTACAGGAGAACAGCTCCTTGAAGCGTTAGAAGCTTCAACATTCTGCACACCAGAGCCTGTTGGAGGTTTCCCTCAGACTAGTGGAATTAAATTTACGATCAATACAACCAAGTCCTTTGCAGCAGGTCCTATTTATCCAGACTCAACTTATCACAAGCCAAGCAGCATAAACAGAGTAACAATTGAGAGTATAAATGGACAGCCATTCTCCAAGACAGATACATATGCTGTTGTAACAAACAACTTCATTTCTGTAGGTGGAGATACATATTATTGCTTCAGTAGTTCAGGAACAAGCTTTGATACTGGAATTCCGGTTGATGAGGCACTTATTGATTATATCAAGACTGAGCTTCATGGTGTTATCGGAAGTTCATATGCTTCTCCAAGAGGTGATATTACAATAATTAAATAAGTTTTATATTAGAGATCATGACTCCGTCAGCTTTTTAAAAGGCTGGCGGAGTTTTTTTTGAAATAATAGTTGTTGACAAATGGGGGAAGGGGTTTTATATTAAACATATGAACAATTATTCATATGATCATTGAAGTTAAAATCAATTCATTTTTATAGATATTCGAAAGGAGGCGCATTGTGGCAGTTACAGATGTAGAGTGTTGTGAAGAACACCATGTACATATTCATGTCACCAATAAAGCCAAGAGAAAAATGCCAGACGAGGATGAATTATATGATCTGGCTGAGCTTTTTAAGGTTTTTGGCGATTCTACCAGAATAAAGATATTGTTTGCCTTGTTTGAAGAAGAGATGTGCGTTTGTGATATTGCAGATACTCTTAATATGACACAATCTGCCATATCCCATCAGCTTAGGATTCTTAAGCAGAGTAAGCTCGTTGGAAACAGACGTGAAGGTAAGTCGGTTATATATTTTCTTGCCGATGATCATGTGAGAACAATTATCGATCAGGGACTTAATCATATTGAGGAATGATTGAAAATAATAAGCCAAATGGCGAAAGGGGTTAAATTATGAAGAAAACATATAAATGTGAAGTTGATTGTGCAAACTGCGCAGCAAAGATGGAAGATGCAGTTAAAAAGATTGATGGAGTAGTAAATGCCAGAGTTAATTTTATGACTCAGAAATTCATGCTTGAAGCTGCAGATGATGTATATGAAAAGGTTCTTGATGAAGCAATCAAAGCCTGTAAGAAAGTTGAGCCTGATTGTGAGATTGAGACCGCTTAAGGGTATAAGGAGTCATAGCAATATGGCTCCATTTTTTTAATAAGAGTTTTTCTTTAGAAATGGCAGGTAGTGATTATGACAAAAAAACAAAAGAAGACCAGAAACAGAATACTAATAGTGCTTGCTCTTTTTATTATATTGCTTATTGCTGATAAGACAGGACTTTTGGATAACATTCCTGAGATCATCATATTTTTTGTTTATCTGATCCCATATATTATCATCGGATATGATGTTATCAGAAAAGCCTTTATAAATATCAGTCATGGCCAGGTTTTTGACGAGAATTTCCTTATGATGATCGCAACATTCGGTGCATTTGGAATCAGAGAGTACTCAGAAGCTTTGGCAGTTATGCTCTTTTACCAGGTAGGTGAGCTTTTCCAGAGTGTTGCTGTAGGCAAGTCAAGACAATCTATCACAGATATGATGAGTATTGCGCCTGAGTATGCTGTGATCGTCAGGGAAGATGGACAGACTGATGAAGTTGATCCGGAAGAAGTTAGTGTTGGAGATACACTCCTTATAAAAGCAGGTGAAAAGATCCCTGTTGATGCCATTGTCTTAGAGGGAGAGTCCTTCATTGATACTGCAGCACTTACAGGTGAATCAGTGCCGAGAAAAGTCGTAGTGGGTGACGAAATCATAAGCGGCTGTGTTAACGGCGAGGGGGTACTTAAAGTTCAGGCAACAAAGGCTTACGAAGATTCAACCGTTGCCAAAATCCTGGAGCTTGTTGAGAATGCGAGCAATAAAAAGTCAAGAATGGAGAACTTTATAACAAGATTTGCCCGCTATTATACGCCTGTAGTAACAATAGGTGCAGTGATTCTTGCAATTCTTCCGCCTATTCTCGGACAGATGGCTTTTTCAGACAGCATAAGAAGAGCCTGCGTATTCCTTATTGTTTCATGTCCTTGTGCTTTAGTTATTTCTGTTCCTCTTGGCTTTTTTGGAGGAATTGGTGCAGCATCTAAGATTGGAGTACTTGTTAAGGGAAGTAATTTCCTTGAAGCTGCTTCTCTCATAGACAGAGTTGTTTTCGATAAGACAGGAACACTGACTCTTGGAGAATTTAAAGTTGCAAGCGTAAATCCTTTTAACGGTGTATCAGAGGATGAGCTTTTAAAGATTGCTGCGATTGGTGAGAGCGTTTCTAATCATCCAATCGCCAGGTCAATCCTTGCTGCATATAAAGAGAAATTTTCAGGCGCTACAATTGACGCATCAAATGCCAATGCAAAAGAAATTGCAGGACATGGAATATCAGCAGTTTATGAAGGAAAGGAACTGCTTCTTGGAAATGCAAAGCTTTTAGAAGATAAAAAAATACCGTTTATGGCTCCAAATGAATATGGAACTGTAGTATATGCCTCTCTCGGAGGAAAGTTCATTGGTTCTATCGTAATATCTGACGTTATTAAGCCTGAGGCAAAAGAAGCTATTATGGCAATGAAGAAGGTCGGAGTTAAGAAAACGATCATGCTGACAGGAGATAGAAAGTATACAGCAGATTATGTTGCTGCTCAGGTTGGAATCGATGAGATACACTCAGAGCTTTTACCTGCTGACAAGGTCGACAGGGTTGAAAAAATGCTTGATGAAGCGGATAATAAAAGTAATTTAGCCTTCGTTGGAGATGGTATCAATGATGCTCCTGTTCTTATGCGAGCAGATGTTGGTATTGCAATGGGCTCTCTTGGAAGTGATGCAGCGATTGAAGCAGCTGATATTGTTATAATGGACGATGATATCCGCAAGATTTCATCAGTCATAAAGATTGCACGCAAGACCATCAGAATTGTAAAAGAAAACATTGTTTTTGCTTTATTTGTAAAAGTGTTGATACTTATCCTTGGAGCCCTTGGAATTGCTTCCATGTGGCTGGCTGTTTTTGGAGATGTAGGAGTTGCAGTGCTTGCAATCCTCAACTCTATGAGGGCTATGAAAATAGATAAGTGAGGTAATTAAATATATGGCGAGAGCAGGACTTGACGTTGGAGAACTTCTAGTGAAGCTGATGACCAGGGAAACCGGGGAGATCAGCAAGGTTGATTATGCTCCTCAAAAACCGGAATTCATAAATTCATCGGTTTTGGGTGAACAGTTCCTTGTAAGAAAAACACCAGAATCTCAAGGTTTGAGTTCTGCTTTTTTTACGGAACTTATAAGATTCCTATCTGAGAACAAAGAGTGCAATATGCATAAGCTCATGTTCGTAAGGCACGGATTCGTTGTAGCGGAATGTGCTTTTGAACCATATGAGATGGATATCTGGCATGTTTCATATTCCATGTGCAAAAGTATTGTTGGAATGGCGATAGGCCTTTTGGTTGAAGATGGAAAGCTAAGTACTGACGATAAACTCAATGATATATTCAGCACAAGGATGGGACCTCTTGGATTTCTTAAAAAGAATGTAACTGTAGAAAATCTCCTTAATATGTCGAGCGGTGTTGAATTTAATGAGGCTGGTTCAATTAGTGGCAATGACTGGAGAAAAGAGTTTTTAAGCTCAGGCTTTAAATTTGAGCCCGGAACAGCTTTTGAGTACAATAGCATGAATACCTATATGCTATCGGCTATTGTAACCGAAATTACAGGGAAATCACTTTTTGAGTTCTGTAAGGAAAGAATATTTGAGCCAATGGGCATAAAGAGAGTTTTTTGGGAAAGCTGTCCTCAAAGCATAACAAAAGGTGGCTGGGGACTTTTTATGCGTACTGAAGACATGGCAAAACTCGGAGTTATGTATCTTCAAAAGGGTAAGTGGAACGGCCAGCAGATAATTCCTGAAAAGTGGGTGGAAAGGTCAACTGCCTGGCAAATAGAAACAGGCAAAGATGACAATGAGCACTATGGATATCAGCTCTGGATAAATGATGACAGACCAGGTTCCTATGCCTTTAACGGAATGCTTGGGCAGAACGTATTTGTATATCCTGATCTTGATATGGTTGTTGTGACTAATGCCGGAAACAGCGATGTTTTCCAGACAAGTCTCATGGCCGTTACAATTAGAAACCATATGAAAGAACTTACTGATGTTTCTGATCATCCGCTTCCGGAAAACTTTGCAGCTTTGTCTGAACTTAAGGCAATTTGCAGATCAGTCAGCGGAAGAACGGTAGATTTTCCGCAGATCTTAAATGGTGGCTACAAGAGAAAAAGTATCGCTATGACAAAGGGCCGCCCTAAAAAGACTGAAGTTTTGGTGAATTCAAAGAGGGGAGCATTTAAACCATCTCTTTATTCCTATAACAATGTCAGCGAAAATATCCTGATAGACAGATGGCTTTCAAAGCTTGATGGGAAAACCTATGACCTTGATATCAAAGGTATTGGTCTGTTTCCTTTGATGATGCAGATAGTTCACAACAATTTTACTGATGGTATCCATAAGATTGGTTTCAGGAAGGGAAACAATAATTCTTTTTATATTGAAGTTTATGAGGGTGAAACCATATTTAGCTTAAGGTGCGGATTTGGCGGTCGCAGATATAAAAGTGTAATTAACATGCATGGTGAGAAGTATATCGTATCTCTTTCTTCTGCATGTAAAAGAGATGAATATAACAGACTGGTTCTTAGGAATGAGATCTATTTTCTTGAGGAAGCATGCACCAGAGTTATGAATATTTACTTTGAAGATGATGCTGTAGACAGGGTGGACAGGAAGGGAACCTTTATACATCCATCAGTTCCGGGCTCTATTGAGATAAGGTTTCATGAAATTCCTGGCACTGATATGCTTATGACAACCCTTGATAATCTGGCTCCTGATACCTTTGGCGGAATGACAGGTATGATCTATAGCAGATTTTTAAAGGGCGGTATGAAGGGAATCCTCAATGAGGCCGTAAAGACAACAATGCAGCCCGTTGTTAAGGGGACTTTGTGCAGCTTTTTACCTGATACCGAATAAAGGCGTTATATGCTATACTTTATCTAGTGTTTGAAAAAGAAAGTAAGAGGTGACAAAACTATGAGTTATGAAAAATTATTAGCTTGCAAAGAAGCTGTTAGAAAGAAGACAGATTTTGTTCCGGATGTAGCACTTGTACTTGGCTCTGGACTTGGCGGATTTGCAGATAATATAAAGATTGAAACAGAGATTGAATATAAAGATATTCCGGGATTCCCTGTTTCTACAGTTCCCGGACATGCAGGTAAGTTCATTTTTGGCTATCTTGGAGATGTTAAGATCGTATGCATGAAGGGACGTGTTCACTTTTATGAGGGATACGATGTTCATGATGTTGTTCTTCCTGCAAGACTTATGGGGCTTCTTGGAGCAAAGATCCTGTTCCTGACAAATGCTGCAGGCGGCCTTGGAGAAGGCTTTAATGCAGGTGATCTGATGCTTATTACAGATCATGTTTCTATGTTTGCTCCTAATCCGCTTATCGGACCTAATCTTGATGAGCTCGGAGCAAGATTCCCTGATATGTCTGAAGTTTACAAAAAGGACCTTCAGGATATCATCAGAAATACAGCAAAAGAAAATGGCATAGAGCTTAAAGAGGGCGTATATTGCCAGCTTACAGGTCCTTCATATGAATCACCTGCAGAGATCAGACTTCTTCAGAAGCTTGGAATATCGGCAGTTGGTATGAGCACTGTCAATGAAGCAATCGCAGCTAATCATATGGGCCTTAAGGTATGTGGCGTATCCTGCATCAGCAATCTTGCTGCAGGACTTTCAGAGACTCCTCTTTCACACAAGGAAGTTCAGGAAGCAGCTGACAAGGCAGCTCCTTTATTTACAAAACTAGTTACAGAATCAATCAAAAAATTCAAGTAATATAAAGGAAAACACATACATCTATGGAGAGCATAATTTTTTTATCTGTCCTTGTAGGCATATCACTGATTGCTTATCTGCTAGGACTTAGAGACAGTAAAAGAGCTGAAAAAACTCTATTAACCAGATTAAAAAAGAACTTTGGAGAAGCACCAAAACGAAACTACAAACAAGATGACCTTGATCATCTGCAAGGGTATTATAAAAATCACTCAGCAGATTATCAGATTGATGATACTACCTGGAATGACCTTAATATGGATGGTGTATTTGCCAGGATGAATTACTGCCTTAGCGCTACAGGAGAGGAGTACCTTTACCATATGCTAAGGACACCTCTTCTTGATGATGATTTTGATTCTTTGGAAAAAAAGGTTTCTTTTTTACAGAAAAATGAAGATGCAAGGATCAGCCTTCAACTTATTTTTTCTAAGATTGGCAGAAACATAAGGTATTCAATTTATGATTACATTGATTATCTCAAAGATGCCGGTAAATTCAGCAATAGAGAGCATTATTTGATGCTTGTTCTGATGGCGCTCTCTATATGTGTTTGTTTTTTCAATTTTTCTATTGGATTTGTAGCTTTTGTTGTACTTGTAGTTATAAATCTTATTAGATATTTTGCCGTAAAGGGTGATATTGAGCCATATCTTGCTTCATACAGGTATATTTTAAGAGTTATCAGATCAGTATCATTTTTTGAAAAGGTGAATATTCCGGAACTTGAAGATGACATTTCAGCACTCAAAAAAGCGGCTTCAGAATTAAAGGGCTTTTCAAAAGGCTCATATATCCTCATGTCACAGAGCAGGATGAATTCAGGCGGCAACCCGGCTGAACTTCTTCTTGATTACATAAGGATTGCTACCCATATTGATCTTATTAAGTTCAATCAGATGTATAAAGAGATAAGCCTTCACAGAGATGATCTTGATACGATCCTTACTATTACAGGCAGAATCGAAGCATACATATCAATTGCCTGTTTTAGGGAGTCTTTTAATGGTAGTTTTTGCATTCCTGCATTTGAAGGTGATCTCTATGATGCAAAAGAACTGATTCATCCGCTTATTCAGAATGCTGTAGCCAATGATATAAGCACAAAAGAAGGAATACTTATTACGGGATCAAACGCATCTGGTAAGTCCACTTTTCTTAAAACCTGCGCAATAAACACTGTTTTGGCTCAGTCTATACATACGGTTCTCGGAAAAGAGTATAAGGCTCCTCTTTTTGAGGTTTATTCATCCATGGCGCTTAATGACAATATTTTTGAAGGCGACAGCTACTATATCGTAGAGATTAAGTCAATCAAGAGAATTCTTGATGCTGCGGCAAAATCAGGCAACAGAGTTCTTTGTTTTGTAGATGAAGTGCTTAGAGGTACTAATACAATTGAAAGAATTGCAGCATCAACCGAGATTCTGAAAACTTTTGTAAAAAGAAATGTGACCTGCTTTGCAGCTACTCATGATATAGAGCTTACATCTTTATTGAAGGACAGCCTTGGCATTTATCATTTTGAGGGCGATGTAACTGACAATGATGTTCATTTTGATTACAAGATGAAGTCAGGACCTGCTACAAATAGAAATGCTATTAAACTTCTTGGAGTATTAGGATACGATGAGAAAATCGTTGATAATGCGCAGGCTCTTGCAGATAAGTTTTTAGCTACAGGAAACTGGAACTGATTTTATTTTTTGAATTTAGAGGTAATAAATTGAAAGTTGAATTATATTCAGATGGGTCTGCCAGGGGAAACCCGGATGGACCCGGAGGATTTGGAACAATACTAAGGTACGTAGATACCAAAGGCGCTATCCATGTAAAAGAGCTCAGCGCCGGATTTGACAAGACCACAAATAATCGAATGGAACTTTTGGGCGTAATATCAGGGCTTGAATGCCTTAATAGACCCTGTGATGTAGTTGTTACTTCGGATTCACAGTACGTACTTAAGCCTTTTACAGATCATTGGCTTGACAACTGGATTAAAAAAGGCTGGAAAACCTCCGGTAATAAACCGGTTAAAAATGTAGAACTTTGGAAGAGACTTCTAGAGGCAACAAAGCCTCACAATATAACCTGGAACTGGGTTAAGGGGCATAATGGACATCCGGAGAATGAGAGATGTGATGAGCTTGCAACCACGGCTGCAGATCAGCCCAAAGACCTTTTGAGGCATGATGACGGTGGTGATCTTAGATGATTTACTATATTGCAGATTGCCATTTTTATCACGCTGCGCTCAATACCAAGATGGACAAGCGTGGCTTTACAGATGTAACCGAAATGAATGAATACATGATAAAAAAATGGAATGACAAGGTTACAAATGCGGACACTGTTGTTATTTTAGGTGATTTGTCACTTGGAAATGTTCAGGAGACCAATGAACTTATTCACAGACTAAAAGGAAAGCTTTGCCTTATTGTTGGGAACCATGATAAATATATCGGAAAACCTGACTTTGACTTGGGGAGATTTGAATGGATAGATAATTACAGAGAGATTACAGATTCTCAAAAGAAAGTAATCTGTTGTCATTATCCAATGCCATTTTATGAAGGCCAGTACAGAAAGCGTCATAATGGGGATCCTAAGACTTACATGATGTATGGCCATGTGCATGAAACGAGAGATGAAATGCTCATGCAGAGGATCATAGAGATGATAAGAAATACATCATATGTTCCTATCGGGAGTGAAACAGAAGGGTTCATTCCCTGTAACATGATCAATTGTTTTTGCAAAAGATCCGATTACACACCACTAACTTTGACAGAATGGATCAGGTATGAAAAAGGGGAGAAACAAATTTAACTGCATTATAGCTTCTTTTGCTATAGTGTGTTGTCTTACAGGTTGTCTGCCGGGATATAATTCCGCAGATGTTTTGATAGTTGATGCAAAAGCCTGGGTAAATGGGGCAAGCTACCTTATTACTCATAAGGCTTTTGCTTTTCTTTATGATATCGATCATATATCAGTCTTTAGTTTTACATCAAAGAACCCTCTGCTTAATGTTTGCAGAGGGAAGTACTTTTATAAGTTTAAGTCTCACAACTTATATGTAAATAATGATGATGGAAAAGTATATACAGATGAGCTCTTGCCTTACGCAAACAGCTGTTTTGAAGATCTGTTTAGAAATAGTCTTGAGCTGTCTGACTCTGAAAAGCTTGTCGTAGACTATGATCCGTACTATGAAATTCAGACTACAAGCTATATTAGAAATAGTGGCTCTTTTTCCAAGAAAAATTCAGGTAGTACAGATTATCATGTAAAGGCATTTCCTGCTGAATATACAAAGGCAAGTGTAGATAATTACATTTACTCAGAATATCCTTATCGTGGAGAGATTGATGGGTGCCACATCATTACTGAAAAATCTTGTGAAGATCTTCCGGAGATCATATCTCTTAAGGAATATGCAACGAATTTTAAAGATAGTGATAATTCGATGATCTATTGTCCTGATGGATATATGAAGGTGAATGTTTTAGGCTTCGGTGATGATGGGTACATGGATATTTCTGCGGAAATATATAAAAAGGAATCAATTGTTTTCGATGATAAGGTGAAAATTGAGTTTTTTAATGAGTTTTCTCAGCATTATTCCTATGTTCGATCAGTTGACGATTATGAGCTTTTGGAATCTGATTACTATCCGGCTAATAGAGATTTCAGAGTGACCTTTTCGAGTACTGATCCGGGACAGATATGTTCCATACATGTAAACGGTGATGAGCCCTATGATATATATCTGGCCGATGCGCCTTATAAAAAGGTGAAAGTAAAGAAGGTTTTGACTAATGGCGCTGTTTACTCTGCAAAATATGAGACAAAAAAGTATGATGATAACTGGACAAAGCTGATAACATCTTCGCAAAGAGAGAAGAGTATTCATGAAGAGGGCCACCTACAATCCCAAAAAGATACAATGTTTTCCAATGATGCAGGGTATACTTTAAATTTATATAAATGGTAATTTTGAATTTTAAATTCTTATATTTAGTGCTTTGGAGAATATAAAAAAAGTCCTCACACCATAATGCCAGTGTGCGGACTTTTTTATTGCATGTTATTTGAAATGATCACTCGCCGAATACTGCAAGGTAGTCTTTCTGGAACTTCTCAATTCCTGCATCTGTAAGAGGATGATGAGTCATCTGCTCGATAACCTTGTAAGGAACTGTTGCAATGTCAGCACCTGCAAGAGCGCAGTCTGTTACATGCATAGGATGACGGATAGAAGCAGCGATGATCTCTGTCTGAATGTTGTGGATGTTGAATATCTCTGCAACTTCTGAAATGAGGTCTGTTCCACGAACGCTGATGTCATCAAGTCTTCCAAGGAATGGGCTTACAAATGCAGCGCCTGCTCTTGCGCAAAGAAGAGCCTGGTTAGCTGTGAAGATAAGTGTCATATTTACCTTGATTCCTTCGCTTGAAAGAACCTTACATGCCTTAAGACCTTCAACAGTCATAGGAATCTTAACAACCATGTTCTTGTGAAGTTTTGCAATTTCTCTGCCTTCCGCAATCATGCCTTCAGCATCTGTAGTTGTTGCCTTAACTTCTCCGCTAATAGGACCGTCAACGATAGAAGCAATCTCTTTTACAACTTCATATACATCGCGACCTTCTTTTGCTATAAGTGAAGGGTTAGTTGTAACTCCGCAGATAACCCCCATGTCATTAGCTTTTTTGATTTCTTCAATGTTTGCTGTGTCAATAAAGAATTTCATACCTGTAACTCCTTCAAAAATAAAATAGTTTTTATACACCTAAATTATTTTATCACGATTTGTTATATAAAAATGTCTTTTTCTTGCTCATTTTCTATCATTTTGTGCTTGCTGAATTATTTTTTGGTGGCATCTGTAAGACATAGATTAAGTAATTGTGGACGATACTTCGAATTGTTTCACACAATTTACACAATTAAAACACTTATTTTTCAACATAAGTTTCCATAATAATAATAGATAGTATGCAATTTAATGCATTTTATTTTGCATATGTGGGATGAAAGGTTATGTGTTTATGAAAAGCAGGTTTTTAAAGGCATGTTTATGCCTTGTTTTAAGTTTTAGTTTATTGGGAAGTAACATTGTTACTTATGCCGAGGATACTAATGAGACATTTAGCGTAAATGATATTGATGAAGAGGATTCGACTGATGAAGAAAATGAAGATGAGTCCACAAATGAAAATAAAGATGAATTAAATGATGAATCCAAGGGAAAAAATGAGGCTGATCAAATAGATGAATCCAAAGATGAAAAAGAGGGTGATATAGTAGATGAATCCAAGGATGAAACAAAGACTGATCTGGGAGATGAGTCTGAAGTTGAATCTAAGGATGCTTCAAAAGATGATGAAGTAAAGCTCACAGAGAGCAAGACTTTAACTACTAAAACAGTAGATATTACATCTTTGTTTGCTGATTATTTAGATGAAGAAATGATTTCTGAAAGTAAGGTTTCGAGTTCTGAAATTCATGTAAACAATAAATCCATATTCGATTATGTAGATATTACAGTAAATGGTAATGCTGTAACAGGAGACAAACCTGAGATTAAACTTGGAGATACGATAGAATTCAAATATTATCTGCAATCTGAAATTGGAGTAAATATTGCAGAAGAAGATTATGAGTTAGATCAAAAAGATATACCATATGTAAAAAATGGTAATGAATTTAGCATAGCATTTGATCCAAACGGACTTGAAATTCCAACCAGTGAGATTATAATTTCTGCTGATGATGAAGATGGTGTAAGCCAGGAATTTGCCAAGGTAAGTTTTTCTGATAATTCAATCATAGTAAAAATTTCCGACAATACAGAAGACAGGATTGTAAAAAATGCCTGTTTTTCCTGGTCTGCCAGTCTTGATGCAAATAATGAAAGCATAAAGGACAGCGAAGAGTATTCATTTACAATCGATGGAACAGAATATTCACTTATCATTGCTAATAACAAAAAAGTTCCTCCAACTATTACTAAAAGTGGAGAATATGACAAAAATGATAATGTGATCAAGTGGACTGTTAATATAAAAAATGATGACATTAATCCTGCAATTTATGAAGACGGTTATGATTTCAAAGATACATTTTCTGAAGGTCAGTCTTTGGTCGATGGCTCTTTTAAAGTTAATGATTCTAAAGCAGATAACCTCAGCTACGATAGCGATAACAGGGAATTAAGCTATCATATAGATGCTTCTTTAACATTAAATAATACTACTATTACTTATCAGACAAAGCCTGAGACTGATTTTATGCAGGAATCCTTTAAGGATAATAAAGGCGGTGCTGTCGAGAAAACATTTACAAATACTGCTAAATTGTTGAATGGTGAAGAAATAATAGCTTCAGCTGAGGGACAGTGCATTGTTTCACAAAGCTTTAAACAGTGGATCACTAAAAATGGAACAAAAATGGATTCCAATGGTGTTACAGAATGGACAGTTACCATAAATACTAATGGCTATAATCTGAACAACTTAAAAATGTTTGATAAGTTCAGTAATTCAAATATATTAAAGCTTGTTGATGATTCAATTTCTGTTACTGGTTTGGATGGCGATAATTATGAGATTATTACAAATGATAGTTCTTGCAATGTAAGAATTGATTTTGGTGATGTTTCAGGTGTTTCACAAATCGTAGTTAAATATAAGACAAAGATTGATAATTATAAGAAGTTTTTAAAGACTAATAATGCTATTCCAAGTAACAGTGTTTGGTTATCTTATGATTTGCCCGATGGTGAAGGGAGTATTTCCCTTAAACCTGTAACAGTGCAGGTTAGTGCTGAAAACATCAGTCTTTCAAAGGCTGGCATTGCAAAATCAGTAAAACTAAATGGATATGATGAAAAAACTCATCAGATAACATGGCATGTTATTGCTAATCCTAACAAACAGGAAATTGTTAATGCAAGTATTGAAGAAATGCCTGATTCAAATCAGAAAATAGTTGCGATTAAAAATGCTACTGATAGTGTCTTTGAAGATATGGAATTTCCTGATGGAATAGAAAAACGTATACTTGATTTAGGCGACAATCTAAATGGTAAATCGCTTGAATTTGATGTTGTTACTCAAATAGTAAACAATGAAGTCTGGTCTAAAAATGTCATAAATGAAGGCTATTCAAACAAAGTAAAATTATTTGAAGAAAATGATCAAATTGCAGACGATACTGCAATATATAGAATCACAAAAACTTTTGTCACCAAGTCAGCTACAGATTTTGATTATTCAGACCACACAATTACTTATACTATAACGCTAAACAAAAGTAATATTGCCATTAGGGATGTTATTGCTACAGACGATTTGAAAAGCGCAGGCCTTGAGTTTGTTAATGATGGATCACTTAAGGTAAATGGTGTTAAACATTCACAATATGAATATAATGATGGAATTCTTAAAATATATGGAATAGATTTTTCTGAGGACGATTCTGATAAAATTATATCTTTCAAAGCGAAGGTTGCTGACGACACAATTAATTCAATTGATAATGGCGCCTCTATTTCAATAAAAAATGTTGTAAATGTTACAACAGCTGATAATCCTAATGGACAGCTTGCTTCAGTGGAAACTAAGGGAATTATTAATAAAATACTTAGTAAAAAAGGCACTTTTGACGAAGCTTCAGGTCTTGCAAAATATACAGTACAGATTAATGGAATGCAGCAAAAGTTGCCATCAGGCACGACAATCGAAGATACATTGGGTGCAAGCCTGGAGTTGGATACTGATTCAGTAAAGCTTTATGAAGCTACAATTAATTCTGATGGAACTTTTGTGAATACTGGTATAGAGTACGCTGATAAGACAATAAAAACAGAGATTAAGAATAATAAAACTATACTATCAGTAAGGCTTAACTCTGAGACAAATAAAGCATTTATTTTAGAATATGCCGCCAGTCCTGAATATAAGGAGTATAAAGATTATTCAAACTCTGTAAGAATGGTTGGCTATAAAGAAAGCGAAAATAAAGTTGCATCAGCTAGTTTTAGTATTAATGTTTCAAGTAGTGCTTCAAGTGAGAGTTTAAGGAGATTTATACTTAAGGTATATGATGAGGAGACAAATAAACCACTCTCAGGCGTATCATTTGATGTTCTTAAAAGTAATGATAAAAACTCTGAAAAGATCATATCTTTGACAACAAAGTCAAATGGTGAAGCAAGGGCTATAAATAAGCTTGTACCAGGAAAGACATATTATCTTGTGCAGACAACATCTCCGGATGGTTATGTGTATGATGGTCAGATAACTCCTATTACAATAGATGGTAAAAAATATGAATATCCGGTACCGCTGAATCAAAAGACAACAAAAGTAAGATTTAATCTTATCGATAATGAAGGAGTAGGTCTTAAGAATGGAAAACTTACTCTTAAGAGACTTTCAAATCCTCAAAAAGGACTAGAAGAAAAGACTATTTATGACGGCTATGTAACGGATGGTAAGTTTGTAGATATTGATGTTAATTATGATACTGTATATAAGCTGTCAGAAATAGCAGTACCATTCGGCTACAGCGTTTTGGATTCTCAAAAAAATGTTGAATTTAAAGTTGTAGAAGTAAATGGCAAAGATATATTGAAGTTGAAAGAATCTGATGGTGATTTTAGTGAGGGATCTGAAGAAAAGGATGTAACAATCATTAATGCTCCTAAGGATACATATTCTTTTAGCGTTAGAAATATTTCATATGACCAGGAAAAAAGGCTTATTGGATCAAAATTCTATATTACAGAAATGGATGATGATACCAGGTTAAAGGAATGGACAACAATAGATAGCGATGAGATAGTTGCACTTCCTGAAGGAAAATACGTTTTGGTACAGTCAGATGTTCCGATTGGTTATATAAAGTCTAATCCTATTGCCTTTGTCGTTGAGATCTCAAATGATGGTGATTCATTTGAACTGAAGATCAAAGATTTAGATGAGGCTGAAAACCAGTTAGTTTCTTTTGATGATGAGAATAATCTTCTTATCATTAAAAATGAAGTAGATGCAGGTGTTGTAAAAAACGTTGAAGTTGTTAATTTAGATACTGAAGGAAACAGGCTCTTGGGAGCAAAGGTGACTATCTCTTCAGGAGAACGAAACGGGATTAAATGTGTGACAGCTACAGATCTTGTCCCAAATAATGCTGAAAAGAGCAGTGTGAGTTTAAACTACCAGACTGTTTATACTCTTGAACAGGATGAAGTTCCTATAGGTTATGAAAAGGCAAAAACAGTTGAATTTAAGTTGAATAACGATGGCGATGTTGTTTATAAACAGATGGATGGATCTTATGAAAAGAAAAATGACCAGCCTGTAGTTGAAATAGTCAATGATAAAATAACTGTTGAGCCGGAAAAACCCGTAAATAATGACACAGATCCTGAACAACCCTCATTCGGAGATAAACCTGCACAAACACAGCCTTCATTAGGAGATAAACCTGAAAAAACGCAGCCCTCATCTGGAGATAAACCTGCCAAAACGCAGCCTGAGAATAAAGGAAATAAGAATCAGGATGGTAAGAATCAGGGAGATAAGAAACCGGAAAAATCTGGTGATAAAAAGGGAAATGACCCCAAACCTGAAAAAGGTAATAATGATATATTTGAACCAATTCAGGATGTTCATCCAAAAGAAATAAAAGATGAATATGAGCATAGCGATTTATCTGAAAATAATGACGAAGTTGTAGGTGATTTTTCAAATAAAATTTCAAAAGAGACAGTTTCAGATAATAACATTGACAGTGCTTTTGATAATGATACAAATAATATTCAGGGTGACGTTAACAATGTAAGGAGACTTGCTAAAACCGGAGGTTTTATCGGTACTTTATTTAGCTATGCATTTGGTATTGCCTTCCTTCTTGGAGGTTTGTATTTAATATTTGGTAAGAAAAATGAGAAAAAATAATTTTAGAAAACTGTCAGGGATTACCCTGGCAGTTTTTGGAGTCATACTAATATCTGCATCAGTAGCAACGAATCTTCTTCAGTATTCAAAAAAGCAGGAGATAATAGCAGCTTTTGATAATACTCCAGGGTTTGAAGATATAAAAGAAGAATTAAATATTCCGGTTCAAAGCGAGCAGGAAGATAAAGAATCAGATAATAGTAATACTTCTGACGTTTTGGCAGAATATATTTTAGAGATACCCTGTATAGATTCCTTGGAGCCAGTTGTTGAGGGCACAGACAAAAATGCATTATCTGCAGCGCTTGGTCATGAAATTGATACTGCTTTACCGGGGGAAGTTGGTAACTGCGTAATTGCAGGTCACAGGAATTATACTTTTGGTAAGTATTTTAACAGATTAAATGAAGTGGAAATTGGTGATATGATCTATATTCATACACCAACTGAAAAGTACAGCTATAAAGTATCCGAAATCAAAACAGTAAAGCCTGAAGAAGTGGAAATCCTCGAAAATACAGAAAATGAAATACTGACTCTTTACACTTGTACACCAATCTATATAGCAACGCACAGGTTGGTAGTTATAGCAGAAAGAGTATTATAAGCACTTCCCACATAGGAACAATTAACCTATATGGGAAGTTATTTTATTATAAGAAAACTTTAATAAGTGTATAATTTGTTTGGTGATAAAATATATCTGTAAATACGTCAATTGTAATCAAGGAGTGTGATTATGAATAAAAACATTTCTAAAGTTTCTGATTTTCAAATGACTGCAAAACTGTTGTTCAGACTCTTACCGGTACAGATACTCTTAAATTCTATTAGTGCTATTAATGGTATAGTTACAGGCTTCTTTGCATCTAACTATGTTGGAGAAGCTGCCATGGGTGCCGTAGGTCTTTATAATCCAATTAGTCTGCTTGTAGGTGCGATAAGCTTTATGTTTTTGACCGGTTCTGTTGTTATCTGCGGCAAATATATGGGCAAGAATCAGGTAGGACAAATGCAGAATGTTTTTACACTGGATATTCTGTTATGTACTATTATCTCAGCTGTAACAGCCGCGATATTGATCATATTGGCTATATTTGATCTGACATCTTTTATTGCTCCTGAGAATTCGTCCAGGCTTGTGTTTAATAGATTTTTACTCGGTCAGGCGCTTGGAATTTTCCCCTTATTTATTGGCAATCAACTTGCGGCATTTCTTTCTCTTGAAAATAAATCCACCCGAACTACTATAGCAAGTATTGTATATATAGTCGTCAATCTGATTTTTAATTATGTCTTTGTTCAGGTACTTCATTTGCAGGCCTTGGGACTTGCAATTGCATCGTCCCTTGGAATGTGGGTGTTTATGCTGGTTCAGGCTCAGTTCTTCTTTACGCCACAAGCATCAATAAGACTTAATTTTAAGGGCTTTAGGTGGGATGATGCAAAAGAGATTGTTACTATCGGATTCCCTGGAGCAATAGGAAATGGATATCAGACTATCCGTGGATTGATTGTCAATGGACTTATTATTTCCTATGTAGGAAATGTTGGCATTTCTGCTTTTGCGGCTTCTAACGCGATAATGGCTTTCTTTTGGGCGATTCCCGCCGGAATGCTGAATGTATCAAGAATGATGATAAGTGTAAGTATTGGAGAAGAGGACAGAACTACTCTGAAGAACGTAATGAGGACTGCGCTTTTTAGATTTATCCCTCTTCAATGCGCAGTTTCAGCATTTATTATTCTAATGGCAAAGCCCTTTACTTTGGTTTTCTTCCAAAATCAGTCAGAACCGGTTTTTGCCATGACTATGTGGGGATACAGAATCCTTCCTCTATGTATGCCGCTTGCAGTATGGCTTATGCATTTTAGTTGCTATGCACTGGCTTCAAATAGAAAACTTTTAGTGCATATATATGGAGTATTGGATGGATTCGTTTGTGTAAGTGCTTTTACCGCTGTTTTGATTCCTTTTTTGGGAATGAATGCTGTTTATTTTGCCAATGTTCTAAATGGCATTGTGGGCGTTTTAATTGTTATCATTTATGCAATGATCAAGAATAAAAAAATACCTTCAAATCTTGATGAACTAATGGTAATACCGGATAACTTTGGTGTTGATGATGATCACAGAGCTGAATTTGTTGTTCGAAAGATGACGGATGTAACAGGAACTGCTGATGCAGCCCAGAAATTTTGCATAAGTAAGGGTATTGATAAAAGAAGAGCATATTTTATAAGTCTTGCAATGGAAGAAATGGCGGGGAATGTTGTAAGACACGGATTTGCGCTTGATGGTAAAAAGCATAATCTCACTGCCAGAGCAATAGTTAAAGACGACGATGTTATACTTTGTATTAAGGATGACTGCCAGCCCTTTGACCCTGTTCAAAGACAGCGTCTTGCTGATCCTGATGATAAGACCACGAACATCGGATTAAGGATGGTCTATAGTATCGCCAAGGACTTTACTTATCAGAATGTTTTGGGATTAAATGTTCTTACAATAAAGATTTGATTATTGTAAAGGCCACTAATTTAATTGGTGGTCTTTTATTATATTTATTGACTTGTACGATTTAAAGCGTTAAAGTATTAAAAGAACACATCAAAATATTGCTTGGGAGGTTTGTATGATTATTAAAGTGTTGTTGCTTGTTGTATTTTTTGCGGTGATGCTGTTTATTGGTTTTACCTGCAGAAAGAACTCGACAGATGTTAATGGTTTTGTACTTGGCGGAAGATCAGTTGGGCCCTGGGTTTCTGCTTTTGCCTATGGTACCAGTTATTTTTCGGCTGTTATCTTTGTTGGTTATGCAGGGCAGTTTGGCTGGAAATACGGAATAGCTGCTACCTGGGTAGGAATTGGAAATGCTTTTATCGGATCACTTATGGCATGGACAATTCTTGGCAGAAGAACAAGGATCATGACACAACATCTGGGTTCTGCCACAATGCCGCAGTTCTTTGCATCAAGATTTGGAGGCTCATCACTTAAAATTGCTGCATCTGTTATCACATTTATTTTCCTGATTCCTTACACAGCCTCTTTATACAACGGCCTTTCAAGACTCTTTGGTATGGCATTTAATATCGACTATTCTGTATGCGTTGTAGTAATGGCTGTTCTTACAGGAATTTACGTTATTGCAGGTGGTTATATGGCTACAGCAATTAACGATTTTATTCAGGGGATAATCATGCTTTTTGGTATATCAGCAGTAGTTGTTTCTGTCCTTAACAGTCAGGGCGGTTTCCTTGCTTCGCTTGATGGACTTGCCAGGATCTCTGATGAGTCTGTAAGTACAACTCCGGGTATTTTTGCTTCTTTCTTTGGACCTGATCCTTTAAATCTTCTTGGGGTTGTAATACTGACATCTCTTGGAACCTGGGGACTTCCACAGATGGTACAAAAATTTTATGCAATAAAGAGTGAGAGGGCAATTTCAAAGGGAACTATAGTTTCAACATTTTTTGCTTTCGTAGTCGCCGGTGGATGCTATTTCCTTGGTGGCTTTGGAAGACTTTTTTCAGACAGGATAGATATTGCTGCAAATGGATATGACAGCGTTGTACCTGCAATGTTATCAGGGCTTCCGGATATTCTTATAGCAGTTGTTGTAGTGCTTGTTTTATCAGCTTCAATGTCTACGCTTTCATCTCTGGTTCTTACAAGCAGTTCTACGCTTACTCTTGACCTTTTAAAGGGCCATGTTATCAAAAAGATGGATGAAAAGAAGCAGATTCTTATAATGAGATGTCTTATCGTTGTGTTTGTAGCAGTTTCAGTTGTTATAGCAATTGTTCAGTACAAACAGAATGTGACTTTTATAGCTCAGCTTATGGGTGTTTCATGGGGAGCCCTTGCCGGAGCATTCCTTGCACCATTTTTATATGGACTTTACTGGAAAGGAACTTCTAAAGCAGGAGTATGGTGCAGCTTTATCTTCTCAACGGTAGTAATGCTTGCAAATATGCTTGTAAGGCCAAGTTTTCCAAAACTCTTACAGTCTCCAATAAATGCAGGAGCTTTTTGTATGATCGCAGGACTTATTATTGTTCCTCTTGTTTCTGTATTTACTAAAAAGCCTGATAAAGCCTTGGTTGATAGCGCCTTTGCGTGCTACAATAAGGAAGTTATGGTTCATCAGAGCACATCACTTTCTGATGAAGAAAACATAGCTTAATACTTATTTAGGAGATTTACATTTTTATGATCAGAAGAGCCAAAGAAACAGATATTCCACGCATGATTACATTACTTAATCAGGTGCTTGAGATACATGCAAAGATAAGACCTGACATTTTTGTTTCAGGTAAGACTAAGTATTCAGTAGCAGAGTTAAAAGAAATCCTATCTGATGATAATAAGCCTGTTTATGTCTACACAGATGAAAATGATGAATGTATGGGCTATTGTTTCTGCGTTCTTAGGGGAATTCCCAAGGCGGATTTTATGGCTCCTAAAAAGATTCTTTTCATTGATGATCTGTGTGTGGATGAGTCAAAGAGGGGAGAGCATATAGGAAAAAAGCTTTTTGACTATGTGAAGGAAGAGGCCAAAAGGCTTGGATGCTATGAGGTTACTCTGAATGTATGGGAGGGTAATGACTCAGCAATTGCTTTTTACAACAGCCTTGGCATGAAGGTAAAAGAGTATCAGATGGAATTGATTTTATAATTGATAAAATGATAAAATGGATATGTAATTTGGATAGCGATTATAATATAGGGCTTAATATATGAGGCAAAGAACATATCGTATTTTAGATTTTAGTACTTTGGATAATGTTTTAAATGAAATCAATTCTTCAGAGGATTATTATTATGCATCAGGCATTTTGATGCAGCTGTATAATCCAAGGCTGGACATAGATGAGGAGTATCTTGTCGGCCGTATTAATGAAGTTTGTCCAAAAGCTGTGCTTACCGGTATGACATGTGCAAGTATAGCTGAGGAGAAGTATGATCTGAAAGACTCGCCAATACAGCTTTCAGTATCTTATTTTTTCAAAACAAAGATATACCGCTACGAATATGATCTAAATGAAGAATCGATGTTTGTGGCCGGAAGAATAATGAATGAAAAAATAGACGGTCTTAGAGACGTAAAATGTATGCAGATATTTTACGTTTCTCCAAGTTCGTCTATTTCTGTTTTCTCTAAAGAATTCAGTCATCAAAATCTCCCTATTTTTGGTGCTAAAGCAGGAAGAAATATTCGTGCGCTTAATACCGCACACGTTTATGGCAGTAAATGCTTTGATAATGCAATAGTGTCGGTTATTTTTCAAAGTGATTCTTTGTCTCTTTATATGGATAACAATCTCGACTGGGCCGAGATTGGAAAAGAGATGGTAATAACAGGGGTTGAAGGAGACAGGATCGTAACTGAGGTAGATGGTGCTCCTGCTATTGAGGTTTATAAAAAATATTTAAAGATTACCCCAAATGAGTTTTTTGTCCAGAATGTATGTGAATTTCCTTTTGTCCTAAAAAGAAATAATAACTTCGTGGCAAGGGTTCCGAGTGGTTATAACGAGGACGGAGCTATTATTTTTAATTCTGATGTATTTCAGGGCGAGCATTTCAGGCTCTCTTATTCATTCCCGCAACAGGCCTTGAATAAGACGAAGGTCGGAATAAATGCACTTTCATGGCTGCAGCCACAGGCCCTTTACTTTTTTGAATGTGGTAACAGGCAAAGGTTTCTTAGGGAATACTATAGTGAAGAGAGAGAAGTCTTTCATTCATTCTTTCCGGAATGCTCAAGCACTACCGGCTATTCTGAGCTTTTTGCTTTGCCGGAATGTGGTATGTGCGATCTAAACAGCGCATTGGTTATTGTTGGATTGACGGAAAACAAGTATTCAAAAGATCTTTTTGTTCATGGTAGCTGCGGGTTCTTAAATGAGCAGGATGAAGATGAAAAGCGTGAAGTTCCGTTTTTTGAAAGGATTCTTACCTTCCTTGAAAGTACCTCAAAGGATCTTGATGAGCTCAATAAACAGCTTGGAAAGGTTGCCTATACAGACCAACTCACAAAGATCTATAATAGGTGGGAGCTTGAAAGAAATATAAATGAGGCCATAACTCTTGCACAAAATGGAAGTTCATATTCATTACTATTCTTTGATATTGATCATTTTAAACACGTCAATGACACCTATGGTCACGATGTAGGTGATGTTGTCCTTAAGAGTATCGTAAATATTGTCAAAGACTTTATTGAAGATAACCATGTATTTGGCAGATGGGGCGGAGAGGAGTTTTTATATCTTTTCCCAAATTCAGATGTTGAAAAGGCTTTAGAGTTTGCTGAAAGGATAAGGCAGACAATTGACGATACCTGCTTTGTCACAGTTCAGCATCTTACTGTGAGCATAGGAGTGACAATGATAAGGCCTGAAGATACAATAGAAACCTTTGTAAAAAGAGCTGACGAGGCTTTATACAATGCAAAAGAAACCGGAAGAAATAAAGTAGTATTTGCAAAATGACAAAAATAAACCTCTGACTAATTAGCCAGAGGTTTTAATTTTTTAGATGTTTGCAATATCTTCTTGTGAAAGAAGTTTTAATCCTTTTCCTGTGAGCTTGGCCTCAGCAGCTTTTGTATCAGCAACTCTGAAGATCATGTAAGCGTGGTTGGAAGAGCCTCTTCCGGGAAAAGCGTACATGTACTCGATGTTAACTTCTGCATCAGCGAAAACTTCCAAAAGCTTATCAAGTCCGCCTGCCTCATCAGGAATCTCTACTGCCAGAACTGATGTAAGACTTGCTACGAAGTCATTTTCTTTTAAGGTATTTACAGCTTCTAAAGCGTCATCGACGATGATGCGGGCAATTCCAAAATCCTTGGTCTCAGCAAGGGAAGTGGCGCGCATGTCTATTTTGTTTTTGGCCATAACACTTGTGAGTTTTTTTAATGTGCCGGGTTTATTTTCAAGGAAAACTGATATCTGTTTTATACTCATGATAGAATCCTCCTATATTTCTAGTATAGAATAATTTTTGAATAATTACTGCAAAAATATCGATAAAACTTAGATTTTTCTCTTATCGATAACTCTTACAGCTTTTCCTTCGCTTCTTGCGATTGACTTTGGCGCAAGGAGAGAGATCTTTACCTTGATTCCAAGCATTGAGTACATATCTGTAGCAAGTTTTTTCTGACGTTCCTCGATCTCGCCGACATTATCTGTGAACATCTCAGGTGTCATTTCAACCTGAACATCAAGAGAGTCAGTGTTGTTGGCTCTGTCAACGACTATCTGGTAGTTTGCAGCATATCCATTGTTCAAAAGAACTGTTTCTATCTGGCTAGGGAATACATTTACGCCTCTTACTATAAGCATGTCGTCTGAGCGGCCCATTGGCTTAGCCATTTTGATGAAAGTTCTTCCGCAGGAACACTTGCCTCGTGTGAGTTTGCAGATATCTCTTGTGCGATAGCGGAGCATTGGGAAGGCTTCTTTATCTACAGCTGTAAATACCAGCTCGCCCTGTGAGCCTTCAGGAAGTACTTCTTCAGTATCAGGATCGATGATCTCTGCTATGAAGTGATCCTCATTTATGTGCATACCATTTTGCTCACAGCATTCAAAAGCAACTCCGGGACCGGAAAGCTCTGTAAGACCATAAATATCGTAGGCTTTGATTCCTAAAGTGGATTCTATTTCCTGACGCATTTCTTCACTCCAGGCTTCTGCACCAAAGATTCCTGCCTTAAGAGGGATGTCTTCAGGCTTGTAGCCTTCTTCTTTGAAACGTTCGGAAATATATGCAGCATAACTTGGTGTACAGCAAAGAATAGTGGCTTTAAGGTCATTTATGAACATCATTTGTCTGTCGGTGTTGCCGGAGCTTATAGGAACTGTAAGGCAACCAACTTTATGAGAACCACCGTTAAGACCGGCACCGCCTGTAAAGAGACCAAAACCATATGCAATCTGGCAAATATCCTCATTAGTTCCACCGGCAGCCATGATAGCTCTTGCGCAGCAGTCTTCCCAAAGATCAATGTCATGCTGTGTATAGAAAGCGACAACTCTTTTTCCTGTTGTTCCTGAAGTTGAGTGTATCCTTACGCAGTCCTTCATTGGAGCCCCAAGAAGACCGGTTGGGTAAGCATCTCTTAGATCTTTCTTTGATAAAAATGGAAGCTTATGAAGGTCGTCAACTGACTTTATATCATCAGGAGTAACGCCTTTTTCCTCCATCTTTTTCCTGTAGTAAGGGACATTATCCCAAACTCTTTTTACCTGCTGAACAAGCTTTTCGCTCTGAATCTTTTTTATTTCTTCATAAGGTGTTGTTTCAATTTCTTTCTGAAAATATTGCTCCATATCTTTTTCTCCCCAAAAACAATTCTTTTTATGCGAAGTTTTTGCCAAGCTCGAAGGCTTTTTTATTCATGTCGAGGAATTTGGCAGGTACATTGGCTTCAAGGCTCTTCATCCATTCATCTTCAGGAAGATCAAAGTAGTGAGAGAGTCTTCCAAGTAATACTATATTTACAGCTTTTGATGAACCGGCCTGTTCTGCAAGAGTAAGGCAGTCCAAAGCATCAACCTTTGCACCAGTAGCCTTAATCTGATCGATAATATTTTCAGGATATTCAGCTGCTCCTGTAATTACCGGCATAGGATCTATCTGCTGAGTGTTTGTGACGATCTGTCCATCCTTTTTAAGGTATGGAAGCCATCTTGCAGCCTCTAAAGCTTCAAAGGAAACAATGTAATCAGCCTGACCTTTATCGATGACAGGAGAGAAGACTTTTTCGCCGTATCTTACATAGGTTACAACGCTTCCTCCTCGCTGGCTCATACCATGTACTTCAGAAACTTTAACATCAAATCCCTGAGCCATTAAAAGATGTCCTAAAAGTTTGCTGGCAAGTAGTGAACCCTGTCCGCCTACACCAACGATCATAATATTTTTAGTTTCCATTGTTTCAAGCCTCCTTTTCCGGAGCGTTAAAGGCTCCAACCGGACAGAGCTGGCTGCATACGTTACAGCCTACGCACAGTGTTGTATCAATTCTGGCCTGTCCATCTTTCATGGAAATTGCAGGGCATCCGATTCTCATACAGGATTTGCAGCCTACACATTTATTTTTATCCACGTTAAGAGGAGGATTGTGTTTTACGTATTTTAATAAAGCGCAAGGGCGTCTTGATATGATTACGGAAGGAGCGTCTGCGGAGAGTTCTTCCTTGAGGACTTTATCGCATTCTTCAAGATTATAAGGATCAACTACGCGGACTCTTTCAAAGCCCATAGCTCTGCAAAGGGCTTCAAGATCGATCTTTCCTGCCGGGTCACCCTTTATGTTGTAGCCGGTTGTTGGATTCTGCTGGTGACCTGTCATTCCGGTGATTGAATTGTCAACAATTATGATAGTTGAGTTTGACTGGTTATATGCAACGTTGGCAAGACCTGTCATTCCTGAATGCATAAATGTTGAATCACCGATAACGGCAACAGTTTTGTGCTCACTTTCGGCACCTCTTACTTTGTTAAAACCATGGAGTGCTCCTATTGAAGCTCCCATACAGAGAGTCATTTCGATAGCGCCAAGTGGTGGAACTGCGCCCAGTGTATAACATCCAATATCACCTAAAACAGTGCAGTTATTCTTTTTAAGAGTATAGAAGAGTCCTCTGTGTGGGCAGCCTGCACACATAACAGGTGGACGATTAGGAATCTCTGCATCAAGGGCAAAAGAGCTCTCGACATCTTTTCCGAATTTCTGAGCAATTAGATTTTGTGAAAACTCATCAACGATTGGAAGAAGGTCTTTTCCTGTGACTTCAATTCCAAGAGCTTTTACATGATTTTCAATGATTGGATCAAGTTCCTCTACAACAAAGAGCTTTTCAACCTTTGAAGCAAAGTCCCTGATAAGCTTTTCAGGAAGAGGATTGGTCATACCAAGCTTAAGTACGCTTACGGAGTCACCAAAAACCTCTTTTACATACTGGTAAGATGTTGAGCAGGTAATGATACCTATCTTTGTACCACCCATCTCAACTCTGTTGAGAGGACACTCTTCAGCATAGGAAATAAGGTCTTTTGTTCTCTGCTCAACGATAGGATGACGCTTTTTGGCATTGCCTGGCATCATTACGTATTTTGCGATATTTTTTTCGTATGGCTTATCGGGAACAGTTCTTTCACCTGTACTTACGAGAGACTGAGAGTGTGCAACTCTTGTGCACATTTTTAAAAGAACAGGAGTGTCAAATTTCTCAGATATTTCATAGGCAAGCTTTGTATATTCGAGAGCTTCACCTGAATCAGACGGTTCGATCATAGGAACCTTGGCAGCGATAGCGTGGTGTCTTGAATCCTGCTCATTCTGTGATGAGTGCATTCCTGCATCATCAGCAACTACGATCACAAGACCTGCATTAACTCCTGTATAGGACATTGTGTAAAGTGGATCTGCTGCTACATTAAGGCCAACGTGTTTCTGAGCGCAGAAAGCTCTTTTTCCTGCAAGTGATGCGCCAAAAGCAGATTCCATAGCCACCTTTTCGTTAGGGGCCCATTCACAGTATATATCATCATATTTAGCAGCTTCTTCAGTTACCTCTGTACTTGGAGTACCAGGATAACTTGAAATGAAGCATACTCCGGCTTCATATAATCCCCGGGCAACAGCCTTGTTGCCAAGCATGAGCTGTTTGCCATTGTCTTTGCTCATTTATAATCCTCCTACCTTCTTAAATTATTACGCACAATTATATAAAACAGACATTGTTTTGATTTAAAGTGATAAAGTGCATATACACTAGGATAATAAAAATAAAATATAAAATCAAGAATTAAATATGCTTTAAATTACTAAATAATAGGGCATTACCTGTATTGACCTTTTTATTAAATGTCTTTATAATGTACTTTAGCGCTTTAAAGCGTACAAGAAGGGGATTACAATATGCCGATTACAGATTTACTAGAAAGAAACAGCAAACTTTATGGGGAAGAGGTTGCTCTTGTGGAGATAAATCCTGAGATAAAGGAAGAGCAACGAGTAACATGGAAGGAATATGAACTTATTCAGCCCACAAGCACTTCCTATTACAGAAGACAGATCACATGGTCTGTATTTGATGAAAAAGCTAACAGAGTAGCCAATATGCTCATGGAAAGGGGCATCAAAAAAGGACAGAAGTGCGCTATATTGCTTATGAACTGTCTCGAATGGCTGCCTATCTATTTTGGAATATTAAAATGCGGAGCTGTAGCTGTTCCGCTTAATTTCAGATTTACTTCTGAAGAAATTGATTATTGCCTTAAGGCTTCCGATTCAGATGTTCTATTCTATGGACCTGAGTTCATCGGAAGAATCGAGGATATTGCTGAGAAATTAAAGAAGGAGATGCTTCTTTACTATGTTGGAGACCAGTGTCCATCCTATGCTGAGGACTATTACAAGCAGGTTTCAAATTCATCTTCAACAGCACCAAGAGTTCTGATCGAAGATAAGGATGATGCAGCAATCTATTTTTCATCAGGAACGACAGGATTTCCTAAGGCTATTTTGCATATCCACACTGCACTTATGCAGTCTGCAAAAATGGAAGCAATCCATCACGAAACAACACACGAGGACAATTTCCTCTGCATTCCACCTCTTTACCATACAGGTGCAAAAATGCATTGGTTTGGCTCACTATATACAGGAAGCAGAGCAGTTCTTTTGAAAGGAAATTCACC
Source organism: Butyrivibrio sp. AE2015 (assembly GCF_000420825.1). Lineage (GTDB taxonomy): Bacteria > Bacillota > Clostridia > Lachnospirales > Lachnospiraceae > Butyrivibrio. Next base: position 51,345 of record NZ_ATVR01000015.1, on the reverse strand, counting down.
GGAGGCGATATTTAGAGCAGTATCTGAAGAACACTGCACAATTGTATGGCTCCTTGTTCCGTGGGCGCAGGATATTCTTGCTGCACTCGATAGCGGAAAGCTTAAGATGGAAGATTACAAATTAAGTCAGTGGCGTCTGATGCACATAGGTGCTCAGCCGATTCCACCTAGCCTTGTCCGTCATTGGCTTCAGTATTTTCCTCATCATAAGTATGACACCAACTATGGCCTTTCTGAATCAACAGGCCCAGGCTGCGTTCATCTTGGAATGGAAAATGTACATAAGGTAGGCGCCATAGGTGTTCCCGGTTATGGCTGGAAGACCAAGATAGTAGATGAAGAAGGAAATCCTGTTAAGCAGGGCGAGATCGGAGAGCTTTGTGTCAAAGGCCCCGGCGTTATGGTCTGCTATTATAAGAATCCTGAAGCAACTGCTGAGATTCTTAAAAATGGATGGCTCTTTACAGGTGATATGGCACGTCAGGATGAGGACGGCTTTATATTCCTCGTTGACCGTAAAAAAGATGTTATTATTTCAGGCGGTGAGAATCTGTATCCTGTACAGATTGAGAGCTTCCTCATGAAAAATGACAAGATTCATGATGCTGCTGTAATAGGTCTTCCTGATCCGCGTCTTGGTGAAATTGCTGCTGCAATAATACAGGTAAAAGAGGGAATGACTCTTACTGAGGAAGATGTAGATGCTTTCTGTGTTGACCTCCCAAGATATAAAAGGCCAAGAAAGATCATTTTTGATAAAGTTATCAGAAATGCTACAGGTAAGATTGATAAGCCAAAATTAAGACAGAAGTACTGCGGCGATCATCTTGTAGAAAAGCAAAATCAGGGATGAATATTACATATCTAAATGACTAAATAAGTAGAAAAGGGAAGAGCCTTTTTGGCGCTTCCCTTTTTTTAGAATTTTTTATTTTTTATCGGCAATCATCGCAAGGGTAAAAGAGATATCATTAAGAGTCTGAGTCATATTCTGTATCATTAGCTCCACTCTTTTAGAATCTGATACTTCTTCTTTTTTGAAGCGTTCCTTCATCTCTTTGATTCTCTGATCCTGCAATGCTTTTACTTCTGATACTCTGCTCATCATTACCTCCTTAATAATATAATTGATATTATGTAAATATCTTTACAATCAATTATAAAGGTTTTTTGATGCAAAAACTGATTTTAAGTATAATTTAATATCTTTTTAACTATTTAAATAATCTAAAAAATGTATAAAATTTATTATTTGGTGTAATTTAATTTCAAAATATTCGTATAATAAAGTAATAGAGCACTTTAATTTGCAATTGTTTATCTTTTTATGCATATTAAAGAAATTTATAATCATTACTATCAAACAACATTTTTTTATGGAGGAGTTATTATGTGGAACAGAAGTGAAGTTAAGGAAAATGGTAAAGCTAGTTTTAAGAGGAATTATTGGAAGTCTGTAATAGTTGCATTTATTTATACACTATTTTTTACATCAACTTCAGCTACAGCCAATAACCATAAGGAGGAGATTTCAAATTCTTTCTCCGGAGAAGCTGCAAGTGACCCATCATTTATGGTAATACTTCTTGTTGCTCTTGGCATTGTTGGTACAATATTGATCATTTTGAAACTGGTTGACCTTTTTGTTTTCAATCCATTGGAAGTTGGATGCAACAGATTTTTCCTCGTTAATCAGGAAACTGATGCTGATTTCCCTGAATTGTTGCATGCATTCAAAAACAATTACATCAATGCTGTTTTAAGTCTTTTTATCAGAGATATTGTGATCGGACTTGGATGTATCTGCTTCCTGATCCCGGGATTTATCCTTATGTATTCATACAGGATGGTGCCATATATTCTTGCTGAGGATCCAACAATTTCTGCTATTGATGCTCTGAAAAAATCAAGAGCTATGATGAAAGGACAGAAGTGGGCATGCTTTGTATATGATCTTTCATATATTGGATGGTATATTTTATCAGTGTGTACTATAGGACTTGTGGGTATTTTCTATCTTAATCCTTATAAGCAGAATGCTGATGCTGAGCTTTACAGAAGAATCAGAGGATAATGTAATTTAACTTAATAGAATAAAGACATATAAAGGATAGGCATGCTTAAAATAAGCCTATCCTTTTTTGCTTTTATTTGCTGTTTATCATCTTAAAATATATTGTAAAAAAATTCTTGCAATATACCCCTCGGGGGTATATTATGTTTTCAACAAATAGATTTTGTAAAATATTATCGTAAATGGGAGATTGCTATGGCTTGTCCAAAATGTTGCTCTGAAACATCAGGAAAAACAAAGGTCAGGGAAGAAAAAGAATATAAGGACCTTATCAACAGGCTTAAAAGAATTGAAGGCCAGATAAGAGGTATAGAAGGAATGGTAGAAAATGATTCTTACTGTACTGATATTCTTACTCAGGTTGCTGCTGCAAATAAGGCTCTTAACAGTTTTGCAAAAGTTCTTTTATCTAACCATATAAAAACCTGCGTTACTGATGATATCAGGGCCGGCAAGGATGAGACTGTAGATGAACTTCTGGATGTTTTACAGAAAATGATGAGGTGATAAAAAGTATGGATAAATACATTGTTACAGGCATGAGCTGTGCAGCTTGTCAGGCAAGAGTTGAAAAGGCTGTAAGCAGTGTAGAAGGTGTTAAGAGCTGTAATGTTAATCTGCTTACCAATTCCATGGGTGTTGAGGGTTCTGCAAGCGAAGCAGATATTATCAAAGCAGTAGAAAATGCCGGTTATGGCGCACAACCCATGTCAAAAAAGATAAATTCTCAAAGCGGTGAGGCTTTAGAAAATGTAACATCAAATGACTTTGCCATGGAAGAAGAGGCTCTTAGAGATAAGGAAACTCCTGTTCTTAAGAAAAGACTTATTACGTCAATCGGATTTCTTGTGGTTTTGATGTATTTTTCAATGGGTCACATGATGTTTGGCTGGCCACTGCCTTCATTTTTTGATGGAAACCATGTTGCTATGGGCATGGTACAGATGATCCTTACGATCATAATCATGTTTATAAATCGTAAGTTTTTTATTAGCGGCTTTAAAGGGCTTTTCCACGGCGGCGCCAATATGGATACGCTGGTTGCACTTGGAAGCTCAGCTGCATTTGTTTATAGCCTTGTAGCTCTTTTCCTTATGACAGATGCACAGGTAAAAGGTGATACTGAGGCAGTAATGCACTTCATGCATGAGTTCTATTTTGAATCTGCTGCAATGATCCTTACGCTTATCACTGTTGGTAAGATGCTTGAAGCTATGAGCAAGGGCAGAACAACAGATGCCATAAAGAGTCTTATGAAGCTTGCACCAAAGACAGCAAATATAATCGATGATTCAGGTGAAGAAAAAGAAGTATCGATTGAAAATGTTCAGATTGGAACAGTATTTGTTGTAAGACCAGGAGAGAGCATTCCTGTAGACGGTGTAGTCATTGAAGGAAACAGTTCAGTAGATGAGGCAGCCCTTACAGGCGAAAGTATTCCTGTTGACAAAACTGTTGGAATGGAAGTATCTGCAGCAACCATAAATCAGTCAGGGTTTATCAAGTGCAGAGCTACAAGAGTTGGAAGAGATACAACGCTTTCACAGATAATTCAGATGGTCAGCGATGCTGCATCTACAAAGGCACCTATCGCAAAGGTGGCAGATAGAGTTTCAGGAGTATTTGTTCCTGTAGTAATGGGAATAGCTCTTTTGACAATTATTGTATGGCTCTTACTGGGAGCAGATTTTGGAAATGCACTTGCCAGAGGAATTGCAGTTTTGGTTATCAGCTGCCCATGTGCCCTGGGTCTTGCAACTCCTGTTGCCATAATGGTTGGTAATGGTATTGGCGCCAAAAACGGCATCATGTTCAAGACAGCAGCATCACTTGAAATGCTTGGAAAGACTCAGATTGTTGCACTTGATAAAACAGGGACCATAACAAAGGGCGAGCCCATTGTTACCGATGTGTTTTCTGCAGACTCAATTGATAAAAGCGGATATACCCCCAGTAAGTATGAGAGCTTCGATGACAAACTCATCAAGATAGCGGGGCTCCTGGAGTCTAAGAGTGAGCATCCTTTGGCAAAGGCTGTGATGAAGCATGTAAATGACCTTGGTGTTGAACTTGATGAAGAAATAACTGATTTCAAGGCGGTTTTTGGTAACGGACTTGAGGCTAATTTAGATGGCCACATGATTCGAGGTGGCAAAAGACATTTCATAGAAAAATACGCAAGAATTCAGGGAGAAATACTTGAAAAGGCTGATGGGCTTGCCGGCGAAGGAAAGACACCTCTTTATTTTTCACAGGACAATAAACTTGTGGGCATAATCGCTGTTGCAGACACTATCAAGGATGATTCAGAAGAAGCAATCTCCCAGCTTAAGAACATGGGAATTAAAGTGGTCATGCTTACAGGTGACAATGAGAAAACTTCCATTGCTATTGGTAAAAAGGCCGGAGTTGACAACATTGTTGCGGAAGTCCTTCCTGAAGAAAAAGCGAAGGTGGTAGGAGATCTTTCAAAGCAGGGAATTACAGCCATGGTCGGTGATGGCATCAATGATGCTCCAGCTCTTACGCGTGCTGATACAGGTATTGCCATAGGGGCAGGAACAGATGTTGCAATCGATGCTGCAGATGTCGTTTTGATGAAGAGCAGCCTTCTTGATGTTTCAAAAGCAATACGACTTTCAAGACAGACACTTAAGAATATCCACGAGAACCTGTTTTGGGCATTCTTTTACAATGTAATAGGAATCCCGCTAGCCGCAGGCTGTTATATTAAGCTGTTTGGCTGGTCACTGAGTCCTATGTTCGGAGCTGCAGCCATGAGTTTATCAAGCTTTTTTGTAGTTACAAATGCTCTAAGACTTAATCTTTTCAATATAAATGATTCATCAAAAGATAAGGCTATTAGGCATAAAATTAAAAATATAGTTATAGAAGAAAGGAAAGATAAAATGACTAAGACACTTAAGATTGAAGGAATGATGTGTGGCCACTGCGAGGCTACAGTAAAGAAGGCTCTTGAAGAAGTTAGCGGAGTAGAAAGCGCAGTTGTAAGTCATGAGAAAGGAACAGCAGAAGTTACTTTTACTGCTGAAGTAGCAAATGATGTACTTAAAAAAGCAGTAGAGGATAAAGACTATAAGGTAACATCTATTGCGTAATTGTATAGAACAGGTTTTTTAAATATAAGTTGCGGAATTTGTCATAATACTGGGCATTTCCCAAAACATATAACAAGGTACCCCGTAGTTTAAATATAAACAGCAGGGTACCTTATTTGTATATATTGGATATTATTAAAAATTATTCTCTAAATAGCTGTAGCTATTAATAAAGCTTTGTATTGGATCATTATCAACCCAGTTTTGGTGTGTTTCAACAATAACAGCTTCAACACCATTTTCTTTAGCTATTTCAACAAGTGTGTCAAGGTCCATATTACCATTACCAAGCTCGGTAGCATTTTCCTTTAAGATTGGAGTCATATACGGACCTGATGCTGTACATCCTCTATCATTAATGTGCCATAATATCATTCTCGAACCAAGTTTTTCCATTAAAGCAGTTACATTTGCACCGCCATCAGCCATCCAGTATGAATCAAATTCAAAATTAACGTATCTGGAGTCAGTTTGTTCAATGATTATGTCATATGCAGTTTTGGTTTCGCTTACTTTTTGAAGTTCGCAATTATGGTTGTGATAGAGTAGCTGGATTCCTTCTTCGGAAAGTGCCTTGCCGGCTGCATTAAGCCTCTTCGCAAGGTTTTCGACTTCATTAATATCTGAATAGTCAAAGCGATACATTCCGGTAATTACTACTTTGTCTGTACCAAAGCTCTTGGCTTTTTGAGCCACTTGTGAAGGAGATTTTTCAATTGCACTTAAATCAGTATGGAGACTGATTACTTCTAATCCGCTTTCTTCAATGAGTAAGTTCCAGTCTAACTTACCACCATTACCTATTGGCATACCCGAGAACTTACACATAAGCTTAACCATGAGAGAAGTATCTTGTATCATAAAATCATTTAGTTCTATTCCGTTATATCCAGCCTCTTTCATGGTGAGAAGAACTTGAAGCGTATCATCATAATTGTTACATAAAGAGCCAATCATTATTTGCTGAACACCGGTTGTGACAGATAATGATTTAGATTCAATGGCTGATTCAGCTGAATTTACGATATGCTTTTTTAGAATTTTGTTTGTGTTATAAATTTCTTTTGCCTTTATTCCCAAAATAATAAGTATCAGTAGTAAAAGAATGATAAGGATTGTAGTTATTATTCTTTTAAAGGTTTTATTTAATGACTTCATTCGTCCCTCCTTTTTTCGTATAATATAATCAACAAATGATGAAATAACAACCGACAAATATTTATGATTTGTTGATTTATGAGGACTTATTGTGAGAAAAACTAATACTAAAGAAAAAATCCATAAAGCTTTCTTAGGCATGTTGGAAGAAGAAAAACTATCAAAGATATCAATATGTGAACTTTGCGAGAAGGCTGCTATAAATCGAACAACCTTTTATAATCATTACGGAAGTCAACACGATGTGTACAATGAAATAATACATGATTTTTTACAGGAAACTTCTTATAAAATAATTCGTGAAATGGGTGAAAAGGCAGACTTTACTACATCGCTTACAAATGTTTTACATGTACTAAAAAAAGAAAGAGAATTTATTGAATTATTAAAAAGACAAGGTAATGAATACTTATTAAAAAATTTTATAGAGGCAATACCGCAGTTTGATGAAATGATATTGTCACGTTTACCGGATTCAATGAATGAGATTCAAAAAAAGTCATTAGCAAGTTTTATTCAATATGGTTCAGCAAAGGTTATACTGGATTGGGTTGAAGATGGATGCAAAATATCACCCGAAGAAGAAACAAAGGTGCTATTGGATATATACGGATTGGTTTTTAGGATGAAACAGCACTAAAAAAATAAGTTCTATGAACAAGCGTTCATAGAACTGTGTTAGTTACTGTTTTCCTGTTGTGCCGAAACCGCCGCGGTCTGTGTTTCCGAGGTGTTCACACTCGTCAAAGATTATCTTTGGCTGGTTTTCCATAATGCGGAACTGGCAGATTCTGTCGTTAAAAGAGATATGAGTATCACGCATTGCAATTGCTGCCATGAACCACTGGTCATTGTCACCGCAGTATGAGTGGTCAACTACTCCCATATGATTTGACTGGATAATACCAAAGTTCTTATATGTTGAACTTCTTGGTACAATGTGCGCTTCATAGCCTTCAGGTATTTCCATGGCAACGCCCAGGGGAATAAGATGGAATTCACCTCTTTTAAGGTCCACATCTTCAGCACTTCTTAAATCGATCCAGTCTGATTTTCCATCAATATATGTAAGCTTTTCAATTTTGTCATTTAAGTATTTGATCTTGATTTCTTTTTCCATTTTCTCTCCCAACGTTATAGTTAATAGATTTTATTGAACCATTATACAACGTCTTATGATGATTTGGGTAGAAGAGTAAGTATTGAAAAATATATTTGATATGATAGAATGTCATTTGTTGTTTTGTTATAAAAAACGTGATATTACTATATAGAGGCGCTTAAAGATAGTCGTTTTAAGCACATCTAATAAAAAAGATAGGAGCAGATATGGTTAAGATTCGTACAAGATATGCACCGAGCCCAACAGGACGTATGCATGTAGGAAATTTAAGAACAGCTCTTTATGCTTATCTTATTTCTAAGCATGAAGGTGGTGACTATATATTAAGAATCGAGGATACAGATCAGGAACGTTTTGTAGAGGGCGCTACAGAAATCATCTACAGAACACTTAAGGAGACTGGTCTTATTCATGATGAAGGTCCGGATATCGGTGGACCTGTTGGACCATATGTTCAGAGCGAGAGACAGAAGGCAGGCATTTACATGCAGTATGCCAAGGAGCTCATCGATAAGGGCGAGGCATATTATTGCTTCTGTGATGAAGAGAGACTTAAGAGCCTCGTTCAGAAAATTGAAGTTGATGGTGAGACAAAAGAGATCAGTGTTTATGACAAGCATTGTCTTCACTTATCAAAAGAAGAAGTTGAAAAGAACCTTGCTGAGGGGAAGCCTTTTGTTATCAGACAGAATAACCCAACAGAGGGAACAACTACTTTCCATGATGAACTTTACGGAGATGTATCCGTTGAGAATAAAGAACTTGATGATATGATCCTCATTAAGTCTGATGGATATCCAACATACAACTTTGCTAACGTTGTAGATGACCATCTTATGGGAATCACACATGTTGTTCGTGGTAATGAGTACATTTCATCATCACCTAAGTACAACAGACTTTATGATGCATTTGGCTGGGAAGTACCAAAGTACATTCACTGCCCACTTATTACAGATGAAGAGCATCACAAGCTTTCAAAGAGATCAGGACATTCTTCTTTCGAAGACCTTATCGAGCAGGGCTTTTTACCAGAGGCAGTTGTTAACTTTGTAGCACTTCTTGGCTGGTCTCCTGAGGATAATGAAGAGATCATGAGCCTTGAGGATCTCATTAAAAAGTTTGACTACAAGAGAATAAATAAATCTCCTGCAGTATTTGATTATACAAAGCTTAAATGGATGAACGGCGAGTACTTAAAGAGAATGGATGATGACAGATTCTTTGAGCTTGCAAAGCCTTATCTTGAAAAAGCTATTACAAAGAACCTTGATCTTAAGAAAATCGCAAATATGGTTAAGACAAGAATTGAGATCTGGCCTGATATTGCACCAATGGTTGACTTCTTTAACGAAGTTCCTGAATACGACACAGCAATTTATTGCCACAAGAAGATGAAGACTGATACTGAGAGCAGCTTAAAGGTTCTTAAGGAAGTTCTTCCTGTTCTTGAAGCACATGATGATTATACAAATGATGCACTTTATGCATGTCTTTCAGATTTTGTTAAGTCTCATGAGTACAAGAACGGCTATGTTCTCTGGCCAGTAAGAATCGCTCTTTCAGGAAAAGAGATGACTCCTTGCGGAGCTACAGAGCTCATGGAAGTTATTGGCAAAGAAGAATCAATTAAGAGAATTAAAGAAGGAATAGCATTACTTGAAAAATAATAATTTTCAAGGTAATTCCGCTCAGATGATGGCTATCAGTCATTACAAAGGCCCTGCAATGGTACTTGCAGGGCCCGGTAGCGGAAAGACCTTTGTTATAGTTTCGAGGATACGCTATCTCATTGAAGTAAGAGGCGTTGTACCATCCAGTATTCTGGTAATTACTTTTACCAAAGCGGCTGCTTTCGAGATGCAGCAGCGATTCATGAAGAACACGGATAGTTCTTATCCGGAAGTGACTTTTGGAACATTTCATTCTATCTTTTATCAGATAATCAAAAATTCTGGTCACTTAAATTTCAAACACTTAGAAATTGCAAATGAAAGCTTTAAGCAAAAGATCATTTATAATATTCTTTTTTCTATTGCAGAAAAAGATCCACTTCTAAAAGAGGAAATGGACTCAGACACTGACATATGTAAGAATGTGCTCTCTGAAATATCAAGAATTAAGAACAGCTCTTTAAAGAGTGATGACTGCAACAGCTGTTTTGCCTTTTCAAAGTATTTTAATGAGATATTTGAGAAGTATAAAAGGGCATTAATGGAATTTGAAAAAATAGACTTTGATGACATGATACTTTTGTGCTATGAGCTTCTGTGCAATGATGAGACGCTGCTTGATCTGTGCAGAAAGAAGTTTCGGTTTATCCTTATAGATGAGTATCAGGATATCAATCTCATGCAGTATAAAGTTATTGAACTTCTGATAGGAAAAGAGAAAAATCTTTTTATTGTTGGCGATGATGACCAGTCAATTTACGGCTTTAGGGGATCCGAGCCAAGGTTCATGCTTGAATTTGCTGATTCTTTTAAAGATGATGACCCTAAAACCTATAATCTTAACATCAATTACAGATGCGGCAGTGATATCTTAAATAGCGCACTTCTGGTTATTGGCGAAAATAAAGAAAGACTTTTAAAAGATCTGAAGGCAGATGGTTCAAATGGCACAGGGTGCCTTGTTCCACTAAAGTTTACAACTAAAGAAAATCAGTATAATTCCATAAAATCTTTTCTTCACAGGCAAAAAGATAATCTTTCAAATATCTCTATAATCTGTAGAACCAATTCTGAGTGCATGTCTATAGCAGCAATGCTAAAAGAAGAGAAAATCCCTACTAATCTTGATGAGTGCTCAAAGAGCTTTTTAGAGGCAGAAAGCGTAGTGGTCTTAATAAATTATCTTAAGTTTTCGAGTGTAGAGAAAAAAAGAGAGTTCTTTTACAAGATCATGAATAAACCCTTAAGGTATATTTCAAGGGAAGCGGTTCCTACAGAGATAGTAAATGAAATGGGAGTTAAAAGATTCTATAAGTCAAATAAAAGGATGCTTGAAGAGGTAAATAAGCTCTTTTCACAGATAAATATGATCTCACACATGAGGCCATCCTTATCGGTCAGATATATAAGAAAAGAAATCGGGATAGACAGGGCATTTCCAAAAGAAAAAGAGCAGCTTGATGAATTTGAAAAGCTTGCGAGAAATTTTGAAGATACAAAGAGTCTTTTGAATGAAATGGATAAGATAATAGGCGAAAAAGCTGATGAAAAGGCTGTGATAAAAAGAAATAACGGAAACTTTGTAAAACTGCTTACTATGCATGGCTCAAAGGGGCTTGAATTTGATATGGTCTGGATCCCGGATCTTAACGAAGGGATCATTCCAAGCAGAGGGGCAGCGACAGACAGTCAGATAGAAGAAGAGCGCCGAATGCTTTATGTCGCAATGACCAGGGCAAAACAGGCGCTCATGGTAAGCTTTGTTACAGGAACTAAGGAAAATGCTATGCTTCCCTCAAGGTTCCTACGACCAATAAGGTCAAAGTGGACTTTAAAATATGGTGATCAGCCATCAAGTCCTTCTTCCGGAAGTTCTACAAGCTCATCAAACTCTACATCATCAAGATAGAGGTTGAAAGCTTCAGCAACAGCTTCATATTCAGCATCATCACTTATATATCCAAGTTCAGGATCTTCTTCCTCGCCCTTGTAAATAAATTCATAAAACCAAACATTGCCATCGTTGTTCTGTCCGTTTTTATCGAGAGGGAGAAGTACAATGTAGTCTTTTGAATTAACAGTGAGGACGATGATAATAGCACAAGTAACTACTTCACCTCCGTCAAGCTCTACATCTACAGTCATCTGCTCATCGTTTTCAATCTTTGTATTCATGTCTGTGGCAATTTTAGAAAATTCCATTAATAATCCTCCTGAAAAAACTTTTCGATTTATCTATCAAGATTATAGCACGACACGATGCAGTATGAGAAGTTTTGTGGTAAAATATTATGGCTTATGTAGATTTACAAGTACAGGATGGAGTAAAAATGTCAGAAAAGCTAGAAATACTCAAGGAAAAACCATATCCACTAGGTTGCTATATTGATTATGACAAGTCTCTTGTGGTACGAACTGTTTTTGACGGAGACAAGACCTGTGGTATCGCGCTTTATAAAGGGACTTCTAATGATGGAGAGACAGCTCTTAAGATTAAATTCCCTAAGTATTTGAAGCGCGGTTCTATATATGCTGCAAGGATAAAAGGAATTGAAAACATAGATGAATACTCATCTTATAACTATTTTGTCGATTCTACTTATTTTTGCGATTCTTATGCCAAGCACCTTCTGGGACTTGAGACTTTTGGACTTGATGTTCCTGACTGCGATATAAGGGCTAAGCTTGATAACAGGTCAACTTTAAAGGCTTCTGAGTACTCTTTTGACTGGGGGAATGACTCTTTTCCCGATATTCCCTATGAAGACAGTTTTGTATACCTGCTTCATGTAAGAGGATTTACGAAGTCTTCAGGAAGCGGAGTTCCTTCACAGCACAGAGGGACTTTTATGGGAATACTTGATAAGATTCCTTATCTTAAATCCATAGGTGTTACTACTGTTGAGCTTATGCCGGCTATTGAGATGAATGAGGTTGAGACTCTGGAGACTCATGGTGGTATTTTATCAAAAGAGCTTTTGTATTCCAAAGATGGCAGCATATCAAATACTAACAGTATTAAGCCTCGTCTCAATTTCTGGGGGTATAAAAAGGGCTTTTACTTTGCTCCAAGGACAGCTTATTGTTCAAACCCTGATGATGCTGAGAACGAATTTAAGCATTTTATAAAGACAATGCATGAAAATGGTCTTGAAGTTATCATGCAGTTCTTTTTCGAAGAAAATGAGAATGAGAGCCTTATGATAGACGCACTCAGATACTGGAGATGCTCTTATCATGTTGATGGTTTTCATTTGAAGGGCGCAAGGATACCCATTTCTCTTATAACCAGAGAACCGCTTTTTGCTGATGCAAAGATATGGTATGACTGGTTTGAGGATAGTTCTGATCCTGCCAAAAGATATCTTGCCGTATATAACAATTCATTTTTATATGCAAGCAGGAGATTTTTAAAGAGTGATGACAACTCTGCAAGTGACTTTTTCCATGCTATGATCGCAAATGGCAATACTCACGGAGTTATCAATTATATCTGTGATTACGAGGGCTTTAGACTCTCTGACCTTGTTGCCTACGAGCATAAGCACAATGAAGAAAACGGTGAAAACAACAAGGATGGCACTGACAATAACCTTAGCTGGAACTGCGGAATTGAGGGAAGGACCAGAAAGCAGAGTATTCTGGAACTTAGAAAGAAGCAGGTAAAGAACATTTTGACAATGCTTCTTTTGGCTCAGGGAACACCGATGATCTTTAGCGGTGATGAGTTCTGTTCTTCTCAGGCAGGCAATAACAATCCATATTGCCAGGACAATGAAACTGGCTGGGTTGATTGGAAGGCTCTTGAGAAAAATGCTGAGATATTTGAGTACTTTAAGTTCCTTTTGAAGCTGCGTTTTGATCATAGAGTACTTCATAACACATCAACATTTAAACTAATGGATTATATTTCCTGTGGCTATCCGGATCTTTCCTGTCATGGGCGAGATGCCTGGAGACCTGATTTTACAGGACACAGCCACATTTTGGGGATGCTTTATTGCGGGCAGTATGATAAGAGCGACAAAAACAGTCCTTTTATCTATGTCTGCTACAATATGCACTGGATGGCTGAAGAGATTGCCCTCCCCAAACTCCCTGATGGTCTTCGCTGGAAGATGATATCGGATACGGAGAGCGTTTCTAAGATAGATAATACTGATAAAAAGAACAATTCAGTTGAAAAAATGAGCGAAAGGTCAGTTAGGATCTATATAAGCGAGCCTGACCCTGATAATAAAAGTAAAAGGAAGTTGAAAAGAAAATGAATAGACCCGATGTAATTTCAAAATTTTTAAACTATGTAAAATTTGATACACAGTCTGATGACACAACAGGAACTTCTCCTTCTACAATGAAACAGCATGAACTTGCCCGTTTCCTTGTAAAAGAATTAAATGAGATAGGTGCATCTGATGTTTATTATGATGAGGACCATTGCTACGTTTATGCTTCAATACCATCAAATATAAACGACAATGTTGACAGACCTGCAATCGGCTTTATTTCTCATATGGACACATCTGATGAAGTTAGCGGCAAGGATGTTAAGCCTAGAAAAGTTGAGAATTATGACGGTAAAGATATTGTTCTTAATAAGGAACTTGGCGTTGTATTATCACCTGAAGATTTCCCTGAGCTTTCAAATCATGTGGGCGAAACACTTATTGTTACAGATGGAACAACACTTCTTGGTGCCGATGATAAGGCCGGTATTGCCGAGATTATGACTATGGCGGAAGTTCTTTTGACTAATCCTGATATTCCTCACGGCGATATAAAGATCGCATTTACTCCTGATGAGGAGATCGGCGAGGGAACTGCTCACTTTGATATCGAAAAATTTGGAGCAAAGTTTGCATATACTGTTGACGGCGGAAAGCTTGGAGACCTTGAGTATGAGAACTTCAATGCTGCCGAGGGCAAGATCGTAGTAAACGGAAGAAGCGTTCATCCCGGAGATGCAAAAGACAAAATGGTAAATGCTTCACTTATCTGCTATGAGTTCCATTCTCTTTTACCTGTTCAGATGAATCCTATGTATACACAGGGAAGAGAAGGATTCTTTCATTTGACAGAAGTAAGCGGATCAACAGAAAAGGCAAGTGCAAGCTATATTATTCGTGACCATGATGAAGCTTTGTTTGAGAAAAAGAAACAGCTCTTTATTGATGCTGCTGAATATTTGAACAAGAAATATGGCGAGGGCACTGTAGAGGTAAAAGTAAGAGATCAGTACAAGAACATGATTGAAAAGATAAGACCTCACATGCATCTTATTGAGAATGCTAAAAAAGCCATGACAGATATCGGTGTTACACCTTTGGAATTCCCAATCAGAGGCGGCACAGACGGAGCAAGCCTTTCATATAAGGGACTTCCATGTCCAAACCTTTGCACAGGTGGCTACAACTATCACGGCAAGTATGAATATGCTTCAGTACAGGAAATGGAAAAAACAGTAGATATTCTGCTTGGAATTGTTAATGAGTACGGAAAGAGTTATAAATAATGGAATTTAAGAAAGATATAAATATTTTAAACGCAAACAAAGAAGAAGTAACAGACGCCGAGAGCTTAAAGCAGCTTGGCTTTATTGAAGAGGCAAAAGGCTACGTTGAAGAGCTGAAAAAAGAGCTTGGAAGAACACCAAAGGCCTGTGTTGTGACTTTTGGATGCCAGATGAATGCAAGAGATTCTGAAAAGCTTCTGGCTATCTTGAAGCTTGTTGGATATGAAGAGACTGATTCAGAAGAGGCAGATTTTGTTCTGTATAATACCTGTACAGTCAGAGATAATGCGGATCAGAGAGTATATGGACGACTTGGCGCATGCGGAAGCCACAAGAAAAAGAATCCTCATATGAAGATAGCTATCTGTGGCTGTCTTATGCAGGAGCAGAGCGCAGTTGAGAAGATCAAAAAGAGCTATCGCTTTGTTGACCTTATCTTTGGAACACACAACATCTATAAGTTTGCTGAGCTTTTGTGTACAGCACTTGCCTCTGACAGAATGATCATAGATATCTGGAAGGAGACAGACAAGATTGTCGAGGATCTTCCTGTATTTAGAAAGTATCCATTTAAGTCAGGCGTAAATATCATGTTTGGATGCAACAATTTCTGCACATATTGTATTGTTCCTTATGTGCGCGGAAGAGAGCGCTCAAGAAATCCTAAGGATATCATAAGAGAGTGTGAAAAGCTTGCAAATGATGGAGTAAAGGAAGTAATGCTCCTTGGTCAGAATGTAAACTCTTATGGCCTTGATTTTAAAGAGGAAGACCCAAATCGCATATCTTTCCCTGAGCTTTTGGAGGAAGTATCTAAAGTTAAAGGAATAGAGAGAGTAAGATTCATGACTCCTCATCCCAAGGATTTTTCAGATGAGCTTTTGGATGTAATTGCCCGTAATCCCAAGATTGCAAGACATATCCATCTTCCTTTGCAGTCAGGAAATACTGAGATCTTAAGGCGTATGAACAGAAAGTACACGAAAGAGAGTTATCTTGCACTTGTAGATAAGATACATGAGAAGCTCCCTGATGTTGCAATCACTACAGACATTATCGTTGGTTTTCCGGGGGAGACAGAAAGCGATGTAGACGACACAATTGATGTAGTAAAGAAGGCTGGATTTGACAATGCATTTACCTTTATCTATTCAAAGAGAACAGGTACACCTGCTGCCACTTTCGAGAATCAGGTTCCTGAAGAAGAGGTAAAAAAGAATTTCGATAAGCTTCTTAAAGTTGTTCAGGAAACAGCCCGTAAGCAGTCAGAAAAGATGACAGGTATCACTGCAGAAGTTCTTGTAGAGGGAGTAAACGAGCAGGATAACAGCCTTGTTACAGGAAGAATGTCCAATAACACACTTGTTCATTTTCCTGGAGATGAATCACTTATAGGCGAGCTTGTAAATGTTCATCTTGATGAGTGCAAAGGCTTCTACTTCATGGGCCATGCGGTTTAATTCTAAAATCTAATGAAATGGGGATATAAACGTGGAGAACACTACCATGTTTGAAAGTATAGATATTGAAAAAGTTTCACCGATGATGCAGCACTATCTTCAAACGAAGGCTGAATACAAGGACTGCATTCTCTTTTACAGACTTGGTGACTTTTATGAACTCTTTTTTGATGATGCACAGGTAGCATCAAAGGAGTTGGAGCTTACACTTACTGGAAAGGCATGTGGCCTTGAGGAAAGAGCTCCAATGTGCGGAGTTCCATTCCATGCAGTTGATTCTTACCTTACAAAGCTTGTTTCAAGGGGCTATAAGGTAGCAATCTGTGAACAGACTGAAGATCCTAAGCTTGCTAAGGGAATAGTCAAAAGAGACGTAACAAGGATCGTAACACCCGGAACCAATCTTAATATGCAGTCCCTTGAGGAAACAAAGAACAACTATATCATGAGTGTTCTTTATTCACCTGACAGCATAGGAATCTCTATAGCTGATGTGACCACCGGAGATTATTATCTTACTGAAGTTGACTCTTTAAGAGCCTGCAACGATGAAATTGTAAAGTATATGCCATCTGAGATCATCTGTAATGAGGCCTTTACTTTTTCCGGGATCGATATAAATGATCTAAAGAACAGACTTCAGATTTTTGTAAATCCGTTAGATTCAAGGTACTATGATGAGGATTCCTGCAAAAGGCTCCTTTTAAGGCATTTTAAGGTTTCTTCTCTCATAGGACTTGGAATAGATGATTTTCCAAACGGAATAGTGGCTGCCGGATCTTTACTGCAGTATCTGACAGATATGCAGAAGTCGGATATTTCAAATATCACTCATATTTATCCTTATCTTACAAGTAAGTACATGCTGCTTGACAGCTCAACAAGGCGAAATCTTGAGCTTGTTGAGACAATGAGAGATAAGCAGAAAAGAGGAACCCTTCTGTGGGTTCTTGATAAGACCAAGACTGCCATGGGAGCCAGAACTCTTAGAAGCTTCATTGAGCAGCCCCTTATTGAAAAGGATGAGATCCTTTTAAGACAGGGTGCAGTTGATACTCTTTTGAAGAACGTCGTTACAAGAGAAGAAATCAGGGAATACTTAAATCCTGTATATGATCTTGAAAGGCTGATGTCAAAAATTGTCTTTAAGACTGCTAATCCAAGAGACCTTTTGGCATTCAGGAATTCAATCAAGATGATTCCTGCAATTATCACAGCTCTTTTGGATATTCAGGATGATCCTGAAATAAAAAAGCTTACTGAAAATCTTGATCCTTTAACTGATATCCATGATCTTATTGACAGTGCCATAGTGGAGGAACCACCACTTGCCATAAAAGAGAGCGGAATCATTAAAGACGGTTTTGACAAAGATATAGATCATTTCAGAGAAGCTGGAACTAATGGTAAAGTCTGGCTTTCACAGCTTGAAGAGGAAGAAAAAGAAAATACAGGTATAAAAAACCTTAGGATCAAATACAGCAATGTGTTTGGATATTCCTTTGAAGTTACAAACTCATTTAAGGACAAGGTGCCTGATTACTTCATCAGAAAGCAGACTCTTACTAATTGCGAGAGATATACAACACCTAAGTTAAAAGAACTTGAGGATACTATTCTTAATGCACAGGATAAGTTAAATAACCTTGAGTACGACATGTTCTGCAAGATCAGGGATTCTATAGCTCTTGAGATAAATAGAATACAGAGTACAGCTAAATCCATAGCTCTTTTGGATGTGTATGCATCACTTGCCTATGTGGCTGAAAAGAACAGATATGTTAAGCCTTCTCTTAATGAAAAGGGTATTATCAATATCAAAAACGGAAGACATCCGGTAGTTGAGAGAATGCTGGATTCTTCAGATATGTTCATTTCAAATGATACATACCTTGATAATAAAAAGCACTGCATATCAATTATTACAGGTCCTAATATGGCCGGTAAGTCAACCTATATGAGACAGTCGGCGCTTATAGTTTTAATGGCGCAGATAGGCTCTTTTGTACCTGCTGATAAAGCTGACATCTGCGTTGTTGACAGGATATTTACAAGAGTTGGTGCATCAGATGACCTTGGAAGCGGTCAGTCCACTTTTATGGTTGAGATGAATGAGGTTGCCAATATCCTCAGAAATGCAACTCCCAACTCCCTTCTTATTCTTGATGAGATAGGACGTGGTACTTCTACATATGACGGACTTGCGATAGCCTGGGCTGTAACAGAACATATCAGCAACAGAAAGATACTTGGAGCCAAGACTTTGTTTGCCACTCATTATCATGAGCTTACTGAGCTTGAGGGCAAAATGGACAATGTAAATAACTATTGCATTGCAGTTAAGGAAAATGGCGATGATATCGTATTTTTGCGTAAGATCATCAAAGGCGGTGCTGATAAGAGCTACGGTATTCAGGTTGCCAAGCTTGCAGGCGTGCCTGATATGGTAATTGACAGGGCAAAAGAGATTGTGACTGAGCTTACAGATAACGACATTACTGAAAAGGTTCAGAGCATTGCCAAAGAATCCAAAAACGATAAAAAAGTCAAAGTCCAGCACTACGATGATGTGGATATAGATCAGATGACTCTTTTTGATACAGTCACAGATGAAGATGTATTAAAAAGATTACAGGAAATAGATATAACAACACTTACTCCAATGGATGCACTTAATACGCTTTATAAGCTTCAAAGTGATTTGAAAAACAGGTGGAAAAACTAAATGGCTTTTATTAATGAACTGGACAAAAATACCATAGATCAGATTGCTGCAGGTGAAGTTGTAGAAAGGCCTGCAAGTGTTGTAAAAGAGCTTGTTGAAAATGCCATCGATTCAGGTGCAACGGCAGTTACAGTTGAGATAAAGGGCGGCGGTATCGACATGATCCGCGTAACCGATAATGGCAGCGGAATCGAAAAAAGTCAGATCCGCAAGGCCTTTAAACGTCATGCTACCAGTAAGCTTACCTGCATCGATGACCTTTATACCATTCATTCCCTTGGATTTAGAGGTGAGGCTCTTTCAAGTATCTCATCAGTTGCTCAGGTTGATATGATAACTAAGACTTCTGATGACCTTACAGGCACAAGATATACCATAAATGGCGGCGAAGAGATTTCTTTTGAAGAGATTGGAGCGCCAGATGGAACTTCACTTATAGTGAGGAATCTTTTTTACAATACTCCTGCCAGAAAGAAGTTCCTTAAGACTCCTCAGACAGAAGGAAGCTATATTGGGGATGTAATGGAGCATCTTGCTCTTGATAACCCAACAGTTTCTTTTCACTACATAAACAATAAAGAGGATAAATTCTCTACAACAGGAAACGGCGATCTTAAGGAGATAATCTACAGGATTTACGGAAGAGATATTTCTGTAAGCCTTGTTCCGATAAATGTTTCAGGTAACGGCTATACCCTTGAGGGGTATTTGGGAGAACCTTCCATAAACAGATCGAACAGGAATTTTGAGATCTTTTTTGTAAATGGAAGATATGTAAAAGATAAGGTCATGTCCAAAGCCCTTGAAGAAGGCTACAAGCAGTATCTTATGATGCATAAGTTCCCTTTTGCAGTTCTGCATCTTAGGCTTGACCCTGCTATGGTTGATGTTAATGTTCACCCTGCAAAGCTCGAGGTAAGATTTGGAAACCAGCCTGCTCTTTATGATTTCATAAGGACAAATGTAGAAAACACTCTGCGAAGTCATGAAATGATCCCTGATGCACTCCTTGGGGAGGATGAACCTGTAAAGAAAAATACCGGTAATGATGAAAATGCATTAAATGCAGGCACTGTGGCCGAGGCACCTGATAATAAAAAACCGGAAATTCTCAGTGATTTTGAAGATGATGATAAAGTTGCGGCAAAGAAAGAGGAAAAACCCCAGAAATACATTGCTCCTCAGCCCTTTGAAAAAGTCAGATTCGAAGAAAACAGGTTAAAGGAAGATGAGCCTGTTTTTGCAACTGGAATCAAGGCAGAACCAATTAAGATTGAAGATTCCAATAAATCTGCAGTCTGGACCAGAATCTTTGGCGATTCGGATGGCTCAAAGGCAAAAGAAACCGAGAAACCTTCACCTATAATCAAGCAGGATGAGGCTGTTATAGTAGAAAAGCCTGTTCAGCTTAATCTTTTTGATGAAAAGGTTCTCAGTAAGGAAAACGTAAAGGAATATGAGATAATAGGTCAGATCTTTGGAACTTATTGGATCATAGGCTTTAAGGATAAGATATTCCTTATGGATCAGCATGCCGCTCATGAAAAAGTTAATTATGAGCGTATGATGAAGAGATATAAATCAGGAGAACAGCTTTCACAGATGGTTAATCCTCCTGTTATCATTTCTCTTTCTGCAGCTGAAGAGGAGCTTTTCCTTAAATACAGACAATATTTTGAAAAACTTGGATTTAATATCGAGAACTTTGGTGGCCATGAATACGCTATGAGAGCAATTCCTGTAGATCTTTTTGGCTGTGAGAATGAAAAAGAGATGTTTATTGAGATCCTTGATGAACTCTCACATGAAACAAGCCTTGACAGAACGCCTGATGTCATCAACTACAAGATAGCAAGTATGGCTTGTAAGGCTTCAGTAAAGGGAAATACCAGAATGTCCAGGACTGAGCTTGAAGCTCTTTTAGATGAACTGCTGACACTTGAAAATCCATATAATTGCCCTCATGGAAGACCTACAATTATATCGATGTCCAAGTATGAGATTGATAAGAAATTTAAGCGAGTAGTGGAATGAGTAAACAAAAGCTTGTTGTTTTAACAGGACCAACTGCAGTTGGTAAATCAAAGCTATCAATTGAACTTGCAAAAGCTATTGGCGGAGAGATAATCTCCGCTGATTCTATGCAGGTCTATAAATATATGAATATCGGAACTGATAAGATATCTCCCGAGAAAATGGGAGGAGTAAGGCACCACCTTATAGATTTTCTTGATCCCAAGGAAGATTTTAATGTCTTTTTGTTTCAAAAGCTTGTAAAAGAAGCTATAGATGATATTTCTTCAAGAGGAAAAGTTCCGATTCTTGTTGGTGGTACAGGCTTTTATATTCAGGCTGTACTTCGTGACATAGATTTTACAGAAACTGATGAGGATGATTCCTATAGAAAAGAGCTTGAGAAAAGAGCGGAAAACGGTGAAGGCCATAAACTCTTTGAAGAGCTGAAAAAAGTGGATCCTCAGTCGGCGGAAATAATTCATGAGAACAACTCTAAGCGTGTTATAAGAGCCTTGGAGTATTATAAAAAGACAGGAAAAAAGATATCAGAACACAATAAAGAGCAGAGTAACAATGATTCGCCGTATGATTTTACCTACTTTGTATTGACAGATGATAGAAAAACGTTATACTCACGCATAGACGCTCGCGTCGATAAAATGATATCCGATGGGCTTGAACAGGAGGTAAGGGATCTTGTTAAGATGGACATCCCAATGACGGCAACGTCAATGCAAAGCCTTGGATACAGGGAAATGATCGGATATTTAAATGGCGAATACGACCTTGATAGAGCTATTTATCTGATAAAGCTCAACACAAGGCACTTTGCGAAGAGACAGCTTACCTGGTTTAGACGTGAAAGAGATGTAATATGGCTTGATAAAGAAGCTTTCGGCCATGATGAAGATTTAATATTGAAAGAGATGCTTAGGATTTATGGAAATGAACAGTAATATGTATGAAGCCCTTGGTATATCAAGGGAAGTTTATGAGTTTGGAGAAAAGATTTTAAAGGAGCTTGAGCCAAGATTTAAGGCCATAGATGAGACTGCTGAGTACAATCAGCTTAAGGTTCTTAAGGCAATGCAGGATAATAAGGTTAGTGAAGCCTGCCTTCTTGGAACTACAGGCTACGGATATAACGATATCGGAAGAGAAAAGCTTGAAGCAGTCTATGCCTCAGTTTTCCATGCAGAGGATGCTCTTGTAAGACCTCAGATCACATGCGGAACACATGCACTTGCACTTGCTCTTATGAGTAACCTTCGCCCGGGAGATATGCTTTTTTCTCCTGTTGGAAAGCCTTACGATACATTGGAAGAAGTAATCGGAATAAGACCTTCAAAGGGTTCACTTGCTGAGTATGGAGTTTCATATTCACAGGTAGATCTTTTACCTGACGGAAGCTTTGATTATGAGAATATCAAAAAAGTATTACTTGAAAATGAGAATATCAAGCTTGTAACTATCCAGAGATCAAAGGGATATCAGACAAGACCTACACTTTCTGTAGAGAGGATCGGAGAACTCATAAGCTTTATCAAGGGCATTAAAAAAGACGTTCTCTGTATGGTTGATAACTGCTATGGAGAGTTTGTTGAGAGAATTGAACCTACAGATCTGGGCGCAGATATGGTTGTTGGTTCACTGATAAAGAACCCTGGTGGCGGACTTGCCCCAATTGGTGGATATATTGCAGGTAAAAAAGAGTGTGTTGAAAATGCAGCTTTCAGACTTACTTCCCCAGGACTTGGTAAGGAAGTTGGAGCTTCTCTTGGAATCCTTCCTCAGTTTTATCAGGGATTCTTCCTTGCACCTACTGTAACGGCTTCAGCCTTAAAGGGTGCAATATTTGCAGCAAATATCTATGAAAAACTTGGCTTTGATGTTTGTCCTAACGGAAGCGAAGACAGATTTGATATTATTCAGGCAGTTACTTTTGGCAAACCTGAGGGAGTTATTGCTTTCTGTGAGGGAATTCAGGCTGCAGCGCCGGTTGATTCTTTTGTTACACCAGAGCCTTGGGATATGCCTGGCTATGATGCACAGGTTATCATGGCTGCAGGAGCATTTGTATCAGGCTCCTCCATTGAGCTTTCAGCCGATGGACCTATAAAAGAGCCATATTCAGTATTTTTCCAGGGTGGACTTACCTGGCCACACGCAAAATATGGTATTTTAAAGACTTTGCAAAAGCTTTATGATGTAAAAATGGTATCTTTGTGATAAACTATTAGCTGTACCATTTTGTACTTTTCTGATTGCCTGGAGAAGCGGCGCATTGCGTTATATCAGAAAGGTAAAGATGAATACAATAAATAATAAGATGTTTGGAAGCAGTGCCTATAAGGAAATGCTTCCTTATGAGCGCTTTATAAGTGCAGGACCGGAGTGCCTTACAGATGCTGAACTGCTTGCAATCATCATTCGCACAGGCAGTGGCAATTCCTCACCAATAGAAATTGCCCATGAGATATTAAGCTTGTCCAATGGTAAAGAGAGAGGACTAAACGGGCTTTTTTCTCTGACACTTGATGAACTGAAAAGTGTGCATGGCATTGGAGAAGTTAAGGCTGTTAAGCTAAAATGCCTTACGGAGCTTGCTAAGAGAATGGCTGTCCAAAGTTCTTTTAGCGGAACTTTCTTTGAGTCTTCAAGTCAGATCGCATCTATATATATGGAAAAAATGCGGCATGAAGAAAGGGAAAAGGCAGTGCTTCTTTGCCTCAATAATAAGCATAAGCTTATAAATGAATCTGTATTATCAATAGGTACGGTTAATTCAGCTTTGGTGTCTCCCAGAGACATATTCACGCATGCGCTTAAAAGTAGTGCATCTTGTATAGTTCTTTTGCATAATCATCCAAGCGGAGATCCGACTCCGTCGAGGGCAGATGCGGAACTTACTAGTAAGATCAGCGAATCAGGCAATATGCTTGATATCAGGCTTATAGATCATATTATAATAGGAAATCAGTCATATTACAGCTTTGGAGAAAAAGGGCTTTTATGGCAATAAGGAGAAGAAATGGCTAATATTTTTGGAATTGATCTTGGAACAAGCAATATCAAAATCTTCAACAGGGATGAGGACAGTCTTACAGTAGAAAAGAACATGATCGCTATTGAGAATAAGACTAATATCTTCGCTTATGGAAACTCTGCATACGAGATGTATGAAAAAGCTCCTGACAAGATCAAGATATCATATCCTCTTAACAGCGGTGTTATTGCTGATATTGAGCATATGGAGACACTTGTTAAACTCTTTATAACAGATCAGATGAAGGGCAGCGTTAAGCCTTGTGATGTTTATATTGCAGTACCTAAGGATGTTACAGAAGTTGAGAGAAGAGCTTTCCATGATCTTATCAATGACGCCGGGATCAAGGCAAAAAAGATCATGATGGTTAAAAAGCCTCTTGCTGACGGACTTGGAATGAACGTAGATGTTATGAATTCTCAGGGCGTTTTAGTTGTAAATGTTGGCTATGACACAACAGAGATCTCAATCCTTTCACTTCGCGGTATCGTTGTAAGTAAGCTTATTAAGGTGGGCGGCAAGAAGTTTGATGAATCTATCAGAAACGTAATCCGTAAGGAATTCGGACTTCTTATTGGTGAAAAGACATCTGAAAACGTTAAGATTTCTCTTAAGGAACTCGAAAAAGAGGGTAAAGAAGCTGTTGTATACGGAAGAGACATTGTTACAGGACTTCCTGTTGAGAGAAAGATCCCTACAGATCTTCTTAACCAGGCACTTGTTGAGAACTTTGATGTTATTCTTGATAATGTTAAAGCTACTCTTGAGAAGACTCCACCTGAACTTGCTGCTGATATCTTTAAACATGGATTATATCTCACAGGTGGTGCTTCACAGGTTTGTCACCTTGCACAGAGACTTAGTAATGGTGTTGGACTTAACGTAAATATCGCTGAGAACCCTATTGGTTCAGGCGCGCTTGGTCTTGCCAAGATTATTAAAGATGATCAGTATAAACCTCTTGCATATGGAATCGAAGAGGATAGATAAATGAGTCCCATCATAAGGCAAAGAGGAGAAGAATTTACCCTTCCAAGTAAATATCTCCTCTTTATTTTAACAATTCTATGTACGGCGTTAATTGTTATTACATTTAACACTAATCTGTTTACGGGTCCTTTGAACTCGTTTGCAGGTGTTTTTGTTGTGCCATTTCAAAAGGGAATCACAATCTGTTCAAGCTATATAAAAGAGACTACAGATAAACTTGCCTCCATCACACAGCTTCTTGATGAAAACGAGAGACTAAAGAGTCAGATAGATGAGCTCACTATTGCCAATACAAACCTGGAACAGGAAAAATATGAGCTCACTGAGCTTCGTGAATTATATGAACTTGATTCAAAATATAGTGATTACCCTAAGACCGGAGCCAGGATCATCGCCAAGGATGCGGGCAACTGGTATTATTCTTTTGTTATAGATAAGGGCTCTGATGATGGTATTGCAATCGATATGAATGTCATTGCAGGTGCAGGTCTTGTTGGAAGAGTAATTGACGTTGGACCAGACTGGGCAAAGGTTCAGTCTATAATAGCTGATAATTCTGCTGTGAGCGGAATGGTTCTTTCTTCTTCTGATAACCTTATCGTTACAGGAGACCTAGAGCTCTACAGAAGTGGATATATAAGCTTTTCTAAACTTGTTGATGATGCAGATAAGGTCAGCATCGGTGACAAGATAGTAACTTCAAATATCAGTGATAAGTATCTTCCCGGAATTCTGATAGGATATATTTCTACTTTGGAAGATGATTCAAATAATCTTACTAAGTCAGGAACTCTTTCTCCTGCAGTGGACTTTGAACATATGAATGAAGTACTGGTGATATTACAAGTTAAGAATAATGGTGGAAATTAAGATTTTTTATGAATATTAGGCGTATACTTGTAAACTTCATATTTATCATAGTTTCATTTATTTTACAGACTACGCTTTTCAGGGCACTGGACTTTGGTGGAATAGCGCCCAATGTCCTTATGATAATGACTTCTTCGACAGCTTTTATCAAGGGAGATAAAGCGGGACTTTTAACAGGCTTTTTTTGCGGCCTTTTAGTCGATATTTTCTTTGGAACATATCTGGGCTTTTTTGCACTTATCTACATGTATATTGGATTTATTGTAGGAAAGCTTCACATTATCTTTTTTTCACAAAATGTTGCTATCCCAATCATGGTAATAACAATATCAGACTTTGTTTTTGGCTTTGTCTGTTATATCCTGATGTTCTTGTTCAGGACCAAATTTAATATAGGCTATTACATGCAGACAGTAATAATACCTGAAGTTGTGTATACAGCTATCGTAGCTATATTTATTTATCCGATCATCCTTAAGGTCAATAATATAATTGACGAAAAGGAACAAAGGAGCGCCAAGAAATTTGTTTGATGAAGTAAAAGAAAACATTATTAAATTTATAACTTCCAGAGCAGTAATAGTTTCTTTTGTTCTGTTTACTTTAGCCTGTGTAATGATATACAGGCTTTTTTCGCTGCAGGTAATAAATGGCGAGTATTATCTTGATACCTTTAAGTTAAGAATAAAAAAAGAAAAGACTATAGCTGCTACAAGAGGAAATATCTATGACAGAAACGGCAATCTTTTAGCTTACAATGAACTTGCCAATTCTGTAACTATAGAGGACGTTTATAAGTCTGGATCCGGCAAAAATACAGCTATCAACCAGACATTAAATGCTCTTATAGATATCATCGAAGAAAATGGTGATACAGTAGATCAGGATTTCAATATTATCCTCAATGAGAGCAATGAATTTGAGTTTAAGGTCACAGGAAATTCACTTCTAAGATTCCTGGCAGATGTTTATGGACATACATCTATTAATGACCTTAAGTACGAGGAAAAGACAAAAACTCCTGAGAATGTTATTGATGACCTATGCAAAAAGTTTGGTGTAGGAGAGTATGAAACTCCAGGAGTTTCTTCTTCTTTTGTAGCAAGAAGAGGCTATAACAATGACAGAGCACTTAAGATTCTGACAGTTCGTTACAATATGGATTCTAACAGTTATCAGAAGTACATTGATACTACAGTTGCTTCTGATGTAAGCGATCAGACAGTTGCTGATGTTATGGAGAATCTGGGCATGCTTGAAGGTGTTTCTATTGAGGAGAACACAGCCAGAAAGTATGTTGATGCGCAGTATTTTTCACATCTTCTTGGTTATACCGGTAAGGTTTCAGAGGATGAACTTGCTGAGCTTCAGCAGATAAATTCAAGCTATGGACTTAATGATACTGTTGGTAAGTCTGGAATTGAGCAGGCTATGGAGTCTGTACTTCAGGGTACAAAGGGATCTGAGACCGTTTACGTAGATAATACAGGTCAGGTTATCGAGACCAGCAATTATGTGGATTCTATTGCCGGTAACGATGTTTATCTTACTATTGATAAGGATCTGACTGAAGCCTGCTACGATATTATTGAGCAGTCACTTGCAGGTATCCTTGTTTCCAAGATCCAGAATGTAAAGACATACACATATACAGAGACAAGTAGTTCAAGCAGCATTGTTATCCCGATTTACGACGTTTATTATGCAATTTTTGATAACGATGTTGTGGACATACCTCATTTTGCTGAGGATGACGCAAAAGAAACAGAGAAAGCAGTATATGAAGCATTCACAAGTAAGAATGCTACAGTTCTTTCAAGACTCAGGGAAGAATTTGAAACTGTAAAAACTCCTTATAATGCCCTTAGCAGTGAATATCAGTGGTACATGAGCCATATTGCATCAATGCTTTATTCCGATGGGGTTATCAATTCTACTCTTGTAGATAAAGAAGATGATGTATATGTTGCCTGGACAACAGATGAGACAATTTCTCTGACTGAGTATTTAAAATATGCTATCGCCATGAACTGGATCGATGTTTCTAAACTCAGCATCGACAATCAGTATGCCGATTCTGAAGAAATCTTTGCTCAGATAGTAGATTATATCATTGATAAGATGTCATCTGATTACGATTTCCAGACAAGACTCTATAAATATCTTCTACTGGATGGAAACATAAGTGGCACTCAGGTTTGTAACCTTCTTCTTGAACAGGGAAAAGTTACATTGTCAGATGAAGAGCAGGGAATATGGGATAGAGGCGGAGAGACAGCCTATACCTTTATGACTAACAGGATATCCAACCTGGATATTACACCTGCTCAGCTTGCTCTTGATCCCTGCACAGGATCAATGGTTGTTACAGATGTTAATTCAGGTGATGTACTGGCTATAGTTTCGTATCCAGGATATGATAACAACAAAATGGCAAACGGCGTTGATGCTGAATACTATGCCAAGCTTAGAAGTGACAAATCAAATCCTCTGTACAATTATGCCACACAGCAGAAGACAGCTCCAGGTTCAACATTTAAGATTGTTTCTGCTACAGCAGGTCTTACGGAAGGAGTTATTACAACTGATTCCACAATTTTCTGCGGAGGTATTTTTGATAAGCTTGATCACCCGCCAAGGTGTTGGATTTATCCAAGTGGGCACGGTAACTTAAATGTTACAGGAGGTATTCGTAATTCATGTAACGTATTTTTCTATGAAGTTGGTTACAGACTTGGCCTTTTGGGCAGTTCTTATTCCTCAGAAACCGGTCTTGAAAAACTTGCCCAGTATGCCGATATGTATGGCCTCACAGAAAAATCAGGTATAGAAATTGCAGAATCAGAGCCTTCTGTATCAGATCAGGACGCTGTACGTTCTGCTATTGGACAGGGTAGTCATTCATATACAACTATAGGACTTGCAAGATATGTAACAACTATTGCAAACAGTGGTACATGTTATAATCTTTCTCTTATAGATAAAACTACTGATTCAAGCGGCAATCTGCTTGAAGAGTACAGTGCATCTGTCAGAAATACTATCGATATGCCACAGTCTTACTGGAATGCTATTCATTTAGGTATGAGACAGGTTGTACAGGACAAATCCTATTATGCAAATCTTGGAGTTAACGTAGCCGGTAAGACAGGTACAGCGCAGGAATCAAAGAGCAGACCAAACCACTCACTCTTTATTTGTTATGCACCTTATGAAAAGCCTGAAATTGCAATAGCAACACGAATTGCTTATGGTTATACCTCAAGCTATGCTGCACAGATCACAAAAGAAGCTCTTTCTTATTACTTTGAACTTAGAGATGAGGATGATATTCTTTCAGGTACAGCAAGAGAACTTCAGGATGGTGCTACAAACGCCGATTAATGGGGGAAAAATGTTAAAGAAATACAAGATAATGGATTATGACTTTCCTTTGGTCATAATGGTAATTGGTCTTACAATATTTGGAA
This sequence comes from Butyrivibrio sp. AE2015, assembly GCF_000420825.1. GTDB lineage: Bacteria > Bacillota > Clostridia > Lachnospirales > Lachnospiraceae > Butyrivibrio. Next base: position 22,109 of record NZ_ATVR01000015.1, on the reverse strand, counting down.
TAATGGCTATCAGCTCAGCTAACCCGTCCTATGTCTCCAAACAGACAGCAGGTATGGTCTTTGGCGTGGTTTTAATGGTTTTTATTTCACTACTTGATTATTCGTTTTTGATAAAACTTTATATTCCGTTTTATATATTGAATGTAGCTCTTTTGGGCCTTGTTTTATCTCCTTTGGGAAGCAGCACAAACGGAGCTCAAAGATGGATAAATCTATTTGGAATAACATTCCAGCCATCTGAGGCGGCCAAAATTTTATTGATTTTATTTTATGCTCAGTTTATCATGAAATATAAGGACAAAGTTAAGAACATAAGCTTTGTTCTGATTTGCTTGGCACTGCTTGCGCTTCCCTTGGGGCTTATCTTTAAGCAGCCCGACCTTTCAACATGCATAATGGTAATGATGATTTTTTCATCAATGATCTTTGTTGCCGGGGTGAATTGGAAGTTAGTCGTCTTTGTTTTATCTGTTTCTATTCCTTCAGTATTATTTATAATTTATAATGCTGTTCAGGAAGACAGCAGTATTCTTAAGGACTATCAGCAGCGTAGAATTCTTGCATGGCTACATCCTGAAGAGTATGCTAATTCTGAGGCTTATCAGACACTTAATTCTATGATGGCTATTGGTTCAGGTCAGCTTTACGGCAAGGGTTATAACACCAATGAGATAAGCTCTGTTCTTAATGGCGGATTTATATCAGAGTCCCAGACAGACTTCATTTTCACTGTTATCGGTGAAGAGTTTGGTTTCATTGGGGCATGTATTGTTGTGGTTTTGATTCTTGGTATTGCCATTGAATGCTTCATGATCTCAATGAGGGCCAAGGATAAAGCGGGTGAAGTAATTGCTGCCGGCGTTGGAGGCTGGATTGGCTTCCAGGGAATTATAAACATAGGAGTTGCAACCGGAGTCTTGCCTAATACAGGACTTCCACTTCCTTTCGTAAGTGCCGGTCTAACTTCGCTTTTAAGTGTTTATGTAGGCATTGGCTTCGTGCTAAATGTCAGACTTCAAGGAAATAAATATATTTTGGGGAGAGGTTAAAGTATATGAATATAGCTTTAATTGCACATGATGCGAAAAAGAAACTTATGCAGAATTTCTGCATAGCTTATAGAGGAATTCTTAGTAGAAATGATCTTTATGCCACAGGAACTACAGGAAGACTTGTAGAAGAAGTAACAAATCTTTCAATTCACAAGTATCTTGCAGGACATCTTGGAGGTGCTCAGCAACTTGGAGCAGCAATTGAGCACAACGAAATCGATCTTGTGATCTTTTTAAGAGATCCATTAACAGTAAAATCTCATGAACCTGATATCAGCAATATTATGTCACTTTGTGATATGCATAATATTCCTGTTGCCACCAATCTGGCATCAGCAGAGCTTTTACTTAAGTCATTGGATAGGGGAGATTTTGAGTGGCGTGAGATGTACAAGTAAGATAGCTTTATTATTGTGTCTTTTAGTAGGAACAACTGGACTTACCGGCTGTTCTTACTTTTCATATTCTGCAAAGTACGCTGTATCTTCATCAAGCGAAGATGTCAGAAATACTTACTTTTATCCAACTTTCGCTTCAGATCTTTGTGTTGCAGGCGGTGACATAACAGGAGATGAGGATGTAATTTCTTCTGATGTCAGTGCCGGTCTTTTTGATCTCAATAACAGAGAAACTTTATATGCCAAAAATGTTAATCTTCAGGTTCATCCTGCAAGTCTGACAAAAGTAATGACTGCTCTTGTTGCTTTAAAATACGGCAAACTTGATCAGGTTCTTGTTGCGGACAGTAATGTCTATGTAAATGAAAGCGGAGCACAAAAGGTGAATCTTAAAGAGGGTGACAGATTAACTCTTGATCAGGCCCTTAGGATACTTCTCATATATTCAGCTAATGATGTAGCTAATCTTATTGCCACCAATATTGGCGGATCCATCGAAGGTTTTGCAGAATTGATGAATAAGGAAGCACTTGCTATCGGAGCTACAAATTCTCATTTTACAAATCCTCACGGTTTAACTGATGATGACCACTATGTTACAGCTTATGATATGTATATGATATTCAATGCTGCAATGCAGTATGAAACATTCAGTGAAATTATAAATATGACTGAATACAGTACAAACTATCTTGATTCTTCAGGAAACTCAAAAGATGTTTCTGTATCCAGCACAAATGCATATCTTTCAGGCAGTCAGTCAGCGCCTATGGGTGTTACTGTAATTGGAGGTAAAACCGGTACAACATCTGCTGCCGGTCATTGCCTTATCCTGCTTGCAAGAGATACAAACGGAAGTCCTTACATCGCAGTTATCATGCGTGATACAGACAGCGGTACACTTTACTCAGACATGTCATCTTTGCTTGGAGAAATAACCAAATAGAGTTGTTTTTTAACATGTAATATTCTATAATTATTACAAGAATTTAAATTCTAACTAGCAGGAGGGTATGCCGATGGTTCAGTTAATTGTTGGGAAAAAGGGTAAAGGAAAGACAAAATGTTTATTGGACAAGGTTAATACCGAGGTTAAGAATGTACTCGGAAGCGTAGTATTTCTTGATAAGAACACCAAGCACATGTATGAATTAAACAATAAGATCAGACTTATTGTAGTTCCAGAGTTTATGATTTCAAATTCTGATGAGTTTATCGGATTCGTAAGTGGTATTATTTCTCAGGACCACGATCTCCAACAGATGTATTTTGATGGATTTTTAAATATCTCTTGTCTCGAGGGCAAGGACATAACAGAAACTATTGACAAACTCGAAAAGCTTTCTGAGAAGTTCAATATTGATTTCATCTTAAGTGTCTCAATGGATGAATCAGAGCTTCCTGAAAATGTTAAATCCAAGGTTGTAATTTCACTTTAATTTTAAAGTATAATGTATATAAGCCGCGGGCTTTCCGCGGCTTATATATTGTAAAAAAAGTATAAAAGGTTGGGAAAATGGCTAAGAAAAACAGCCGTGTAACAAAATATCCGGGCAATATAAATAATATAAACATTGGAATGATATTCTTTTCTGTAATGGCTATATATATCGTTATCAGTGTAATTACTTATATGCGCAGGGATCATATAGTCGGATATCAGGTTAAAGAGGGAGCTCTTTCAACAAATAATATTTATGATGCTGTGGCTGTTCGTACAGAGAAGATCATAACCAGTGACAATGCAGGCTATGTCAATTATTTCGCAACAGAAGGCGGAAGAGTTGCAGTAGGCAATCTGGTTTATACAGTTGATGAGTCAGGTCAACTTCTTGAGTATCTTAAATCACAGGGTTCTGAAGAAGTTGCACTTGGGGATGAAGACTTATCTGAGCTTCGAAGCCAGATAGTAAATTTTGATTCATCTTTTGATCCTCAGAATTTCTATACCGTATATGATTTTAAGGTCAGCATAGATGGTACTGTTCAGAAGCTATCAAACAGCAGTATCTTACAGAATATCCAGTCACTTAATTCAAGTAGTGGAACACTTTCATCCATTGGATATAAAAATGCTCCTGATACAGGAATTGTTGTTTATTCTATCGATGGATACGAGGATCTGACGCTTGAGACCATGACTTTGGATAAGCTCGATCAAAAGAACTATGAAAAGACTCAGCTTATCAATAATACACTTGTTAAGGCAGGAGATCCTGTATATAAGCTCTGCACAAGTGAAGAGTGGTCTATCATCATAAATGAGCAAGATCCTGAAAGACTGCAGGAATTTGAGGAGCTTGAATATATCAAGGTAAGATTCATTAAAAACCAGGATGAATCCTGGGGTAAGGTCACTACCTATACCAATGTTGATGGCCAAAGCTTTGTTCAGCTCACATTTACCAATTCCATGATCACATTCTGCAGGGACAGATTTTTAAATGTCGAGCTTATAACAGAGGATGAGACAGGACTTAAGATTCCTAATTCATCAATTGTAAATAAGAGTTTTTTCCTGATTCCTAAGGCTTATCTTATAAGTAATAATGATAATACCTCCGGAGTTCTTAGAGAAAAGTACGATGAACAGGGAAATGCTACTACTGAGTTTGTTTCTCTTAATGTATATAATGAGACAGATACCGAGTATTATATTGATACTGATACATTAAGGGCTGGCGATACGCTTATTAAGCCTGATTCCAACGAAAGATATACAGTTAGTAAGACAGATACTCTTATTGGGGTTTATAATATAAACAAAGGCTATGCAGATTTCAGACAGGTAAAGATACTTTATCAGAACGATGAATACGCCATAGTTCGTTCCAATACTATGTATGGACTTAATGTGTATGACTACATTGTTCTTGATTCATCTACAGTTGATGAGAATTCCGGTAATGCAGATGAGGCATCTGACAGTTCAGGAGATGAAAGTGAAGGCATAGATGAGAGTTCGTATGAGAGTAGCTCGGATGATAATAGCGCTCAGGACTCATCTGATACAGCCGCATATGAAGATTCTGCTGCTTCTTCAAGCGAGTCATCTGATGAAGTAAGTGAGGAATCTACTGAAGAGTCTACGGAAGACGCATCTGATGATTCATCAGGAGCGGTATCTTCTCAAGTATAAAAAATTTAAATTTGTTTAAAAATACCATATAAATTTGACATAATACGTAAAACTACGATAATATTATATGAGATTTTGTTGGGAAAAATAAATGTGAGGAGCATTAGATAAAATGAGTGTAATGGATAAATTCTTAAAAGCAATTCAGCTTAATGGGGATGAAGATGGTTATTATGACGAGGATGACACTTATTATGATGGTGGATCCAAGATCGAGTCAATAAATAATCAGGCTCCAATTGGTAAGGATGATCCCACTATTGATGTTTCCGAGGAAAAAGCAAAAAAGCCTGCACCAAAGGTTGTTCCATCCAGGTCAAAGAAAGCTTTATCAGCTGCCGGTATGGAAGTTTGCGTGATCAAACCTACTTCTGTTGAGGATGCAAGGGAGATAACAGAAACACTTTTAGCAAATCGCACAGTTGTGCTTAATTTAGAAGGTCTTGACGTAGATATCGCACAGAGGATCATAGATTTTACATCAGGTTCAACTTTTGCAATTTCAGGTAATCTTCAGAAGATATCAAGATACATCTTCATTATTACACCGGCATCAGTTGATATTTCAGGCGATTTCCAGAATATTTTGAGTGGCTTTGGTAGCGGAATACCAGAGGGACCTCATCAAATCGATTAATATTACAAGCTGCTGCATTCGCGGCAGCTTAATTTTTTATGTTTTGCTCAGTTACCAGTGTGTATTGAAATATACGTTAAAGAATGAAGGATACGAGGTATGGAAAGTTTAGTTATTAACTATGGTGGGAAGCCATGTTATGAGATCATGTTTGAAAAGGATTTTGAGAGCTTAAGCGGAAAAGTTAAAGAGCTTGGCTTTGAGGGTAGAAAGATTGCAATAATTACTGACAGTAATGTTGAGAAGTTATATGCAAAGGATGTTCAGAAGGAACTTGATAAGGTATCAAAGACAGTTATAACTTATGCAATCCCTGCAGGTGAAGAGAATAAAAATCTTAAAGAGATTGAGAAAATATATAAGGTTTTGATCGAAAATCATTTTGACAGACATGACCTTATTGTTGCACTTGGTGGCGGTGTAGTCGGTGATATGGCTGGTTTTGCTTCTGCAACATATCTTAGGGGAATTGATTTTATTCAGATCCCTACAACTCTTTTGGCTCAGACAGACAGTAGCATTGGCGGTAAGACAGGGGTAGATTTTGACGAGTATAAAAACATGGTAGGTGCATTCCACATGCCTCGCCTTGTTTATATGAATATTTCTACACTTAATTCTTTAAGTGACAGACAGTATGCTTCAGGCTTTGCTGAAGTAATGAAACATGGTCTTATTAAAGACGCTTCTTTCTATTCATGGCTTATTGAGAACATGTATGAGATTGAAGACAAGGATACAGACGTAGTTCTTGAGATGGTAAGAAGAAGCTGCGAGATCAAGAAGGCAGTTGTAGAAAAAGATCCTACAGAAAAGGGAGACAGAGCACTTCTTAACTTTGGACATACTCTTGGACATGCTATTGAAAAGGCAAAAGGATTTTCACTTACTCATGGTGAGTGCGTAGCTTTGGGCTGCGTTGCTGCAGCTTTTATCTCATGGAAAAAAGAGCTGATCGCTATGGAAGAATATTACGAGATCAGAGATATGTTTGTTCCTTTTAACCTTCCAATATCTGTAGAAGATCTTGAGCCTTCTGAGGTAATAAAGCTTACAAGGTCAGATAAAAAAGCTGATGGAGATAAGATCAAGTTTATTCTCCTTAAAAAGATCGGAAAAGCATTTATTGACACTAGTGTCACTGAAGATGAGATGAATGCTGCTTTAAATGAAATTATCTACGTTGAGAATGGAGACTGATAAGTTTTTATGAATACAAATTTGTCTAAAAAGAAAAAAATCTTTTTGCTGGTTGATTTTTTGATGATTATATTTTTAGTTTTTTTAGACCAGTTTACAAAGTACCTTGCAGTTATCCATTTGGAAGATAAGCCTGCTATAAAGATAATTGACGGCGTATTAGAGCTTAATTTCTTAAAAAACAGTGGCGCTGCCTTTGGGCTTTTGCAAAATCAAAAGGTCTTTTTTATACTTGTTGCTGTAATGATACTTTGCATTATAGCTTATGTTCTCTTTAGAATGCCTGATGACAAAAAGTACAATATCATGCATGTTTTACTTGTTATGATTGCAAGTGGCGCAGCCGGGAACATGATAGACAGAGTTCGCAACGATTATGTTGTTGATTTCATCTATTTTGTTATCATCAATTTTCCGATATTTAACGTAGCAGATATATATGTTACTGTTTCAACATTTTTGTTTGTGATCCTTTTTCTTTTTTACTATAAAGAGAATGATTTCAATTTCCTTAGCTTTAACCAGCAAAAGAAATTTAGGGAAAAATAATGGATAGTGAAAACAAATTATTTGAATATGTTGTAAGTGATGAATATGAAGGACTAAGGATAGATAAGCTTTTATCTGAGCTTAGCCCTTCTTTTTCTCGCACTTACATAAAGAAACTTATAGATGACAAAAAGGTCTTTTGCAATGGAAAAAATGTAAAGGCAAGCTTTTGCATCTCTGAAAATGATTATATTAAAATGGAGATTCCGCCCGCTGAGATTCCTGAGATATTGCCTCAGGATATTCCGCTGGACATAATCTATGAGGACAATGATGTTCTTGTTGTAAATAAGCCAAAAGATATGGTGGTCCATCCTGCTGCCGGTCATTATAAGGATACTCTGGTAAATGCTGTTATGTATCATTGCCATGATAATCTATCAGGTATTAACGGTGTTATGAGGCCAGGAATTGTTCACAGGATTGATAAAGATACTACGGGATCAGTTATTATCTGTAAAAATGATAATGCACATCAAAAAATAGCTGAACAGCTCAAAGAGCATTCTATAAATCGTGTATATCATGCAATTTGCTACGGCGTAATTAAAGAGGATGAGGGCACGATTGAAACCCTTATTGGCAGAAGCACTAATGACAGAAAGAAAATGGCTGTAGTTACAAGTGGCGGTAAAGAAGCGGTTACTCATTTTCGCGTTCTAAAGCGATTTGAGGAAGATAATATGACTTATATAGAGTGCAGACTTGAAACAGGCAGAACCCATCAGATTCGTGTTCATATGGCTCATATTGGACATCCTCTTTTAGGAGATGAGGTGTATGCCGGAAACAGGAAGAGCAGATTCAAACTAAATGGCCAGTGTCTTCACGCCAAAACGCTTGGCTTTATACATCCTACAACAAAAGAGTATATAGAAACGGATGCGCCGCTACCTGAGTATTTTTCACATTTGCTCAATGTTCTTAAATAAGGTAAAATAAGAAAAAGGGAAAAGGGGTGATGTATATGAATACTATAATCACTATTGGAAGACAATTTGGATCAGGCGGAAGAGAAATAGGAGAAATGGTCGCCGATCATTTCGGGATTAAGTGTTATGACAAGGAGCTTCTTTCTAGAGCAGCAAAAGAGAGTGGCTTTTGCGAGGAGATGATTCAGAATCATGATGAGCGTCCTACAAATTCTTTTCTTTACAACCTTGTAATGGACACATATTCATTTGGATATAATTCTTCTAGTTTTGTTGACATGCCTATCAGCCACAAAGTTTTTTTGGCACAGTTTGATACTATCAAAAATATTGCTCAGGAAGGCCCTTGCGTTATCGTTGGAAGATGTGCAGATTATGCATTATCTGATTTTCCAAATGTTCTTAATCTCTTTATCACGGCTGATGAAGAGTGCAAGATAAAACGCATTAAAGAGCGTTTTGAAGATATCACTACAGATGACAAGGCAAGAGAGATGATGAATAAAAAGGATAAACAGCGTCAGAGCTATTATAACTATTATTCATCCAAGAAATGGGGCAGAGCTGACAGCTATGACCTTTGCATCAATTCAAGCATTCTCGGTATAGATGGTACCGTAAAATTTATTACTCAGTATATTGAAGACTATGAGCTTTCCAAGAAACTTTGATTCACCTATAGAGGGCCTGACTTAATTGTCAGGCCTTTCATGGAGGATGAGCTATGTGGAAGCGTGCGCAGGAAAGATTTAGAACGCGAAGCCTGATTGCTACACTCATTCTTATGCTGATCGTGTTCTTATATTCTACTGTTTACGTTCTCTATGTAAAAAACTATACTAGAGACCAAAGTTATTTAGAACTCAAAAAATCCACCGATGAAGCCATAAGCTCCATCGAGGGTGAGTTTCGTGCGGACCGTAATATGTTACGGCTTATTTCTAAAATTATCTCCGAGTCCGGAGAATCTTTACATTCCCTAGGTGTTACCAGATATTTGAATATTTATTATGTAAATTCCAATATTTCAGAGGCTGCTATTCTTACGCCCAGAAATGAAGTCATTAGAATTTCGGGAAAAGATATTGATGCAACCGGGATTTTGGATTTTAATTCTGTGCTTGAGAAGGGAGAACATATTTCAACCCTTCAAAGAGATCTTGAAATTCCCTCAGTTTTGGATATTAGAAGCTTTGTTCCTATAAGGAAGGATGACAGAACAATAGCTTTTATATATGGCACCACAACGCCTGCAGGTATTATTGATGCATGGTCTCCTGAAGTATATAACGGCCATGGCATTATTTCTATCATTGAAAGAGATACAGGAAAGTACCTTATAGATGGCCAAAACCGAATTAATACCTATTTTGATGAGTCGACTTTAAAGCTCCTTGCCATAAGTACAGGAGAAACTCTGGATGAGAATATAAAGAGCGGAAAAAGTGGCTATGCTATTGTTCGGGACAATGCGACAAATGAAATAATGTATTACTGTTACCTGCCGATGACAATAGCCAATTGGGAGATGGTTCTTAGTGTTCCGGAAAAATATGTATATGAAGCAGTTAGGCCAATGCATATAGGCATATACCTACTTATTGCTGCAGAGGCAATTTCACTTATTATTTATTTCTTTTACATTATTCATATTACAACCGGTTCCCTTAAAGGTATGGAAAGAAGAGCTAATATGGACGCTCTTACAGGACTTCAAAACAGGAACAGGTATGAATACTTTTGCCAGCATCTACAGCAGGGGACAGATGGTATGGCATGTATTTATTTTGACGTAAATGGTCTTCATGAGCTCAATAATACCCAGGGACATGTGGCCGGTGATAATATGCTAAAAACCATAGCATCAATTATAAGCGCCGAATTTGGCGAAAATAACACCTATAGGATCGGCGGTGATGAATTTGTAGCATTCAGATATGAAAGGGATGAACAGGCCGTAAGAAAGGACCTTAGAAGGGTTCTTGATCATATTGAAAAAGAAAACTACCATGTTGCAAGTGGCCTTGCCATGGCAACACCTGATAAGAAGCTTTTAACAGTAATCAAGCTTGCTGAGGAGGAGATGTATCGCGATAAAGAACTCTATTACAAATCAATAGGAAAGGAGATGCGAGGATGAGCCGTTTTTCTCAAAAGTGCATACTTCTATTCCTGTGTTTTGTGATGACTTTTTTGACCGGTTGCTATGGTAAGCTTCCTGATCTTGAAAATCATACGCTTGAAGATGCTTACGACAATGATGCAGTTGTTTTTAAGACTGTATATTCTTCGGAGGTTATTGATCTAAACTACCTGGTGACAAGTTCTGCTGTTGATACAGCAGTTTGTGCCAATGTTATAGATGCTCTTGTTGACTATGACACAAAGGGCAATATTATCCCCGGACTTGCTGAGAGCTGGGAGTCAAATGAGGATTTTACTGAGTGGACTTTTCATTTAAGGGACGGAATAAAATGGGTCGACTACAACGGCAATTATTATGCAGATGTAGTAGCTGATGACTTTGTATGTGCTGCAGAATATGTTAATAATGCTGCCAATGATACAGATTGTCAGTACATGTATTCGACAGGGGCTGTGGTCTTAAATGCCCAGAAATACTATGAATTTACATCGTATGTTTTAAAACCCGATGATTTTGAGGAAATACCGGAAAAGATAATCCCTTCTGATATTGGCGTTGTGGCAGAAGATGATAAGACTTTGAAATACATCCTGGAAAAACCATGTCCCTTTTTTACCAGCGTTTTATCCTATACAACGTATCTCCCGATCTGCCGAAAGTACCTTAATGAGATTGGAAGTGTTTTTGCTACAGACAATGAGTTTCTGTTATATAACGGAGCTTACATACTGCATTATTTTAAACCACTTGAAAAGCAGATATTTGTAAAAAATCCCACCTATTGGGATAAGAAAAACGTCTATCTTGACAGGATTGAAAATTATTATGATGCTGATGCTCTGTTAATTGGGCCAGAGCAATATATGAATGGCTCTGTTGATAAGGCAATCATAAGTCCTGATCATCTTGATGAGTATATGAGTAACCCTGAATATGCAGAGAATATTCACAGGTCAAGACCGGATAGCTCTTTTTCATATTTTTATTCCTTTAATTATGAACCATTATTTGATAAAAGATATGAACCTGATAACTGGAAAAAAGCTGTAGAAAACTTGAGCTTTAGAAAAGCTGTCATGTCTTCCATAGACAGGGTAAGTATTTTAAAGCTCTATGAACCATACGATCCGGAAATTCTTATAAATAACACGATCACTCCTAAAGGCTCTAATTCTTTTAACGGAAAAGATTATACATCTTATGGGAAACTTGCGTATCACGCAGGAAATGACTCTTTTGACCCTAAAAAAGCAAGGATCTACAGAGATCTTGCGAGGCTTGAACTTACTCCAAAGGGGGTGACTTTTCCAATAAAAATGCTTATGCCATATAATCCTTCAACAGAAGGGTGGAAGCAGGAAGCATATATGATGGAGGAACAGATAGAATCGACTTTGGGTAAGGATTTTATCGATGTTATAGTAACCGCCGGGAGCGATATGGGGTTTTTACTCTCAGTTCGCATGTCAGGTAAATATGCCTTTATGAAATGCCGCTGGGGCGCGGATTATGAGGACCCTCAAACCTGGACAGAGCCCTTTGAAGATGATGGAGACTACACATTCTGGCAGCTTTCCGATAATTCAGAGATAAAAAAGATACATAAAAAATGGCGGGAGCAGATTGATCTTGCTTCTTCTATTACTGACGATAATGACAGGAGATTTACTGAGTTTGCAGAGGCTGAAAATATCATCATCAGTAATGCTATTGTGGTTCCGTTCTCTATTATGAATGGTGATGGATATATCATGTCAAAGCTAAATGAGTTTGAAGGCGAGTATTCTTCCTATGGAATGGCAAGACAGCGCTATAAATACTATAAGAAGCACGAAAAATCTATGAATCTGGAAGAATATGAAAAAGCTTATGCTGAATGGATTGAATGAGACTTTCATGTTTTTTGATATTACTTGAAACAATATTGCAGAATGTACAAAATTTAATACAAATTTAATTGGTTAGCTATAAAGTAGGTGATAATCTGAACCCAAAGAACAACGAATGTGATTTTATATTTTCACATTCTTTTGCATAGAAAGGATTCTATGCTCTGATTTTTCAAGGAGGAAAAATTATGGCAGCCAGTATAAGTAATAATGTCAGCCAAATGTACCGCAATGTTGCTAATGCCACTAAAACTGCAAAAGCAGCGGGAAAGTCAAACGCAAGATCTGCTGATAAATCCAAAGATGTTAGTAATAAAGCCTCAGTATTTGGAACAGGACTTGGAAACAGCGCCACAGTTTCTTTTTCTCCGGAAGTTGAAATGTATGGCAAGGTTGTTGACCTGCTTCAAAAGAAATACGAAAACGCCGATGTATTTGTGGCCGGGCCTGATGATGATCTGTCGCAGATAGGCGGAGATCTTGAATATAGCATTATTCTTTCCGAAGATGAGATGAAGCTTCTTGCTTCTGACGATGAAAAAGATAAAGAGGCAAAAGATAAGCTTCTGGGAAAAATTGATGATGCAATGACCAAGATCAGTGATATGAGCCAGAAGATAAGTGAGAATACTGATGAAAAGGATGAGATTTCCAATTTTGGTATCAGTATTGGAAAAGATGGAAAATTAAATTTCTTTGCCGATATAAATGGAAACTCTTACAGCAATAATTCTTTAGATGAGGTCATTAAATCACTTGTAACTGATAAGACAAATCAGTGATAAGAAAAATTAGTAAAGTACAAAAGGGCATAGGATCTTTTCCTATGTCCATTTTTTATAATTTTTTAATAATTTTGTGTATATAAAATAACGTATTATAAGTATAGACACTATCTATATTTCTTTTAAACAGAGGGCAATCATGCAGGGATTATCTAACCATAAGCAAAGGGAAGCATTTATTATTTCAGCAATATATATTTTACTCGTAATTGTTGTAGGTTATCTCGTTCATTTAAGAGGAATCAATGATCTTGTAGATATATATCTGATCAATATAGGTATTGACGCTGTGGGTATGATGATCGGTTATGTATTATATATCTGCTGTCTTGTGGATGTTCAAAAAACAGGTGCAAATCTAAAACACTTGCTTTCTCTTATAAACGTTGCATATCTGGGACTTTTCACAGATGCCTGCGCATGGCTTTTGGATGGTGTTCCAAGCTTGAGGGTTTTGAATATTATTGATAATACTTTCTATTATTTCTGTGCTCCTGTGGAGGCTTACTTTTTCTGGCTCTATACTATGACCTATCTTAAGGTCAACAAGGGTGTCGTAAAGAACCTTGGTATTATTGCCAAAGTAGGCTTATATATTGCTGTTGGCATGAGGATAGTCAATCTCTTTACCGGCGTTTATTTCACTGTGGATGAGATGGGAATATATCATAGAAGTCCATATTATCCATTATCGATGATTTATGCCTTTTTTACAGCATTTTCAGCTCTTGCTGCAGTTGTTATTGAAAGAAAACAGCTGGAAAAATATCAGATCTATACTTTTTTTGTATATGTATTTGCCCCTGTTTCCATGGGTATTTTTACTCTTGGAGTATATGGGCTTTCTCCGACAGCAGCTACAGTTATGCTGACAATTCTACTTATGTACTGCATATTAAATGTTTCTCAGGGCCGCGCGAAAGCTGTTGCTGACAGAGATCTTGCTCTTGCCTCGTCAATTCAGGAGAATGTCCTTCCAAAGATTTTTCCTTTCAGGCCTGACAGAGAAGAGTTTGACCTTTATGCATCAATGAATCCTGCAAAAGAGGTTGGCGGTGATTTCTATGACTTTTTTATGGTTGACGATAACCATATTGCCCTTGTAATGGCTGATGTTTCAGGAAAAGGAATACCTGCAGCGCTGTTTATGATGGTTGCAAAGACACTGATAAAGAACAGAGTCCTTGCGGGGGACAGCCCCTCACAGGCTTTAATGAATGTGAATGAACAGCTTTGCGAGGGTAATACTGCTGAGCTTTTTGTAACAGTATGGCTTGCTATTTTTGACCTTACAACAGGAAAAGGAACAGCGGTTAATGCAGGTCACGAGCACCCTGCATTTAAGAAGAAAGACGGAGATTACGAGCTTGTGATATACAGGCATTCCCCGGCAGTTGCAACAATAGAAGGCATAAGATACAAGGAACATGAATTTGAACTAAAGCCAGGAGATACGCTTTTTGTTTATACCGACGGTGTTACAGAAGCTACAAATATAAACAATGAACTTTTTGGAGAGGAAAGGCTTGTTGAAGCCCTTAATTCAGATAAAGAGGCTACTCCACAGCAGGTTCTTACCAATGTAAAGAGTCATATTGAAGGCTTTGTTAAAGATGCAGATCAATTTGATGATATAACTATGCTTTGCCTTAAGTATAATGGGCCGGCAGGATCATGAATTTAATACTTTTTTTATCGTTTTATTATTAGCACGGAAAGCTTTTTACCCGATATATATATCTAAGAAGTGTGTTGTTTTTACATGGAGGTGTATATGGGTAAAAAACTAAAAAGTATAATTGTAGTTTTATTATCTTCAGTGATGATTTTGACATCGCCATTGCTTATTGGCGTCAATTCATTTACTTCTTACGCAGCGAGTGTATCTGTATATGATCAGTTACAAAAGCTGTATTCTACAGGGACAGTTCTTAAATCAGACTCTTTTCCCGGACTACTGATCTCATATGATGGAAAAGACACATATGAGGTAAAAGACGGTTCCAATAAAGTAGCGCTGAATATAACTGTTTTAGACGAAAAACTTGCAAAGACAAGTTTGCCTTCACTTAAATTCTTCTTTGGCCTTAACAAGCTTGAATTAAAAAAAGGTAAAAACTTAAGTTTTTCTGCTGTTTTTACGGGTATTTCAAAAGAAGGATATAAATCTTTATTACAAAAAACCGGAAATAAAACTCTTATAGATGCGCTTGAAAATGGAACTGAGATTCCTATGAGCGTATTAACTGCAATTGCAGATACAAGGGAGTTTGAGGCTTTTGACGCTGCCATAGCAGAAGCTGTTAAAGAACAGGCTGAGCTTGAAAGAAAAAACACACAGGATCCGGGAGAAGATACTAGTGATTCTGAAGATCAGGAAATTATTGATCTTTATACCAGAACTATTATGATCTTTTTAAATGGTACAGACCTTGAGTCAAATTCTTGTTTCGGTACCAAAAATATGCTGGATCTTTTAAGAGCTAATATACCTGATAATACAAAGATATACATCACTACAGGCGGCACAAATAAATGGCACATGAATGATGGAGATTACTACGCAGATTACGCCTGTAATTTACTTTATCCAGACAAGCAGATAGCTGATCTGGATGAAAATGAGAAAAAAGAAGTTAATAAATATGCTGATGAGCTTTATGATCTGTATGCTACGGATATTTCTCGGGATGTGCAGATATATGAAGTGCTTAAAGACGATAATAATATAAATTATCTTTCTTTACGTGAGACATATACAGATCTTTACTTCCTGGACAACACATATCTTACCGCTTTTATTGATTACGTTACTTCTTCAACCAGTTCTGAGTATTATGATCTTATTTTATGGGATCATGGCAATGGAATAAAAGGATATGGTTTTGATGAAATCTATGATGATGATGTAAAAGAAAAAAAGACCGATAAAAGGAATGATGTAGGTTTTACATTAGACAAGCTGATGGCTTCAATTGAAAATTCAGATTTTATACAAGATGGCAAGAAATTTGATTTCATAGGCTTTGATGCCTGCCAGATGGCTACAATTGAAGTTGCAGACGCTCTACATGGATATTCTGACTACCTTATTTTTTCTGAAGAAAACGAACCGGGTGCAGGCTGGGATTACTATGAATTTATGACTGCTTACAGTGAAAATCCCGATATGGAAACAACTGAACTTGCAACTAATATTATAGATTCATATATGGATCAGTATAAGGACAATTCAGGTAATATAACACTTGCACTATTTGATTGTTCAAAGATGGATGATTTAGATGAAGCTTTGTCCGACTTTGCAATTGCTCTACTTGGTGATATTAAAGATATTACAGGCTATGAATTGGTAATAACAACAATTGGAAAAGAAGGCGATTATGGCACTAAAAATGGTTACGACAATAATTGCCTCTTAGATATTGTTAAGCTTTGTAATAAGCTAAGTAATGAACAAGGAATAAGCTCTGCATTACAAAATGCAAGCATAAATCTTAAAAATTCAATTAATAATAATGCAATCATATATGCATGTGGAAAAGATAAAGAATATGTAAACTGTGGTCTTAGTATCAATTTTCCAATACAGCCTTTTACAAGGGTATATGCAGGCAAAGATGAAAAGGGCGATCTGAACTACATAAATGCCAAAGCATCAGATGTGGAAGAAATTTACGGTAATATAAATGCCAATGATGTCTATATGAAGGCTTATGCACAATTGGCGTTAACCACTGTTTCAGCATTTGTAGTTGGTGACCTTTGGAAAGATACTAAGAATTATAATGTAGATGATATAATCAAGATCCTTGAAGATAAAGGCGAAGATTATAAAACAAGTGTCCTTATTGAAAAAGCTGGTATAGATTTTGAAGAGGCGGAAGATTTAAAAGAAATCATTAGTTACTTTGTTGATAATCGCGTGAAAAAAGATAATATTACGATAACCAAAGATGACGTAGAGCAAACTGCTACTATAGAAATTGTCAATGTTGATCCAGTTGTTATTGATAATACTGTAAACGTAGGGGTTGCATTAAAAATTGATGACACATATCAGGATATAGGACAAACATCTCTTTTCACATATGCATCAGAAAAATCTACAGAAAATAGTAGTGTAAGTATTAAAGTTACTCCATTTGATCAGAAATGGTATACGTTAAACGACCAGATAACAAGTTTTTACATGACTTATTTTGACAGTGAAACAAATACTTATTACGGATATATTCCATTGACCATATGGAATAACGTAGGTGATGTAGCTACACCTGATGGCTATGAGAAAAGAGAGAAGTATTTTAAAGAAGCTGCTAGTGATGGCAAGTTAAGAACTATCTTTTTGAATGTATCCTCTGAAAATGATAAGTTTTCATTTGATTCATATCAGGATATAAGTAATGGAGAGGTTGGACCTTACAACGATATCGAATCTCTTGAGGGTTGCTATCTTGAGCTTTTAAGTGGAGCTTCATATATTGTTGATGGCGCAACAGATGTCATGATCCATTCGATTGGCACTGTATTTTTTGACAAGGAAAATTCCTTAAAACTTCAGACTATTACTGATTTGATGCCTATATATACATTAAGTGACAGTTATGGTAATCAGTATGAGCTAAGCAAAGATGAATATGGTTCAGATGTCCTGGAAACTTATGTTACTGAGGTTCATGTTTATGATACATCATTTGAAAATAGTCAGAAATTAGCTGAAGAAGTACGTCAGCAGGCAGCAAAAGATGCTGAAGCCATGGCCCAAAATTCTGAAAATGATCAGAGTGCTGATGAAACAGATTCAGACAAGAGTTTAAGAGCTGTTGGAACCGATGAACCGGCTGAACCTATAATCAGTGAGGCTAAATCAGAAACAACTGATGCCGTAGAAGTTACAGAAGATGCTGCAGCAGAAGAGGAAAGTGCTGAAGAAACTGCTGATGATCATATAGTTGAGGAAGGTGTAGTAGCAGATAACACCGAAGAATCAGAGATTTTAGAGGCAACAAAGGAAACAGAAGAATCAGAAAATTTGGAAGAAGCAAAAGAAGCTGATGATGCAGATAGTGCAGAAATTGAAGAAACATCAGATGACGCTAATAACGTTGAAGAAACATCTAATGTAGAAGCTTCAAATCCAGATGCTCAGAGTAATACTGAAGATTCTGACAAAAATGTATCGATAGATACTGAAGATGCGATAAAGCAGTCAGAAGACGCAATAGTAAATGAGGACACAGCTGAAGATCATGACGGCGGCTCTGATGAAGGTGATGATCAGCAGGATAATAACAATGATGAAGATTCTAATGAAAACCAGGAATAAGTATCAGACCTTTATGGGATATTAGTAACCATGTTTGAGAAAAAAGAGGGCTGTCTTTTATGGGCAAAGTATTTGATGAAAAAAGCGTGACACTGAGAAATCAGATATATGAGATTCCCGAGGGAACAATTATACTTCGGGAAGGCGAAAGAAATCTTGATATGTATAAAATCTTAAGTGGTCATGTTGAAATGTACACAGGGTATGGTACTGAAAATGAAGTACTCCTGGGAATACTTTGCCCCGGCAGCTGTTTTGGTGAATTTGGAATTCTTACAAAAAAGCCTGCAATATATACGATCATTTCTTTTTCCAAGATTAAGCTGCTTAGAATAACTGAGGAACTGCTTAATGATTTCATGAGAGATAATCCGGGTAATGTTATTCAGATCATGACAAATATGGCAAATAACATGCTTATGATGCAGCAGGAGATTGCTGAGCTTTCAAATGTTGCAAATGAACTTAGTCAGACTGAAAGCGCTATAACAAGAAATAGTATAAAGAATATGCTAAAAAATTATGCTATTTTTGAAAATAACAGGCCCAAAAATCATTTTGACCCCGGTACAAGAATGTATTTCATGGATGAAGCCAGAAAGTAATCACCTATAAAAAATTGTCAGTAAGTCAAGCCGATAATTAGTATACAAAAAGGGATTCCCGTAATTGAGAATCCCTTTTTTTCATTTATTTAGTAGGAGCATTTTTAACAACCTCTTTGAATATTTTTAGTACAACTTTAGTCCAGTCAACACCTCCGGCAATCATTTCTAACTGATCATCAGTTAATTTTACTTTAGAGATATTAAGTTTCTTCAAGGCTTCATCCATATTACTGGAGCTGTTGATGATCTTTTCAGCTTCTTCTATTTTCATGATAATCCCTCCTATTTGCGTAATCCTATATCTATCATATATTTATTTATACGACTAAGCGATGATTTTGGTGTTAGATTTTTATAAATTAAAAATAAACTTTTTTTACGCAATGACTTAGAAAATGGTATCATTGGGACGTACAATAAATGTAATCGAGGATAATTAAGAAAAATGAAAATAGACAGACAAAGAGTAAAAGAGCAGTTTGCAGCATATACAAGGAATTATGATCCATCAAATCCCAAAATAGCACTCAAAATAGCTCATACATACAGAGTAGCAGATAACTGCGAAGAAATAGCAAAAAGCCTTGATCTTAAAGATGAGGATATTGATTTTGCATGGCTTTCAGGAATGCTACATGATGTAGGAAGATTTGAACAGGTCAAAAGATATAATACTTTCATTGATTCTGAATCTGTTGACCATGCTGAATTTGGGGCAGACCTACTTTTTGGAGAGGAAAATCTGATCAAAGATTATATGGATTTCAGGTCATGGGATAAGGATCTTGAGATAGTGATCAGACAGCACAATAAATATAGGATTGACAGCCTGGTATCGGGGAAAACACTTGTCTTTTGCAATATTCTAAGGGATGCTGACAAGGTTGATATTTTAAGAGTAAATGTAGAGACACCTATGGAAGAAATCTATAATGTGACAAGAGATGTGCTTTTTTCATCGGGAGTCTCACAAAAAGTCATGGACCAGGTCAGAGAACATCATGCCATTTTTCGGGATATTATGGTTTCACCCGCGGAACACCTAATTGGTCACATAGCACTTTCTTTTGAACTTGTATATCCAAAGAGCTGGGAACTGGCCAAAGAACAGGGATATCTGTATCAAATGTTTGACTTCCCGACTAATAATGATACTACTAAAAAGGCTCTTGAGGAAACAAAAGCAGAGCTTGAAAGCTTTTATTCTAAAAAGAAGGCTTAAATGAAAAAGTTAACGCAACCAAATAACCTGTATATTACGAAATGACCTGAAAAATGTTAAAATCAGGTCATTTTTTATGCTTAAAAGTGCAGAAAAATGGGCAACTTAAAAATTTATCCCGTTTAAGTTCGCAATCTAAGAAGACGACTCACGATAAGTTTGAAAAAGTTATCGCAACCCATTTGCATCACGAATTATGCGCTTAGCCGGGAAATATTCTGCTCAAAAATTCTTTTTTGAAGAAATTACTTTTTTAAAAGTTCTTTCGTAAGATTAACTTCATTTGCCGGTATCGGCTTAAGATCTAAAAACTTCATCAGCTTATGCATATCTTCATCGTCATCAGAAATCATTTCATAAGGTGAGAGGTTGTTGAGCCCAGGACGTTTAGTGCTGTTGATATGATTAACCAAAAGGGTGATATCTTCTTGTGTATAGGGAACAAGAGATGTTCCTTTAGGAATCACATAACGGATATATTCATGATTCTTTTCAAGCTTACCTTTTTGCCCAGACTGCATAGGATCACAATAATAGACATTTGTTCTGAGAGCACCTTCAATCTCTATGGAATGCTCAAGTTTATCAACCGCCTTGAATTCGCTTCCATTATCGGTAAGGCATATTCCAAAGAGTCTTGCAAAACACTCTTTGCCTAGTCCTTTCTCAAGATAGTCAAGTCTGTCAATTACTGAATCCGCCGTACAATCCGGCATAAGGAATACGATCATGACGTTATTTCTTCTAAATATCATGGTTAACAGAACCTTTTTCTGATTCCTCTTGCCCTTGACTGTGTCCATCTCAAAGACGTCCATTTCGGACCTGTTTTCCATGAGTGCCAAAAATTCAAGATACGTTCGTCCCTGTCTGAACTTTTGATTTAGAATCCCTGATTCAGATTTCTTTTTACGCCTTTTTCTGTATCTGGTCTGCCTGCGCAGATCTATATTTCTTACATCTAGGAGGCCATCATTGATATAAATATACGCAGTACGACTTGTAATCGGTATTTCCTGTTCATGAACGGCAAAGATATGTGCAAGAGGCTGGCCTTTCTTAATGCCTTCAGAAAGAATGCGATTAACGCTTTCGAGTTCTTCATCAGTAAGATGAATCCCTTCTCTGGATTTCTTTCTGACTTCAACAGACTTTTTATCAGCAACTTTGGCATCATAGAAATATCTGTCATCGTTGCAGTAACGCCTCTTATCACATCCATTGCATACATAAGGCGGCTTCTTAAAAGCAGTACACTTAGTGCTGCAGTAATCAGAACAGTACTTATGGCAATCTTTCGGACAGGTGTAACAGTACATGGGACATGCTTCGTCACCGCACACATGCCTTTTTGTACATCCCTTAGCTCCGTTACAGTCATTTCCTGCATAATAGCTTCCTCTGACAAATAGACGATGTTTCTTGATTTCTCTTGCAATGGAAGCCACGTGGCGATTTAATAACGCAGCAATCTTGACTAATGGCTGTTTTCTCGCTAAACCAATTTCAATAGTTTCTCTATCATTAAACTTCATCTTGGATATTATTTCTGACATTATTCCCCCAATCTTGAGCAGTTTATTATTCCCCATAGCCACATTTTAACCGAAAACTATACTATTAAATAGTATAGATTTCTGAAGTATACAAAAGCCGCTTGAGAAAATATAATTAAAAGGAATATAAATATTAACCAGACTAATAATAAGGGCTAAAAGTCCTTTATTTATGCGCAAAGAGACAAGTGATGAAAGATAAATATAATTCATATTGCCAGGTAAAACCGGTAAAAGAATATACTGCTGAAGACATTAAAAATATCCGTAAAAAAACAGGAACCTCGCAAGGATTCCTGGCTAAATGGCTGGGGGTCTCAAAAAAGACTGTACAAGCATGGGAAAGTGGCATGAATGTACCAAACGGCCCTTCCGCAAGACTATTATCTCTACTCGAAAATGAAAGTATTAGTGTAAATACATTTATATTAGATGATAAAATATAAGCATTATGTTTCAGCATAACGCTCCACCTTCTAGGGACTTAGAGTGGAAAATTGGAAGTTATGATATGTGTGCTTGACAAAAATACTCCTATATCGTAGCATAAAACTACGATATAGGAGTATTTGATTATGAAGACAAATGGTGGATTTCTTGTTACAAAAATAAAACAGCTGGGTGATCGTATATTTGAAAGGATACTGGCAGAAAAAAACATTGATGC
>NZ_ATVR01000014.1 GCF_000420825.1 Butyrivibrio sp. AE2015 | reverse complement strand
TATCGGATGCTCTGTTTGTCATGCAGTTTTCAAGGTACTGATCTATCTGAACGAATTGCTTCGTTTCAGTCTTGACATTTAATAGTTAGTCTATCAGTTTCTGATAAATGGATCAATAATCAAATACCAGCAAAAGATGAAATCATTGTACAAATGGGAAGGAATAATCCCGTTTTGCAAGACTTTGCTATACATTATTGTACCGAGCACCCAAATGTTGAATACATATACGCTGAATATGATCCACAGACCAAGCATCTGACATATTATTCTACCAAGCGAGGAATCATAGAAACTCCGGAGACAAGGGAAGAGTATATGACTATGTTGAGAAGGGCAAAAATCTGTTTGCTTTCATCTCCTGGAATCGATAACACAAGGCCTATGGCAGAAGGAATTGATTACCCCACACCACGTTTTTATGAAACTGCAATAAACTACTGTCATATGTTAGGGCGCTATAGCGAGGATCATGAGGAGTTCCATCTTCAGGGAATAGATTCAGTGTGCCATAATATAAAGTCATATGATCAGTTTAAGGATTTATGTGATGAGATAATGATTGGTAATAAGGCATTAAATAAGAAAACTTATGATGAATTTATTTCAAAGCATTTGACAAGCAATTGGATAAAGGAATTGCAAAAACAATTATTGCAGATTTAACAGTGGCATAAATGTAGATTAGAACTACAAATAATGTGAGTCTTGTCAAGAGATTTGATGTAAAAATTTTTTTGAATTTACATTTATGAAGAGGAGTGCGCTATTGAATGATTTTCAACGGATCAAATGGATAGATACATTAAAGGGAATAGGTATTATTCTCGTTTTAATAGGCCATTTCATAGAACCATACTTAGCGGATAATTGTATTGTTAATACGATGTTCACGATAGTCTATTCTTTTCATATGCCACTTTTTTGTATGTTATCTGGAGTGGTTGCAAAAAAGAATGTTAAGAGGGTGTTACTATACTACTGTTGGATATATATAATTTCGCAACTAATATATTTGGGGGCAGTCAGAATCCATCTTCTCGGATATGATATTTCGAGTAACAGGCTTTATGATACGTACATTTTGCCTTTTTGGCATTTATGGTATTTATACGCATTGATTTTATGGAGTATATCCCTTTATATCATTGACATTTTGCAAAAACACATTCCTCGATGTTTAATTTTAGTATTTACGTATACTATCAGTATTTTGTGTGGATTTATTGATGTGGAGAAGCCGTATGGTTTAATGCGGGTTTTTACATTTTATCCATTTTTCCTTTTTGGATATTTTTATAAAGGATTTTTAAATTCTGAAAAATGGGGGGTGGAGTAAAAATCAAAATTTTTTCAGGCACTCTTCTTTTAGGAATATTAGCTTTTATAGGAATATATGCAGAGAATATTAATCCCCAAGCTATGTTTAACTATCAGTCGTACTTTAGGGGAGGTTATTCTTGGGGAGATAGAATGATATTTCTTAGTATTGCATTGGTGATATGTATTCTACTCTTCATATTGCTATATGGTAGTAGAAATCTGATAATGGGGGCTTTAGGACGGAATAGTATTTACATATTTATAAATCATGGATTGATATTTTGGTTTCTTCGTGAAGATATGCTTTTTGCGAAGTTGCGTGAATTATCTTTGCTGAGCTTAAGTATTGTTTCTATTTCTTTAGTAACATTTTGCATATGTTGGTTTGCAAATGAGTATATTCGTAAGTTGTTAAATTATATATACTCCTTGCCTTTAAGAGCCTCAGACACTTTAGTAAGGAAAAAAAGTAGAGTTAATTAAGATGGAAGTGGATAGACGGGTAATATTAGGCAACTAAATGGGGACAAGATGGCTTCCTTCTGGTGGGCGGATTAAACAGAAAAGGGATTAAACCTCAGAAAGGATTACTCATGAGTTCTAAAGTAACAAAAAACAACCATCCGATGGATGTCGATACAATTTCATTGATTTCAAAGCGATATAAAACTATAACAAAAGCCGTGAACGAGGACTTTTGGAATTCTTCATCAGAAACTTCTCATAGCCGATATGTTGGTTCTTATGGTCGCGGTACAGCCATAGGTACAAGTGATCTTGATGTACTATTTGAACTTCCTAATGAGGAGTATGATCACTTTACATCCTTGAATGGCAACGGTCCCTCACGTCTTCTCCAGGCTGTGAAAAACGCTATTCTTGATACTTATCCTAAGACCGATGTCAAAGGTGATGGACAGGTTGTTGTGGTGAAATTCTCTGACGGCATGAAGTTTGAGATACTTCCAGCGTTCAGAAATCTGGATTGGTTTGAAAATTGGGACGGGACGTATACATACCCTGTTGATTGTCAAGTAAAATTGACCCACTTTTATACTTAAATCTGACCCACCATTGGATCCGTCATTGTGATTTTGG
Source organism: Butyrivibrio sp. AE2015 (assembly GCF_000420825.1). GTDB lineage: Bacteria > Bacillota > Clostridia > Lachnospirales > Lachnospiraceae > Butyrivibrio. Next base: position 87,039 of record NZ_ATVR01000014.1, on the reverse strand, counting down.
AGGCGGGTCAGTTTTGTTTATAGATCTCGATTTTTACACTGTGAATTGACCCACCTTTTAATGAGTTACCAGTGTGTATCCAGCATCGGTAAGTGCTGTTTTGTCTATGATCATTGTCTTGTTTATTGTATCCATGACAACGTATCTGCTAAGCTCTAGAAGCCTGTCCCCTATAAGCTCTTTAACAAGCTTTTCCATTGCTTCTGCTTTAGGGGCGTTCCTTTCTGTTTTATCCTCGCATATATGCTGTGGCTTTACCGGTGAACAAAGCTCATCAATCGACATAAATAGGCTTTCGCCAGCTTTCTCACATTGTGCGGCACAAAATCTGTCTGTAGCTTCGTTATATCCCAGATAATCTATTTTTTTCATTCTGTCCAGAGTTGACCACGGATACTTTATTCCAAATGACTCTCGGAGCTTTTGATAAAGAGCATCTTTGCCGCCACTATTGTATATTTCTGCAAGTTCCGGAAGATTTCTATCTTTTATTTTAACCATGACAGTTTTCCTTCCGGAAGCTTACCTATTTCCGCTTCAGCCCATTCATCAAACGCTCTGGACAGAGCCTGTCCTTCTTCCATCAGAGTTTCAGCCTCTTCAATGAGGTTATGTCTCTGGAGGACCTTTTCATATACATCTGTTTTGTAAAGTAGTTCATCGAGACGCTTTTTCAGGCTTTTAATAGTGTCTTCGCCTCTCAGTTCGGCAAGATATTCTTCCTTTTCCTCATCGCTCAGTGTGCTCAGAGTATCACGGATATCCTGTTCTTCTCTGTATACGTCAAGGAAATCAATGTAGTTTCCATGACCATCTTCAGCATTACATGTATTCTCATGAACACTGTTACCAGCTGCAACCCATTCATGAAGAGCGTTTCTTTCCGTTTCATTCATCTGTGTTGTTTTTTCATATGTATTCAGCTCATCCTGCAGGAATCGCTGCCTATCGCTTGTTAAGTTCATTTTTCTGTACCTTTCTGTTTTTTAACACTTATTTTTGACCCTTTGACACGGTAACTGTCTCCCGTTATACCTAAAGTCCCGTCATTTTATACCAAGGATTATGTCGGTACAGGAACTTCCATAAGCTCATAGAGCTTACGTTGTTTATTAGTTATTTCAGACAGATGATGGGCTTTGCCGGGCTGCTGGTAGTATTCGATGACATCCAACTCGTCAAGCAGTGACTGCATTGTGTAGTCACTGAACAGGCCATTTTCATCCATCTGCTTTTTGATATAAGACATCAGCTGCAGTGCTATGAACTGCACGAAGAGCTTGCCTTCAAAGTTTTCCTCTGATGCGACAGACATCCTGCGCATTGAAAGGCGCTCTTTGAGGTTGCCAAAGGATTTCTCTATAAGATCCTTGAGCCTGTAGATGCGCAGTGCTTCAACAGGATCCTTGATGCCATTGGTCATGAGAGCAAAATAGCCATAGTTACGCTCAGCCTTGCGAATTGCATCCTCATTGAATGAGTAGGTTTTTCCTCTTACTGGTGTCTCATGTATTGTAAAGTACTTCTGATACAGCTTTGCGTCTTCCGGATCAGGAGTGCCATTTACCAGGTTGTTTTCAAGGCGGTCAAGCATTGCATTGAACCGTACCTTGTCATCAGTAGCTTTCTGGTCATTGTAGTAGAAATGGAGATATATACGGCGCTTGTCAGTAATGACTTCACCGGAGCGGGGCTTTTCCTCGGTGTATTCCCATTCCTCTGTGAATGACATGACATAGAGCTTTAGCTCGGAATTATAGTTAAAGCGGGTAACAAAATCATCACGGATCTTGTTAAGACGGCTGCTTACAAGATTCAGTGATAGCCTGGCTCCTATGAGGAACTTATGATGATGCTTCATCAGATCATTTATGTTCTTCTCGCTGTAGAAGCCTCTGTCCATGACAAGCTTGAGTTTCTCAAGTTTAAGGAAATCAACATCCTTAACGAGGTTCTCTATAGGTATAGGAACCGTTTACTCCAAACTTTTTGTGAACGTTCGTTCTTTGCCATTGACAAACATGCCTTGATCACATTGATAAGCTGGATGCGTATTTATTTAGTTCAAGTGAGCATTGTCTTCTTTTACATCCATAATTGTTGTACTATAATTTATTAAGAAACCTCACAGTACACAGAAAAGCGAGACTATTATTATGGGATTGTATCTTGATTCATTAGATTCACTTACTCTTTATAAGAAAATACGTGATAGTAAATGGTACATAGACAAGACGGAAATCATATCTGAACTCATCGATAGGATTGGCACTGCAGAAAATTATATATGTGTAACAAGGCCGAGGCGTTTCGGAAAGACGGTTGCGGCTAACATGATTGCTGCATATTTTTCTCAGAACTTAGATTCCAGAGAAGTTTTTGATGGTAGTAAAATATCAGAAAATCCTAAGTATGATGAGTTTATCAATTCATATCATGTAATCAGCATAGATTTCAGTAAGATTGATGATATGTGTCAAAACTATGATCAGTATATTTCAACAATCAAAGATATTCTGATCAGTGATTTATATAATGCGTTCCCGGATGTTCAGTTCAGAGAAGGTAGTTCTGTTGTGGAAGATTTAAGAAAAATATTTGACACCACAGGAACGCAATTTATTTTTGTCCTCGATGAGTGGGATGCTGTTTTCCATATGAATTTTATAAGTGAAGAAGATAGAGCAAGATACCTTCTTTTTCTTAAGAATCTGTTAAAAGATCAGGCTTTTGTTGCGCTTGCGTACATGACAGGAATATTGCCTATAGCTAAGTATTCAAGCGGATCTGAGCTTAATATGTTTCTTGAATATACGATGTCTTTAGAAGAACGTTTTGGCAAATATTTTGGCTTTTTACAGAACGAGGTAGATGATTTATATCATAGATATTTAAAAATTGAATCAAACCCGAGAATATCGCTCGAAGATCTCGGTAAATGGTATGACGGTTATCATACTTTTGTTGGCGATAGGGTATACAACCCAAGATCAGTCGTAGCAGCTCTTACCAATAATAACCTTGGCAATTACTGGACTAGTGCCGGGCCATATGACGAAATCTTTTATTATATTAGAAATAATGTTAATGGTGTAAAAGATGATCTGGCACTAATGATTACAGGGGACAAGGTTAGATGTGAAGCAAAAGAGTATGCTGCAACATCAATGAATCTTAAGACAAGAGATGAAATATTGTCAGCCATGGTAGTATATGGTTTTCTGAGTTATGCGGATGGCTTTGTAATGATTCCTAATCAGGAATTAATGGGACAATTTGCGGATATGTTAGAAAAGGAGGAATCATTAGGCTATGTCCATAGATTGGCTATAGAGTCAGGAAAGGTACTTGAGGCTACTTTGGCGGGCAAAGAGAATGACATAGCTCGGATTCTTGAGCAGTTTCATGATACAGAAGCTCCCATTCTTATGTATAATAATGAATCTGATTTATCTGCAATTGTTAATCTTGCGTACTTGTCTGCAAGAGACCGTTATGATGTTCAGCGCGAGGATAAAAGCGGAAAGGGATTTGTTGATTTTATTTTTTATCCTAAGAGAAAAGAAGAACCGGGCATTATCTTAGAATTGAAAGTTGATGATTCAGCGGATAATGCAATCAAGCAGATTAAGGATAAAAACTATATTCAGAGATTTAAAGGTAAAGTGGCTGAAAAACCAGATGTTAAAGAAGCCATTTTAGTTGGAATCAGCTATGATAAATCAGAGAAAAAGCACACTTGTAGAATTGAAACAGCATGCATTAATTCTTAATATGATAGCGGGGGAGCAAAATGACTTTTGAAGAATTAAGTTTTTTTGTCATCTCCCCAATCTTCTGTTACAATAGGACTGCCAATTTTTAAAATACATATTATTTAAGGAGAGAGTCTTATTGATGAGCATCAAAAATGTACTTGTAGCACAGTCGGGGGGACCAACTTCTGCTATTAATGCGAGCCTGGCGGGAGTTTTGAAAGGGGTTATTGATTCCGGGGAGTATGACAGGTGTTTTGGAGCCATAAACGGTATATTGGGTGTCTTGTCAGAGAATTATCTGGATCTGACTGACAAGGCATCTGACATTCCTGATTTTATTACACTTCTAACTCACACCCCTGCGATGTATTTAGGGAGCTGCAGGTACAAGCTTCCGGATTACAGGGACGATGATTCTTCTTATTCATTTATTTTTTCACAGTTCAAAAAACATAATATTGGAGCATTTTTTTACATCGGTGGAAATGACAGCATGGATACTGTGTTAAAGCTCTCAAGCTATGCAAAAGAGATAGGATCGGACGTTAAGATCATTGGCGTGCCCAAGACTATCGATAACGATCTTTGCCACACTGACCACACACCGGGCTTTGGTTCTGCGGCCAAGTATATCGCAAGTTCTATCCTGGAGATTGCACATGATACCTTTATCTATGCGGTTAAGTCTGTGACCATAGTTGAGATCATGGGCCGCGATGCGGGATGGCTTACTGCGGCAGCAGCTCTTGCAAGAAACGATTATTCAGGTGCGCCTCACCTTATCTATCTTCCGGAAGCTCCATTCGACAGAGAAAAGTTTCTTGAAGATGTAAGAAATGAGCTACAAAAGCGCAATAATGTTATAATAGCAGTATCTGAGGGCATAAGGGATAAGGATGGAAACTACATCACATCCAGCAAGGCCATGGCAGATACTTTTGGCCATCAGCAGTTATCCGGTGCCGGCAAGGCTCTTGAGTTTTTAGTAAAAGAAAACATAGATGTCAAGGTGCGCTCTGTAGAAGTAAACGTTCTTCAGAGATGTGCAGCTCACATGGCCAGCAAAACTGACCTTGAGGAGTCTTTTGCCCAGGGTAAAAAGGCAGTTGATCTTTCAAGTGAAGGAAAGACCGGATGCATGGTAGTCTTAAACCGTATCAGTAACAACCCTTACCAGGTTGAATACGGATATGCTCAGATAAAAGACATTGCCAACGAAGCCAAGTCTGTTCCTGTGGAATGGATAAATGCTGAGGGCAATGATGTAACAAGTGAACTTGTGGAGTATTTAAGACCTCTTATTCAGGGCGAAGTGGAGCAGAGTTATGAGAATGGCCTTCCCAAGTACCTGGATATTTCGCACTTAAATCGCCGCTGAGATTATTGATATGGCCGGGGAGAAAAGAAAGTGAATAACAAATTTAAACCGTTTCATTTGATTTTAATGGCAGCATCTTTTGCTGTTGTGATATACATGCTTTTTTACAATCTGGGGGAAGGGTACCTTGTTCAGACAGATGAGGCCTATCACGCCACCAACGCCTATGAGATGTACAAACAGGGCAATTGGGTGATCAATACTTACAGATATGCAACGGACTATTTTAATTCCAAGCCGCCTCTTTGCCTGGATCTAATGGTCATGGCCTATAAAGCCTTTGGGGTTAGCGGTTTTGCAGCGAGATTTCCATCGGCTCTTGGAGGCCTTATCATATGCGTTGTTACATCGGCTTTTCTCCTATATGATAAAAGGCCCTTGGCGGCAGCACTTTTTCCGCTGCTTCTTGGAACCTGCAGTAAGCTCTTTTCCTTTCATATGTTCAGGGCAGCAGAGATGGATTCTCTCTACAACATGTTCTTTACACTGGCTATGCTAGCGCTGTTTCTGATGATAGAGCATCCTGATTTTATGTATGCCTATGGACTCTGCCTGGGACTTGCCTTCATGTGCAAGGGACCTCATGCAGCTATAATTTTTATCATAGGTCTTTTGTCCATACTTGTTACCAGGGCGGCCTTTGGATCTGTTAAAAGAGTTATCTTATCAGCTGTTTTAGCAGCCATCATCCCGTGTTTATGGATAGTAAAAAGATTCATGTTTGACGGCTTTGAGCTGTTAAATGCGCTGTTCTTTGGAGAGGTTGTTGAAAGGGTAGCTGATGCTGATACCAGCTTTAGCGTTCCGATAATTGATTTTGTGACATCCAATATATTCGTGGCGTTTGTAATATTGCTTGCTGTTGTTTTTGCTATAAGCATGATTGCAGCTAAGAAAAATGTAAAAGAAACAGGCAGGGAATTTACTGGGTTTTTCAGAAGCAATTATATCTTTATATTATGGGCTTTTGTTCCTGTGGCGATTTTTTCTGCTACCAAGAGTTCTTTATCCTGGTATACCTACACTTCGCAGATTGCAGTGTGCATACTTGTTGCAAGGCTTGTGGACTATTGTGTTGACAGGATATCCACAGGAAGTGCCGTTTTAAAATGCGCAGTGCCGGTGCTTACAGTGGTTTTATCTGTAATCTTTATAATCCCTACCATAAGAGATTATATAAACGTGGCAGGAAAGGGAGGTCATCCCGTAGATCAGCTTACCTTTGAGCTAAAAGAGATGAGAGATGAGTATGGAGATAGTCTGTCAGGGAAGAATGCTTATCTTATAGCAGATTTTTTGGTGGATCCTGAAAATACTGACCACTGGGAGCCTGAGTATGTGGCACCGGCTGAGATGTATCTTGATCTCATTCCGGTTGACGGAGAAGTTGATAACTTTTTAAGTGATGACAATGCCATCATAATAGTGGACAAGGACAAATGGGATGAGTATGCAGAAGTACTCAGCGGCTACGTTATCCTGCATGATGATTCCTACCTTATATTCAGTAGTGAAAGATATTGATATTCAGTGATATTTTATCTTAGTTGCCCAATCACAGCCCTATGATGTATAATGTTAATTTGAATTATAATGCATTTAATATGCGATAATCTTGGAGGTTTTATGAATTATAGAGACGAACAGGAAATAGATCTGATCGACCTTTGCCGTCAGATCCTTAAGAAGTGGCCTATCATTATTGTGGCTGCCGTTATAGGACTTGTGCTTGGCAGCGTGGGCGGTTATTTGAAGTCAGCTCAGCTTGTTGATGCCGAGACTCTTCTCCCTATAGAAGAGGAAGAAGATGTAGCAGCAAATCTTGAGACTCTTAAAGAGAATCTTTCAGAGAGAGAGATAACAGAGACAGAACTTGCTGTTGATTCTTACCTTGCCTATAAAAAGGTTTACAATGAGAAACTTAAATATGGTGAGAATTCCATCAGAATGCAGCTCAATGCTGAGAGCGTTCCGACACTTACAGCTTCTTATATTATTGGTGATTATTATGAAGTAACTTATCCATCAATTGATGAGGTTAACTACATCAATAATATTGTAAGCATTTATTCAAAAGAGATGTATGACGAGCCTGTTATTGATACAGTAGCAGCAGTTCTCGGAGGCAATATTGCAGAAACTTACGTAAGAGAGCTTTACAGTGTTTATTCAGAAGGAAACAGTATTCTTTCTATCAATGTAACAGCAAGGTCCAAAGAGGAGTGTCAGGCTGTAATGGATGTCCTTACCAAGCAGCTTGAGAAGGTAGCTCCTTCCGTTAAAAAGCTTTATACACATTCTCTTACATATTTAAATACATATTATTCTAAAAATATGAATAACGGCATTATTTCTGAGCAGCAGGCTCAGGCAGATGCTCTTACAAACCTTGAGAAGGCTATGCTTTCAGTTAGTGCTTCACTTACAGCTAACCAGAAATCTCTTTTCACAGCACTTGTAGATGATGCAGTCAGAAATAAAGAAGCAGAGACAATAACTGTCAGGGAATTTAGTGTGAAGTTTGCAGCGCTTGGCCTTGTTGGAGGCGCATTTATTGCTGTTTTATGGTTCTGCCTCAGATATGTATTATCACAGACTATCAAGACCAAGGATGATATCGCAGAGCTCTTCGGAGTTCCTGTTCTTGGTAACATGAAAGAGTCTGCTGATGGCGAGCTTGGAATGATCACAGCTGGCGTTGGACTTGGTGCTCAGAAGGCCGGATTTGACAAGGTATTTGTGTTCAGCTCTTCAGATGACGCAGTAGTTACAGGCGTTGTGTCCAAGGTGGTAGAAACAGTTAAGCAGAACTACGGCGCACTTAATATAGAAGGTGGCAGCTCTGTACTTACTGACCCTGCATCACTTTCCAAACTTGCAGATTCCAAGGGCATTGTCCTTGTTGAAAAGCTCAGAACATCTAAATATGAAGATATTGCCAAAGAGCTTGAAATTGCAAAAAACTATGGCGTAACAGTTCTTGGATGCGTTGTAGTTGAGTAAGACTAAGCCGGAGTGCTCCGGCAGAGGGATGAAGTAGAATCGTAATGGCTGGTTTAGAGAGGAAAGCTCCCGGAAAATATCAAAACATAGTATATAAAAGAACGTTTGTCATAGATGAATTATCAATTATCCTTGCGTTTGTATCTGCTGTGACCATCAGGTATCAGGCTATAATCAACTGGGTTGATTATAGTCTTGGCGTTTACCTGTCTATGATCGTTACAGTGTTCCTGTTCGAGATAATAGTGCATTTCAGCTATGATGTAAAAAGACTTCCAATAGTTGATATGGACCCTATTGACAATATGATCAAGCTCATTAAGAGCAGGGCGCTTCTTATTGGTTTGTCTGTTGCATATCTTTTTGCAACACAAAAGTCAGTTCTTGCATCCAGAAAGGTCGTGATTTATTTCATGACCTTAAGTGTCGTTTATGGATATGTGCTCAGGATGCTCTACAGACGCCGCTTTATTAAAAAGTGGGGCGTGCCGGGAGATATTAAGGCACTTGTGATAAATGCTTTAAGAGAAGACACAGATGATGTGCTGAAAAGATATAGAGATGGCAGATATGAATGCGTGGTGGTGGATGTTGCAGGCATGGATTCCGTTGAAGGACCTGTAGACAGTCACCAGGGCGCTGATGAAAAACTTGACACTTTGCTTAGAAAACTTGAAGAAGGTAAGATCAGGACCTACCTTACCATGGAAAGTGCCGGTTATACAGTAAGGCCCGGTATAGTGACAGATGTGGCAGGTTTTGCGACAATTCCCGCATTTGTAAGAAATGACAGGATCGGTGTTTTTGGAGTTGATTATTCAATCGCAAGGGTTGAGGAAGCAGTTCATCACGTAATAGGTCATTTATCTGAGCTTAAGGGCAGATACATCTGTTTTTCCAATGTTCACACAACTGTGATGGCCAGGGATGATAGAGAATATGCTGACATATTAAATGATGCGGCTTTTGTTTTTCCTGATGGAACGCCCATAGCAAACAGACAGAAAAACAAGGGCTATATAGGAGCTGAGAGAGTCGCCGGCCCTGATTTTATGAGGAATATGTTCAGGGATACTCAGGACGGAAAGGTAGCGCATTACTTCTACGGATCGACTGAGGAGACTCTTACAAGACTTCGTGAGAACCTTGAGAAAAAGTACCCCGGTATCAATATAAAGGGGATGTATTCCCCGCCATTTAGGGCTCTTTCTCCTGAGGAAGACGCCGAAGTGGTAAAGCGCATCAATGATTCCGGAGCGGATATAGTGTGGATAGGCCTTGGAGCTCCCAAACAGGAAAAATGGATGAAGGAGCATGAAGGCATGATAAATGCAGTTATGATGGGAGTTGGAGCAGGCTTTGACTTCCATGCCGGGACTGCAAAAAGAGCTCCCTTGTGGGTTCAGAAAATAGGCTTTGAGTGGCTCTTTAGATTGTTTACTGATCCGAAAAGGCTCTTTAAGCGCTATTTTGCGACAAATATTAAGTTTATCTGGTATTCTTTTTTGGACAGATTAAGACTAAAAAAGTGATATTTTCAGTGGAGAGTGTATGAATACAAAGTATAAAACTTTACAGACATACCTTTTGTGGATGGTTGATATGGCGTGCATAGTTTTCAGCTATGTTGTCGCTACATATATGAGATACAACGTAAAGGAAGATTATGGGGATAAGACACTGCATTACCTTGTATGTGTCCTTCTTTTGCTGGCTGGAACCATTTATACCTTCATTGCTGACTGGAACAGAGACTTTATGGTAAGGGGCCTTTTCTTTGAGCTTTTAAGTGTCATCAGGTTTGATGCAGTTGTTTCAATCGTGGCTCTTGCCTTTGCTTTCTTTTTGAAATGGTACTCAATACTGTCAAGACTTGTGATCGTCAATTATATATGGATATTCATGCTGTCAGATTTCCTTGTGAGATGGCTGTTTAAGAACATCTACAGGAAGCACATATCCTCTGAAGTCAATGTCACGAGGGTTGTAGTTGTGGCAGAAAAGCCCCTTGTTGAAAAGACTGTACTTAATCTCATGAACAGAAGAGATTCTGTTGGATATAAGGTAGTAAGAGCTTATGCTGTTGATGCAGCTTCTGTACAGGGTGGAGAAGTTTTAGAGGAAAACGGCGAAAGTGGAAACAAAGCCTTGGAGGCTGGAACTGGTAATAATGATATGACCTCTTCACAGCCTTGGTATATCGGAGATGTTCATGTCCATAATGGAATACACAACCTTACAGAAAGGCTTCTGACAGATCCTTTTGATGAGGTATTTATCAATACTCCCAATATTCCTCAGAACAATATGAAGAATATCATCCTTGGATTTGAGGAGATGGGTATTACTACTCATTACAATTTGGAGCTTCCGGGAATCAGCAAGGCCCACACTCAGTTCGATGATTATATGGGCTATTCTGTTATTACCTATTGCATGAATCGCAGCAGCTACAAGCGTCTCTCTATTAAGAGGCTTATGGATATCGTTGGCGGGTTTGTAGGACTTGTACTTACAGGAATCATCACACTATTCCTTGCTCCAGCTATTAAGATTGATTCTCCTGGCCCTGTTTTCTTTTCGCAGACACGTATTGGTAAAAATGGCCGAAGATTCAAGATCTATAAGTTCAGATCTATGTACATTGATGCTGAGGAACGTCTTAAGGACCTCCAGGATCAGAACGAAATGAGTGGTCTCATGTTCAAGATGGAAAATGATCCACGTATAACGAAGGTTGGATCATTTATCAGAAAGACAAGTCTCGATGAGTTCCCTCAGTTCTTAAATGTCCTCAAGGGCGATATGTCTCTGGTTGGAACAAGACCACCGACAGAGTCTGAGTTTGAGCAGTACAATGAGCACTACAGAAGAAGGCTTTCCATGACTCCCGGTCTTACAGGACTTTGGCAGATCAGTGGAAGAAGCGATATCCAGGACTTTGATGAGGTAGTTAAACTTGACCTTCAGTACATCGACAACTGGAGTCTTGCTGAGGATGTCAGGATCCTTTTGAGAACAGTTTATGTAGTTCTTTTTGGAAAGGGTGCAAAGTAACAGAGGTTTTTATATGTTAGATAAAAATATAGATTTAAATGGCAAAAAAATATTAGTTACAGGAGCGGCCGGTTTTATTGGTTCAAACCTGTGCAAGGAACTTTTGAGGTCATATGATGATATTCATATTTATGGTATCGATAATATGAATGACTACTATGACCCTAAGATCAAGAATGACAGACTGCGCGAGATTTATGAGCTTGCGTGTGCCGGTGATTCTGAGAATGCTGCTTCAGACGAGAGCCGATTTGATTTTGTTCGTGGAAATATTGCAGACAAAGAACTTGTAACATCTGTTTTTGATGAGTTTAAACCTGATGTAGTTGTTAACCTTGCAGCTCAGGCAGGAGTTCGCTATTCCATCGAGAATCCTGATGCTTATATAGAGTCCAATATTATAGGCTTTTACAATATTCTTGAGGCCTGCAGGCATTCATATGATAGTGCAGACAGCTCAGAATATAAGGGAGTTCAGCACCTTGTATATGCTTCAAGCTCAAGTGTATATGGTTCAAATAAAAAGATTCCGTACAGCGTAGAGGACAAGGTGGATAACCCTGTTTCCTTATATGCTGCGACCAAGAAGTCCAATGAGCTATTGGCACATTCATATTCCAAGCTCTATGGCATTCCTTCAACAGGACTTCGTTTCTTTACAGTATACGGTCCTGCGGGGCGCCCTGACATGGCTTACTTTGGCTTTACCAATAAGCTTGTAAATGGCGATAAGATAAAGATATTTAACTTTGGTAACTGCAAGCGTGATTTCACTTTTGTTGATGATATAGTTAAGGGAGTTGTAAATGTTATGCAGGTTGCTCCTTCTGAAAATGAGAACGGGGTAAAATACAAGGTTTACAACATCGGTAATAATGACCCTGTAAATCTCCTTGATTTCGTGGATATTTTGCAGCAGGAGCTCATAAGTGCAGGAGTTCTTCCGGGGGATTATGACTTTGAAGCTCACAAGGAGCTTGTTCCTATGCAGCCCGGCGATGTTGAGATTACTTACGCTGACGTAACAGCTCTTCAGGAAGATTTTGGATTTAAGCCTTCAACTCCTCTAAGAGAGGGACTTAAGTCTTTTGCCAAGTGGTACAAAGAGTATTATTGCTGATAAAGGATTAAGATGTTTAGTTACAGGACACCAGGCTTTAATATAAAACTTAATACGAGAAAGCTGAGCATCTTTTTTACAGCTGTTTATGTGCTGAGCCTTATTCCTATGCTGGTTCTTGGTTTTTATGATTTTCCTTCGGCAGATGACTTTTCTATGGCTCTTGAAGCCAGGCAGTACTTTGCCGCAAACGGAGGATTCTTTGGAACGCTCATTGCATCGCTGCAGAAGTCGTGGCTTGTGTACAGTCACTATGAAGGGTATTTCTTTTCTATCATACTGACTTGCATCTGCCCAAGTGTTTTCGGAGAGCAGTTTTACTTCATAACACCTTTCATGACCTTGGGAATGCTCACATTTGGTGTTTGCTATTTCTTTGATGCGCTCTTTGTGAGAGTGTGGCACCTTGATAAGGACCTTTCAAATGTAGTGAGAATGCTGACACTCATCATGATGGTTCAGTGCTTAAATGGCGCAGGCACGAGAGTTGAAGCTTTTTACTGGTATAGCGGCGCTGTTAATTACACCTTTACATTTGGAATGGCTTTCTTCTGGGTGGGCTTACTACTTAGAACTGTTTACGATACTGATGAGAGATCGAGGAAGAGAAAGTTCTTTTGGAGCTGCTTCTGGGGATTTTTCATGGGAGGCGCAAATTACCTCTCTGCTCTTGAGCTTGGGATTATCTCATTTCTTTTGATCATTATCCTGATCATGGTTAAAATGGGCAGATTCAGGCTCGAAGGAACAGATGATTTTGGAAAAAGAATCGCCGGATTTATGCTGATTCCGGCTGTATTTAATCTTATAGGTTTTTCTTTTTCCTGCTTTGGCCCTGGTAACTCGAACAGATTTGCCGAGACAACTCAGATGAGTCCAGTAAAGGCAGTGTTCATCTCGTTGTATAACACTTTTGATATGCTGGTTAATGATATGACTAGGTGGGAGATGATCCTCATTTTTGTCATGCTTATTCCTATATTTTGGAAGATGGCAGAGGGAATGAAGACCAGGCTTGAACATCCTGTTCTGTTTACACTTTTTGCCTACCTTCTGGTGTCATCCAACATGACGCCTCCAATTTTTGCTACAGCCAATATCGATGCAGGAAGGCTAAGAGCTCTTGCATTTATGGAATATGTATTCATGATGACAATGGTGGTGTTCTACTTAACTGTTGTGGCAAGGCAGCATTTTGCAGCGGGAAATGTTGAAGGCGGTAACAAGAAAACTGTTTTATTATCTTCAGCGCAGTCTATGATCATTGTTTGCCTGGTTGCTGCACTTGTTATCGGTTCAGGACTCTGCGTGATTCCGGAACATGGCTATTACTCATGTACATCTGCTCTGTTCGATATTGTAAGCGGCGATGCTTCGACTTATAAGCAGGAAAATGAAGAAAGACTCAATGTGCTTCGCGACAGTTCTGTAACAAATGCAGGGCTTACTGAGCACTCTGTTCATCCTGAAATGCTCTTTTACATGGATATAACTCCTGACAGTAGTGAGTGGATCAATCAGGCTACAGCTACTTACTATGGCAAGGATGAAGTAGTTCTTTTACCAAAGGAATAATAGGCAATTATAGGAATATTGGAGATAAATTACATGAAAGAAATAAAAGAGAATTACAAGTTATTGGAATTTAAGGAATACGGCGATGAGAGAGGAAACCTGGTTGTAGCGGAAGGATCAGGCTTTGATATTCCTTTTGATATCAGGAGAGTGTTCTATATGTCAGGTTCTGACCCGGATATAAGGAGAGGTAATCACGCCAACAGATACACTCAGTTTGTACTGATAAATGTCAGCGGCAGCAGTAAGGTCCTTGTTGATGACGGCAAGAAAAAAGAAATTGTAGTTCTTGATAAGCCGAGAATGGGACTTTATCTTGCACCTATGGTCTGGAAGGAAATGTATGATTTTTCACCGGATTCAGTTCTTTTGGTGCTGGCTAGTGAGCACTATATTGATAGCGAGTATATCAGGGATTATGATGCCTTTTTAAAAGAGGTTAATAATGAGGCTTGACAGCGTGATACTGAGTATTTAGCTGTTGAAATATAGGATTAAAAGAGAGAAAAAATGTCAAAGATTTCAATTGTAGTTCCTGTGTACTACAACTCAGATACACTGGAGCTTTTATACGATGATATGAAGGAAAAGATCCTTGGAAAGCTTGGAGACTATGAGATCGTGTTCGTGGATGACGGCTCTGGGGATAACTCATGGGAAATAATCCAGAAAATTGCCGCTAAGGATCCCAATGTAGTGTGCACGAAGCTTTCCAGAAACTTTGGTGAACACGCTGCGATCCTTGCAGGCTTGTCTGTCTGCACCGGTGACTGCGCAGTGACCAAGCAGGCTGACCTTCAGGAGGATTCAACTCTTATCCTTGATATGTATGAGAGCTGGAAGCGCGGCAACAAGGTGGTTTTGGCAATCAGAGAGTCACGTGATGAGAGCGCTGTCAAAAAGTTTTTTGCAGGCTGCTACTACTGGCTTGTTCGTAAGACTATCAATAAGGACATGCCTCAGGGAGGCTGTGACTGCTACCTTGTAGACAGAAAGGCTATTGAAGTCTTAAAGCTTATGGATGAGAAAAATTCATCACTTACTCTCCAGGTTATGTGGGTAGGCTTTAAGACTGAGAAGATCTATTTCCACAGGAAAGATCGAGAAGTTGGCGAGTCCCGGTGGACACTTGGCAAAAAAATCAAGCTCGTTGTGGATTCAATGATGAGTTTTTCATATTTTCCCATCAGATGTATGGCAACTTTGGGATTTTTCTTTGCTCTATGTTCATTTATAGGTATTATCATGGTTTTACGAGAAAAGCTCACAGTTGGAACTCCGATATTAGGTTATGCTTCAATTATGTCTGTAGTTCTTTTTGGATTTGGAGCTATTTTCATTATGTTATCAGTTCTGGGTGAGTATATCTGGAGAGCGCTTGAAGAGGCCAGAAAGAGACCTCCGTTTATCATTGATGAAGTAAAAAGACACGATGACAAGTGATCATTTGATCTAAATTAGAGGGAAAAGATATGGAAAAAATAATGCAGGGCCGCATGGACAGAGGCTTTGAAAGATATCAGAAGGAGTACGAGGATAAGGCACTTGAGGTACTTCGCTCAGGCTGGTACATCCTTGGAAAAGAAGTTGAGAACTTTGAAACAGAGTTTGCTGAGTATGTGGGAACTAAATATTCAGTAGGTCTTGCCAGTGGACTTGATGCCCTTTGGCTTGCTTTTAAGGTTTTGGGAATAGGAAAGGGTGATGAGGTCATTGTTCAGGGCAATACTTATATTGCCAGCGTTATGGGAATTACCATTAATGATGCAACACCGGTTTTTGTTGAGCCCAACGAGCATTATCAGATTGATGCTGACAAGATAGAAGAGAAGATCACTGACAAGACAAAAGCTATTCTGGTGGTTCACCTCTACGGACAGGCTGCCGATATGACAAAGATCGTGGATATCTGCAAGAGACATAACCTCAAACTTGTTGAGGACTGTGCCCAGTCACATGGTGCCTGCCACAATGGTCAGATGACAGGAAGCTTTGGTGATTTTGGATGTTTTTCTTTTTACCCATCCAAGAATATGGGAGCTTACGGCGATGCAGGAGCTATTACAACCAATGATCCTGAACTTGCCCGTCTCATGAAGATTTACAGAAATTATGGAAGTGAAAAGAGATACCATAACATGGTAGTTGGTGCCAATTCACGTCTCGACGAGCTTCAGGCAGGACTTCTTAGAGTTAAGCTTATTCACATGAAAGATATTACTGATGAGAGATATGAGCTGGGACGCCGCTACGCAGATGGCATCACTAATCCATTGGTTATTAAGCCATCTGTTGCTGAGGGTTCAACCTGTGTTTGGCATCAGTATGTATTAAGGGTTCCATCAAAGGATGCAGCAGATCCTGCAGCTGCCCGCGATGCATTCAGACAGTACCTTGAGGATAACGGGATCATGACGCTTATCCACTATCCGATTCCGCCTCACAGGTCACAGGCTTATGAGTACTTGGGACTTCCTGAAGGTAGCCTTCCAATCACGGAGCTGTATGCTAATGAAGTTGTATCACTTCCTATCTACACAGGAATGACTTCAGATGAGCAGCAGAGGGTTATCGACTGTATAAATGCCTGGAAGGGCTGATGTGTGCACCTGCACTGGCTTCAGGAATGATTAAATTAAAAATGTTAGAGGAATAGTTTAATGAATATAGTTTTACTTTCAGGTGGCAGCGGAAAGAGATTATGGCCACTTTCAAACGATGTTAGATCCAAGCAGTTTATAAAGATTTTCCATCCGGAAAACAGTCAGGAGCATGTTGATCCTGCTGACCTTGAATCCATGGTTCAGCGTGTTTACAGCCAGATAAAAAAGATTGATGAAAACGCCAGCATTACTATTGCAACCAGCAAGACTCAGGTTTCATCAATCCACAATCAGCTTGGAGATAAGGTATCAGTATGTGTTGAGCCTACAAGGCGAGATACTTTCCCTGCTATTGCGCTTGCTGCAAGCTATCTCTCAGATAAGCTTGGGGTAGACAGAGACGACGCGGTTATTATATGCCCTGTCGATCCATATGTTGATGACTCATATTTTGAGTGCTTCAAAGAGCTTGATAAGATGGTTAAGTCAGGCGATTACAACCTTAATCTTATGGGTGTTGAGCCTACTTACCCAAGTGAAAAATATGGTTACATTCAGCCTGAGACTAAAGATCATATCAGCAAGGTTTCCGCATTTAAGGAAAAACCTGACGTTGAGACCGCTCAGAAATATATTGATGAAGGTGCTCTTTGGAACTGCGGAGTTTTCGCCTTTAAGCTTGGCTATATTCTGGACAGAGCGCATGAACTTATTGATTTTAAGGATTATCAGGATCTGTTTGACCACTACGGAGACTGTAAGAAGATCAGTTTCGACTATGCTGTAGGTGAGCATGAGAAGTCTATCGGTGTTGTAAGATTTTCAGGCGCCTGGAAGGACATCGGTTCATGGAATACCTTTGCTGAAGAAATGCATGAAAAGATAATCGGCAAGGCTGACATGGATGATACCTGCGAAAACAGCAACATTGTTAATGAGCTTAATATTCCTATTATCGCTATGGGACTTAAGAATATGGTAGTAGCAGCTTCCAACGACGGTATTTTAGTGGCTGACAAGACTCAGTCAAGCTACATTAAACCTTATGTTGAAAAGTTAAGCAACCAGGTACGCTATGCTGAAAAGTCCTGGGGAAGCTTTACTATTGTGGATGTTCAGGACAAGGCACTTGTTATAAGGATAGTTCTTTTACCTGATCACAAGCTTCACTATCACAGCCACGACCACAGGGATGAGGTGTGGACAGTCATGAGCGGCGAAGGCACAGTTATTATGGATGGTAAAAAGATTGATGTTGTGCCTGGATCTGTTGTGTCAATAAAGGCCGGACAGAAGCACACAGTAATTGCCAAGACTGAGCTTGTTATCAACGAAGTTCAGATCGGTGATGAGATAAGTGTTGAAGATAAGATTAAGTATGAGTTTCCAGAGGGAGTAAAATGAAAAAAGAACTGGGGATTGACAGATTTTTAAAGAATATAATTGAAAAGTATATGTTTGAGATCTGTATGGTGATAGCTCTTTTGGCTGCGGTTTTTGTGAGAGCCAAATTTGCGCCTGAAACCACTCTTTCCCCGGACTATGAGTCTTACTACAAAGTGTGGGTGGACTACTACAGAGAAAATGGCATTATTAAGGGACTTGGCAGTGCTATTGGCGACTACTACGTTCCTCTTAATGTTATGTATGCTCTGTGTTCACTTCTTCCTGTGGAGCCCTGGCTTCCACTTAGCGTTATTGCATTTGCATGTGAGCTGATTTCAGCAGTGTTTATTTATAAGATTTTTTTCCTTTTGACAGGAAGAAAGCATCACTCCATGTTTGCTGGTGTTGCCACGCTGTACCTCCCATTTGTGGCTTTTAATGGAGCCCTTTGGAAACAGGTGGATGCCCTTTATACATGTTTTTTGATGATATCTCTTTATAAACTGTTGAAGCAGCAGTATCGCGCTTCTTTCATCTGGTACAGTGTTGCCTTTGCGGTTAAGCTCCAGTCAATCATCTTTTTACCTGTTTATCTGATCCTTTATATTACAGATGGTTTCCACAGCTATGACAGGGTTATTAAGGATTCAGGCAGGAAAAATACCTACAGTATCCTCGAGTTTTTGTGGATACCTGCTGTGTATTTTATTGCAGGGTTACCTGAAGTTCTGTGTAAAAATGGCCTTAGGAGAACATATCTTTCTTACCTTTACCAGACTCAGGAACTTGATTCTGAAGGTTACGGCATGGTTTCATTTTTCCCAAACCTTTATAATCTTGGTTTTGATAATTTTGATAAGCTTTTATCCGGAGCAGCTATAATGGTGCTGTTGATGGTTCTTATGACCATTGCCTTTTTATGCTATAGAAGGAAGGACAATATCGACAGAAAACTTGTGGTCTATATAGCAATCTGGACAGCTTGGACCTGCGTTATTCTGCTTCCCGGAATGCATGAGAGATATGACTATGCAATGCTTCTTATTCTTACACCTTTTGCGGTTCTTATAAGAAAGCAGATTGTATTGCCTATGTTCATTGCCAATGTGTGCTCGCTTGCGACCTATGCTTATACGCTGTTTGGCGCAAGGGATATTGTGAATATGACAGTGGTTTCACTTTTTTACGTGGGAGCATATCTTTATACTCTGACTGATGTGGTTCGTCTCATAAATGACGAACATCAGCAGGATGTCTGATGTTTTGAGGAACAAGGGCTTGGTTAATATAAAAAAAGCTTTCAATTTAATAGTGGTTTTATGTCTCTTTGTGGCGTCATTACTGGTTCTGGGAACGAGTATAGTAACGACGATCTATTATGATTATGGCGTTGATGTGGATTTTCCCCATTACCAAAAAGAGAATGTTTTGCTACTTCTGCTTTTGGTGACAGGAGTAGTTTTTGTATTTGCACTTTTTAAAAAGATAGGTGTACTTGAAAAGAATAAGGGTGCTTTGGTTTTCGGAATTGTCTTTTGCCTGGCATATTGTCTTTTGTTGATACTTTCAATAAGGCCATATCCTGTCAACGATTCCAAGACACTTGACGACATAATTGGTCAGTTCATGGTGGAAAACTATTCTTCCTTAACAGAAAAAGGTGGATATCTTTTCATTTGGCCTTTCCAGCTTGGGTATGTTGCATTTGGGCAGCTCATGAGCAGCATCTTTGGCATCGGCAATTATCTTGCCTGGGATCTGGTGCAGCTTTTGTCTGTTGTGATAACTGTATATCTTTTGTATCAGTTGACATGGGAGTTTTTTGGTGACAGACAGGTCTGCAGCATAATGGCTTTTTTATCAGCCGGAATGCTTTTCTTTTACAACTACGTGACCTACATTTATGGGGATATTCTCAGCATGGCGCCTCAGACGATAGCGCTTTTCCTTGTAGTCTTATATATGAAAAGAAAAAGGGTTATTTACGGATTTGGAGCGGGAGTTGCTATCGCTGTGGCAGTTATGCTAAAGACAAATTGCGAGATTGCGCTTATAGCTCTCGTGATGGCTCTTTTACTTGATCTGATTCCACAAAGTGGAAAAACAGAGCCGGGAAGTCTTATAAAAGGCGCAATTATAATGCTTGTGATGGTTGTTCTTACTTTTTCAGCAAAGAGTGCGGTTGATGCATATTATTGCGGTGTGACAGACCTTGATGAGATACCAGGTGGAAGCCCTTCAGTATCACATATAGCTATGGGCCTTCAGGAAAGTGAACTTGAAGATGGCTGGTACAACGGCTACAATTATCAGGTTTTTGAAGAGAATGACTATGACATAGAAGCTACAAAGGCAGCTGCTATAGCTAACATAAAGGAGACTTTGGCGGGATTTGTAAAAAGGCCTCTCCATGGCGGAAGGTTTTTGCTTAGAAAGTTCCTTACTCAGTGGGCTGATCCTGTTTGCGTTTCCACACATAATCTGGATCTTGTTAACAGACACCATGAGAATACGACGGCAATTGCGGACTCTATTGTTTCAGGAGGTGGATCTGGCCTGATTTCGCAGGTTATGAATGTGTATATGACGGTTTGCTATCTTGGCGTAGCAATCTATTTGTTTGGAATTTTGAAAAAGAAAGAGGTGTCAGATTCAGAGATGCTTCTTTTGATACTTATATTTGGCGGGATAGTATTTCATGAATTTTGGGAGGGCTCTTCGAGATATGCCATGAGATACTATGTTTACTGGGTTCCATTTGCTGCTAAGGGGATCAGCATGATCCTGGAGTCCCGTATTTTCAGGAAATTTCTTAAAAAATGATTTGTGTGTCAGAGGTTTACGATGAAAAGAAGAGTGCGTGAACAAAAGGGTATATTGGGGATCTGTATAGTGGCGCTTTTTTTGCTGCTTGTGATCGTATTTTATGCGGTTATCGGGGAAAAGAGCTATATCTCAGTGCAGGATAATCTTGATCTGTTTATGGCGCAGTTTGCCATGCTTAAAAATGAAGGCATTTTCTTTACACACGGTGTTTCGGCGCCTTTCCTTGGTGGTGTGTCAAGAGATGTTCTTCCAAGTGAGTTTTCTTTATACACGGTTTTGTATATGATTTTTCCCCCCTTTGTGGCTTATGTTGCAGGCTATGTGCTGAAAGTCATTATTGCGGTTATTTCATGCAGGTTGTTATTTCTTGATATTGTAACTCCCGATGAAGCTCGCTTTTACAATGTTTTTAGCACAGGCCCCAAGCGACCATTTCAGGAATTTATCGAAAAAAAGAAAGATCCACATGCTTCTAATCTTGCTTCATTGGTTGGTTTTTTGTACGGGGTGCTCAATCTTTTTCCTGCCTTTGGAATCCCGTTTGCGTCAGTTCCGCTGATAATATTCTTTTTGAGAAGACTCTACAAAGAGGTTGGACCTGAGACTGAAGCTTTACGTGCCATTGTTAAGGGCCGCAGATGGCTTTTTCTTATCTTTTTGTATCCCTTCATTTCATATTTTTCATACCTTGGCTTTTTTATTCTGGGATATCTGTTTGTGGCGATAATATGGCTGTGGATAAAAGATAAAAAGCTTTCCTGGAGTCTTGTCTTTGCACTAATACTGCTGGGAATCGGAAATGTTGTATTTGAGTACAGACTCTTTTCCATGATGCTGTTTTCAGATACCCAGACCATCAGAGAAACCATGGTTCAGACCTATCTGCCTTTTAAAGAAATAGTTGGTGAGTCATTTGATATTTTTGTAAATGGTATGATGCATGTGGATGACCTTCACAAGTTCTTTGTCATGCCTGTTTGTCTGTTATATCTGCTTGTGCTTAATGTCAGATACATAGTTAAAAGAGATATCAAGGGCATTTTTACGGATTATTACAACCTTTGCTTTTTAATACTTGTTTTTAACTGCCTTGTTTATGGACTTTACTATTCAAGGATAGTTGAGCATGTTATTGAGACTTTGATTCCACCGCTGACAGGATTTCAGTACAACAGAACTATATTTTTTAATCCTTTTTTGTGGTGCGCAATGCTCTTTATCCTGGTTTACAGGTTGTACCTTTTGGGCAAGGAGATAATTTCTGATCATGAAAAGCGACATGGCGCAAGATCTGCAGCATCTTACGGAGTGCTTGGAAGAGCTTTGGTTATAGGCTCTTACGTGCTAATAATGGTTGCTGTGATTATAGTTTTGGTTTCGCCGACCAAGTATAATGACCTCTACCATACAGCCAAGCTTACTGCAAGGGAAAAGGTTTTTGGTCATGAAAATGATGCCCTTAACTACGAGGAATTTTATTCGACAGCTCTTTTTAATGAGATAAAAACAGACCTTGGATATGAGAAAGGTCAGTACTGCGTAGCTTACGGCATGCATCCGGCAATTCTTGAATACAACGGAATATATACTTTGGACGGATATCTTGGATTCTATTCTCAGAGCTATAAAGAGGCTTTCAGGGAAGTTATTGCACCTGCCCTTGAAAGGGTGGAACCATCGAGAATTTATTTTGATGAATGGGGAGCAAGGTGTTATCTCTACTCAGGAACAGATTTGTCTATTGTCATGGCGACAAAGAGTATGACAGGCGTAACTGATAATGACATTTATATAAATTCTGAGGCACTTAAAAATCTTGGCTGTAAATATATCTTTTCACGTATAGATATATCAAACGCTGAAGACGCCGGAATTACACTGATAAACACCTATCAGAACGCTTCATCACCTTATACGATCTACGTTTATTCACTATGATTTGATATTTATTCGGTATCAGTTTAAAATGTTAGAGGCAAGTGCCATCTTACCGGACTACTTGCATATGAATTAAAAAGGGGAAAATATGGACAAGATAGCAGTACTTATTCCTTGTTACAACGAGGAAAAAACAATAGGAAAAGTAATTCGTGATACTAAAAAGGCTTTGCCTGAAGCTACGATTTATGTATACAACAACAATTCCAAGGATCGCACCGCTGAGATAGCTGAGGCTGAAGGTGCCATTGTGAGAAATGAATATATGCAGGGAAAGGGCAACGTTATCAGAAGAATGTTCCGCGAGATTGATGCCCTTGTTTATATCATGGTTGATGGTGATGACACCTATCCTATGGAGTCAGCGCCTGAGATGGTCGACCGTGTTCTTAATCACAATGCAGACATGGTTGTAGGTGACAGATTATCAAGTACCTACTATGAGGAGAACAAGCGCCCATTCCACAATTTTGGTAATAACCTTGTAAGAGGAAGTATCAACAAACTGTTTAATTGCAACGTAAGAGACATAATGACAGGTTTCAGGGCTTTCAGCTATGAGTTTGTTAAGACCTTCCCTGTTTTATCAAAAGGCTTTGAGATTGAAACAGAGATGACTATCCATGCCGTATACAACAATATGCAGATTGATAATGTCATTATTGATTACAGGGATCGCCCGGAAGGCTCAGAGAGTAAGCTCAACACTTATGCAGATGGTTTTAAAGTATTAAAAACAATAGCAAGGCTCTACAGAAGCTATAAGCCATTTGGCTTTTTCACAATCTTTGCAGTGCTTTTAACTATTCTTTCCCTTATATTCCTGGTACCTATTATTCAGGAGTATTGGATTACACACATGGTTCCGAGATTCCCTACACTTATCGTGTGCTGCTTTGTTTTGCTTGCAGCTGTACAGAGCTTTTTTGCGGGTGTTATTCTCTCAACTATGGCTATCAATAACAGGCGTGAGTTTGAGATGCAGCTCAATATGCTTCAGAGGCATAAAGAGACAGATCTTATGAAATGATGTTGGAAATAAAAAATGAGAAATGAAAAAAAGAAGCTTTTGTTCAGCGCTTCTAAAGATTTTGTATTTAGCGTATTAGCGTTAGTTATTTATAACGGTGTCCTTCAGCTGCTTATCTACCCGGGGCTTGAGTCAAGGGTAGGAGCGGATGCTTTTGGCACCGTTCTTTATTTGATATCAGCAGTGTCCATAATGGGAGCAGGATTTGGAACGGCAGCCAGTTATTCCAGAATGGTTGCCAAAAAAGACAGAACAGAAAGTAACGGAGACTACAATCTTTTTCTTCTGGCAGTTGCAGTAATATCTGTCTTTGTCTCTTTTGCAGCTCTTTTTATGCTTGGGAATCTTGAAATATCTTTATATATTCAGGTTCTCGTACTTATGGTAGTCACTGTTGTAAGGTATTACGCTGATGTTGAGTGGCGTATGACCATAAGGTTTAAGGACTATTTTTTGTTCTTTGGATCTGTTTCTGCCGGATATGTGATAGGTCTTTTACTGTACCCGATAACAGGAAGCTGGGCATTTACTCTTTTTGCCGGTGAATTTCTGGGAATAATCTATACCTTTATCCGTGGAAGTGTTTTCAGAAGCCCTTATACACAGCTCTCAGAGAGCTTTAAAGAGAATCTGAAATCTTTTGTATTTATTTCTGCAAGTAACCTTCTTGCGGCCCTTATCCTTCACTCGGACAGGATCCTCTTAAGACTTGTAGTTGGCGGAAGAGAGGTTACAGTATTCTACGCAGCAAGCCTTATAGGTAAGATCGTAGCTATGCTGACCACTCCTCTAAATGGAGTCATAATAAGTTATCTTACTAATTACAGGATCGAGTTTAACAAAAAGAAATTTGCACTTGTCAGCGCGGGCCTCCTTGTTCTTACATTGATCGGAGCTTTGATGTGCACAGGTGTGTCATATATTTTTGTAAAGATCATGTATCCTGACATTTTTTCTGAGGCGTCAAAGTATTTCTTTTTGGCAAATTTGGGTCAGATACTGTATTTTATCTCGGGCTCACTTATGGTCATGATCATGAGCTTTTCCAAAGAAAAAATGCAGCTTGTCATAAACCTTGTCTATGGCATAAGCTTTTGCCTTATAGTGATTCCCCTGACTTTTTTATTGGGGATAAATGGAATTGCCTATGGACTTGTGATCATAAGCCTTTTAAGATTTCTTTTGACAGTTATGATCGGAGTAAATAAATTATCTAAATAACGTTAATTTCTTAAGACTTTCTTAAGATTTGCGGCAGAATTTCTTAAGATTGGCGAGTTTCTCTTCACAAGATGATTTAAAGTGATACAATCAAATCGACAAATAATTTTATAGGAAGGAACGTGTTATGAAGAAAAGATTCTTAGCAAAAATAGCTTTTGTCCTGACTTTGACTACAGTCGTTACAGGTTGTGGTCTTTCAAATAGCGATGCAGCCAAGGCAACTGAATATGTAAATGATGAAACAGAAAACGCCGGCGAGTACTTAAGTGGAGATCAGGCTTATGCCTCAGATGGAAGTTCAGTCATAGTAGCTGATGGATTGATGGAACCGGCTCTTGAGGAGCCTGCAGCATCTGCGTCAACTTCAGTTGTAGATGCTGCTACAGCAGGAAGCTCAGATGTAGCAGCTTCTTCATCATCAACCGGAGCTTCCAAATCCGATTCACAGGCATCCGCAGCTGCAACAACAGCGACAACAGAGATAAACAGTACCAATGATGGCAAGACTGTCATGGTATTCTTTGGAGACAGCCAGTTTGCAAATGGCAGAAGTGAGGGAACAGATATTCCTCATCTTATCGGCCAGAGAGTTCCGGACAGTGAGGTTTACAATTTAGCCATTGGCGGCACAACCGCAGCTCTTGAACTTTCAACATCAGAGATTGATCCTGCAAAGTTTACATCTAACTGCTTCCTTGGTATGAGCTACGCTTATACAGGGACAGCAGACAGAAATGCAGTACTAGCTGACTATCCTGAAATACTTCAGACCATGAACAGCATAGATCCTGACCGTGTAGATTATTACTTTATCGAGTATGGCGCTAACGATTTCTTTAACAGGATCCCTCTTGATCCTACTCAGTATGATGGCAACAAGATCCACACTTATTATGAGGCTCTGAGTCAGGGAATCAGCAACCTTAGAAAGAGAAGTCCCAATGCAAAGGTTATTCTGGTTACCCCATTCTACGGAGTTTATAAGGATGAAAATACCGGAGCTATTATCGGAGATACATACGTTGTAAGTAACGGTATTGATACACTTGCCAATTACGCCAGAAAGGCTGTAAACGTTGTAGAGGATGACAACATGGTTGAGTTTGATACAATGTTCCAGACTCACTGCGATCTCTACATTGACACAGCAGAACAGTACCTTATGGATGGTGTTCACCTTACTTTAACAGGAAGACAGATCTTTGCAAGACTTATGGCCCATCTTCCCAACTGGATGGAAGGATTCGAACCATATGCTTATCTCGAAAATGACTTCATCAAGATAAGCGAGTTTGACCCGAATGAGAACTACCGCTACAGAGATGACATGCTTCACGAGTACTACCCTGAAGCTTACGAAAAGATGATGAACGGCGAGTACAGATTGGCTAAGCCGCAGAATTGATAAATAAAAATACCCATGAGATTTTTCTCATGGGTATTATTTTATTCAAGGTTATCGCTATAGTTATTTACGTACGGAACGACTGTATCAAGTGCTGATGGCACATCTGCTGTTTCAAGAAGAACTATGTCAGGATGATAGTATTCAAGAACTTCATCGAGCTTTTGGAGGTTGTCCCAGTGAATGGACAGGGTCTCTGAAAAGCTCTCTGCTATATCATCTTTTAAGAACATTCGAATGAAACTGTCATTTATCAAAAGGATTTTCAGGTCATTGCCACAGCTGTCATTGGTGTAGTAGTGAGTGTGCTCTTTGTAGGTGAGCTTTGCTACAAAATCTTCATCAAGCTCATCTGTTTTTTCTACAGCCTTTGGATCTGTGATAGTGTATGTGGGTTCAACTTCAGGAATAGGATAGTGGAGGCCAAAAGTGTTAAGTGTTGATTCTAAGGTCCCTATCTCATAATCATCTTCATTTAATGATTTCAGAGAAGTATGATCTTTGGTTATTGTATCCATAATTGAGCGATAACCAATGTAGGCGCCTGCCTGATTCCAGTGGATGGTATCTGTGATCTTGTAGTAAATATCTTCATCTTTATGAGCTACCATGAGATCATAGATGGGTATCATTTTGACATCTGTTGCTGTCTGAATTTCTTTTCCCACTTTAAGAGCATTGGTTTCCGTTGAAAATCTGTTTATACCTTTGAAGTATTTTTCCGGATAAATAGTTTCCTTGGTATAGGTCTGCATATAGTAAAAATCGATGCCCATTTCACCTAAATGGTCTGAAAGCTTTTGAAGAGATGAGGCATAATGAGCTGTTTCATCATCAGTGTAAGGGTTACTTACCTGAAATGATGAAATGTGGTCAGATGTTGAATCAAATATTTCGCCCTCATCATTGGCTTTGATGCTGCTGTTGGTAAGCCTTCCAAACAGGAGATACTGAAGCCTGGAGTTAAGGATCACGAGAAGAGATCGGCCTCTTACATTATCACTTATAAAGCTGTCAAATTCTGTATTGAAGCTGGTGTTAAAACCATTTTCATCATAGATCACAGGAGGATTGGCGTAGTAACGGTTTTCCATATCTGCGACCCTGTCAATCTCTCTGTGGGCTAAAAGAGCCGGGAAAAAGGTACATATGAACATTATTAAAATAAAGGATAGATTTATTTTTTTTCTCATGAGAGCCTCTTAAAACTGGAAGTATATAAACGGGTTATATGTTGAAGTCATAATGTACATGCAGGATATAGCAAAAAGAACAAGTGCGATAACATTGGCACAAAGATCTTTTGAAGAAAGGGAAAGCTTTCCTGATGTCTTTATCCAAAGACTCTTTACAACAGGTGTTGAGCAGAGGATTCCGACAACAAGCATGAAAACGTAATATCTGTCAAAATACCAGGATGGTTCAAATCCGACACGGTTTATCTTAAGAAGACCAAATAGTGAGCGGATGTAGCCTGCAGCGTAGGTGATGCTTGGGGATCTGAATACTACTAGCGTCAGATGCCATATGAGAAGCGTGTAGACATGCCCGAGTTTTCCAAGCTTTTTAGGGAAGTTTGTGGCTTTTTCAATGCAATTGATAACAGCCATTGAAAGTCCCCAGACAACATATGTGTAGTCGGCGCCGTGCCAAAAACCTGTCAGAAACGAAACAACAAATATATTAAAGAAGCCTCTCAAAGTTGAAACGCGGCTTCCACCAAGAGGAATATATACATATTCTCTAAACCATGTGCCAAGGGTCATATGCCATCTTGTCCAGAGTTCACGGTAGGATTTTGAAATGAATGGATAGTTGAAATTTTCAGGGAAGGTAAAGCCCATCATTCTTCCAAGTCCGATGGCCATATCTGAGTATCCGGCAAAGTCGTAGTATAGCTGCAGTGAGTAACTGATAATACCAAGCCAGGCAACGATCAACCTGTGCTCATCCGGTTGTATATTAAATATCTGATCTGCAACAACTCCGAATGAATTGGCAAGAACAGCTTTTTTAGCAAGACCGACTGTGAATTTCCTAAGGCCTGATGCTATGTCGTCAGCTGTAAACTGCCTTGATTCAAGCTGATTACAGATATCTTCATATCGGACAATGGGACCTGCTATGAGCTGAGGAAACATTGATATGTAAAGAGCTACAGTAAGAAAGTTCTTATTTGGTGTAACTTTTTTGCGGTAGCAATCGATCACATAGGACATTCCCTGGAAGGTGAAAAAAGAAATACCAATAGGAAGAAGTACAGGCTGAAGATTAAAACTTTTGCCTGTGATCTTTTCAGCTACATCAGTGAAAAAGTTGAAATACTTCCAATATCCAAGCAAAAATACATTGGCAAGAACAAATAAGGAAAGGGCTATCTTCCTGGACTTTTCGGCTGTGAACTTAAGCATTGACAAGCCGCCAAGATAGTTGATCACAATGGATGCAAGCATTATTGGAAGAAAAGAAATTCCTCCAAAGGCATAAAAAAACAAGCTCGTAATTAAAAGCCATACATTACGAGCTTTTCCACGAAGTAGATAATATAATAAAAGAGTTACGGGTAAAAAAACAAAAATAAACGTTACTGAACTAAATACCAAAGCTGTTCACCTTCAAATATATTCTTTATTTTGAGCATAAAAATTATATCAGTCGATATTGGAAAAAACAATGATATAATACAAGTTTGTTGAAGAAAAGGGTGGGGTGTTGTATACTACTCTTATTGTTAAAACACTAACTAAGAAGAGGAAAGTTAGATGAAAAAAGTAATTATTATCGGGGCAGGCCCTGCAGGACTTACAGCGGCATATGAGCTCCTGACTAAGTCAAAGGATTATCAGGTAGTTGTTTTCGAAGAAACTGATCAGTTCGGTGGTATTTCCAGAACAGTTAATTATAAAGGTAACCGTATGGATATGGGTGGACACAGGTTCTTTTCAAAAGTTCCTGAGGTCAATGAGTGGTGGCAGAAAATGCTTCCCCTTCAGGGAGCGCCTACATACGATGACATTGTTTTAGACAGGCCTATGACAATGGCAGAGGGCGGTCCTGATCCTGAGAAGACAGACAGAGTAATGCTTCGCAGAAACAGGGTATCAAGAATCTTTTTTGACAGAAAGTTCTATGATTATCCAATCTCACTTAAGGTCGAAACTTTTAAGAACATGGGCCTTGTCAAGACAATAGCCTGTGGATTCTCATATTTGTGGGCTATGATCTTTAAGAGAGAAGAGAAGTCTCTTGAGGATTTCTATGTAAACAGATTTGGTAAGAAGCTCTATTCAATGTTCTTTGAGTACTATACAGAGAACCTTTGGGGTAGACACCCATCAGAGATCGATCCGTCATGGGGAGCCCAGAGAGTTAAGGGCGTATCAATCCTTGCAGTTCTTAAGAATGCTTTCCGCAAGAAGTCAGGTAAGACTGATGGAAAGGTGGAGACATCTCTTATCGAGGAGTTCAGCTATCCTAAGCTTGGACCTGGCCAACTGTGGGATGTCACAGCAGCTGAGATAAAGAACCTGGGCGGCACCATCGTTTGTAACGCCAAGGTTACCAAGATCAGAAAACAGGGTGATCACATCAAGGGAATAACATATCTTTTTGATGGAAAAGAGATGGAGATTGATGGCGATATAGTAATAAGCTCAATGCCTGTTAAGGACCTTGTTGAGGGAATGAACGATGTTCCTGCAGAGCCGCTTAGAATTGCCAAGGGCCTTCCATATAGAGATTATATGACTCTTGGAGTTTTGGTTCCCAAGCTTAACCTTGAGAACAAGACCAAGATTAAGACTATAGGTAATATCGTTCCTGATAACTGGGTTTATGTTCAGGACAGAACAGTTAAGATGGGACGTTTCCAGATTTATAACAACTGGTCTCCATACCTTGTAAAAGACCTGGAGAATACAGTTTGGGTTGGACTTGAGTATTTCTGCTTTGAAGGTGATTCAATGTGGAATATGACTGAAGATGAATTTGCCGAAATGGCAATTGGAGAGATGGTTACACTTAATCTTATCAGCAGCGCTGATGAGGTTATCGATTATCACATGGAGAGAGTTAAAAAAGCTTATCCGGCTTACTTTGATACTTATGAAGAGATGGATAAACTTGTGGATTATCTCAATACCATAGATAATCTGTATTGTGTTGGACGTAATGGTCAGCACAGATACAACAACATTGATCATTCAATGTGTACTTCTTTTGAGACGGTTAAGAACATTCTTAGTGGGGAGACTGATCGAAGTAATATATGGAATGTCAACACTGAGAAGGAATATCACGAATCTGATTCAGCACCTGAAGAAGAGGTTGAGGTAGATTGAGTTTTATGGGTGTGGCAATAGTGTCACACCCTTATTTTTATAAAAGATTTTAAGAGGTTTAATTGTGAAAAAGATTAGTATTTTAATACCTTGTTTTAATGAGGCGGAAAACGTAGAAGGAATATCCAAGGCAGCAGAGGAGGTTTTAGTAAATAAGCTCCCTGAATATGACTATGAGATCGTGTTTATAGATAATGCATCCACAGATGGCACAAGGGAAAAGATAGAAGCTATCTGCGCCGGTAACAAAAAGATAAAAGCAATTTTTAATGTTACAAATTTTGGACAGTTCAATTCTCCGTTTCATGGCATGTGTTCACTGGATGGAGACTGTGTTATTCCAATTTGTGCAGATTTCCAGGATCCTGTTGAGCTTATACCTGTTTTTGTGAGAAAATGGGAAGAAGGACATAAGATTGTAAGTGGTGTTAAGTCATCAAGCAAAGAGAATGGATTTATCTATTTCCTCAGAAGCTGCTATTACAAGATGATAAAGAATATGTCCAGCGTTCGTATGATAGAGCATTTCACAGGTTTTGGCCTTTATGATAAAACATTTATCCAGCTTCTTAGACAGCTTGGTGATCCAATCCCTTTTATAAGAGGAATTGTTGCCGAGTACGGCGAGGGCTTTAACATGACAACAGTTGAGTATGAGCAGCCTCAGAGAAGAGCGGGAAAGACACACAACAATTTTTATACATTGTATGACGCAGCTATGCTCAGCATCACTTCATATACCAAGGTGGGCTTAAGGCTGTGTACAATTGCAGGATTTATTTGTGCTCTTGTGGATCTTATCGTTGCTTTTGTGTACCTTGTATTAAAACTGACACATTGGTATAGCTTCCATGCAGGTTACGCACCAATGATCATTGGTATGTTCCTGATTGGCGCTATCCAGCTATTTTTCATAGGCCTTATGGGTGAGTATATCCTTAATATCAACACCCGTGTGATCAACAGACCTATTGTAGTTGAGGAGAAAAGAATCAATTTTTAAGGGGAATCCGCTATGCAGTTGGTATCGACAGAATTCTTTATATTTCTTCCTATAGTTGTAGTGATTAATTTTATAATCCCGAGAAAGTTTAAGTATATCTGGCTTTTGATAACCAGTTTATTCTTTTACGCCAGTATTGATGTTAAGAGCGCAGCAGTGCTCATAGTTTCAATTGCACTATCTTATGGTTTCGGGCTTTGGATTGAGAAAAGTAAACAGAAAAATGCTGCAGGTAAAGCAAGTGTGAAGGTTCTTGCCTTTGCCATAGCGGTCCACATTGCGGTGCTTATCGCCTGCAAGTATCTGAATTTTATTGAAAAGACCTTTCTATCACTGTCAGGCAGATTGGAAGATGCAGTAAATTTAAATCTCATTGCGACTCTTGGAATTTCTTTTTACATGTTAAAAATCATCGGATACCTGATTGATGTATACCGAGGAGATCTCATTGCGGAAAAGAATCCTCTTAAGTTTGGGCTATACGTATCTTTCTTTCCACAGATAACGCAGGGACCTATCGAAAGAGCCAAAAATATGCTGCCACAGTTTAACTTCCCTTTGACTGTTGACTATGACATGCTTAGGGATGGACTTTTGGAAGTGATCTGGGGATATTTTTTAAAGCTTGTGGTTGCTGACAGACTGGCAATTTTCGTTAATAACGTGTACATGTATCCTGATGAGGCTGTCGGTTTTACAACCCTTGTCGCTACATTGTTCTATACATTTGAAATATACACTGACTTTGCAGGATATTCACATATCGCGATTGGTATTTCAAGGATCCTTGGAATTGAAGTAATGGATAACTTTAATTGCCCATACCTTGCAAGCAGTATTGCAGGTTTCTGGAGAAGATGGCATATCTCACTCTCTACATGGTTAAGGGACTATCTGTACATTCCGCTTGGCGGAAACCGAAAAGGTACAGCAAGGAAGTACCTCAACATCATGATCGTATTTGCTGTCAGTGGGCTTTGGCACGGAGCCAATTGGACATTTGTGGCATGGGGACTTTTGCACGGCCTGTTCCAGGTTACAGGCTATGTCCTAAAGCCTGTCAGAGACTTTTGTGTGAATGTGTTTAAGGTAGAAAGACATGCCTTTTCACATAGAGCACTGAAAATAATGGTGACCTTTTTACTTGTTAACTTTGCGTGGGTTTTCTTTAGGGCTACATCCATTTCACAGGCCCTTCTAATAATTAAGAACAGTTTTGTGTTTACACCCTGGATGCTGGCCGACGGCAGCCTTTTTAAGCACGGACTTGATAATGCGGACTTCTTCGTGGCGATTGTGGGACTTATCATTGTGATCGTCACAGATATAGTGAGCTATAACGGTTTTGTTATAAGAGAGAGGATCCTTAAGCAGGGCATCTGGATCAGATATGTCATTGGAATTGCAGCCATTGTTGCAATCCTCATCTTTGGAATCTGGGGTCCCGGCTACGACAGCGCAGCATTTATCTACCAACAGTTTTGATGATATAGGAATTCAAAATCAAATGTGGCTCCATGCTCGCATGGAGAGCAATCCGTATATCATCAAAAAGTATAATATTTCAAGGAAGTTTAACCATGAAAAAGACACTGATTAACATTCTTAAATCAATAATCTTTCTGCTCCTGCTTGGTCTTGCCATTTTAGCTGCGATCGTGATCCTTAAGCGAAAAGACAGTGATTATAAATACACCGATTTTTTTAACGAAGCTAAAAAAGATAACATAGACGTACTTTTTATGGGATCATCCCATGTAATTAATGCCATTAACCCGGTATTCCTTTTTGAGGATTATGGAATAACCTCTTATAACATGGGC
This sequence comes from Butyrivibrio sp. AE2015, assembly GCF_000420825.1. Lineage (GTDB taxonomy): Bacteria > Bacillota > Clostridia > Lachnospirales > Lachnospiraceae > Butyrivibrio. The sequence goes on along the minus strand of NZ_ATVR01000014.1, from coordinate 53,570 downwards.
GGACATGGCGCAATGCTGCAGGCTACTTACTGGGAACTTAAGGAAGCTCTTGAGTACTGCACACCAAAGTGGGTTGTTGTGGATGCTTACATGCTTGAGAAAAATATCAGGTACCTGGATAACAGAGAAGAGTTTGATGATGAGGATGAGGTAAATACTGCAGTTGAGCAGCTCCATCTCAATATGGATGCCTGGCCTTTAAACGATCTTAAAAGAGAAGCCATAGATGACCTTATCCAGAGAAAAAGCGTTAAAAATGAGTTCTTATATGAGTTTATTATTTACCACAACCGTTGGAAATACTTAAATGAAAATGATTTTAAGACAATAACGGGAACAGCAGAAAGAAATCACCTCTTTGGCGCAGAGATGAGATATGATGTGGAACTTGAACCTGAGCAGCATCCTGATGTTACAGAGGCAGATCTTTTGACAGAGGATACTGTTGGAACAGAGTATCTTGAGAAGATTATCGAGCTTTGTCAGGACAAGGGGATAAACGTAGTTACGACATTTATTCCCTTTGCAGCCGGTGTAAAAGACAAGGCGGCAGCTATAAGGGCCGGAGAGATATCCGAAATGTATGATGTTCCTTATATCAATATGCTGGAAGAAGATGTGATAGATGTTAATACCGATCTTAATGACCGCAGTCACCTTAACGTAGTCGGAGCCAAAAAAGTTTCTGATTACATGGGACAGTGGCTTTCAGACACAGGAGATCTTACAGATCACAGAGGCGATGACAGATACGCATATTGGCAGCAGTGTGTAGAGGATTTTAATGAAGAACTTGATGATGTTCTTTTCACTGAGGACAATCTTTATATTAAGCTTGACCTTCTTTGCCTTGAAGATTACAATTTCGTGCTGTATGTAAACGATGGTTCACCTGTATTTTTGGATGATTATCTAAAGAGAATGGTGATCAAGTCTTCTATGACCAACAAGATTGATACCACCACCGGACCATATATTCTGGTAAAAGACAACTCTCATGACAAGATGTATGAGGCAAGTGAGGGCGATAGCCTGAGTGGCATGAGTACAGCGCTTGGCACTCTTAACTATCAGCCTGTTGAGCACTATTTCAGGCTCTTGTATTCTGATGAGGATCAGGATACCAACTATCTCTATGATGATATTCATTATCTGGAGGATATTCAGCTTATCATCTATGATGAAGATGGCGAGATCTTAGAGCACGATTATTATAAGTCAAACGGAACCAATTACGTGCGTTGAATATACGTTAATACTGTTAATTTTTTAGTTATAAATGGAGGTTTTTTATGAACGATAAGGTTTGTATCGTAGGAATTGCAGGAGGAACAGCTTCGGGCAAAACAACAATTGTCCGCATGATCAAGGAAAAATTTGGGGATGACATTGTTGTTATCAATCATGACTCATATTATAAGGCTCACAATGATTTATCTTATGAGGACAGGACAAGGCTCAACTATGACCATCCTGAATCATTTGATACAGATCTTCTCATCGAGGATGTTAAAAAGCTTAAGAACAACATAGCGATCGATGTGCCTGTATATGATTACACTATCCACAACAGAGCAGATCAGACAGTTCACGTAGTACCTAAAAAAGTAATAATCCTTGAGGGTATTCTTATCCTTGAAAACAAGGAACTTAGGGATCTTATGGACATTAAGGTGTTTGTTGAGACAGATGCAGACGAGAGACTTATGCGCAGAATCCGTCGTGACATGGTTGAGAGGGCAAGAAGTATTGACTCTATTCTTAAGCAGTATACAGAGACAGTTAAACCTATGCATGAGCAGTTTGTTGAGCCTAGCAAAAAATATGCTGATATCATCATCCCTCGTGGTGGAGAGAACATAACAGGTATCAGTATTCTTCAGGAGCATCTTAACCTTATGATGCAGGGATAAGGGGATAAAAAGTTGATTTCGATTGTTGGTGAGGTAGTTAAGTTAATATTCTGGCTTTTTTGTGCGCCGTTTTTAATTGGAGTTTTATTCAATTTTATATTGCCAAAGGAAAAGAAAAGCCTCGGGGTAACTTTCCTTTTGGGAGTCCTTATATACCTGGCCTGTTTTGAAGTGATCGCCATATACTGTATGACTACGATCATGTACAGTGCCTTCGCATATTGTGTGAAGTATTTTTTGATACTTGCATGGATACTGATAGCACTTGGAATTGCGAGAGCCTTTTATGCCCTTTATGTAAAAAAAGACAGAAGTTTGATCTTTAATACTGAGGCATTAGGAGAATTGAAAAAGCAGGCCAAACTGGAAACAAAGATTTACTGGCTGATATTTTTTGCTCTTGTGATATTTCAGCTTGTGATGGCTCTGGTAATGGCAAGTTTTGATGGAGATGATGCCTATTATGTTGTGGAGTCTCTTCTTGCCCAGCAGGCGGATGTTATGAACACTATCCTGCCATATACCGGCAATTCGACATCCCTTGATATCAGGCATGCACTGGCAGTGATAACTATGTGGATAGGCTTTATAGCCAAAGTCAGCGGAGTTCATGCAACTATCGTTTCACACTCGGTTATTCCGCTTTTATTCATTCCACTGGTTTATCTTGTTTATGTGGAAATAGGGAAAGCCTTATTAAAAAGCAGACAGGACATGGTGCCTGTTTTCATGATAATCGTAAGCTTTCTTATGATGTTTGGAAATGTTTCCCACTACACGCCTGCCACATTTTTCTTAATGAGAACATGGCAGGGAAAAGCCATGGTCGGAAATCTGGTATTTCCGCTTATTTTCTGGATCTTCCTTGAAATGTATGGAAGTGTCAGAGGAAGTAACAACGAAGAACCAGCTTCTGTGGATAAGACGGCTGCAAAAAGAGGTTATTTGTGGATAATGCTTGCGCTTGTGAATATGCTCTCAGGCATGTGCAGCGCCATGGGCGTGATCTTCGGCACAGGGCTCATTGCACTTTTAACACTGCTTTTATTGGTATTTAGCAGGAATTTCAAGGTGATAATTGGAGCGGCACTTAGTGTTGTGCCAAACCTCGTATATCTGGCCCTTTATTTTTCAATCTGGACAAGCGGAATGTGATGAGGTGACCATTTATGTATGGAATATTCATGGAGTGCTTTGTTGCTCTTAAACTATATGGCGGAAATGGCGTGCTGCTTTTGATGTTTGTGGCAGCAGCTCTTTTTATAACGTTTTGTGAAAAAGACATAAAAAAGAAAATAGTACTTGGAATATTGCCCCTAGTAATTCTTGTGGGATTTCTTTTCCCTGTTACGAAGATCGTGTATGTAGCTCTATTTGATGATGGAAGCGATACATATTACAGGATACTGTGGCTTATTCCTATGTACATAGTGATAGGTTATGGCGCCTGCAAGGCTCTGATGGGGATAAAAAGAGAAGCAGTTAGAAGAGGCATTTTTGCTTTGATGGTTCTGGTAATCGCAGTTACAGGCTCTTTTGTATATGCCAATCAGTATATGTCTGTGGCAGAAAATCTCTATCACATTCCTCAGAATATTATCGATATCTGCGATGTTATAGCTCCGGATGAAGGAGAGCCAAGAGTTCGTGCAGCTTTCCCTTCAGAGCTGGTTCACTTTGTAAGGCAGTATAATACCAATATTCTTATGCCCTATGGACGTGAGATGGTGGTAACTCAGTGGGATTACTATAATGCAGTTTACGAGGTTATGGAAAAGCCTGAAGTTATAGATGCCAAGGCGCTTTTGGAGGCCACAAGGCAGACGAAGTGTCATTACATTGTTCTTTCCGATAGCAGAAAGATTAATGGCAATCTTTCTGAAATGGGACTTACCGTAGTAGAAAACATGCACGGATATACGATTTATTCTGATCCTGAGGTTCAGTAATACTATGAAGAGAAACAAGCAGCTTATTGGTATATGTGCGATTCTTGTTCTGTTTTCAGGCATATGCTTCGCACAGACAAAAGTTGAAAAAAATAATGCCAGCTCGCCTGTTGTTATCTCGGAAGTGTGCACGCATAATACCTCTGCAGCTTACGATGACAATGGGGATTATGGAGCAGATTACATAGAGCTATTCAACAGGTCGGACTCTGCAGTGAGCCTTCTTAACTGGGGACTTTCTGACAGTAATAAGGATCTTAGAAGATTTATTTTGCCGGATATAAGTATTGAGCCCGGCCATTGCATAATAGTTTGGTGCAATGAGATTACAGATGATACGGATGCTTATCTTGAGACGTACGTTCCTGTTGATGTTCATGGTGTAAACTTCCATCTTTCAAACGGAGAGAGATGTATTCTGACTGATGAGGATGGGAAAGTTGCAGATTCTGTTGCAATCCTTGAGGATCTTCCAAGGAATAAGTCTTACGTAAGGTTTTTAGATGACCTAAATGGGTGGGAGGTTTCTGATTCATCACCTTATAGGGTGGAAGCGAGAGTTCTTTCTTCTGAGAAAAAAAGTCTCAAAATGCCGACTTTTTCTCTTCCCGGAGGTTGGTTTTCAGAAAATGTTGAAGTTGAATTAAGTGCAGAAAAGGGAGACATATACTATACTTTAGACGGGTCAGATCCCGATGAGACTTCAATAAAATATGATGGCCCTATAACTGTTACAAACAGGTCGGAAGAAGAAAACATCTACTCCGCTATAGGCGATATTGCTGCGGAAAATGACTACCTTCCAGAGGAGCCTGTGGACAAGGGGACTGTTATCAAAGCTGTTGCAATTACAGAAGATGGAGCAAGTGATGTAAGCTCACAGACCTATTTTGTTGGTCTTGATGATAAAGCTTATGAGGGCCTTAATATAGTATCAATTTCTTTTTCACCCGATGACTTTTTTGGATATGATAAAGGGATTTATGTGACCGGAAAAGTTCGCGAGCTATTCCTTAATAAGGTTAACATGGATCTTTATTCCGGTGATTCTTCGCAGTTTTTCAATTTTGCCAAAAAGGGAAGAGGATGGGAAAAAGAGGTTAACGTAGAAATCTTTTCACCGGAAAGAGAACTGCTACTGGAACAGAAGGCGGGAATTCGTATTCATGGTGGATGGACCAGGAATCAGAACCAGAAGAACTTCCAGATCTATGCAAGGGAAGAATACGATGGAAACGCCAGGTTTAACTATGACTTTTTTGACAACGGAGCATCGTACAGTAAGCTCATGTTAAGAGCCGGTGGTTCTACTGATATTTTCGTTACAAAGTTAAGGGATGCATTTATCCAGTCTCTTGTAGCTGACAGAGCTATAGGAACCCAGAGGACTATTCCTTGTGCCGTCTTTTTAAACGGAGAGTACTGGGGATTTTATCATCTGCAGGAGACCATTGGCACCAGCTACATTAATCACTATTACGGAGTGGATGAAAATAATATCATCATCGTCAAAAATGGTGAGAGCCGGACAAACAGTCCGGATGATGTGAAGTTTTATGATGAAGTTGTTTCTTTTGCCAGAGATAATGACATGTCAGTTGAAGCCAACTATCGAAAGATAGAGGAAATGGTGGATATTCAGAGTCTTATAGATTATTACGCCATTGAGACATATGTTGGCAATTCGGATGCCTACCAAAATAACTATGCCGTATGGCGCAGCAGGGATCCGGGATTTGGCGAGTATGAGGACTGCAGGTGGAGATGGCTTTTATTTGACCTGGATGACTCCTGCGGCATGAACATGGATGCCAACACTGCTGACATTGATTCCTTTGTGACAGGTAACTGGTATGACAATAATCCTTTAAACGGAGACGTTTTGTTTTCAGCTCTCATTGAGAATCAGGAGTTTAAGAACAGATTTGTAAGTTCCTTTATGGAGATTGCAACAAACAACTTCAGATATGAAGACGTTTCAGGAAAGCTCTGGAATATGGCAAGTCAGTACAGCACTGCTATAATTAATTCAAACAACAGATTCAGAGGGGATGTGCAGCTCGAGGAATACCCTCTGTATGAGAATTATGAAGCCCCCTATGATGAGGCTGATTTTGCCGAGGATATAGGCTGGATTGATACATTTTTCAGAGAAAGAGCTGATTACATAATTCAATATATGCTTGATGACCTGGGACTTGGCCAGGGCTGAGAGCAGCAATTTATAAAAAGAAAAGAAGTAGCAATATTTATGGAAAAAGAAGTACAGGAATATTTAGACAGAGTGCATGAATCGGATTTTGCTATGCTCTCTGAAGTTGACAGGATTTGTAAGAAATATGGAATACAGTATTATCTTCATGGGGGAACAATGCTTGGAGCCGTAAGGCATCAGGATTTTATTCCCTGGGATGATGATGTGGATATTCTCTTTTTGAGAAAGGATTACGAGAGATTTTTAGAGGCTTTTGAAAAAGAGGCAGATACAAGGTTTAAGCTCCTTAGATTTGAAAGGTATCCACAGTTTTTTGATTTTATCACCAAGATTGCAGATATGGATCTGACATATGAGGGTACAACCTTTGGAGCAGAAGATTTCTATGAGAATAGGTACTCTCATCCGACTTTGGATCTTTTTGTTTTTGATAAAGAGGCAGATGCTCACAAGTGGCAGCTTACAAGGATGAAGCTTTTGTATGCCCTTGCCATGGGACACAGGCCTTACGTTGATTATGGCAAGTTCAAGGGAATAATGAAGTTGGCAGCATTTGTGCTTGCTGCTATTGGAAGAGTAGTTCCGTTTAAGAGTATTGCTAATAGTTATATGAAGCTGCAGACTCTTGGGGGAATAGCAAGTTTAGGCGATGACTACAGGACTTTGTTCATATCCAATGAACAGCCTGACCCGAGATACTGGGGACTTGATTTTGATGCGGAGCACCTTGTGAACGGTCCTGATACAGCTCTTATCAGGGGAAAAGAATTTCCTATCCCCAAGCTCCACGACAAGTGGCTTAAAAAGACCTATGGAGATTACATGGCACTTCCGCCAGAGGACAAGCGTGTGCCAATGCATGTGAATATTATAAAAGAGTGATCTTTTTTGAGAGGATTTATTATGAAGACAGTAGCACTTATCATAGCCGGAGGCACCGGTGCAAGAATGCATCAGGATATTCCGAAGCAGTTTTTAACAGTCAACGAAAAGCCTGTTATCGTTTATACACTTGAGGCATTTCAGAATCATCCGGAGATTGACTCTATCGCAGTTGTATGCGTTGAGGGTTGGGAGCAGATGCTAAGGGCTTACGCCAAACAGTTCAATATAACCAAGCTTGAATGTGTAGTTCCCGGTGGTGAAAACGGACAGGGCTCAATCAGAAATGGTGTATATGAACTTGAAAAAACTTTTGACAGGGATACCATCGTGCTTATCCACGATGCCATTAGACCAATGGTTTCTGCAGAGATTATTTCTGACTGCATTATGAAGACCAAACAGTATGGTAATGCCATTACGGCTATTCCTTGTGCTGAGGCCATGCTTACAACCGAGGATGGCGTGGTTTCTGAAGAGTCCTATTCAAGGGATAAGCTCAAAAGAACTCAGACTCCGCAGGGATTTAAGCTTGGAGAGATCTGCGATCTTCACAGACAGGCCCTTGAAAAGGGCATCACAGCTTCTGTTGCGTCCTGTACTCTTATGATAGAGATGGGCAAAAAGGTATATTTTTCTCAGGGGTCAGAAAAGAATATCAAGCTCACAACAGTAGATGACATCGACATTTTCAAGGCACTTCTTATGAGCAAGAGAAGCGAGTGGCTTAAGTAAGGGGAGTTATGTTATTTAATTCTTATGAGTTCATACTGGCGTTTTTGCCGGTGTTTATTATTGGATTCTGTGCCATAAGGCATTACTTCAGAGAAGATGAAAAGCTGATGAGGCTGTGCAATTTGTGGATAATTGCAGGCTCATTGGTTTTTTATACCTTGTTTGGAGTGAATAATCTCGTGATTCTTATCATAAGCATCTTGTTTAATGCTCTTGTGATACGATTTATGAATGGCTCAAAGATTCTATTGGCTGTTGGTATAACAGGCAATGTGCTTATTTTACTTTCATTTAAATTCTGTGGCACTTTCCTTCCTGTTGCCATTAGTTTTTATACTTTTAATCAGATATCGTATCTTGTAGATCGTTTCAGGGGAGAAATAAAAGACTTTGATCTTCCTGAATATCTTTCTTATATCTTGTTTTTTCCAAAACTTCTGCAGGGACCGCTCATGGGTTATGGGGCTTTTGATGAGCAGCTAAAAAAAGCTTTGAAAGAGCACCTGGATTTTGAGTATTTAATGAGAGGAATCCTTCTTGTCTCCATCGGACTTTTTAAAAAAGTAATTCTGGCTGATACTATTGGTAAGGCCGTAAACTACGGATATGAAAGTCTTGCAACCCTTGGCTGGTGGGAGGCAGTGCTGGTAGCAGTTTTTTATTCCTTCCAGCTTTATTTTGATTTTAGCGGATACTGCGATGTGGCCAGTGGAATCTGCATGATGACAGGTTTTGAACTTAGTCTTAACTTTGATTCTCCATATAAGGCTCTTAATATCATAGATTTTTGGAACAGATGGCACATAACTCTCACAAAGTTTTTTACCAAGTATATCTATATTCCACTTGGAGGAAGCAGAAAAGGTGCTGTAAGAACATATGTTAACATTTTGATCGTGTTTCTTTTAAGTGGTTTGTGGCATGGGACAGGCTGGACATTTATTATCTGGGGAGCTATGCACGGAATCCTCAATGTGGTTACAAGAGCGTTGGGAAATGTGGATTTCTTCAAAGCAAAAAAAAGCTTTGGTGGATATCTCATAAATATTTTAAGGCGTACCTTCACATTTATCTATGTGACAGTTGCCTGGGTATTTTTCAGGGCTGGTACTGTCTCAGATGCGTTTTTATTGTTTGGCCGTATGATAAGCGGTGGAATAAGACCTTACTACAGCGATTTTGCTAACTTCTTCAGACTTGACGAGATATGGTATGTGCTAAAAATGACACCAGTCGTTAGATTTAACTTTTCCTGGGATCTGTGCATGTGGCTGTTCCTTTTTGGCTCTGCAATTATCGTGTTCTTTGGAAAGAGCGCTGTGAATTATGCAAAGGAGTGCAGGATAGGAGTATTCACAACTCTTTTGTCAGCTCTTTTGCTGGTGTGGTGCATATTGAGCTTTGGCGGAGTCAGCACCTACCTATATATGAATTTCTAAGGCGAATATTTCGAGGTTGATTATTTTAGATGGAAAAAGACAAGAACTATAAAAATCTTTTTATAATGCTTCTGGCTTTGATGCTTATGGCCTTTGCGGCGTGCTCAGCTCTTGTAGTGTATGTGGATCCTTTTTTTCACTATCATACTCCATTAAAAGGGTTCCCATACGTTGTTGACAACCAGCTGAGCCAGAATCCTGGAATGGCCAAAAATATGGAGTATGAGGGGTGCATCATTGGCTCATCCATGACTGTTAATTTCGATACAGACGATTTTAAGGAACTACTTGATGTAAACACAGTTAAGCTCAGCTATAGCGGTGCCTACCCAAGGGATGACTACAACATCCTCTCTATCGTATTTGATAAGGATACTTACGCCAGGAGAAAAAATGATGTGAAAGCTGTGTTTTTTGCCATGGATATACCGACAATGACAGCTGACATAAACGCTACAAAGTATCCTCTACCCGAGTATCTTTATGACTCAGATCCTATAAATGACGTGAAATATCTTTTGAATAAAGATGTAATATTGCAGTATATTATGAGGCCTCTCATACAGGGACAGGGGTCAGATCTTTCTGAGATCTACAAGAGCTGGTGGACTCCTGATTACTACAATATTCAGTGGGTTATGCACAATTACGACGAGCCTTCCTATGTGGAAGAGGAAACATCTTTTGATACTCTTTTACCACAGACAAAAGAAAACCTGGATGTGAATATCCTGCCCTTTGTAAAAGATAATCCTGACACGGAGTTTTATTTCTTTTTCCCACCCTACAGCATTTTGTACTGGCATAATGTGATGCAGGAAAATACTTTTGAAGCGACCTTTAAACAGTATCAGTATGTGGCAGATGCTCTGCTTGAGTATGACAATGTTCATTTATTCTATTTTCAGACTATGCCTGAGACGCTGGATCTCAACAACTATGCGGACTACACACATTACAAACCCGACATTAACAGATTTATGGTAGAATGCTTTAAGAGTGGAGAATATGAGATAACATCTTCTGAGGATATGGCAAAAGAGCTGACTAAGATGCGCAGCATGATAGATGACTTTGATTTTGATGAATTGTTTTCCACTGAGTGGTAAAAAAGATTATAAGGATGGTGCTACATAAAATGAGTAGAAGAGATGAGAATGATCAAAGGCAGATCCCTATGTGGGTCCATATTGCTTTGGCGGTTATTATTGTCGGAGTTTTAGCTTTTTCGGCATTTAAGCTTTGGAAGTGGAATATGGGAACTGCCAAGACTGAAGGAGTAACCGGTGAGAGCTATGAGATAGAAGTTCTGGATCAGATATTTCTTTTGTCTGAGGATAAGAAAGCAGGGCATGAGGATGATGGCACAGAGACTATTCTTTTCCTTGGCAATGATGCTCTTACTTATGACACAAGTGAAACAGGTGTTACTGCTAATGTGCAGTCACTTATCCCCGGATCAAATTGCATAAATGCTGGCTTCCCTGCATCTACTGTGGCACTTAAGAACGCTACATACACTGATGACTACGGTCTTGATGCCTTTAGTTTTTATAATGTTGCAAAGTGCATATATGACGAGGACTTTGATCAGCTTATAGAAAAAGCTACATTATTTCCTGATTCTCAGTACGATAAGAGCGCAGAGGCTCTGAAGGCTCTTGATTTCAATACTGTAGATACTCTTGTGATCTTCTATAATGCGCAGGACTATTTAAGCCTTAGGATCGGAATGAATCCGGACGATGATAGCGATCCTGTTACATACAGCGGTGCTCTTAATGCAGGCATCAAGCTTATTCAGGAAAAATATCCTTTTATAAGGATCGTGTGTATGTCATTTCCTATGTGTTATGCCTATGATTCATCAGGACAGCTTGTGAGCGGAGACAGATTTGATTTTGGAAACGGTAAGCTCACAACATATCTGCAGTTCATGATCGATGTATCCGGAGCTACAGGCGTTTCTTTTGTGGATAACTATTATGGAACAATCGATGAGGATAACAGCTCCTCATGGCTTTTGGATAACGTTCATGTAAATGCTGACTGTAATGCATATATGGCGGAGCATTTTGTGAGAGTGATATATCCTGAATATACAAGTGGAACTGGGGAGAACTGATAATGATAGAGAACTTGACCAAAAAATACTGGAAACTTGCTGCGTTTTTATTTGTCTTTGCGGCAGCTTTATACTCTGTTTTCATGTCTGAGCAGCTTACCAATAATCTTGATGGCTACTGGCAGCAGGAATATTATGTCGGCAATAACTGGGAATTTACTTGTGGAAGATGGTTCATTGTAGTTCTTGATAAGCTTTTATTGGGAGTACATATTGATCCGCTTGTTTCACTGGTTTCAATAGTGTTGTTTGTACTTGGATTCGTACTGGCTCTTGATCTTTTTGATATTAAGAGCGGACTGCCTGCTTTTTTGTGCGGGGCCATATTCCTTTCATCAGCACCTGTGCTTAGTATACTGGGATATAAGTTCTGCTCATCTCATTATGCTTTATCATTCTTTCTTTCAGTACTTGCAATGTACCTGGTTGGAAAGGTAAATGCTAAACTATGGCCTATAATTGCAGGCGGAGTTCTTTTGTGCCTTAGCCTTGGAATCTATCAGGCTTTCCTCGGAACAGCGGCAGTTGTGGCATTTTTCTATATTATTTCTGAGATATTTTCAGGAAAAAGCTTTGGAGATAGCTTTAAAAAGGCATTGAGGCTTCTTGGTACTATCATCCTTGGCGGTGTTTTATATACGATAGTTACCAATATTGTTTTAAAGGTAACAGACCTTGGACTTACTGATTTCCATGGTGCGTCTGAGGTAGGCGTTGGAAGTATTTTCCTTTCTCTTTTGGAAGTTGTTGGAGGAATGTATTCCTTTATCTGGGAGGCAAGTTATATAAACATTCTTGATAACAACGGCATCGATCTTTTGATAAAACTTTTTGTTGCGGTTGTTGTTATTTATCTGTTTGTGAACATATTTAAAAAGGACAGGAAAAATGCAGTTCTTTTTGCTGTTTTGGTTGCTCTTCTTCCGGTGGCGGCCGATGCTGTACTTATCATTTCAAGGGAGACAGAACCTCAGATACACATGTCTCTTGCTGTGTATATGATATTGCCGTTTTTGATTCTTATTGCCATGAAAGAGATTGATGTGGCAAAGCTTGTACGCGGACTTGTGATCGCTTTTGTGGTTCTGATAATATATGGAAATTCCATGCAGGTTATTGTGGATCAGTATGCGATGCTTGAGGGCAAAAAAACAATGCTCACATTTGCAAACATGGTTGTATCTGACCTTGAGGACATGGGAGCACTGTCACCTGATATTGAGTATTTCATTATCGGAAAACCTTATTCAAATGGCCTTTATTACAAAAACGAGCTGCAGGACAGGGCCCTTGGCTATGCCAATGTGGGTGATTTTATCCTTGATGAGATCGGAATGCATGCATATTATGACGGACTCTTTAGGAAAACTCTTGGACTTAATATGAATATTTCAAGAGATTACTATGAGGACAAAGCTTACTCAGAGTATCTTGCTGATATGCCCAGCTTCCCTAATGAAGGCTATATCGTAAAATGGGACAATTATGTGATCATCAAGATGAGTGAGCCTTGATGAAGTTACTGATAACAGTTTTAAGAGAGAGATAATTATATGAAAAAGAGAATCAATCTGACAGATATTCTGCTGCTTCAGAGTGCGGTGGTTGTTTATTCCCTCTCCACAGTGGCAGCTAATCTGGCATCGAAATATGAATTTTTATCAACGGGATATTTATTGTTTTTTGGACTTGAATTTATTATTCTTGCTGCCTATGCGCTTATCTGGCAGCAGATGATAAAGAGGTTCCAGTTGTCTGTGGCATATGCCAATAAGGCCATGACTTTGATGTGGTCAATGCTTTGGAACTTTATAATCTTCAGCCAGGGAATCACACCCTTTAAAGTAGTGGGCGTGGTGCTTGTAGTTATAGGTGTTGTAATTATGAATACCGGCGCTGTGAAAGGAGAAGGAGAAGATGATTAATATTTTCTTTTTTCTAATGATCGTATCTGAGTTCATAGCCTCAACATCTCAGATGCTTCTTAAGCAGAGCGCCGGAAGAAAGTACTCATCATTTATCAGAGAGTATTTAAACGGCCTGGTTATTGGCGGATATGGCCTTTTGGTCTTATCTATGGTGATCTCTATTTTCTGTTATGATGGCCTTGGTTACATGGGGGTTGTAGTCATGGAGCCTGTCGGATATATCATCGTTATGTTTATGTCCAGATTCTTTTTCAGGGAAAAGATAACAACCAGAAAGCTTATAGGAATGATCTTTATAATTGCGGGAATCGCTGTGTTCTACGCGCTGGGGTGAGCGTTAAGTTTGATGAAGTGACTTGTTGATGTTAAAATGTAAATGAATTTTAGCTATAAAAGTGGCTAGATCGGGAGAGAAGTATGAGGAGAAGTTCTAAAAGAGGCTTGGGGCTTATGGGAAAGAGTTCGCGTAAAAGGCACCATGACGAGGATATAGATTACAGAGAGCAGTACGATGATGAGTACGACGATTATCCTGAGGATGATTACGAGGACGACTACAGTGATGTAGAGGATGATGATTACTACGAGGATGATCGTGAGTATGACGAGTCCGGTGATTACGAAAGGGATGATCAGGAATATGATCGCGAGACAGATGGCATAGATGATGACGAATATGACAGAGACTATGATGACGACCGCGATTATTATGAAGATGATGATTACGAGGACGATGATCCTTATGAAGATGAGGATGATGAACTCTATGAAGGTGATGAAGACTACAGAAATGTAGAAGACATCGATAATCGAAGAAATTATGAGCACGACGAATATGACGAGGATGATGAAGATTACGATGATGTCTATGATGACTATGTAAGCGATCGCCGGGGAGGAAGGCCCGATAGACGTAGCAGAGAGTATGATGACAGGAGGTCCGGAAGAGAGAGAAATCATGATGACAGACAATTAAGAAGAGGCAGAGATCATGATGACTGGCATGACAGAAGAAGGTCAAGCGATGATTCCGGGTCAGGAATTCTTGGCATCATAACTGAGTCTTCAGCAGTTGAGAGAATTGCTGCATTTATATTTATACTCCTGATTGTGGGAGCTGTGGCTACCGGTGTGTTCTATAAAAAGGCCATGGACAAAAATCATCAGATCAGTTCTTTTGCCAGTGTAGGGGAAAATTATGGCAATACCGAGATTGTAGGTGAGAGCGGCCTTATGGCGGTTGCGGATGCCCAGAGAGCAAAACTGGAGGCAGCACAGCTAATTTCCGAAGATGAGGAAGGAAAAGAGCAGGAGAATAGTGAGAAAGAGGATGAGAACGCCACAATAAACGTTTCCATGTCTGTTGCCACTATCAAAAGCGATATCAAGATTAAATTTACCAATTCCAAGACAGGAAAGCTTGTAGCGAGCACACCTTTTACTGTAACAGTAGTAAATCCTGATGGAACAAGCGTGTCATATGATGACCACGACCAGGACGGTATAATTTATAAAAAAGACCTGACAGCAGGTAAGTATACAGTTACGCCTAATGCTCTTTCAGGGGATTATGCCAATTACAAAGTTGATACTTCCTCCAAATCGGTTACAGTAAAGAATACAGTCGAGATGAAGGCTGTGGATGTGACAGGCGAGGTTAAAAAGGAATCTGAAGTAAATGTAGCCAAAGAGGACACAGCTGTTGCTGATAAGGTTGAGTCAGCTCTTACAGATACGGTTGAATGGGTTGAAAGTACCAAGACTGCTGTTGGCGAGGGCGACGGAAACAGTGATGGAAGTGGCAGCTACACGTACGAAGCTGTGGACAAGAGTAATATTGTAGATCCTTCAAGCAGTGCCATGAACGGTGTAGGAAGATTCATGTTCCTTGCTTTCACAACAGATGGCGAAAAAAGTGAGTCTGAAGAGGAAGATAAAGAGTTTAAGGTCAAGCAGTATGATGTTAACTTAAAACCGGGAGAGACTTCAAAGATTGAACTTATAGACGGACCATCAGAGCCTCATTATTCATCATCAGATTCAGATCTTGTAAAGGTTTCAGAGGATGGCACCATTACTGCTGTAGGAGAGGGAACTGAGTATATTACTATAACAGCTGATGGATATCAGAAAGAAATAGTTAAAGTTGTAGTTAAAAAAGAGGGTAGTGAATCCTCAAGTTCCAGCAGTTCCAGCAGCTCAAGTAGCTCAAGCAGTTCGACTTCAAACTCCAGCAGTTCAAGTACTACGGGCAGCAGTTCATCAAGTGACAAGGGCTCACCAATAAGTATCACCAAGGTGACAATAGTTAAGGGACAGACATTTAAGATTGAACCAAAAAATTCAGATATATCCCTTAAGGTTTCATCTGCAGATACAGGAAAGGTTTCTGTTGACGGAACAACCATAAAAGGTGAGGAGTCAGGTGAAACTACAGTGACAGTTACCGCTGATGGCTATTCAGAGGCCAAGGTCACAGTAACTGTAAAGAGCACAAGCGAAAAACTAAAGACCAAAGATGGCAAGTCTGTCTATATCAAGGACAGCGATGGCAACTATATCGAAGCTGATTACGGTGACTATTATATAGAGTCTGTTTTCTACCTTCGAAACGGTGCTACATCCTATAAATATACAGGATGGCAGACTATCGATGGCAAGACTTATTTCTTTGACAAAAATGGTAATCCTGTTACAGGCGAGCAGGTTATACAGGGAGCCAAGTACACATTTGGAAGTGATGGCGCTATTGCAGGATCATCCAATGTTATGGGAATAGATGTAAGTAAGTGGAATGGAAATATTGACTGGGCAGCAGTTAAGAACTCAGGTGTGAACTTTGTCATAATCAGATGTGGCTACAGAGGTTCATCCGAGGGAGCTCTTATTGAGGACTCAAAGTTTAAGTCCAATATAAAGGGCGCTCAGGATGCCGGACTTAAGGTAGGTGTATATTTCTTTTCACAGGCGGTTAATGAAGTAGAGGCTGTTGAGGAAGCCTCAATGGTAATCAGCCTTATCAAGGGCTACAGCCTTTCATATCCGGTTTACCTGGATATTGAAAAGAGTAACGGCCGTGGCGATGGAATCAGTAATGACCAGAGAACAGCCAATATCAAGGCTTTCTGCGGAACAGTTGCAAATGCCGGTTACTCAGTTGGTGTTTATTCCAATAAGACCTGGTTTACTGAGAAGATGAATGTTTCTCAGCTTAGCAGCTATAACATCTGGCTTGCCCAGTACAAGTCAGCCATGGAATATTCAGCTTCCAAGGTAAATATGTGGCAGTACACTTCAAAAGGAAAAGTGTCCGGTATTTCCGGAAATGTAGATATGAATATCTACTACTGATTGTCTATGATTAAAACAAAGCAAGAAAATAATTTAATATTGTTGTACGTAATACTGCCATTCCTGTTTTTTATGGGAATGGCGGTTTATGACGGAACCGTGTGGTGCGTCGATTCTCCAAGTTATACCAGTATGGATTTTTCAAGAGAACCGGTGTACCCTCTATTTCTTTTAGGGATAAGAAAGATATTTGAATTCTTTGATTTTGCAGGAACCATGTACGGACAGCCTTCTTATCTGTTTTGCGCAGTGATCATACAGAGCCTCTTTTGGGTGTATGCAACATCAAGAACTGGCTTTTTTATGTACAGGGTTGCAAGAGATAATACTAGTGAAGGTAAAGCAAAGGTTATTGGCTTTCTGACAGTGTTTTTCCAGATTGCTGTGGCTGCGCTTAATCGTTTTGCGGCTAAAAGGGGCTCCATGTATTCGGAGTGTATCATGACAGAGTCTCTTGCAATGCCACTTTTTGTGCTGTTTAACATAAGGCTGTTTGCACTGATAAAGGATAATAACCGCTTTAATAGGGTGGCTCTTTTTGTCTTGTGTGTGCTCATATCCAGTGTCAGAAAGCAGATGCTCATAACACTTCTTATCTGGGGATTTGTGTCTTTTGTGCTCCATCTTTTGTGGAAAAAAACCAGAAACATCAGAGAATTTGTGGAAAACTGCATTCTTATCATTCTTGCAATTGTCTGCATAAGCCTTGCTGACAGAGGTTATAATTACGCAGTCAGAGGAGTTTTTGCAGAGCACATCGGAAATAGCAAGGGAGCTCTTGATACAGTCCTTTATACTGCTAAAGCTGAAGATGCAGCTTTGTATGAGAAGTATGATACTTCTGAGGATTATCCGAATCTCAGCGAGCTGTACGCCAGGATCTATGACACTTTGATCGAGCGGGAGCTTACAATTGACTTTGCTTCATCAGGGTATGAGCTTGGAGAAGAGTCGACGATTTCTAACTCTGACTGGGTTTCCATGGCCGCGCACTATGCGGATAGCTATGATGTTATCGGATTTGATGTGGTACTGCCTCTATGCGATGAATATGTCGCGGAGCATTTTCCGGAACTTGAGGGAACTGCTGCGTCATTAAAAGAAGATGCGGTTGAGAAAGTTCTTTTGACAGAGCTTATGAAAAAAGATATTTCGGGAATATTTAAGGGAGAGTCAAAAGCCTTCCTGTATGTATTCAAGGCAAATGTGCTCAAGGCGTTTGTAATATCAGTGGCGAACATATCTCCAAGAATTCTTATTACAGCATCTTTGGTGATCTATATTTTGTATCTGACCTTGATGTTCAGAATGGGAGTCCTTAGGAAAAAAGAGGATATTCTTTTAATGGCATTCATTGTTATCGTAGGAGTGTTTATAAACAGCGTGGTCACGGGCTCTATGATATTCCCCCAGCCCAGGTATATGTGCTATTCTATGGGACTCTTCTACTTATTGATGAGTTGTGGTATACTCCTATGATGAGAATATGTTTGTAGGATTGCGAGAACGAAGTGAAGCAATCCGTCTTATCATAGCTTAGTAAATAAAAGAACAAAAGGAAAACGAGGAAAAATAAATGAGAACCTATTTAGTAACAGGTGGTGCCGGATTCATCGGTTCTAACTACATTCACTACATGTTCAAAAAGTATGATAATGAGATCAGGATCATTAACGTTGATGCTCTTACATATGCAGGAAACCTTGAAAACCTCAAGGACATTGAGAACAGAGATAACTACACATTTGTAAAGGCTGATATCTGCGACAGAGATGCTATTAACAAGATCTTTGAAGAGAATGACATCGACAGAGTTGTTCATTTCGCAGCTGAGAGCCACGTTGACAGATCGATCGTAAACCCTGAAATCTTTGTTCAGACAAACGTTTTGGGAACAGCTACAATGCTTAACGCAGCCAAGAAGGCTTGGGAGCTTCCTGACGGAACATTCAAGGAGGGCAAGAAGTTCCTTCACGTTTCAACAGATGAAGTTTACGGTTCACTTGATGATGACCCAACAGCTTTCTTCTATGAGACAACACCATATTCACCACACAGCCCATACTCAGCAAGTAAGGCAAGTTCAGATATGCTTGTAAAGGCTTATATGGATACATATAAGTTCCCTGCAAACATCACAAACTGCTCCAATAACTACGGACCTTACCAGTTCCCAGAAAAGCTTATTCCACTTATTATCAACAACGCTCTTGCAGGCAAGACACTTCCTGTATACGGCGATGGTAAGAACGTTCGTGACTGGCTCTATGTTGAGGATCACGCTAAGGCAATCGACATGGTTCAGGAAAAAGGCCGTCTCTTCGAGACATACAACGTTGGTGGACACAACGAGAAACAGAACATCGAGATCGTTAAGACTATTATTGATGTTCTTAAGGATGAACTTGATGATTCAGATCCAAGAAAGGCTAAACTTTCCTATGATCTTATCAAATATGTAGAAGATCGTAAGGGACATGATAGACGTTACGCTATCGCTCCTGACAAGATCAAGTCAGAAATCGGCTGGGAGCCTGAAACAATGTTTAAAGAAGGCATCCGTAAGACAATAAAGTGGTACTTCGAGCACATGGACTGGATGGCTAACGTAACATCCGGTGATTATGAAAAGTACTATGAAAAGATGTATAAAAACAAGTAAGGAGAACTGAGATGAAAGGTATAATTTTAGCCGGTGGATCAGGAACAAGGCTTTATCCACTTACACGTGCAATGTCTAAGCAGATGATGCCTGTATATGACAAGCCAATGATCTACTACCCACTTTCAACACTTATGCTTGCAGGCATTAGAGAGGTTCTCATTATTTCAACTCCAAGAGATCTTCCTATGTTTGAAGAGCTTTTCGGCGATGGATCACAGCTTGGAATGCATTTTGAGTATGCAGTTCAGGAACAGCCAAGAGGACTTGCTGATGCATTTATCATCGGTGCCAAGTTTATCGGAAGCGATTCAGTAGCACTTGTTCTTGGAGATAATATTTTCTACGGCCAGAGCTTTTCAAAGCTTCTTAGAGAAGTTGCATCAAGAGATAAGGGCGCAACTATCTTTGGTTATTATGTAAGAGATCCAAGAGCTTACGGCGTTGTAGAATTTGATGAAAACGGAAAGGCTATCAGCATTGAAGAAAAGCCTGAGCATCCAAAGAGCAATTACGCTGTACCTGGTCTTTATTTCTATGACAACCAGGTAGTTGATATAGCAGCAAATGTTAAGCCATCAGCAAGAGGTGAGATTGAGATCACAAGTATCAACAATGAGTACTTAAGAAGAGGCGAGCTCAGAGTTGAGACTATGGGCAGAGGCTTTGCATGGCTTGATACTGGAAACCACGATTCACTTCTTGATGCATCAGATTTCGTTTGTGCTTTCCAGAAGAGACAGGGACTTTACATTTCCTGTATCGAGGAGATTGCTTATAAGAGAGGCTTCATCGACAAGGAGCAGCTTCTTAAACTTGCTGAGCCTTTAATGAAAACAGATTACGGCAAATACCTTAAAGAGGTAGCTGAAGGGCTGTAAGTATGGATAAAAGAGTGTTTAGAATGGCGATACTCACTATATTAAGCGCTATTTTCCTTGTGCTTGTTATAGTGTATGCTGCCAACACTGAAAAAATAAATGCACTTTTTGGATGGGGACAGACTACATCGGAAGAGAATACTTCTGAAGTGGCTGCCTCCTATTACAGCGGGGATTTATCTGAGTATGGCCTGCAGATTGGCAATGACCTGGACGGCTTTTTGGCAGATCCTGACTTTTTTGATGAGACAGAGAAGATTTCTTCTGCTGTTGTCATAAAAAAAGTTTCTTCGTCTGAGGATTCTTCGGAAAGTTCATCGGCGTCAAGCTCTGGAAACTCAGATGAACAGTCAGGTACAGGAATGGCTGTTGTGGGAGAACTCCTTAATCCAAACGGACAGGGCGTTGATCCGGCCACACTTGATAGCAGTCTTTTTCAGTATAATGGCCAGATGCCACAAACTCCGCCTCCTGCAGGGCAGGCACCGGGAACTGCTGTTGGAACTGTACCCGGCAACTGATTTTTGTAAAAAGAAATTAATCTGACTGCAAGCAGCAGTTTAGGATATAAGAATAAAATTATTTATAAGAACAAATTTATAAAATGGAGATAGTTTTAAAATGGGTAAGATAACAGTAGAAACATGTGAGATCGAAGGACTTAAGGTTATAACACCTACAGTTTTTGGAGATTCTAGAGGCTATTTTGTTGAGACTTACAATAAAAATGATTTTGTTGAGGCTGGAATTGATGTAGAGTTCGTTCAGGACAACCAGTCAGCAAGCCACAAGGGAGTATTAAGAGGACTTCATTTCCAGAAGGAATTCCCACAGGATAAGCTTGTAAGATGCATCAACGGTGAGGTATTCGATGTTGCAGTTGACCTCAGAAGAGATTCAAAGACTTTCGGAAAGTGGTTTGGCGTAAGACTTTCAGCAGAAAACAAGAAGCAGTTCTTTATTCCTAAGGGATTTGCTCATGGATTCTACGTATTATCCGATTATGCAGAGTTTGCTTATAAATGTTCTGATTTCTATCATCCAAACGACGAGGGCGGCCTTATCTGGAATGATCCTGATATCGGAGTAGAATGGCCACTTCTTGAGGGAGTAGAAATTGACCTTTCAGACAAGGATACAAAGTGGAAAGGAATTAAAGAGTATTGATCAGGGGACTTAAGAAACTTCCCAAGCGCGCAGGCTTGGGGATTTTCTACGTACTGGCGCTTTCACTGGCGCTCTTAGTTATTTTTCACACAAACACTCTTGCAGACCCGCACACAGAGATGCTTAAAAAGATATGTGGTTGTATCTTGATAGGTGTCAGCTGTGTTCTGGTCTTCTTTTGGTATGACAGACTTCTTGTTTTGCCTGTTGAACTTTACAATTCAAGAAAGCTCATAAAGAGATTATCAATTAATGACTTTAAGAAAAGATATGCAGGATCCTATATGGGTATAGTATGGGCTCTTGCTCAGCCTGTAGTAACGGTAGTTATGTACTACATTGTTTTTGACAGGGTTTTCCAGTCAAGAGCACAGGCTGTATCTGACGGTGTTGAAGTTCCTTATGTATTGTTTTTGACTGCCGGCCTTGTGCCATGGTTCTTTTTCTCAGAAGCTCTTACAAATGGAACGACATCCCTTCTTGAGTACAACTATCTTGTAAAAAAGGTGCTTTTTAAAATCAGTATCCTTCCTATCATCAAGATAATTGCAGCTATGTTTATCCATGTGTTCTTTATTTGTGTGCTCTTATTCATTGCATGTGTATATGGCTATTATCCAAGCATTTACTGGCTACAGCTCATATATTATGTGGGCTGCGAATTTATTCTGGTTTTATCCATAAGCTATGCAACTTGTGCGATCGTGGTGTTCTTTAGAGACCTTTTGCAGATAATCAACATAGGACTTCAGCTCTTCCAGTGGGCTACACCTATTCTCTGGAATATTGAGATCATACCTGACAAATACAAGTGGATCTTTAAACTTAATCCTATGACATACATTGTTGAGGGCTATAGAAATACAATTTACGGTGATACATGGTTTTTTGAGCATTTCTATTCATCAACATATTTCTGGATCTTTGTAGTTACAGTATTCTGCATCGGGTCCCTCATATTTAAAAGATCTAAACCGCATTTTGCGGACGTTCTATAATCGGAGATTTGTATGGATAAAGACATTGCTATTGAAGTCAAAAATCTGACTAAAATATATAAGCTCTATGATAAGCCTATGGACAGACTTAAGGATTCTCTTGGACTTGCTAAAAAAGGCAAGTTTAAGGAGCACAAGGCTTTAAACAATGTAAGCCTTTCTGTCAAAAAAGGCGAAACTGTTGGAATTATTGGAACTAACGGCTCAGGAAAGTCCACTATCCTTAAGATAATTACAGGAGTTCTTTCTCCAACAGAGGGAGAAGTCAATGTAGACGGCCATATTTCAGCTCTTTTGGAGCTGGGAGCAGGCTTTAACATGGAGTACAACGGAATCGACAATATTTACCTTAATGGTATGATGATCGGTTTTTCTGAGGAAGAGATTGAAAAGAGGATGGATGCTATCCTTGAATTTGCTGATATAGGCGACTATGTGTATCAGCCTGTGAAGACCTATTCAAGCGGTATGTTTGTGCGTCTTGCTTTTGCAGTTGCCATAAATATTGATCCGGAGATACTTATTGTCGATGAGGCTTTGTCAGTAGGTGACGTATTCTTCCAGGCCAAGTGCTATCACAAGTTTGAGGAGTTCAAAAAGAAGGGAAAGACAATTCTTTTTGTATCACATGATCTTTCAAGTATCAGCAAGTATTGTGACAGAGCGGTTCTTTTAAATCAGGGTGTTCTGCTTGGAGAGGGAACTCCCAAGAAGATGATAGACATCTACAAGCAGGTTCTGGTAGGGCAGTATCCGCTTCCAAGTAGTGATGTGGAAAATCTTCTTGATGATGAGTCCATCAGGGAAGCCGCTGCCACAGCAGACAAAAGAGCTGACGCCAAGATCAAGGGCGATGATAAAAAGCCAAAAGAAGATTCTAAAGATCAGGAAAGTGTTTCAGATGTTGAGGCGCTTGAGTACGGCGACGGCGCAGCAGTTATCACTGAGTATTACATCACTGATAACAAGGATGTTCGCACAAACTCCATTATCAAGGGAACAGATTTTACTGTTCACATGAGAGTTAAGTTTAACAGAAATGTGTCAGCTCCTATCTTTGCAATGACCTTTAAAAACGTTATGGGCATTGAGATAACAGGTACCAATTCCATGGTTGAGAAGGCCTTTTTGGAACCTGTAAAAGCAGGAGATGTTAAGGATATTACATTTACTCAGAACATGTCACTTCAGGGAGGAGATTATCTGCTCAGCTTTGGAGTAACAGGTTTTGAACAGAATGACTTTACAGTTTATCACAGGCTTTACGATGTACTTAGTGTTTCAGTTGTTTCCGACAAAAATACTGTCGGCTATTACGACATGAACAGTATATGTAAAGTCAGTGATGCTAAGGACTAATTGCCCAATAATGTGCAGATGGGCGAAAAAACATGAAACAAGTGCAGGCATATTATCTCTAAAATGGCAGAGATGAAATGATAAGACACTTGCGAGGAACGAGCATGCAGGAAGAGATCAAGATCGGGGAAGTAACCCTTAACTTTAAACACTATTCAGGGGTTGATCTTTATAGCGATGGCGCTATAGAGAATGACCTTCTTGATATTGTTAAAAATCATAAAAAAGAAGAGTATCAGAAGATCATCGAGGAGAGGGCAAACTGGCCTATCCTTTATCATTTATCTGATCAGAGAGCCAATATTGTTGAGTGGATTCCAATGGATCCAAAGGCTAAAGTCCTGGAAGTTGGTTCGGGATGCGGCGCTATCACAGGTATGCTCGCTTCAAAAGCTGGAGAGGTTGTAGCCTGCGATCTTTCAAGAAGGCGCTCTGAGATCAATGCCACAAGAAATCAGGAGTGTTCCAACGTAACTATTCATGTTGGTAACTTCAGAGACATTGAGCCAGATCTTCCTAATGATTTTGACTATATCTTTTTGATCGGTGTATTTGAATATGGTCAGGGCTATATTGGCACGGACAACCCTTACGAGAAGTTTTTGAGAATGCTCTCAAGACACATGAAAAAGGGTGGAAGACTTGTCATTGCCATTGAGAACAGGCTTGGACTTAAGTACTTTGCAGGATGCGCAGAGGATCACCTTGGAACCTACTTTACAGGGATCGAAGGCTATTCACCTGACAGCGTAGCCAAGACTTTTACCAGAAATGGACTCATAAACATTTTCAAAAAATGTGGCATGAATGATTACCATTTCTATTATCCATATCCTGACTACAAGCTTATGACTCTTTTGCACTCTGATTCATATCTTCCAAAATTTGGAGAGCTTCAGGATAATGTAAGAAACTTCGACAGAGACCGAATGGTTCTCTTTAATGAAAAACATGCCTATGAGGATCTTATCAAAGACGGCATGTATCAGGATTTTGCCAATTCTTTCCTGGTTATTTTGGGACCGGGAGTTGATACAATATACAGTAAGTATAGCAATGACAGGGTAGATGAGTTCAAGATCCGTACTGATATTGCAATAGACAGGGCAGGCAGAAAGATAATCAAAAAGTATCCTCTTACAGAGGCTGCAAAAGAGCATGTCTTTGGCATAAGAGATGCATATCTTGGGCTTGTTGAGAAGTTCAGAGGCGGAGACCTTGAGATCAATGACTGTCAGCTCGATGAAAAAGAGGGCTGTGCCATTTTCTCTTTTGTCAACGGAGTTCCGCTGTCATCTCTACTTGATGAGTGCATTGATAAGGATGATATTGAAGGCTTCAACGCCCTTATAAATGAGTATTATCGCAGAATAAGGTATAAAGAGGATTATCCTGTATCGGATTATGACCTTATTTTCTCAAATATTATGGTTAATGGCCCTATTTGGACTATAATAGATTATGAATGGACTTATGGTAAGTGCATCCCTGCAAAAGAGCAGATGTGGAGGGCGCTTTACTGCTACAGGCTAGAGGACAGGAAAAGAGAAAGATTCGATCCAAAGCCTATATTTAATAAGATCGGTATCACAGAAAAAGAGATCCAGGTTCTTCTTGATGAGGAATATGCTTTCCAGAAATATGTGACCGGCAACAGGAAGTCCATGGTTGAGATCTGGAAGGAAATCGGACGAAAGGTCATTGTGCCAAAGGAAGTGACTTTGGGGGCACAGAATGCGGCAAGACCTGCGGATCTTATCCAGATATATCTTGATGAGGGCGAAGGATATTCAGAGGATGAATCCATCTTCCCTGAGGAGCAGTACGATGAGAAAAATACTGTAAACCTCGATATCAGGGTGGATTCAAACTGCAAGACAGTAAGAATTGATCCTGCCTTTGCATCATGCGTAGTGACTATCGTTGACGCTTCCTGGAATGGAACCTCCATTTCAGAGGGCGGAGCAGATATAGATATACATCCTGTCAATGGACACTGGATATCAGATGATTCTTTTGTCTTTAACAGTGATGACCCTAACATTGAGTTTAACCTTACAAGCAACAAACTCAGTATTCAGGAGAGAAATCATCTGAAGGTATCTCTTTTGACAACTCTGATCCCAAGGAATGCGGCAGATGCTATCGCAAACTCCATTCCAGAAGTGGCAGTAGCCAAGCCAAAAGAGAATATCATTAAAAAGATCGGGAAAAAGATAATCAGTAAGCGTGAAGAGCTGTACTACAAAGACGACGAGGAGTAAGTAAAGGGGAATGCTTAAAGACCTGGCAAAGAGTGCTCTGATCAAAAGGAGTGTAACTAAATACAACAAAACAGTTAATGCTAAGTCTTCGGCCTATGACAAGTGGCAGAAAGCCATAGAAAAAGAGCCTGTAGTTAAGGCAGATGCGCCTGTTATCATGGAGACTTTGGAGACAGGGGAAGTTGTGCCTCACAAAAAGCCTGATCCAAAGGTTAAGGTTATTGCCTATTCCAAGGTCTGGGAAGTCTCTGATGCTAAGGGCGATGAGAATACCATCTACATTTTTGCAAGCAACAGAGGAAAGCTTACAAAAAGGGCGTCAGAGGTCATTCAGCAGTACTTTATTGCTCATCCTGAGCACAATGTAGTTTACGGAGATGAGGATGAAATAGGAAGTGGTGGCAAGTACATCCATCCTTATTTCAAGCCTGACTGGTCTCCGGACTCTTATTTAAATGCTTTCTATATTGGCAGCTTTTTTGCCTGCCGTTCAGAAACCATGCATGCTGCAGCTACAGAATACGACAACGCAGTCAGGATGCTTGGTGGCGTTTCCAACAAAAAGAATTCACCGGAACAGGTTGGTCTTGAGGCATCTTTATTATCAGCAGATGTCCTCTTTTGCATGCTTGCAATACATGAGAGAGCCTTTGCCAAAAGAACCGGAATGGAGCTTCCAATCGGTCATATAAGAGAAGTATTATTTCACCGCAGCGCTGAGCAGGAGGTCTTTTACGGAAGGTCATTCCACAATTCAAGGCATATGCTCTTAAAGCCTGCTACAGTCAGTATTATCATTCCGTCAAAGGATCACCCGGAGATACTGCAGCAGTGTCTTAATTCCATTATTGAGACCACCGGTGATGAGAATATCAAATATGAGATTGTGATAATTGATAACGGTTCTTCTGCCGCTAACAGGGTTAAGTACGGCGTATACTGCAGCCGCGCTCCGCGAAAGAACGGGCTTACCAATATCAATTACATTTATAAGCTTCAGGAGTTTAATTTCTCAGCTATGTGCAATCAGGGTGTGAGAAATTCAACAGGTGAATATCTTCTTTTCCTCAATGATGATATTGAGGCTAAAAAAGAGGGCTGGCTTCGTGAGATGCTCTCCCAGGCCCAGCTTGGTCATGTGGGAGCAGTAGGCGCAAAGCTGATCTATCCTGATACTGACCTGATACAGCACGCCGGAATTGCCAATGTAAGGCGTGGTCCGGTGCACAAGCTTCAGAAGATGCACGATGGCAAGAACCATTATTTTGGCTACAACAGAGGCGTTCACAACAACATTGGTGTTACTGCGGCATGTCTTTTGATAAGCAGGAAAAAATATAATGATATCGGAGGCTTTCCTGAGGAACTGAAGGTGGCCTTTAACGATGTGGATTTTTGTTATTCAGTGATAGAGGCTGGTTACTACAATGTCTGCTGTAATCATATTTTCCTGTATCATCATGAGTCCCTTACCAGGGGAATTGATAATCTTGATCCCAAAAAGATGGAGAGACTTGGCCGGGAGGGAGATACCCTTATGAGGCGCCATTCTCATCTTTACAATTTTGATCCATTTTATAGTCCTCATCTTACTGAGGATGAGACTATTTCGGCCATCATTCCCAAGGAGGATTACACTCCTGTAGAGGACATCCCTTACAGCCGTATCTCTGTCCATGAAAAGGGCATCAAGGGTGCAAGGGAAGATCAGTGCTTAAGGATTGGCTGCGAGTACAATGGTACACTGGACAACTGGCTCTATGGCGTGACAGCTGAGGGAAATGATGAAGGCTATTATTTAAAGGGCTATAGCTTTGTTATAGGATCTGACAATGCTATTTTTGAAAAGCAGCTTTTATTGCGCCTTGTGGAGAGGCACGAGGATGGAGCTGGCCCTGCTGACCGAAGGGTTTACACAGTGCCGTTTTATACCTGGTACAGGCCTGATATCAGGATAAGGCTTCAGGATCAGGTCAATGTGGATCTGACCGGTTATAAGGTAAAAATAAGAAAAGGCGATCTTGAGCCAGGGTATTACCAGATCGGGATGCTTGCCAGTGATAAGACGAGCCGCCTTAAGCTTATAAACTGGGTGCCAAACATTCTCAATGTAAAAGAGTGATATGTTTTAGGAGTAGTAGATGAACGAAATTGACTATAAGTCTGCATATAAAAAAGAGAAATTAAAAAGTGCAGAGCTGGCCAGCAGAATAGCGGAGCTTGAAGATAAGAACCAGGAGCTTCAGTTTAAACTGGACAGGATCAAGAATAATCCTATATGGAAGGCATCGACACCTGCGCGAAATACCATGCACTGGGTGATCAGACAAAGAGACAGGATCAGAAACCAGGGCTCTTTAAAGGGAGTCATTGCCAAGATAAAGTACAAGCAGATTGAGAAAAAGGCCATGACTCACTACGGAACAGAGAGTTTTCCAACTGAGGAGACCAGAAGAGAGCAGGAGAATACTAAGTTTGAATATGAACCACTAATTTCAATCCTGGTACCTTTATACAACACTCCTGAAAAGTTTTTAAGAGACATGGTTGAGTCAGTTCTGGCGCAGACCTACTCTAATTGGCAGCTTTGTCTTGCTGATGGTTCTGATGCTGAACACATTGAACTTGTTTCAAGGATAGTTAAGGAGTATCAGGATAAAGACGTTCAGCAAAATGCCGGTGATGCAGCTGGCAAGAGATTAAAGAACCGCATCAGCTACATGAAGCTTGAGAAGAATGAGGGTATTTCAGGAAATACCAATCACTGTCTTGAGCTGGCTGAAGGTGAATATATAGGTCTTTTTGACCATGACGATATTCTTCATCCTGAGGTCCTTTACTGGTATGTAAAGGCAATCAATGAGGAAAAGGCAGATTATCTCTACTGTGATGAGACCACTTTCAAGGGTGATGACATCAACAAGATGATAACCATGCACTTTAAGCCTGATTATGCAATTGATAATCTAAGGGCTAACAACTATATCTGTCATTTCAGTGTATTTAAAAGAACTCTTTTGGACGGAACAGAGCTCTTCAGGACCAAGTTTGACGGAAGCCAGGACCATGACATGATCCTTCGCCTCACAGACAGGGCAGAGCACATCGTTCATATTCCAAAGCTTTTGTATTACTGGAGATCCCACGCCGGGTCTGTTGCATCAGACATAAATGCCAAACCTTATGCTATTGAGGCTGCAAAGGGTGCAGTTGCTGATCACTTAAGGCGTCACGGCTATGACCATTTTAAGATCACAAGCACCAGAGCTTTTGAGACAATCTTTAAGATTTCTTATGAAGTTGTGGGAACACCAAAGATAAGCATTGTGATCCCTAACTGCGAACACGCTGAGGACCTTAAGAGATGTATTGATTCAATCTATGAGAAATCTGTTTACGACAACTACGAGATAATAGTTGTTGAGAACGGCAGCAAGGGTTCAGAAATAAAGGGCTATTATGAAGAGCTTAAGAATGGCTCCTTAAAAGATATTGTGAAGGTTGTTGATTTCTACGAGAATGGGCTTCACTTAAATGCAGACGGCTCAAAGCCGGCATTTAACTATTCAGCAGTTGTAAACTACGGAGTTTCAAAGTCTACAGGTGAATACATAGTTCTTTTGAACAATGATACTCAGGTTATCACAGTCAACTGGATGGAAGAACTCCTTATGTACGCCCAGAGAAGTGACGTTGGTGCGGTTGGCGCCAAGCTCTACTTCCCGGACAGAAAGATCCAGCACGCGGGCGTTGTGTTAAAACTTGGTGCT
Organism: Butyrivibrio sp. AE2015; assembly: GCF_000420825.1. Lineage (GTDB taxonomy): Bacteria > Bacillota > Clostridia > Lachnospirales > Lachnospiraceae > Butyrivibrio. The sequence goes on along the minus strand of NZ_ATVR01000014.1, from coordinate 23,932 downwards.
CACAGAACTGCAGGTCATTCACACTATGGCCAGGCCGGTATGAATCTAGGATACATGGGACGCCTTTGCTATGCACAGGATGTCAGCGCTGTTACAGGTGCATGCCTTATGGTGAGCAGGGCAAAATACGATGAGGTAGGCGGCTTTGACGAGGGCTTCCAGGTTAGCCTTAACGATGTGGACTTCTGCTTAAAGCTCCGTGACAAGGGATATCTGAATGTATTTACACCTTTTGCAGAGCTGTTCCATTATGAGTCACTTTCCAGAGGCCTCGATCTTGAAGGTGAAAATGCAAAGCGCTACGAGGCAGAGTCGGAGCACTTCAGGACTAAATGGAAAAAAGTTCTCGATAAGGGAGATCCTTACTACAATCCAAACTTCTCCCTTGACAGAAGTGATTTCAGCCTTAATGTAGAAGGTTATTCGAGCTTAAGAACGCAGTAAACGCCTTTATGTGCTATAATATTATGATATAGGCGTCAAAAGTCGAAGAAACGACGCAATTCGTATATCATATTATCGGTTTTAATTTCAAAACTTAGGAGGAAAGAGATATGAGTAAAGCTACGGAACAGTTTGAATATTGGCTGAACAATGATTATTTTGACCAGGAGACAAAGGATGAGCTCCTTGCCATCAGAAATAATGCTGATGAGGTCGAAGATCGTTTCTATAGAGAACTTGAATTTGGTACTGGCGGACTTCGTGGAGTTATCGGAGCCGGCACAAACAGAATGAACAAATACACTGTAAGAAAGGCTACACAGGGTCTTGCTAATTATATTAAAAAGCACGGCGGAGCTGATGCAGCCAAGAAGGGCGTTGCTATTTCCTATGACTGCAGAAAGTTTTCACCTGAGTTTGCAGAGGAGACAGCTCTTTGTCTTGCAGCAAACGGAATCAAGGCTTATGTAAGTGATATCCTTCGTCCTACACCTGAGCTTTCTTTTGCACTTAGAGAGTTTGGATGTATCGCAGGTGTAATGGTTACAGCTTCTCACAATCCACCTGAGTACAACGGATACAAGGTATACTGGGAGGACGGCGCACAGATCACACCTCCTCACGATACAGGAATCATCAGTGAAGTTATGGCTATCACTGATTACAATGAAGTTAAGACAATGGCAAAGGAAGAGGCTGTTAAGGCAGGTCTTTATGAGTCATTTGGCGAAGAACTTGATGACAAGTACATGGTTGAGCTTAAGAAGCAGATCATTCATCAGGATGTTATCGATGAGATGGCTGATAAGTTCACTATTGTTTACACACCATTCCACGGAACAGGTAATCTTCCTGTAAGAAGAGTCCTTAAGGAACTTGGATTTAAGAATGTGTTCGTAGTACCTGAGCAGGAGCTTCCGGATCCTGACTTCACAACACTTGATTATCCTAACCCTGAAGATCCTAAGGCATTTAAGCTTGCCCTTGAGCTTGCAAAAGAGAAGGATGCAGACATTGTTCTTGCAACTGACCCTGATGCAGACCGTCTCGGAATCTATGCAAAAGATACAAAGACAGGCGAATATGTTGGATTTACAGGTAACATGTCAGGTATGCTCATCGGTGACTACATCTTAAGAGAGCGCACAAAGACAAACACAATGCCGGCTAACCCTGCATTTGTTACTACAATCGTTACTACAAACATGGCTAAGGCTGTTGCTAAAAAGTACGGCTGCCACTACATCGAGGTTCTTACAGGATTTAAGTACATTGGCGAGCAGATCAAACTCTTCGAGCAGAATGGTCAGTCTCACAACTATGTATTTGGTCTTGAGGAGTCCTATGGATGTCTTGCAGGAACACACGCAAGAGATAAGGACGCTGTTGTTGCAGTTATGTGCCTCTGCGAGCTTGCTGCTTTCTACAAAAAGCAGGGCAAGAGCGTATGGGATGCTATGATCGATATGTACGAGGAGTATGGTTATTACAAGGAAGGCCAGTACTCAATCACAATGAAGGGCAAGGAAGGCGCAGAGCAGATCGCAGCACTTATGGATAAGCTCCGCAGCAATCCACCTAAGGAGTTTGGTCAGTGGAAGGTTGAAGAGTTCAGAGACTACAAGACAGGCAAGACTCTGGATATGGCTACAGGCAAGGAAGGCGAGACAGGACTTCCTACATCAAATGTTCTTTACTTTGCACTTGATAATGATGCATGGTGCTGTGCAAGACCTTCAGGTACAGAGCCTAAGATCAAGTTCTACATGGGTGTTAAGGGAAAAGACCTTGCTGATGCAGACAAACTTCAGGAAGAGCTTACAAACGCTGTTAAGGCTGTGATTGGCTGAGCCGAGAGAAACTTCCTCATGAATAAATAGGAGAATGAATTCACATGGGCATAAAGAATGCGGCTAAAAAGACAATAGCATATGCAAAACGCAATGGTGCTAGGGCTGCATTCTTTGCTGCCGTTGAAAGATTGTCTGACAACAGGAAAGAAAAGTATACATATAATGAATTGTCAGAGGCTGTACTTAATGAGCAGAAGCAGGAGTACAAGGCTCTGGCTGAAACAGGAGGCGCTTTGCGGTTTAGCATTGTAGTGCCTCTTTTTAATACTCCGGAGAAATACCTTCGCCAGATGATAGATTCCGTAGTTGCTCAGACCTATGGCAATTGGGAGCTGGTTCTTGCAGATGCCTCACCCCTTGAATCTGACCTGGTAAAAGAGTATATGAAGGAAGACCCAAGGATAAAATATTTTTACCTTGGTTCCAATGAAGGAATTTCAGAAAACACAAACAGAGGTTTAGAGAAGGCAAAGGGGGATTATATTGGTCTTTTGGATCATGACGATCTCCTTACACCGGATGCATTATATGAAGTTTCAAGGGTTATCAGAAAGAGCATGTCAAGGAATCACCTGACACAGTTTCAGACATGCCCTATAAGGCTGATTTATTCAGATGAAGACAAGTTTGATGACCATAAGAATCTTTACTATGAGCATCATCAGAAGCCTTCATTTAATTTGGATTATCTTTTGTCCAATAACTATATCTGCCATTTCACAGTAATGAGGGCTGATATAATAAAGAGACTTAAATTCAGGAAAAAGTACGATGGAGCTCAGGATTTTGACCTGGTTTTAAGGGCCTGTCTTGAGGCAACGCTGACAATGCCCATGGCTACTGATCAGATTGCACACATTGATAAGGTTCTTTATCATTGGAGATGTCATAAGGGCTCCACAGCATCCAACCCTGCCAGCAAAATGTATGCCTATGAAGCAGGACAGATCGCTATAGGCGATGCTCTTAAGACTTTTGGAGTGGAGGCGGAGATTGCCCAGCTCCCTCATCTTGGTTTTTACCGTGCGGTTTATACGAAAGATATCTTTTCCCAGAGAAAAGACATTGGCTGTGTTGGTGGCAAGCTCATAAATAAAAAAGGCAGAGTCGCAGGCGGCATTTACAAAAAAGATGGAACCGCTGTCTTTAAGGGAATGCCTTTTGGATATAGCGGCGGCCTTCAGCATAAAGCTGTTGTGCAGCAGGACTGCTATGCAGTGGATATCAGGTGCATGGCACTTAGACCTGAGTTTGTAGAAGTCTTTAAGGATATTGCAGGCTTTGACTATGTGGATACCTTTAATGATTTGCAAGAAACAGTGACGGATAAAGCCCCTGGTAACCTTCAGGCTGAGAGCAAGAGGGAGTACTTTGATAAGATAAATAGTCTGACCGAGGAAGAAATCCTTAGGATCAATCTAAAAATCGGGGAAGAGATGAAAAGACGTGGCCTAAGGGTTATGTGGGATCCTCAGGTTGTCAGAAAAATATAGGGAAAGAGCTTATGGAAAAAGTTTCGGTTATAATTCCCAATTACAACGGAAAAAAGTTTTTGGCTGATTGCCTTGAAAGTTTGAAAAAGCAGACTTTCAGGGATTTTAGAGTGCTTATAGTTGACAACGGTTCAACAGATGGAAGTCAGGATTTTATTAAGAATAACTATCCAAGGGTGACTTTGGTGGCACTTCCTGAAAATACTGGCTTTGCCAATGCGGTTAATATCGGCATAAAATCCTGCGAGTCAGAGTATGTCTTTTTACTAAATGATGACACTGTCTGCTCGGAAGATGTCCTGGAAAGATTAGTAGCAACCATGGACAGGAAAAAGAAGATCTTCAGCGCTCAGGCCAAGCTGCTTCAGTTTAAAGAGCCCCACCTTATCGATGATGCAGGGGACCTTTACTGTGCCCTGGGATGGGCTTTTTCTCCGGGAAGAGACAAGGATAACAAATATTTTTCAAGCATAGAACCTGTGACCAGCGCCTGCGCGGGAGCTGCAATTTACAGGAGAGAGTTGTTTGACGAAGTTGGACTTTTTGACCCTGCACATTTTTGCTATCTTGAGGACGTGGACCTTGGCTACAGGGCCAGATTAAAGGGATATATCAATGTCTGTGAGCCCAGAGCCATAGTTTATCACGCAGGAAGTGGCACAAGTGGTTCAAGATATAACAGATTTAAGGTTGAACTTACAGCGGGTAATAATTTATACTTTATCTATAAAAATATGCCTATCCTTCAGATAGTGATAAATCTGCCGCTCATTCTGGCAGGTATATTGATAAAGCATATTTTTTATACAAAGAGGGGGCTTGGAGGAGCACATCTTAAGGGACTCGCCCTTGGCTTATCCAAGATTAGAGTTAATGCCGACAAAAGAGTGGCATTTGGGAAAAAAGAAATCTTTAACAGTTTAAGGATGCAGCTGGAGCTGTGGATTAACTGTGCCAGGAAGTTTGGGGCTGTATTTTTATGATAAAAGACAATCAGGTTCATTTAAACAGGGCGCATGTAGTTGCGGACGGGCTCATTGTAGCCGGTTCTTACATTGCGTCTTATTTTATAAAGTTTGAGCTCTTTAGTAAAAGACTGCCGGGCGGCCATCTGCCTATGGAGATCTACTTCAGGGCACTGTATTTTCTTGTGCCGGCATACCTTATTCTTTATTATATGGTTCAGCTGTATACGCCGCGCCGTGCCCTACGAATGTGGGACGAGTTCATGGACGTGGTCAAGGCCAATGTTGCCGGGATCCTTGGCTTTTGGGTAATCCTTTTCCTTTTAAAGCACAACGACTTTTCCAGATCCATGATGATCATATTTGCGGTGCTGAATGTGACCTTTGCCACAGCTTTCAGGATTGTTCTCAGGAAGTTCCTAAGGTATATCAGAAAAAAGGGCTACAATCTTAAGCACGTGCTTCTTGTTGGCTATTCAAGGGCTGCAGAAGGCTATATAAGCCGAATCCTTGACAATCCTCAGTGGGGATATGAGATAGCAGGAGTTCTTGATGACTTTGTTCCCCTTGGGACCAATTACCACGGCGTTAAGGTTGTGGGCAAGATCGAGCAGCTTGGTCTTTACCTTGAAAATAACAACTACGATGAGATAACTATCACCCTTCCTCTGGATGACTATGACAGACTGGAGGAACTGGTTGCCCAGTGTGAGAAATCCGGAGTTCACACCAAGTTCATTCCGGATTATTCATCTCTTTTCCCAAGTAATCCATATACTGAGGATGTTCAGGGAATGCCGGTTATCAATATCAGGTACGTGCCCCTTTCCAATTCATTTAATAAGGCGATGAAGAGACTTGTGGATATCATAGGATCTTTGTTTGCTATCATTATCTTTTCACCGGTCATGCTGGCTGCGGCCATAGCAGTCAAGGCTACCAGCAAGGGACCTATCATCTATAAGCAGGAGAGAATAGGCCTTAACGGCGCTCCTTTTAAGATGTACAAGTTCAGGACCATGAAGGTTCAGACTGAGGCGGAGGAGAAAAAGGGCTGGACCACCAAGGGAGACCCGAGAGTTACAAGAGTTGGGGCAATCCTTAGAAAGACAAGTATTGATGAGATGCCACAGTTCTTTAACATCTTTATCGGGCAGATGTCTCTGGTTGGGCCTCGTCCCGAGAGACCGCAGTTTGTTGAGAAGTTCAAAGAGCAGATTCCAAGATACATGGTAAAACACCAGGTTAGACCGGGACTCACAGGCTGGGCACAGATCAACGGATACCGCGGTGATACATCCATCAGAAAAAGAATTGATTACGATATCTACTATATCGAGAATTGGACCATGGCTTTTGATTTTAAGATAATGCTTGGAACCATCCGATATGGCTTTGTAAATAAAAACGCATACTAAATAGTGAGAAACAAGCGCAGGATAGAATAATTTATCCTGCGCTTGTATATTTTATTTATTTGTGGCATAGTATAATGTGGTTTTTATTTATGTAAATTATTATTTTGTTGGGATAAAGGAGATAGAAAATGTCAAGGCGTGATGACGAGTATTATGACAGAGACGAGAGACGTTCTTCTCACAAAAATAACGGAGAAGTGAGAAAGTCTACTCGAGATGATAGATACCGTGATGATAGATATCGTGATGATCGCGATGACTATGATGATTATGATGACAGACCGGTAAGAAGGAGTTCGGCTAGCTCCAGAAACCACTCTTCATCAAGAAATGGTTCAAAAAGCCATTCAAGTGCTTCAAGAAGCCATTCTTCAAAAAGAGGTGGATCAAGAGGCGGTTCAGGTAAAAAGAAAAATAACACTAAAGCAATTGTTATTCTTATAGCAGAGGTTTTGGTGGCATGCGTACTTGTTCTTGTTGCATATCATGTATTCTTTAAAGTTGATGTTACCAAGGTTGGTAAAGTCAACATGAACGAGGAAGTTATTTCAAACAGTATCAGTGAATCTGCAGCTGAAAATGAGCAGATGAAGGGCTATACCAATATCGCACTTTTTGGTGTTGATACCCGTGATGAAGCTAAAAACCAGGGCGCTATCAAGAAAAACACCAGAACAGATACTATCATTATTGCTTCTATAAATAATGAAAATGGTGAGGTTAAGCTTTGCTCAGTTTACCGTGATACATACCTCAACCTTAGTAACGATGAGTACACTAAGTGTAACGCAGCTTACGCTGAGGGTGGTCCTGAGCAGGCTATCTCAATGCTTAACATGAACCTTGATATGGATATTGAGGACTTCATCACTATCGGATTCAAGGGACTTACAGATGTAGTTAACGCTCTTGGTGGTGTTGAGATTGATGTTACAGAGGCTGAGATATCTCACCTTAACAACTATCAGGCAACAATGGCTACAGAGCTTGGACTTGAGTATGTACCTGTAACAAGCACAGGACTTCAGACTCTTAACGGTCTTCAGGCAACAGCTTACTGTCGTATCAGATACACAGCAGGTGATGACTTCAAGCGTGCTGAGAGACAGAGAACAGTACTTATGGCTTGTCTTGAAAAGGCAAAGGGCAAGAGCTATTCAGATCTTGAGACAATTGCCAACAAGGCATTTGATGAGACATATACATCACTTGATCTGTCAGAGATCCTTGAGCTCCTTAAGAATGTAGCTAATTACAACGTAGTTGATAATGGTGGATTCCCTGAAGAGAGCATGAGAGCAACAGGTACTATCGGTAAGAAGGGAAGCTGCGTAGTTGCAGTAGATCTTGCTAGCAACGTTAAGTGGCTTCATCAGTTCCTGTTCAATGATTCAGATTACACAATTTCTTCAGATGTACAGAAATTCAGTGACAAGATCAAATCTGATACAGATCCATATTTGAATTGATGATTTAATGCTGAGGGCATTTTAGACTGTAGAGATGGTATGTGCGTATTGTGCTCGAACAAAGCGCACATACCTCTTTTCATGTGATAGGGTATTCCTACCGGGTGAAAAGGCTACGCTAAATATGTGCTCAGCATAAGTTGTATATAAAAGGAAAAACAGATGAATACAGTAGACGTAATTATTCCTACCTACAAACCGGATTATTCTTTGCTAACACTGATCGATGATCTGGAAAAGCAGTCCCTTAGACCAAGCCACATCATCATCATGAACACAGAGGAGAAATACTGGAACAGGCTTCTTGAGGAGACAAAAGAAAATCCTTTGGAGAAGTATGACAACATAATAGTAAAGCATGTGACAAAGGCTGAATTTGACCACGGCGAAACCAGAAATCAGGGAGTAGCCTTATCTGATTCGGATTTCTTTTTAATGATGACTCAGGATGCGTTTCCAAGAGATAAGATGCTTATAAGTAACCTGGCAAAGGCCCTTGACAGGGATGTTGCAGCAGCATATGCAAGACAATATCCAAAGTCTGACTGCAATCTGGCGGAGAGATATTCCAGAAAGTTCAATTATCCCAACGAGCCTATGAGAAAGACACAGGAAGATGTGGATAAGCTTGGAATAAAAACTTATTTTTGTTCAAATGTATGTGCCATGTACAGGCGTGACGTATATAATGTAATTGGTGGATTTACTCACAGAACTATTTTTAACGAGGATATGGTATTTGCGGGGAATGCCTGCCAGCGCGGCTATGCTATCATGTATGTTCCTGAGGCAGGAGTTATCCACTCACACAATTACACCTGTATGCAGCAGTTTCACAGAAATTTTGACCTTGGGGTTTCACAGACTGATCATCCGGAGATCTTTGGCAAGATCAAGTCTGAGACTGAGGGTAAAAAGATGGTGAGACAGACCATTGATCATTTCAGACATATAGGAAAAGCCCATCTTATCCCGGGATATATTGTTATGTGCGGATTCAGATGGATGGGATATAAGCTTGGAAGAAATTATAAAAAGCTTCCTATGGGCATTGTGAAGGCTTGCAGTTTGAACAAAGAGTATTGGAAAACAAGGAGCTGATATGGAATTAGATCTCGCTGAGAGCAACATAAAGATTTCCGATGATATTAACACCTGGGAGGAAGTTAACCTCCTTTACAATGCAGCACTTAAGCAGATAACAACCAAGATCGAGATCCTTAACGAGGAGTTTCAGGAGGTTCACAGATATAACCCCATCGAGCACGTTAAGGCAAGAGTCAAGGTGCCTGAGAGCATTGTAAAAAAGCTTAAGAGAAACGGATATGAGTCCACGATAGGAAACATGGTCCGCTATGTTAATGATATAGCAGGAATCCGTATCATATGCTCTTTTACCTCAGATATATACAGAATTGCTGAGATGATCAGCAACCAGAAAGATATTCAGGTCCTTACAGTCAAGGACTACATTATGAATCCCAAAAACAGCGGCTACAGGAGCTATCACATGATAGTGTCTCTCCCTGTTTATCTTTCAGACAGGATTGTTAATGTTAAGGTTGAAATACAGATAAGAACAGTAGCCATGGATTTCTGGGCTTCTCTTGAGCACAAGATCCAGTACAAGTTCGAGGGTAAGGCTCCTAGTCATATCAATTCTGAGCTTACACAATGTGCACAAATGGTGGCTGACCTTGATGCACGCATGCTTTCACTTAATGAAGAAATTCAGGCAGTGGGAGAAAAACAAGAGGATTAAGGCGTGGGTAATGGTATATTTGCCATTACCATAATCGCCCCATTAATGAGGAGTGGCCAGACACGGTTTCCCGCACCTGGCCTATTATGAAAAAATCTATCTTTCTAAATTAGGTTGCCGTATTTCCATCGGCTATGGTATTAATATACAATTCAATTATTAACAAATTATGAACAAACGGTAAACAAATAGTAAAAGTGAACAACAAAACTATTTTTTGAAATATTGTCTTGTCTAATTTGCACAACAAATGATAATCTATATTGTATGCAGAACAGAGGGATAGTAGATCACGTTGGGAGGGAATATTTTGGATAACATTATGGATAAGCTCACTAGAGAAATGAGCGCACAGGACATGATCAAAGCTAACACACAGGCTGAAGTTGAGTCAGCTATCAGTGAATCTGTTGAAGCTGTTTCAAAGAAAATGGAGGAGAACTTCAACAAGAAGTTTGATGAAAATAGCACAAAAACCCATGACGTTGGTGTTCAGACCTACCGCAATATTCAGGCAATATTGAACAAACAGGAAGAGAAGCACCAGGAAGAATATAAAGAGATCCAAAAGAAATTCGAAGAAGTTCATTTTGCCATTGAGACCAAGAATACAGCCCTTCTTCCACTTCTTATAGTTACACTCCTGGTGGCCGGAGCAGATCTTGTTATCAATATTCTTAGAATTTTTGGCATTATTTAATACGCTTTGGAAAGATTTACAACATGAATTTTAGAAACACAATTTTTAGAAACAGGATTAAAATATGGTTTTTGCACTCCACTTTGGTGGTAATTGCTTTCTGGATTTTATTTATGCCTACATTTGTAAAGTTCCAGAAGGGCGGCAACAACCTTTTTACTATAACTTTAAACGGACAGTTCGTTGGAACGGTTGCTTCCAGGAATGATGCTTATGAAGCATATCGAACAGCGAGAAAAGAGATATCCAGCAGCGACGATGAGCTCACTCTTGCCGGAGCAGATATGACAATTGACGGAAGTGACAAAATCTTTGGGGCTGTCAATTCTATAGCAGAAGTTACAAACGCCATGGTAGATGTCCTTTCAGGCAGCAGAAAGAGCACCCTAAACAGGGCTTACTCCATTAAGATAAATGAGTTTTCAGTGAATCTGGCTTCTATCGATGATGTAATGGCGCTTCTTGAGACAGCTCTTTCTACCTATGACACAGAGGACAAGTACGATGTCACACTGGCCCTTGATCCTACAAGAGAAGTGAACGTTCTGACTCCTGTTGTTCTTAGCAAGGAAGAGGTAAAAAAAGAAGAGCAAGATGCCCAGACAAGTATGCCGGGGTCTGGCTTTTCTCAGATGCTCACAGATGCAGTAAAAGAAGCAACACCTCTTTCTTATGACAAGGACTTTTCAGATTATGAGCTGGGACTTATGTCCATAGATTTTGCTGATAAGGTTGAGATTGTTGAAAGTTACCTTCCTGATGATGAGATCACATCTCTCTCAGATGCTATCGATGAAGTAACAAAGGACAAAGAAACTAATCAGATCTATGAAGTACAGGAAGGTGATGTCCTTGGCTCTATAGCTTTAAAATATGATCTTACTGTAGCGGATATCGTTGCCATGAACGGATTTTTGGAGAGTGAGAACACCACGATCCGAACCGGTGATGAACTTATAGTAACAGTTCCTGAACCTGAGCTTTCTGTTGTTTACACAGTTCAGGAATACTACGAAGAGGACTACGAGGCAGAGGTCGAGTATGTCTACAATGATTCCTGGTATACGACACAGAGTAAGGTCCTTCAAGAGCCTTCTGCAGGACACAGAAAGGTTGTAGCCCTTGTGACATATAATGATGCCAGCGAGGTATCAAGCGAGATCCAGAAGGAAGAAGTAACATATCAGGCTGTTCCTAAGATTGTTGAAAAAGGTACGATCGTTCCTCCTACATACATTAAGCCTATATCCGGTGGTCGTTTGACATCAGGCTTTGGAAAGAGAAATGCACCTACCAAGGGAGCAAGCTCTTACCATAAGGGCGTTGACTGGGCGACTCCTGTCGGAACTGCTGTTGTTGCATCTTCTTCAGGTGTAGTTACAAGAGCCGGTTGGGGAAGCGGATATGGATATTGTGTATATATCAGACACCCTGACGGAAGAGAGACAAGATATGGTCACCTCTCAAAAGTTCTTGTTTCTGTGGGCCAGTCTGTAACTCAGGGACAAAAGATTGCTCTTTCAGGTAACACGGGTGTTTCCACAGGACCGCATCTGCATTTCGAGATTTTGGTTGGCGGTACTCAGGTCAATCCTTTGAACTATTTGAACTAAGCCATTTTTGACACATATATCATATTGTGCTATTAATATAATTTGGCAAATGAGTTATTTTTTTAAAATTAGGTTATATGGGATGGGATTCCTATGGAAAAATATGTAATAAAAGGTGGAGTTCCTCTTGTAGGTGAAGTTGAAATAGGTGGCGCTAAAAACGCTGCGTTGGCTATTTTGGCTGCAGCTACAATGACGGACGAAACTGTCTATATAGACAATATGCCTGACGAGTCAGATACCAATGCGATGCTTCAGGCCATAAGCTCTACCGGAGCTTTTGTAGAGAGAACCGGCAGACATTCAGTAAAAATTAATGCTTCACAGATCCACACATTTACTATAGAGGACTACATTAAAAAGATACGTGCTTCTTACTATCTGCTTGGTGCTTTCCTTGGAAAGTATAAAAAGGCAGGAGTTGTACTTCCAAGCGGCTGTAACATCGGTCTTAGACCTATTGACCAGCATATCAAGGGTTTTACAGCTCTTGGTGCACAGGTGAGCATTGAACATGGTATCATTGATGCTCACGCAGATAAGTTGATCGGCAGTCACATTTACCTGGATGTTGTAAGCGTTGGCGCTACTATCAATATCATGATGGCAGCAGCAATGGCTGAGGGCAAGACTATTATCGAGAATGCAGCAAAAGAGCCACACGTAGTAGACTTTGCAAACTTCCTTAACAGCATGGGTGCCAATATCAAGGGCGCTGGAACTGATGTTATCAGGATCAAGGGCGTTGAGAAGCTTCATGGTACTGAGTACACTATCATTCCTGATCAGATAGAGGCCGGAACCTTCATGATGGCAGCGGCAGCTACAAAGGGTGATATCACAATAAAAAATGTTATTCCTAAACACTTGGAATCAATCAGTGCAAAACTCATAGAGATGGGATGCCAGATCCATGAGTCAGATGATGCAGTCAGAGTAGTAGCTACAAAGCGTCTTACCAACACTCATGTTAAGACACTTCCTTATCCTGGATTTCCAACAGACATGCAGCCACAGATTACGGTTGCCCTTGGACTTGCCAGCGGTATCAGTATCGTAACAGAGAGTATTTTTGAGAACAGATTTAAGTATGTGGATGAGCTCACCAGAATGGGAGCCTGCATTAAGGTTGAGGGAAGTACAGCTATTATCGAAGGTGTGGATAAGTACACCGGGGCTACAGTTTCTGCACCGGACCTTAGAGCAGGAGCAGCTCTTGTTATCGCAGCTCTCACAGCCGAAGGATTCTCATCCGTAGAGGATATCATGTATATCGAAAGAGGCTACGAGGACTTCGATAAAAAGCTTCGCGAGCTCGGCGCACATATTGAAAAAGTTGATTCAGACTACGATATGCAGAAATTTAAATTGAAAAATGCTTGATATAAAAAAGGAAAGCTGTGATAGCTTTCCTTTTTTTATAGAATTCTCTCAATGGTGACTCCCTGGCGCTTACTAAGGTCGATATAATCATCGCCTATTTTTACAGTTGGCTTTGACAGACTGTCCTGATTTACAAAGATGATCTCGCCTATTTCTCCGGTGCTTAGTTTTACAGTGCTTGAAATATACGTATCCACAATATGTTTTAAGAAAGTCATGATCATTTCAGAATCATATTTTGTGAAGCCGCTTTCTTCAAAAAGCTCAATTGCAGTGAATGGGCAAAGGGGTTCGCGGTAGTATCTGGCGCTGGTCATGGCATCGTATACATCTGCGATGGAAACGAGCTTGGCATAGCGGTCGATCTGTGGAGCCTTTAGCCCCTGTGGATAACCTGTGCCATCGCATCTTTCATGGTGCATAAGCGCAGCATTTTTTATGTGATTGCCGATTGGCTTGTCTTTTAGCACGTCATAGCCAATCTGGGGGTGCTTTTTTATCTCCTCGTATTCTTTATCAGTGAGCTTTCCTGGCTTTTTAATGATCTTTTCAGGGATCATTATTTTGCCGATGTCATGAAAAAGACCTGACTGGGTTGCAGTTTCTATCTCTGTGTCATCCATTTTCAGCCATTTTGCAAGGATGTTGGAGATGAGAGCAACATTGATGCAGTGGGTGTAAGTTGCATCGTCATACTCTCTTAAGTTGTGGAGCATATCAAAGACTGTGTTGGTATTTGGATTGTTCTTAATGAGTTTGTAGATCGGGGTCATAAGCTCCCCAACCTTAAATTCTTTGTTTTTGAGAATAACGTCATTTATAGTATTTGCAAAAGTGTCTGCGCACTCTTCGAAATTCTTTTTGAATTCCTGAAATTCAGGTGTAGCCTTTATCCTTTCTGAACGGGTAGGGAAAGCATCTGAATTGTCATTTGATTCGACAGGAGGTTCTTCGATGATCTTATCTTCGATACATACTTTGTCTATAGAATAAAAAGCAAGCTTTGCAAGATCTTTCCTGGTTATGACATCGCCTTTATTCAGAAGAACAACATTTTGTGAATTTACATGGACATCTTTTGCCAGCACCATTCCGGGCTTAAGGCTCTTTCTGTCTACTGTTTTCATAGCTACCTCATGGACTCTGGGTGCGTTTGTTCATATAACTTTTAGTGGTAATTTGTACAGTCAAATTATAATTTTGCAAAATTAAATTGTCAAACACTCTTGACATATGTCTATAACCATTATAGTATTTGATTTAGAAAAAATATAGTTCTTCGGGGTAGGGTGTAATTCCCAACCGGCGGTATAGTCCGCGACCTGCTTATCTATTGATAGGTGGCTGATTTGGTGAGATTCCAAAACCGACAGTAAAGTCTGGATGAGAGAAGAATGCACGATTTTTAGTTTGCGTACCCCAAGTATATTTACTTGGGATTTTTTATTTTTCGAAAGTTCTTTTACCAAACTTAAGGGTCGTGTGTAGGACTCTTCCCCCGAACAAAAGGAGGAAAAAATGAAACAGGAACAAAGTTTACTTCAGATCATTGCGGGGAATTCAGGCAGATTCATAGGCCTTGTACTTCTTATAGTACTGGCTTTTGCACTTGCATATCTGGCTGAAAAGATTGCAGCAAAGAAGGATCTGAAAGAAGGAAGAAAGACGGAGGGAATCTTAACACCCAGAAAGATGGCAATCATCGGTGTTTTCTCAGCAATATCTTTTGTGCTGATGCTTATAGAGTTTCCGCTTCCAATCGCACCAAGCTTTTACAAGTTCGACTTCAGCGACATTCCGGCTCTTATAGTTGGATTTGCAGCTGGTCCATTTGCAGGAGTTATGGTGGAGTTCATCAAGGTTACACTTAACGTTCTCATTCAGGGAACAACTTCTGCTTTCGTAGGAGAAATAGCTAACTTCGTGATCGGAGCTTCTTTTGTAATGGTGGCTTCAATCGTTTACAGATTTAAGAGAACAAGGAAAACAGCCCTTATCGGATGCATTCTCGCAACACTTTGCATCGCATTTATCGGTGCATCACTGAACGCATTCTTTATGATTCCTGCTTACGCCCTTATGTTTGGCGGTGTGGAGAACATTTTAAAAGCAGGAACAGAGATCTATCCATTTGTTGATAATCTCTTTACATTCTGCCTGTTCTGCGTAGCACCATTTAACCTTATCAAGGGAATTGTACACAGTGCAGTGACATTCCTTATCTACAAGCAGATTAGTCCTATTTTAAAGGCAGAGCCAATGCTCGTTGCTAAAAAGAAAACAGCTGAAGCTGATGCGTGATGGTGGCTGCAGTTTAATATGAGGGTTTTAAGAGTCGCATGTAAAAGTGCGACTCTTTTTGCGCCTTGCCTTATATGCTATACTATAATTTAGAATGTGATATTTGTGAGGTTTTATATGGATATAGTTACCAGACTTGAAACAAATAGTGCAAAAGAAACCTTCGAAATAGGAAAAAGAATCGGTGAGAATGCGACACCGGGAATGGTCTATACTCTGATCGGTGACCTGGGCGTTGGCAAGACTGTGCTCACTCAGGGAGTCGCAGCAGGACTTGGGATAAAAGGACCTGTCAGCAGTCCTACTTTTACAATCCTTCAGGTTTATGATGAGGGAAGGATTCCTTTTTACCATTTTGATGTTTACAGGATTGGCGATGTGAGCGAGATGGATGAGATCGGCTATGAGGACTATTTTTATGGCGATGGAATCTGTTTTGTTGAGTGGGCCAATCTTATTGAGGAGATTCTTCCTGAGCACTACACAGAGATTGTCATAGAAAAGAATCTTGAAAAAGGCTTTGATTATCGCCTTATTACAATGACAAAGAAATGATCCGGAGATATAAATGAAGATATTAGCAATTGATACATCTGGACTTGTGGGGGCTGTAGCTGTTTCAGACGGCGATATGCTTCTTTCACAGTTCCTTATTCAGTACAAAACTACACACTCAGAGATACTTATGCCTATGCTTGATGACATCTGCAGAAAGGTTCATCTTGACCTTTCAACTATCGATGCCATAGCTGTGGCCAAGGGGCCCGGTTCTTTTACCGGACTCAGGATAGGAAGCGCAACAGCCAAGGGACTTGCTCTTGCACTTGACAAGCCTATAATAGCCATCCCAACTGTTGATGGCATTGCCTATAATCTCTATGGTGTTGAGAAGATCATCTGTCCTATGATGGACGCCAAAAGAAATCAGGTATATACGGGTCTTTACACCTTCGTGCCAAACAGGCAGGAGGGGAAGGTTCGCGAGCAGACCTTTGATATGCAGGTGATCCACGAGCAGTTTGCAACCTCTGTGGAAAACATTGCCGAAGAGATTAATAAAATCGGGAAACCTGTAGTTCTTTTGGGAGATGGAGTTCCTGTGTACAGGGATAAGCTTGAAGGGCTTTTGACTGTTCCTTATTCCATCGCGCCATTTCACCAGAGCAGGCAGAATGCAGCAGCTCTTTGTGCTCTTGCAAATGTCTATGCTGCAGAAAACAGATTTACCACGGCAGATGAGTTTGCACCTGACTATTTAAGGCTGTCCCAGGCTGAGCGCGAAGCCAAGGAAAATGGTGGCGCAGCACCTAAAAAGGACAATACTCCTAAGGCTCCCGGAATTATCAGAGTACGAGAAATGACTCCTGAAGATGTGGATGATGCCTATAAGCTTGAAGAGATGAACCTTGGCAGAGAAGCCTGGACTAAAAAGCAGCTTCTTGATGCCATGACCCGTGACGATACGATCTATCTTGTTGCTGAAAAGGCCGGAAGGATCGTGGGCCTTTGCGGAGTTCAGAATATATCAGGAGAGGGCGAGATAACCAATGTGTCAGTATCGCCTGACACCAGAAGAGAGGGCGTCGCCTATAAGATGATGAGGCAGCTCCTTGAAAGAGGCCGCGGACTTGGTATAGGTGACTACACTCTTGAAGTAAGAGCAGGCAATGCCCCTGCCATAGGTCTTTACGAGCGTCTTGGATTTGTATCTGAGGGCAAAAGACCCGGATTTTACGAGGATCCCAAAGAGGATGCCGTTATTTATTGGAAAAGGAAATAATCTATGATAGATGTTTGTTTACTTGGAACCGGCGGAATGATGCCCCTTCCAAACCGTTATCTCACTTCACTTCTTGTGAGATATAACGGAAAATGTATTTTGATCGATGCCGGCGAGGCCACACAGATAGCCATGAAAAAGAAAGGTGTCAGCGCCAAACCAATCGATGTGATCTGTTTTACCCATTACCATGCAGACCATATCAGCGGCCTGCCGGGACTTCTTTTGACCATGGGAAATGCAGAGCGCACGGAGCCTCTTCTAATGGTAGGACCAAAGGGACTTGAAAAGGTGGTTAATTCACTTCGAGTGATCGCTCCGGAACTGCCTTTTAAGATAAACTTTATGGAGCTTAATGAGAATGAAAAAGAGTTTTCTTTGGAGGAATTTCCTGAGTTTACGATAAAAGCCTTCAAGGTTAATCATAATATTACATGCTATGGATATACGATGGAACTTAAACGACAGGGGAAGTTTAATGTGGAAGCGGCCACGGCAGCAGGTATAGACAGGCAGTACTGGAACAAGCTTCAAAAGGGCAATACCATTGAACTTGAGGATGGCAGAGTATTTACTCCCGATATGGTGCTTGGAGAGACCAGAAAGGGACTCAAACTTACTTATACAACGGATTCACGTCCTACGGACAGTATCGTGGAGAATGCGAAAGATTCAGATCTTTTCATATGCGAGGGAATGTATGGAGAGCCTGATAAGATCGCAAAGGCCAAAGAGTACAAGCATATGACCTTCTATGAAGCCGCTAAAATGGCCTCAAGAGCGGGAGTAAAAGAGATGTGGCTTACTCACTACAGCCCGTCACTTGTGAATCCGGCAGAGTATTTACCAGAAACAAAAAAGATTTTCCAAAATGTAGTGGCAGCAAAAGACGGCAGAAGTGTCACACTTAAGTTTGAAGAATAAAAGAGCTTAAGAAAGCGAGGGGGCTATGGAAAACACAAAATCAGCAGTGATCAAGTCGGTATTACTGGTAGTTTTTGGCGCACTTGTTGTACTGGGACTTTTTCTTCTTTTTACCAGGAATCAACGTTCGTCCAATGAAGAGAACTATACATTGACGGTGGTTGATCAGATCACAACAACCAATCTTGAAAAAGATTATCCTGCCAATCCCAGGAAGGTTGTGGAAATGTACGCCAATATAATGAAGGTGCTCTACAAGGAGACCTATACTGACGATCAGCAGAAGAAGATGCTGGATGTTTTGGCGGGGTTAATGGATGATGAGCTTTTGGCAAATCAGTCCAATTTCTATCAGTCCATGAAAAATGAGGTAAAGACAAGGCGGGATGAGGATTACTCAATCCCCACTTACCAGGTGCAGAGCAGAGAACCTGAGGTTGTAACAGTTGAAGGCAGGAAAATGTGCAATGTTGACTGCTATCTTAATCTTAGAAAGGGCACTGCAAGCCAGGGTCTTTACTACATGTTTATTTTAAGACAGGATGATTCCGGCAAATGGAAGATCCTTGGGTGGACACAAAAAGCGAATTAAGTTTCAGGAGGATATATTTTTGGTTGAGTATCATGCGGACGACTATGGCCTTTTTCCGGAGCAGAGTCGTCATATTATAGATTGCTACCACAACGGAGCTCTAAACGGCATAAGCATCATGCCAAACAGCCCCTATCTCAAGGAATGCATGGATGCCATAGAGGACATCAGAAAAGATCTCTTTGTGACAGTGCATCTTAATTTTGTTGAGGGAAAACCGCTTACAGGTGACAAGGCATCAAGACTTATTGGCCCTGATGGGAATTTCAATATTGGTTTTATCAAGCTCCTTGTAATGAGCTATGTTCCTGTACTGCGACTTTTGTATTTTAAACAGGTGAAAAAAGAGGTTGAGGCCCAGATTGAAGCTTGCAGACCCTACATGAATGATGACGGTTTCAGGATTGACGGCCATGTTCATTACCACATGATCCCCGTCATTTTTGATGCTGTTATGGATGTGATAAAAGACAAGAATCTTCAGGTTTCATATATAAGATTTCCCAAGGAAGAAATATCAATTTATAAAAAAGCTGCCTCAAAGCTTACCGGTATCTCTTTTGTAAATGTACTTAAGGTGCTTATCCTGAATTTCCTTTCAGCGAGAAATCAGAGAAAATACAGAAATGAACTGGATAGCCTGAAGGTAGAAGATAAGCTCTTTATGGGAGTTATGATGTCGGGGCACATGTTTTATGACAATGTAAAGGCCTGCCTTCCTTTTGCAGGAGAGATTCTTGCTGACAGGGGAAAGAGCAGTATGGAAATTCTTTTCCACCCGGGAGACGTATCAAATTCAACAGATATAGCTCTTCTTACCAGCAAGGACGATTACAATTTCCTAACAAGCCAGAACAGGTTCAAAGAAGCGGAAGCTCTGAAGAAATTTGGTGGAAATCTTAAAAGATAAAGGTACAAAAAGATATGGAAATAAATAAAAATGTCGAGGATGACGGCGTCATCTTTATGTCAATAAAAGAAGGAAAAAACAGTGAGGCTGCTGCGAAGGAAGATGGCGATGTGACTATACTTGCCATTGAGAGCAGCTGTGATGAAACTGCAGCAGCAGTAGTGAGAAACGGCAGAGAGGTTCTCTCTAACATCATTTCTTCCCAGATTGCGCTTCACACTATTTATGGAGGCGTTGTTCCTGAGATTGCGTCCAGAAAGCATGTTGAAAAGATGAACGGCTGCATAAGAGCTGCTCTTTCAGAGGCAAATCTGACTTTAGAGGATATTGACGCTATTGCAGTTACCTACGGCCCGGGGCTTGTAGGAGCTCTTTTGGTGGGTGTTTCTGAGGCTAAGGCAATTTCTTTTGCCACAGGAAAGCCACTTATCGGTGTCCATCACATAGAGGGACATATCAGCGCCAACTTTATTGAGAATAAAGACCTTGAGCCTCCTTTTGTGTGTCTTGTGGTTTCAGGTGGCCATTCACACCTTGTTGTTGTGAAGGATTATGGAGAGTATGAGATCATCGGTCAGACCAGGGACGACGCAGCAGGAGAAGCTTTCGATAAAGTGGCAAGGGCTATTGGACTTGGCTATCCCGGCGGCCCCAAGATTGACAAGGCGGCAAAAGAGGGAAATCCTGATGCCTTTACATTCCCACAGGCTCAGATCCCTGACGCGGAATATGATTTTTCTTTTAGCGGATTAAAATCATCTGTACTAAATTACATAAATCAGGCAAAGATGCAGGGCCAGGAGCTTGACCAGGCTGATGTTGCTGCTTCATTCCAAAAGGCTGTGGTTGAAGTTTTGGTTTCTCACGCCATTAAGGCCTGCAAGGAATATGGCTATGACAAGCTTGCAATTGCCGGAGGCGTTGCGTCCAATTCAGGGCTTCGTGAGCTCATGGAAAAAGAATGTGCCAGGGAAAATATAAAGTTCTACAGGCCTTCACCGGTTCTTTGCACTGATAATGCAGCAATGATCGGGGCAGCAGCCTACTATGAATACAAAAAAGGTGTGCGCTTCGGACTTGATATGAATGCAGTTCCAAATCTTCCGCTTGGAGATCGCGAGCGAAGATTCCACGGAAGGCAGTAATGTAGCGTATTGCCACGTTTTTTATGAAATATGTAAAAGCAGTATTGTTAAAAGATGATGCAGTAAATTCATCCATGAGGAGATGACAATGAAGACAGTAGCGGTGGTTCTGGCAGCGGGCAGTGGCAGCAGGATGAAAAGTGATGTTAAAAAGCAGTACATGGAGCTTGGCGGAAAGCCGCTCATATACTACTCTTTAAAGGCTTTTGAAGAGAGTCTTATAGACGATATAGTTTTGGTGGTTTCTCGCGGTGATATTGATTACGTGAGAAATGAGATAGTGAATAAGTACGGTTTTGATAAGGTTAAAGCCATTGTTGAAGGTGGTCTGTACCGCTATCACAGCGTGCGACTTGGTCTTCAGGCAGCGGATCCGGATTGCGATTATGCTTTTATCCACGATGGAGCACGACCTTTTGTGGATAATGACATTATTTTGCGCGCTCTTCATGGAGTTAAGGAGTATGGTGCCTGCGTAGTGGGCATGCCCGTAAAAGATACCATAAAGATCGCCGACGATAACGGCTTTGCCCAGACTACTCCGGACAGAGCAAAGACATGGATGATCCAGACTCCACAGGTCTTTTCCTATAAGATGATCGTTGACCTCTACCAAAGACTTGACAGGGAGGAGGGAGAACTCATGGCAAAGGGCGTTAACATCACTGACGACGCCATGGTAGTTGAGTATTTTTCAGATAAAAAAGTTAAGCTCATTGAGGGCTCTTATAACAATATAAAGATCACTACACCTGAGGATATTCCAGCCGCAGAGGCGATTTTAAAGAACAGGTGAGAGTTATAGTTTTAGTTGGGTGAGGGTTAATGGAAAAAAGTAATAGAAAGCCAAGAGTTTGTATGATAGTGCAGCAGCCGGATGTAATGGGCGGAATAGCTGCAGTTACCAATGGCTATTATGGAAGCGAGATAGAGAATCGCTACGAACTGTGCTATGTCCAGTCATATTGTGATGGCAGCAAATTTAAGAAAGCAGTCAAAGCTTTAAAAGCGTTTGCGCAGTTCCACAAAGAGCTTAGGGCCTTTAAGCCGGAACTGGTTCATATTCATTCATCTTTTGGGCCGAGTTTTTACAGGATGCAGCCTTTTTTATATATGGCAAAGCGCAGGAATATTCCTGTTGTGGATCACTGTCACGGTGCGGATTTCAACACCTTTTATGTAAATGCTTCAGACAAAAAGAAAAAACGTATACGGAAAGTGTATAACGATTTTGATAAAGTCATAGTTCTGTCAGATGAGTGGAAGGCAACAATGAGCGCTATTGTCCCTGAGGACAAATTGGCAGTCATTGAAAACTACTGTAAACCACAGGATGAGGATTTCGTAAAAGACCTGTTTTCAAAGCGTTTTGAGAAGAAACAGGTTCTTTTTCTTGGTGAGATAGGAAAAAGAAAAGGTGGATATGATTTTGCAGGTATAATAGACGAAACCATAAAAGAAAACGGCGATGTTTCTTTTGCCTTGTGCGGAAACGGCGCAGAATCTGATGTAAATGAGATAAAAGAAGCTGTATACAAAGTCGCACCTAAAGAGAAAGTTCATTTCCCAGGGTGGGTAAGAGACGGAGATAAGGATAACTATCTGAAAGAATCAGCTGTGTTTATGCTGCCTTCTTATGATGAGGGACTTCCAATGTCTATTCTTGATGCGATGGCTTACGGGCTTCCTATAGTATCGACCAATGTGGGAGGAATTCCTCAGCTTGTGACAGAGGGGAAGAGCGGATATATCTGTGACCCCGGTGATGTGAAGGGAATAGCCGGAGGCATAAAAAAACTTTTATCTGATAAAGAAAAATATATAGATACATCTATGGAAAGCTATAAAGTTGCCCAGGAGAGATATAGTTTTTCTGCGCATCTTAAAAAGCTGTTCGATGTATATGATTCTGTGATTAAGTAAAGAGGGAAAATATGCGATCACCTGTATTGTATTTAAAGAATTTTGTTGTGGTTGGAATAAAGAAGATCAGGTATATGTCCAGATTCTCTGCGGGGATGATACAGACATTTGACAAGCTTCATGTAGAAATACATGGTAGTGGCAGGGTAAAACTTGGCAGCTTTAATCAGAACAGGGGAAATCTCTATCTGGTGGCTGATGGCGGAGAACTGATAATTGGTGACCATTGCTTCTTTAACACCGGCACATGTATTACAGCTACGGAACAGATTATTATTGGTGATAATTGCAAAATAGGAAATAATGTTGTGATAGTAGACCATGATCATAACTTCAAAAATGATGGTGAGAAGGAATTTATAAGCTCAAAAATCGAAATTGGACAGGGAACATGGATAGGAGCAAATGTGACAATACTGCGCGGAACAAAAATCGGTCCAAACGCAGTAATTGGCGCAGGTTCAGTAGTTAAAGGCGTCATTCCCGAAGGCGGCAAAGTTATACAGAAAAGAGTATAAAAATGCACGCGTAGAAATTTTTTAAAAAAAGTTTCAAATTACGCTTGACATAAGGGTCGCCCTTTGTTAATATAATTCTTGCGCTGCGGCGAGAACGAAAGAACTTCCGCAGAAACAATAAATATTCGGAGCGATATCGAAGCGGTCATAACGAGGCGGTCTTGAAAACCGTTTGGCGGCAACGCCACAAGGGTTCGAATCCCTTTCGCTCCGCTTAATTATGAACACGCTGCTTTACAATAATCAAATAATTATTGTTAATCAACTATTTTGCAGAAGTACTCAAGTGGTTGAAGAGACACCCCTGGAAAGGGTGCAGGTCGTTAATAGCGGCGCGAGGGTTCAAATCCCTCCTTCTGCGTTGCCTTATGCAACTAGTAAGGCTCATAATTACAGCACCTTGACAAATAAACAGTAATGCAACCCTGAAAAATTCCAAGAGAATTTATTCAGAACAAAGATTTAGTAAATAACGGACAGAACAAAAGCCAAGCTTAAGTTCTAGCCTGATCAAACTTTTAAACGTGAGAGTTCGATCCTGGCTCAGGATGAACGCTGGCGGCGTGCCTAACACATGCAAGTCGAACGGAGAATATACGCTTCAGAAGCTTCGGCAGATGATTGTATATTCTTAGTGGCGGACGGGTGAGTAACGCGTGGGCAACCTGCCTCATACTGGGGGATAACAGCTGGAAACGACTGTTAATACCGCATAAGCGCACAGTGTCGCATGACACAG
>NZ_ATVR01000013.1 GCF_000420825.1 Butyrivibrio sp. AE2015 | reverse complement strand
CCTGTTTTCTGTTCTGAATAAGCATGAAAGAAAACAGGGCGCATTATTTTATATTTACTGTGTCTTTGCGAATGCTCCGAGATCTATCCGAAGGTATGGGCACTTTGGATTTTATGCCACACGCAAGAAAGTATAATAAAGCATTACCAGTCTGAATCCCAGTCTGTTCCGCCTGAATCCCAGCTGTCGTTAGAATCCCAATCATAATCTGAGTTGTAATCTGATGTGTCGTTTGAGTGGTATTCTTCATAATATGAAGAATTGTCCCAGTTATCAAAGGAATATGAGCTGTTCCACTTTTCTGAAAGATAGTATTCATCATAATCAGATTCAAGCTCTTTTGAAACTTCTCTTGCAACATCCGGGCCTGCAAGTTGTTCAAGTGGTTCCCAATCTGTGTAGTCCCAGTAATACCAATCGCCCTGATAATTGTACAGGACATTTGAATCATATTGATAATAGCCATTGTGCCTGTTTTTGAATGGGGTTACCAAAAACGAATTGATTAGAATTACGATAACTGCAATAAT
This sequence comes from Butyrivibrio sp. AE2015, assembly GCF_000420825.1. Lineage (GTDB taxonomy): Bacteria > Bacillota > Clostridia > Lachnospirales > Lachnospiraceae > Butyrivibrio. Next base: position 89,870 of record NZ_ATVR01000013.1, on the reverse strand, counting down.
CCAGATTTTGGTGCCCAGCTGAGCTAATTTATTGCCTGAAGTATTGTTGCCAAAGACTTTTGAAGACACCGAACTAAATGCGCCTTTTCGGCTGTTGCTGTTTAGCTGTTTTTGGTGCACAATCTCATCTTTTAGCCTCTGATAGAGCTCGTTAACAGCATATTCTTCATCTTTGCCCTGATATCTGATAGCACGTTCACCATCAGCTTTGTTTTTATAAACAACAAAATCTCCGTTATCATCCTTATAGATTCCAAAGGCTTTTGGCCCCTTGTGATCTTCACCGATAAAAAACCTTGTAACTTCATAGGAAGGAAGATTCCTGTTTTTATACCATTCCTTTAATTCTTCAATTGTCTTAGGTTTTCCGGAATTTTGATGAGATGGATTAGGAGCACCGCAAGAAGGGCATTTTTCCTGAGTGTCTTCGTATGTGTTTCCACAATAATCACATTTGATCTTCATAATCTCCCCCTGAATGAAACAATACAATAAAATTTTATGTATCATTTTTTATTATGTCAACTTTTCTGGTGGAAATGATGGGGGAGTAATTGAAAATGTATTAGCAATTTTATGCTTTTTTAATGGACAAACCAATGCCAAAAAGCTATGATTAATTGGTATGGAAAACGATTTCCTTAGCAGATGGCATTTCTGCCATCAAAAAATAAGATTAAACATTTCAGGCGGGGAAAAATGGTATCGATAAAAGATGTTGCAAAAGAAGCCGGAGTGGCTATCTCAACAGTTTCAAAAGTTTTGAATAATTATCCCAATGTCAGTGAGAAGACCAAAAACAAGGTCAATGAAGTCGTTGACAGATTGGGATTTGTGCCTAATGCAGTGGCAGTATCACTGTCTTCCAAAAAAACAGGTAGAGTGGCACTTTTGATAAAACTGAATTTAAGTACGCAGGCAAGCGATGAGATCAATATGCGGTATATTTCCGGTGCAGTTCATAAGGCAAAAGAGCTGCAGCTGGATGTTATCACTGTGTTTGCTTCAATGATAGAGGATATGACTGTCGAAGAGGTCACAAGTTATTTTGAATCCCAGGGAATAAGGGGAATCATTGTTTATGGCATGACCACAAAGGATAAGGTTATTCATAAGCTCATAGATAGCGGACATTTCAAAATGGTTGTGGTTGATGCACCCATGGTCAATGATTCAACATCTTCAGTCAGTGTTGATCATGCAAAGGCTCAGTACGACGTTGCAAAAAAGACTATCACCGAGAACAAATGCAAAAAGGTATTATACCTGGCAGGTGAAGACACCGGTTATGTCACTAAAGACAGACTTTTAGGAATAAAGAAACTGTGTGAAGAAAAGAACCTGAAACTCACTGTGCGAAATGGGCAGTTTTCTGAACTTAAGGCAAGAGAGCTCACGATGCGCTTTGCTAAAAATGCTGATTGCGTAGTGTGTGCTTCGGATATGATGGCAATCGGGGCAATGAAGGCCCTTATTGATATGGATATATTCAGACCGGTTTGTGGGTTTGATGGGATTATCCTTATGGGATATGTGGGAAAACAGATGAATACTGTTAAGCAGGATTTTTCAAAAATATCTGAAGAGGCAATCTTGGAACTGAATCGACTGATGTCAGGCGAGACCGGGCGAAAAGTCACAATAAAGCATGAACTGGTACGAATAAAGTACGAGGATATTATTGCATAAAAAATAATACTTGCAGAAAACGTTTTCCTATGATAACCTTAACACATAAAAGATAAAGAAAACGTTTTCCGTAAACACGGTTTATTAACGAGAGGAGAAAGAAAAATGTCCAAGCACACAAACATGCAACGCGACGTACTTGTACTCAACCTTGAGGAGCAGCTTGAGGGAATTGCTGATGAGAAATTCGGCAAGACAATTAAGGAGTGTACAGACCAGGAGACTTACTACATTCTTTTAGAGATGTCTTCACGCCTTATGGATGTGGCTGAAGTTTATAACGGAGAAAAGAAAGTTTACTACATCTCTATGGAGTTCCTTATTGGTAAGCTTCTCTCCAACAATCTCATTAACCTCAGAGTATATGACAGGGTTAAGGCTATCCTTGAAAAAAATGGCAAGGACCTTTCTAAAGTTGAAGAGTGTGAGCCAGAGCCATCACTTGGAAACGGCGGACTTGGAAGACTTGCTGCCTGCTTCCTTGATTCTATAGCAACATTAGGTCTTGCAGGTGAAGGAATTGGTCTTAACTATCACTTCGGACTTTTCAAACAGGTATTTAAGGATCACCTTCAGTGTGCAGAAAAGAATGACTGGATTGAGGAAAATTCCTGGCTTGAGAAAACAGATACTACTTTCGAGGTAGCTTTTGGTGATAAGAAAGTTGTTTCACGTCTTTACAATATGAACGTTGTTGGCTACGACACAGGAGTAAACAAGCTTCGTCTTTTTGATATTGAGTCAGTAGACGAGAGCCTTGTTAAAAAAGGAATCGATTTCGATAAGACTAAGATCGATAAGAACCTTACTCTTTTCCTTTATCCTGATGACTCTGATGAGGCAGGAAATCTTCTTAGAATTTATCAGGAGTATTTCCTTGTATCAAACGCTGCACAGCTCATCCTTCGTGAGCAGAAAGAGCGTCAGTACGATCTTCATGAGCTTCATAAACATGCAGTAATTCAGATCAATGATACTCACCCAACAATGATCATTCCTGAGCTTATCAGAATTCTTGTTGAGGAAAAGGCATTTAACATTGACGAGGCTATCAACGTAGTCAGCAAGACATGTGCATATACAAACCACACTATCCTTGCAGAGGCTCTTGAGACATGGCCGCTTGAGTACCTTGAAAAGGTAGTTCCACAGCTCATTCCTTATATCAAAGAACTTGATAAGAGAATCAGAGCGCAGTACAAGAACCCTAAGGTTCAGATCATCGACAAGGATAAAAAAGTTCACATGGCATTTATTGATATCCACTATGGTTTCTCAATAAATGGTGTTGCTGCTATCCATACAGACATTCTTAAGGACAGCGAGCTCAATGACTTCTACAAGATCTATCCTGAGAAGTTCAACAACAAGACAAACGGTATCACATTCCGCAGATGGCTTCTTTCATGTAACCATCCACTGGCTGATTTCCTTTCAGAGACAATCGGAGATGGCTTTAAGAAAGATGCAAATAAACTTGAAAAGCTCTTAGAGCACATTGACAATCCGGAAGTTCTTGATAAACTTGAAGAGATTAAGATGGATAAAAAGAAAGAGCTTGCTTCATATCTCAAGGAGCATGAGAATGTTGAAGTTGATCCTGATTCAATCTTTGATATTCAGGTAAAGAGACTCCATGAGTACAAGAGACAGCAGATGAATGCTCTTTATATCATCCATAAATATCTCGAAATAAAGGGTGGCAAGAAGCCTGTAAGACCACTTACATTTATATTTGGCGCTAAGGCTGCACCTGCATATGTTATTGCAAAAGACATTATTCACCTTTTACTTGTGCTTCAGGAGATCATCAACAATGATCCTGATGTAAATAAGTATATGAAGGTTGTCATGGTAGAAAACTACAACGTAAGCTACGCTGAAAAGCTTATTCCTGCCTGCGATGTTTCAGAGCAGATCTCTCTTGCATCAAAAGAGGCTTCAGGAACAAGTAACATGAAGTTCATGCTTAACGGAGCAGTTACTCTTGGAACTGATGACGGAGCCAATGTTGAGATCCATGAGCTTGTTGGTGACGACAATATCTATATCTTTGGTATCAGCGCTGATGAAGTTATAAAGCATTACAAGAAGGCTGATTACGTTTCAAAGGATTACTATAAAAAGAGCCCTGTTATAAAGGAAGCTGTAGATTTCATCGTAAGTAAAGAGTGCCTCAAGGTTGGACATAAAGAGAACCTTGAAAGACTTTACAAGGAGCTTCTTAACAAGGACTGGTTCATGACGCTTATTGACCTCGAGAGCTATATTGCCAAGAAAGATGAGATCTTTGCTGATTACGAGAACCGCGATAAGTGGAAAAAGATGATGCTTACCAATATAGCTAAGGCCGGATATTTCTCATCAGACAGAACAATCGCTGAATACAACAGAGACATCTGGCATCTCGACTGATTTTACTAAAATAAAAGGCTTGCACTTAACATAAAACACCCACGTTTCCTTAATGAAAGAGAGAAATTGAAGTGACAATAAAAGATTTACTTATTGGTGAAAGTGCACGAATTGATATTGTTGGCGGAGAGGGAGCTCTTCGCCAACATTTTCTGGATATGGGAGTTATACCAGGGGCGGAAGTTACACTTGTTAAACTTGCGCCTTTAGGTGATCCTATGGAACTTAGGATCCATGGGTATGAGCTCACACTTCGTCTTGCTGATGCTGAGAAAATTCAGGTGACTAAGCTATCTGAGGCAAAAGAGCCTGGTAAAGCAGGGCAGTCAAAAAAAAATTCTAAAAAGATCGAACACCCTGGACTTGGTGAAGAAGGCAAATATCATCCAAAGGGAAGCGGCAATCCTTTGCCGGATACAGCTCTTTTGACATTTGCTCTTGTAGGTAACCAGAACTGTGGTAAGACGACTCTTTTCAATCAACTGACAGGTGCAAATCAGCACGTTGGTAATTTCCCCGGAGTTACTGTGGACCGCAAGGATGGTTCTATACTCGGACAAAAAAATACAATGATAACGGACCTTCCCGGAATATATTCCATGTCTCCATATTCCAGTGAAGAGCTTGTCAGCAGGAACTTTGTGCTTGAGGAAGAGCCTGAAGCCATCATCAACATTGTGGATGCCACAAACATGGAGAGAAATCTGTATCTGACTATGCAGCTTCTTGAAATGAACATCCCTGTTGTGATCGCACTTAATATGATGGATGAACTTAGGGGCAATGGGGGAACAGTGGATATCAACCTTATGGAGAGTATGCTTGGAGTTCCGGTTGTTCCTATTTCTGCAGCCAAAAATGAAGGAATAGATGAGCTTGTGCGCCATGCCATGCATATAGCCCACTATCAGGAGAGACCGGGACGCCAGGATTTTTGCGATGAAAATGATAATGGCGGCGCTGTTCACAGATGTATCCATGCAGTTATGCATCTTATACAGGATCACGCTAAAACAGCTGAGCTCCCTTTGAGATTTGCGGCCAATAAGGCAATAGAGGGAGATCAGCTCATAATTGATAAGCTAAGTCTCGATGATAATGAAAAAGAGACACTTGAACATATCACAAAGCAGATGGAGGCAGAAAGAGGCCTTGACAGGGCAGCAGCCATTGCCGACATGAGATTTGCCTTTATCCACAAAATTTGTGATGAATGTCTGGTTAAACCACATGAGAGCAAGGAACAGATCAGAAGCCAGAAGATAGACAGAGTTCTTACCGGCAGATTTACTGCTATTCCGGTGTTTATTCTTGTTATGGCGGCAGTTTTCTTTTTGACTTTTAATGTGATAGGAGCTTTTTTGCAGGGACTTATTGAGATGGGCGTTGGTGCATTGACGGGCCTTGTAGACAATGCTATGACGCAGGCAGGGGTAAATTCAGCTATTCACAGTCTCGTGGTTGATGGCATTTTTGAAGGCGTGGGAAGTGTCCTTAGCTTTTTACCTATAATCGTTACAATCTTTCTGTTTTTATCGCTTCTTGAAGACAGTGGATATATTGCAAGAGTTGCATTCTTCATGGATCAGCTCCTTAGGAAAATAGGGCTTTCCGGAAGAAGTATCGTTCCGCTTCTGATCGGCTTTGGATGCACGGTTCCGGCGGTAATGTCTACGAGGACTCTTCCAAGTGACAGGGACAGGAAAATGACGATCCTTCTTACTCCTTTCATGAGTTGTACCGCCAAGCTTCCTATTTATGCCTTTTTTGTGGCAGCATTTTTCCCTGATAAGGGCTGGCTTGTGATCACGGCGCTGTATTTCCTTGGAATTGTGCTGGGAATTATAGTAGCTTTGGTATATAAAAAGACTTTGTTTAAGGGCGAAGCAGTACCATTTGTTATGGAGCTTCCAAATTACCGCATGCCCAGTGCCAGAAGTGTAATGCAGCTGATGTGGGAAAAGTCAAAAGATTTCATTCAGAGGGCATTTTCAGTTATTATGCTGGCTTCAATAGTTGTGTGGTTTTTCAAGAGCTTTGATTTTCATCTGGAACTTGTGGCCAGCACCAAGGACAGCATGCTTGCAGCAATTGCCGGAATTCTGGTCCCTATCTTTAAACCAATTGGCCTTGGGGATTTCAGAATATGCACATCTCTTATAAGTGGCTTTATGGCAAAAGAGAGTGTGGTATCAGTTTTGGAAGTGCTGTTTGACGAAGCTGGCGGCGTTTCTGCTGCAATAAGCACTTTATCTGCAGCAAGCCTCCTTGTCTTTTCACTTGTTTATACCCCGTGCGTTGCGGCTGTTGCTGCAATTGGCAGAGAGATGGGAAGACGCTGGGCTGTTGCCGTTGTTTTGTGGCAGTGTGTAGTTGCGTGGATTGCAGCATTTGTTGTGTATTATGTAGGAATGTTTATAGGAATATGATTAAGTCATCACCATGACTCATTTTGGTTCCTGAATTCCACCGGAGTCATTCCAAAGCTCTTTTTAAAGAGTCTGGTAAAATATGAGTAATTATCGTACCCAACGTGGAGTGCGATATCGTGAATTGAATAATCGGTTTCTGTTAAAAGTTTTTTCGCAAGAGACAGGCGCTTTTCTATGACGTAATTTTTGTAGCTAAAGCCTGTCTCTTTTTTGAATATTTTGGTGATGTAATCCGGATCAAAAAAGAACATTTCAGAAAGCTGCTCTCTGCTTATTTCTTCTTTAAAATGCTCGTCAACATATTCTAAAAGAGCTTTCTGCGCCGATTCTGTATCAGACGTATCAAGCTTATAAAAAGAGCTTTCGGAAGTGTCATTATCATAGGCTTCCTTTATGGCTTTTTTGATGATGCGGGTCAGCTCTGCATAGTCAATTGGCTTTAAAAAATAGTGATAGCTCTTTAGCTCAATAGCTTTCTGAGCATATGAAAAATCTGCATAGTTTGTCAGAAATATAGTTGGAACCTTGTTCCCATGCTCACGCAAAAAGCTAAGAAGATCAAGCCCTGTGCCATGCGGCATATCGATGTCGCTAAGGAGCAGGTCTATTTTATTTGAATTAATTATTTCTTTTGCCGAATTGATCTCGCCTGCAGTGAAAACTTCAGTAAATCCAAGGCTTTCCCAGGCGATTCCTTTTTGGAGCGCCGCAATAACAAAGCGGTCATCATCCACAAGTAAAACATTCATTTATTCATACCTCTTTGGGAGCACCAGAGTAACAACGGCGCCTCCCGAAACACTGTTTTCTATAGATAGATCAAAGTTCCCCTCATATAGAAGTGAGAGTCTTCTGATGCAGTTGGTTATTCCTATATGACTGCCATTTTCTGTTAGATCTTCTTTGTTCTTTATTTTTTCTATGACTTCATCAGAGAATCCCTGGCCATTATCTGCAATTGAGATGGCAACAAAAGAGCTGCCTTCCCTTTCCAGGTCTTTGCTGGAGATAGCAATCTTTAATACATCTCCCTTGGAATCCGCATGCTTGATGATGTTTTCAATAAAAGTTATGAGTAAAAGAGGCGGTATCAGAATATCCATGTGTGAATCATCGATATCGCAGTCATAGTCAATATCTTCTGATAAGCGCATCATCTGAATGTCAAGATAATCTTCCGCATGAGAAATCTCATTGCTAAGTGTTACAAAATCCTTATCTGCCTGAAAAAGATATCTGAAATACTTGGAGGTAAAGCTGAGCATTTTCTGAGCTGCGCTGACGTCTCCAAGGCTTAACATGCTGTCTATCGTAGTGAGGCAGTTTAAGTAAAAGTGCGGTTTTATCTGCTGCTGCAAAAAGTGGATTCTGAATTTGTTCTGGTCAAGCTCTGCTTCGTAAATGTTGATGCGGAGCCTTGTTATTTCATGGATCAGATTTTTGAACTGGTCATTTATCTGATTTAGCTCCTGCAATTTGCCGTCAGTAAGATCAAGTGTTGTGACTTCAGTACCTGACAGAGAGTCCATTTTTGACAGGTTTTCGGAAAAGATCCTGATAGGCAGGATAACTTTTTTATATGTTAAAAGAATGTAGCCGCCCATGATAAAGGAAAGGGTAAGAGCTGTTAAAAATACCAGGAACTGAAGGAGAAATATCTTTCCATAGTTACCGAGCATATCTGAGTTAACAACTAAAGTAAAGGGGAGATCAGCGTCTTCACCGCGGAAAATGATCTCATTGTAATAGTAAGCCAAAAAACCGCTGGGGCTGGGACCGGTTTTATAATAGGTGTCTCCCTTTAAGTTTTGGAACTTAATACTGCCGTGACTTCCAAGATTTAAGCTGTGAAGAGGTGAAAGCAGATCCTCTATAGGAACCAGAGACACAAAAGTTCTATGGTTATAGGTAATAGCATAGTACAGGTAGGTCTTGCCACCTATCACAGTGGGAATCCAGGATAAACCGCCGGATGTAAGCCCCTGTGAAACGTCCGATATGATCCTCTTTCTGATGGTTTTGTACCTGTCATAGGTAACTGCCATTTCTGAGGCATTAATGAACAGATTACCTTCATCCCAGTAAAAGAAATACATATATTCTGGACCTGTTGAATACTGCATGTCGCTTACCCGGAGCCTCAGATCAGTGCTTGCTTTTCTGTAATCCCCCATGTGACCCTCAGTGGAAAAGCTGTCCAGGATAGGATCATGGAAAACAGTCCATTGAACGAAGTGTTCTATGGCATTAAGTCTTTCGGTTAATTCTGTTTGATATATTGATACGGCATTCTCTACTGCAAGATTATTCTGCTTTCTTATTTCCAAAAATGAAAAGACACTTACTATCACAAAAATGATAACTACAGGCACGGAAATAAGTAGTGTTTTTCGAAGTATCTGTACAACAGGATATGCTCTGTTTCTTCCTTGGTTTTTCATAAGTTCATTATAATTTAAAGGTTTACGGCCTGCCACAGTTTTTAGTTTCCTGTTCGGAAAAGTGCTATCCATAAAACTGAATAGTGCTATTTTTTGTTTTTTGAAATCTTTAAGATTTAGAACATGAAATCAAGGAGAGCAAAAAATGAAGAATAAAATCTTGGGGAACATTAAAAAATACTATCAGTTGTATTTACTTCTTTTACCGTCAGCAGTACTGCTATTTTGTTTTGCATACCTTCCTATGGTTGGAATAGTGATAGCATTTCAAAATTATTCACCTGCTCTTGGAATTCTGAAAAGTCCCTTTGTGGGAATGAAAAATTTCATGCAATATTTCAGATCATATCAGTTTTCAGTAACCATAAAAAACACGCTGGTTCTGAGCCTGTACAGCATACTTGTAGGATTTCCGCTTCCAATCCTTCTTGCACTTATGTGCAACCAGATGAAGACCAGGGGATTTAAAAAAGTATTTCAGGTGATAACCTATCTGCCACATTTCATTTCAACAATGGTAATGTGCGGACTTATCCTGATCTTCTTATCACCGAGCAGCGGACTTTTTGCAAATCTCTTTAAACTACTGGGACATGAATTTCCGAATGTGATGTCAAGTGCCGCAGGATTTAAGCACGTATATGTCTGGAGTGACATATGGCAGCACCTTGGGTGGGACAGCATCATATACCTGGCTGCGCTTGCAGGAATCGATCCAACATATTATGAGGCAGCAACTGTAGATGGAGTAAGCACACTTCAGAAGATAAAGTACATAGATATTCCCATGATCATGCCGACAGCAATGGTACTTCTCATCATGAGGGCTGGAAGTATATTGGGAATAGGCTTTGAAAAGGTATTCCTGCTTCAAAATGTTCAGAACATCATGAGCAGTGAGATCATTTCAACCTATGTTTACAAAATGGGTATGCAGAGCATGCAGTACAGTCTGTCTACTGCAATAGGTCTTTTCAATACGGTAGTTAATGTGATCGTGTTAGTGCTCGTAAATCTGATGGCCAAAAAACTCACGGACAGCAGCCTGTTCTGATATTGGGAGGAAGAAATGGTAAAAAGGAAAAAGTTTTCACAGGACGTTTTAGTAAATATCATATTTCATCTGATAGCAGTGCTCATGATAATTGCTGTTATTTACCCGCTTTGGTTTGTCGTTATTGCCTCTTTTAGCAATCCTGCGGATGTGGCAAACGGCAAGGTGTGGCTGTGGCCAAAAACTATAGATGTAAGGGGATACCAAAAGCTTTTTGAACAGAAACAGATCTGGAAAAGTTATTGGAACACCATAATATATACCATTTCCGGCACACTGGTTGCTCTACTGGTTAATATTACTGCCGGCTATGCCATGTCAAGAAAAGATCTGCCGGGGAGAAAGATAATAAATGTCTTTTACCTGATTCCCATGTTTGTAGGTGGTGGCTTGATCCCTACATACTTGGTAGTTAAGCAGTTTGGCCTCCTGGATAATTTCCTCGTTATGGTAGTTCCATTTGCGGTATCCACTTACAACATAATCGTGGCAAGGACGTTTTTTCAAAATTCACTTCCCGAATCACTTTGGGAGGCAGCGCAGATAGACGGCTGCAGCACTATAAGATATTTCGTGCAGTTTGCAGTTCCTCTTTCAAAAGCGGTAATTGCGGTTGTTGGTCTGTGGACAGCAGTTGGTCTTTGGAATTCCTGGTTCAATGCCCTCATATATCTGCAAAATGAGAATCTTATACCACTGCAGCTTTTACTCAGAAGAATCCTTATTTCAAATGAGTCACTTCTTGGGGCAGCTACAGGTACTATGGCACAGGAGCTGCGACAACTTTCAGACATGATGAAATATGCATCAATTGTGGTTTCAACATTGCCAATCATGGCTCTTTACCCTTTCCTGCAAAAGTACTTCAATCAGGGTGTAATGATAGGAGCAGTAAAGGGATAAATAGTATAAAATATTTTTAGAGAAGGAGAAAAAGAATGCGAAGAAAGTTTAATTTGGTAGCGGGAGCACTGGCACTGACAACAATGCTCGTTGGTTGCGGACAGGCAGCCGAAACAGCAACAACATCTGACAGCACTACCACAGCAGCTGCGGTAGCAGAACAGGGAGCCGGAGCTGATGCAGCTTCTTACGAAGTAGCAACTGTAAGATGGGCTGATTGGGGAGAGGATTACCACACAGGATTCCCTGATCAGGCAGCAGGCGAAGCTGGAATAACTGTAAAGTGGGATACTATCCTTAATTCAGACTGGGGTGACAAAAAAGCAGTTCTTTTAGCTGGAGGAGATCTTCCTGACGCATTTATGGGTTCAATTTGTTTCTCAGAGTCAGATGTCCTTACAAACACAGGATCATTCATAGCTCTTGATGATTATATTGATGAGTATATGCCAAACTTTAAGAGCATCATTGAAAGTGATCCTACAATGAAGGCTCTTGCTACTTCTGCAGACGGACATATCTATGGACTTCCATCTAAAAAGCCCTGCAGACCAACAGTAGCAAACCAGATGTTTATCAACAAGAAATGGCTTGATAATCTGGGACTTGAAGTACCACAGACTTATGAAGAGTTTGAAAAGGTTCTTGTAGCCTTTAAGGAAAACGATGCTAACGGAAATGGGGATCCTAATGATGAGATTCCTTTCGGACAGGGCTATGCTGATTCAGTTATGTTCTTCTGCCTTCCATTTGGAACAACACTCGGCGCAGATGGAACATACATGATGGCTATCCAGAATGGTGAGCCTGTATATCTTCCTGTGACAGAAGGTTATAAAAAAGGTGTTGAATGGATGCATGAGTGCTTTGAAAAGGGACTTATTGATCCTGAGCTTTTCACAGAAGATACTTCAATGCGTGATGCAAAGCTTATGAATGAGACACCTATCATTGGTGTAGCTCCTGGTTGGACAGCAGATGCAACATTTGGTGCAAATGCCGGAGAGTACGTAGCACTTCCTGCACTATCTGGTCCTGACGGAGAAAAGTACATCTCTTCAGACCCTGAGCATTGGAATTACAGCAGATATGAGTTCGTTGTGACTTCAGCCTGCGAAAACCCTGGCCCACTTCTTGCTTGGGTAGATAAGTTCTACACAGAAGATGCTTCAATCCAGAACTTCTATGGCTCTTTTGGAATCGGTATTGAAAAGGCAGCAGATGGAACATACACAGTACTTGAGCCACAGGATGGTAATTCAGCTGATACATTTGCATGGATCCAGTCACTTAGAGACTTTGGACCAAAGTATGTAGCTGACGGATTTAACGACAAAGTTAAGTATGCAGCTGAAAACGGAGATGCTTCTAAGCTTGCGCTTGATAAGGAACTTAGCAAGTTTGCAAAAGAAGCCTTCCCTAACGTAAGTTATACAAATGAACAGCTCAGCACACTTGCAACTCTTTTCACAGATCTTGACGCATATGTTGCATCAAATCAGGCAACATGGGTTACAGAGGGTGGAATCAATGATCAGTGGGACAACTATATAAAGACATTGGAAACAATGGGATATAACGATTTCATCAAGATCCAGCAGGATGCTTATAATACATACAATTCAAACAAGTAATTTTTTTAGGATATAAGAGGATATATTTAGTGAAGACATATGAGTTTAAACCCATTTGTCCGAAGGAAAACATAATTCAGGGAGCAAGCTTTCGTATCAGTGTTTTGACGGAGAGCTTGCTCCGTCTGGAATATGAGGAAAACGGACATTTTACAGACAATGCAACACAGGTAGTTTTAAACAGAGACTTTCCACAGGTGGATGTGGATATTGTCTGCGACGATGAAGACAAATTGTTATTTAGGACAAAAAGGCTTGAAGTCGAATACGACAAAAAAGCTTTTTCTCCAAAAGGGCTTAAGATAAAGCTTTTAGATAACGGAATTGTCTGGAACTATGGAGAAAATGGATGGAACCTTTTTGGAACCGTGAGAACTCTTGATGAGACCAACGGCGTGGTTTTATATGAGAAAGGTCTTTTTTCAAGAGAGGGATATGCATGGTTCGATGATGGAGAGAGCTGCGAACTTTCTGGGGAGGAGATCTTTGACAGACAAAATCCTGAAAAAGATATTTATTTTTGGGGATATGGAAAGAGATTTAAAGAAGCTTTAAAGGACTTCTACTATTTGTGCGGCAAAGCGCCCATGATTCCAAGGTATGCACTTGGAAACTGGTGGAGCAAGTATGAAAAGTACACAGAAAAAAGCTATCTTGAACTGATGGAACGCTTTGAAAAAGAAAATGTTCCGATTACGGTTGCGGTTATAGATATGGACTGGCATTTGACTGATGTAGGAAGTGAGTACGGAAGCGGTTGGACCGGTTACACATGGAATGAAGAGTATTTTCCGGATTACAAGAGATTTTTAAAAGAACTACATAAAAGAGGAAAAGCTGTTACATTAAATCTTCATCCGGCTGATGGCATCAGAGCTTTTGAGGTTATGTATGACAAAGTGGCAAGGCGCATGGGAATTGACCCTGCAACCAAAAAAGCTGTTGATTTTGATCTTATGGATAAGAACTTTGTAGATGCCTATTTTGAAGAGGTTATGCAGCCTTATGAAGAGGATGGCGTTGACTTCTGGTGGATAGACTGGCAGCAGGGCACTAAGGCAAAGTCCGGAAGTGTAGATCCTCTGTGGATCCTTAACCACTATCACTACTTAGATCAGCTTCGCCGCGGGAAAAGAGCTATGATATTCTCCCGTTTTGCTGGTATTGGAAGTCACAGATATCCCATCGGTTTTTCCGGGGATACCTGCGCTACCTGGATAAGCCTTGATATTCAGCCATTTTTTACTTCAACTGCTTCAAATGTCGGATATGGTTGGTGGAGCCATGACATAGGCGGGCATATGCACGGCGAAGAGGACTGCGAGAGAACCTGCAGATGGGTGCAGTTCGGCGTATTTTCGCCCATAATGAGACTTCACAGTTCATGCAACCCGTTCTTTTTCAAGGAGCCATGGAACCTTCCGGAGCCTATGCGCAGCATAGTGGATGACTTCATGAGACTCAGACACAAAATGATACCTTATCTGTACACTGCAAATTATGAAGCGTACAGAAACGATGAGCCTCTTATGCAGCCTCTTTACTATAACAGTCCTGATTCAGAGGGAGCATACCATTCAAGAAACGGCTACTATTTTGGAAGTGAGCTGATTGTTTTCCCTATCACATCAAAGCTTGATGATGAGCTTATGATGGGAGAAGTCTTAGCCTTTATCCCTGAAGGAAGATGGATAGATATCTTTAACGGAAGAGTTTATGAAGGCGAGAAAATGAGAAAGCTCTACAGGCCAATTGAGCAGATGCCTGTACTTATAAAGGGTGGAGGCATTGTGCCAATGTCCACAGACATCGATGAGGATGTGAATAATCTTCCTTCAAACTTAACGGTTTATCTTGGAGTTGGTGAAGATGGCGAGTACACTCTTTACGAAGATGATGGAAATACCAATGAGTATATGAACGACAACGGAGGCTTTACTAAAATAAGCCAGCACTATGATAATGCTACTGGAAAGCTTGTTGTAAGGATACATCCAGCAACGGGCAAAACAGCTCTTTTACCTGAAAAGAGAAACTATAAATTTGTTCTGTGTGGTGCAGATCCGGTTGAAGGCTTTGACTACGATGAAAAGTCCGGTCAGGTTTATGTGGAACTTGATGGTGTTGAGACATCTGCGGGCGCAGAGATTGTAATAGAAAACGTTACTCTTGGCCGCAATGACCCTAAAAAGGATCTGTTTGATTTCCTTAAGAGATGCAGGTTCAGTTATGACCAGAAGCAGAGAATATATGATGCTTACCTTAGAGGAGAGCTTCAATCTGAGGAAAGTATACGCAGGCTTGATATTTCTGAAAAAATGAAGGATGCGATATTGGAAATACTTAAATAACTAATAAAAATTCCCACAGGGTTTTGACCTGCGGGAATTTTTTAATGTTTTACTGTATGTGTTTCAATGATATTTCTAACTGTTTTTTCAAGATGTGGCTTAAGGTCATTGAGGGATACAGGGTCATTGTACATGATAGAACTGTAACCTGTTGAACCAACAAGCTCTATTATGAGAAAGAGCATTACTTCCGGGTCCTTGAATTCAAGCTCGGACTCTTCAATCATTTTCCTGTATACTTCGCCAAAGTCAACGTCCTCACTGTGAGTAGGTGAAGTGAGTGCTTTTTTGAATACTGCCCATGAAAGGTCTTTATATATGAAAGCAAGAAGTCCTTTGTTGGCTTCAAGCTCATCCAAAACATAGTCCATTATAAATATAAGTCTGTCTTCAAAGCCTTCAATTCCAGCATCTCCGAGAGCCTCATAGGCTTTCATGAAGAGTTGACTTGATTTGTGGGCGATGAGTCTGTTCCTTATATCATATTTATCTTTAAAATAAAGATAGAAGGTTCCCTTGGCAACTCCTGCCTTATTAACGATATCTGAAATGGAAGTCTTGTTTATTCCCTGTGAAGTGAAAAGTTCAAAGGAAGTATTGAGAAGATTTTCCATTTTTAATTTCTTATTATCTGCTGCTTTTCCCATTTTTATATCCTCGTTTCACTAATTCTAACATATGACTAAGTATGCTGCAATCTGCGTAAATTCGCTAAAAAAGCCTCTTCTGACAGGCAATGGATCACTTAATAAATTTTTTATTGAAAAAATATTGACCGTTGGTCATATTCATGTTATACCATAATATATAAAAAATGACTAGCGGTCAATAAACTATTTCATAAAAAATGGTTCCGCTTGAAATAAAAATGAATCAACAAAAAGGGAGGCAGTTTGTTATGAATAAGCTTTCACATTTAATTGTAAAGCTAAGATATGTTATACTGATAGCGGCAATAGCACTTCTTGTTCCGTCCGCGATCGGCTATTTTAACACAAGAGTCAATTACGATATCCTTACATATTTACCGAAGGATATCGAGACCATGAAGGGGCAGGATATCCTGCTTGACCAGTTTGGCACAGGCTCTTTTGTCCTATATGTAGCTGAGGGCATGGAGGAAAAAGATGTTGCGAATCTTAAATCAAAAATCGAAAATGTGGACCACGTTGCAGATGTAATCTGGTACGACTCCGTAATGGATTTGTCGGTTCCAATGGAGATGCTTCCGACAGAAGTCTACGATGCTTTCAATAGCGAAGACGCCACAATGATGTTCGTTGTATTTGATGAAGGAACATCATCAGATGGAACAATGCAGGCCATTGAGGACATCAGAAAGATTTCCGACAAGCAGTGCTTCATGAGCGGCATGAGCGCCATCGTAACAGATACCAAGAACATGGCAGAAAAAGAGACACCTATATATGTAGGAATCGCAGTACTTCTTGCAGTGATAGTTCTTTCACTGACAATGGATTCCTATCTGATACCTCTTTTCTTCCTTTTAAGTATTGGAATGGCAATCGTTTACAACATGGGTACCAACGTCTTTAAAGGAGAGATTTCTTTTATCACCCAGTCACTGAGTGCAGTACTTCAGCTGGGAGTTACACTTGACTATTCAATATTCCTGTGGCACAGCTACCAGGAAGAGCTTGAAAGAAATGATGACAAAAAGGATGCAATGGCAAACGCTATTTCAGCGACATTCACATCAGTTCTTGGAAGCTCAATAACGACAGTTGCAGGTTTTATAGCACTTATGTTCATGAGCTTTACACTTGGACTTGACCTGGGAATTGTAATGGCTAAGGGCGTTATATTTGGTGTTATCGGATGCGTAACAATCCTTCCAAGTATGATACTTGTTTTTGATAACCTCATTGAAAAGACAAAACACAAACCGCTTATGCCTGAGTTTGACAGAATTCCTAAGTTTGTGGCAAAGCATTACCTTGCTTTCCTTGCTATATTCCTTGTACTTTTATATCCGGCAATTTATGGAAATAATCACACAAGTGTTTATTATGACCTGACACAGACTTTGCCAGACAGCCTTGAGAGTGTTCAGGGTGCCAACGAAGTTGATGAGAAGTTTGAGATGAATTCAGCGTACATGCTTCTTGTTGACAAGAACCTGGATTCAGCTTCCATGAATCAGATGGTAAAAGAGCTAAAAAATACAGACGGGATTTTATCAGTACTCGGCACAGATTCATTACTTGGTCCCGCACTTCCAAGAGAGTTCATTCCTGAGGATGCACTTGATAAGCTCGAAAGCGATGAATGGAAGATGGTTCTTTTAACAACTGATTACAAGATAGCTTCTGACGAGATCAATGCTCAGATCACTCAGGTGGACAAGATTGTAAAGAGCTATGATCCAAAGGCTATGGTAGTTGGTGAGGCGCCTTGTACAAAGGATCTGATCAATATTACAAATCATGATTTCAACGTAGTTAACACAGTTTCAATCGGACTTGTATTTTTGATCATTGCCTTCGTACTTAAGTCTGTATCACTTCCATTTATCCTTGTTGCAGTAATTGAGTTTGCTATCTTTGTTAACATGGGACTTCCGTTCTATACAAAGACAACAATTCCTTTCATCTCATCAGTCGTAATCGGAACTATTCAGCTGGGAGCAACAGTTGACTATGCGATCCTTATGACAACCAGATATCTCAATGAGAGAAGGAATGGACATGACAAGAAAGAGGCAACTTTGATAGCTCTTTCAACAAGTATGAAATCAGTAATTGTCAGTGCTCTTTCATTCTTTGCAGCGACATTCGGAGTTGGACTTATCTCAAGTATCGATATGATCGGTTCACTCTGTAACCTGATGGCAAGAGGAGCAATTATCAGTATGTTCACAGTTCTTTTGGTACTGCCTGCTATGTACATGCTCTTCGACTGGGTAATTGTTAAGACGACCATCGGAATGAAGGGCGTTGAGGCAGTTCACCATGAGCACCACCATTTTGGGGATTTTATCCATCACGTGGCATAAGCTGAGAGGACTTGGCGAGGTTTTTTCGAGCCTAGTCCGAACGTGTTCTGGCGAGGCTTTAGCCGAGAGCAGAACTTCATTGTGCTGATAACACTTGCTGAGGTATTTACGAGCCTAGTGAGAATCCCATTAGCTGGGATTAAAAAATAATAATAAAGAGGAGAGATTAGTCATGATCAGAAAAAGTTTAATGAAATCATTTTCAGTTATAATGGCAGCAATGCTTGCTATGATGTCAGTAGCATGCGGAGCCAATACAGTTACAGACGAGACTGCAGCAGTTGAGACACAGGCTGAGTCAGAGATTGAAGAGAGCATGGTGACAAATGCAGCAGTTGCATCAAGCGAGTCTGAGGCAGGCAAGGTTGAGACAGTATATGTTAAGACTGATGCCAATGGTGCGGTAAACGATGTTATCGTAAGCGAGTGGCTCAAGAATGCAGATGCATCAAGCGAGATGTCAGATACAACAGAACTTAAAGATATCGTAAATGTAAAGGGTTCGGAAACTTTCACAGATAACGGTGACGGAACACTTACCTGGAATGCTTCAGGTGCAGACATCTACTATCAGGGAACAACAGACAAAGAGCTTCCTGTTAATATGAAGATCACATACACACTTGATGGAAAAGAGATTTCTCCTGAGGAACTTGCTGGTAAGAGCGGAAAAGTTACAATTCGTTTCGACTATGAGAATAAAGAAAAACAGACTGTAGAAGTAAACGGAAAAGAAATTGAAGTTTACACACCATTTGCAATGGTTTCAGGTATGATGCTTGATTCAGACAAGTTCTCAAACGTAGAGATCTCAAACGGTAAGGTTATTTCAGACGGCGACAACTACGTGGTTATGGGTGTTGCAGTTCCTGGCCTTAAAGAATCTCTTGATATCGATGATGAGAAGTGGGAAGAACTTAACGAAGACGGTGATCTTGATGAGAAACTCACAAATCATTTCGAAGTAACTGCTGATACAACAGATTTCGAACTTGGCATGACGATCACAATGGCAAGTTCAGATATCCTTTCAGACTTTGGCTTAACTGATCTTTCTGATTCAGATAAGCTCGATGACCTTAAGGATGACATGAGTGAGCTTAACGATGGTTCAACAAAGCTTGTTGATGGCAGCAAGGAACTCAAGAATGGTACATCAGATCTTCGCGACGGTGTAACAGAGCTCTACGATGGAACAAAAGAACTTAAAGATGGAACAAAGGACCTGAAGGACGGAACTGGCAAGCTCTATGATGGAAGCGGTTCATTATATGATGGAATTGTAAAATATACAGACGGTGCCGGACAGATAAATGATGGCGCAGCGAAACTTGCTGATGGAGCATCAGCTGCTAAGGATGGTTCCACAAAGCTTAAGGAAGGTCTTGCAAGTGCTAAGACAGGTGCAACAACACTTGCCGCCGGATCAAAACAGTTTAGTGATCTTCTTACAGCAAAGCTTGGCGGATTTGATGAGAAAAAAATAAGTGAATTAACAACAGAGCTTGCAGCATTACAGACTCAGAGAAAAATGTACTATGCAGCATATGAATACCTTATTTCCGGAGGAGAGTGTTCAGATGAGCTTTATAAATTTATAAATGCTCTTGCAGATGGAAAGATTGAAAGCAAAGATCAGCTTGTACAGATGGTCGAAGTCGGAAAAGCTACACTTCAATCAACTTCTACAAAAAATGTTACTACAGAAGAAAATGGTGAAGATCTTGAACAGGATGTAGAAACTGATACAATAACAAATCCTGATAATGATACTGATGACGAAGATCTCGATGAAACAGAAGATACAGAAGAAGTTGAGGAAAATACTAAATCAGCTACAGATACAACTACCACAGATACAACAACTACAGGCACAACCACAGAAACAACTACCACAGATACAACAACATCAGGCACAGCTACTGAAACAACCACAGAAACAACAACCCCTGAGACAACTGAAGGTACAAGTACAACAGATTTAATTGGAGAATCAAAGGTTTCAACTACAGCTACAACAGTTACTCTTAGCTTGGATGATCTTCAGAATGATTCACTTGGCCAGTATTACACAGATGAAGAGATTGCCGCAATGCTTGAGGAGAGCAAGGCCAGTGCGATTGAAACATACCTAAAAAGTGACGAAGGCAAAAAAATGATTGCACAAAAGGCTAGTGAATATTTAGCAACAGAAGAAGGACAGGCTGCAGCATTAGCCGCAATAACAAGTGATCCATCAAAGCTCAACGCATTTCTTTCAAGTGATAGTGGCAAGGCACTGATCAAAAATTATATAGGTAGTGAAGCGGGACAGGCTTCAATACTTGAAATGTTGGATGCCAATACATTGGCAAGTATCATGAAATCTGATAAGGGAATGGCTGCTCTGAAGGCGTACATGGATTCGGATGAAGGAAAGGCTGCTTTAACACCTATCATTATTTCAAAAGCCGCTCCTTTCACATCCTATGGTCAACTTGTAGGTGCTACAAAGGCAGGCTATAAAGCAATTGATCAGGTACTTGCAAAGGTTAAGGAATCAGGACTTGATGTTTCTTCACTTGCTAGCATTCAGGAAGCGGTAGCAGCAGCTAAGCAGATAGCAGACGGTAGCGCAGCTCTTTCAAGTGGTATCAATCAGCTCTATGATGGAGCAGGAACTCTTGAAGATGGTCTTGGACAGCTTAGCAGTGGTGCCTCACAGCTTCATGATGGAACCAAGGAACTTGTTTCAAACAACAGTGCACTTGTTGATGGTGCATATCAGCTCAACGATGGTGCAAGACAGCTTGATGATGGCGCTGGTAAACTTAACGATGGTGCAATTAAGCTTAATGATGGTGTAGGTGAACTCAACGACGGTGCTATCAAACTTGACGATGGTGTTCAGGAACTCCTTGATGGCGTAATCAAGCTTGACGAAGAGGGTATCAAGAAGCTCTACGAAGCATTCGATGGAGACCTTACAGAGTTTGCTGACAGAATGACAGCAATCAAAGAGGCAGGAGAGAGCTACACATCATTCGGTGGTGCAAGTGAGGACGTTGACAGCAGCGTTAAATTCATCATCAAGACAGATGCAATTAAGTCTCTCTAATAATTGATATTTAAGAATAGTTAAAGACTATAAAGAGGATTCTTGTGTAAGCAATATGCTTATCAAGAATCCTCTTTCTAATCTACATCATCAGTATTTACTTTCTAAGCATAAAAGCACGAACAACATTAATACCGATCTTATAGGGAAGTGGACGAAGTACTTTATCTGCTTCCTTTATTTTTTCTCTGATAGGAATGCTCTGAGGACAGTGCTGTTCACATTTTCCACAGCCGATGCACTGAGTGGCGAAGGCTGGATCTTTTTTCAGACCAACAGTCTGTGCATATTCGAACCTTGCTGCAGATTTGCTTTCAAGTGCAGTCATGTTGTAGACCCTGAATAGTGCCGGAATGTCTACTCCTTTTGGACATGGCATGCAGTATCTACAGCCTGTGCAGCCTACAAGTTCTGACTCTGAGATTATTGCTTTTACCTTCTCAATTACTTCAAAGTCATCCCTGGTAAAAGAACCTGCTTTTGCATCGTAAGCAATTCGGCAGTTCTCCTGTACCATCTCTATTGAATTCATTCCTGAAAGAACGCAGGTTACTTCAGGTTGATTCCAAAGCCAGCGAAGACCGTATTCTGCAGGTGAATATCCACTGGGGCTTGTGGCAATAAGAGCTTTTGCCTTCTGAGGAAGAAGATTAACAAGCTTTCCACCGCGGAGAGGTTCCATTATCACAACAGGAATGTTCTTTTCTGCAGCATGTTTAAGACCTGTAACACCAGCCTGTGAGTGTTCATCCATGTAGTTGTACTGAATCTGACAGAAATCCCAATCATAAGCATCAAGAATCTCAATGAAATCTTCAGTGTTTCCGTGATAGGAGAAGCCAATATTTCTGATCTGGCCGCTCTTTTTCTTTTCTTCAATCCATTCTTTTACGCCAAGACCAACCAGTTTATCCCACTGATTGCTGGCTGTCATGTGGTGCATGAGGTAGTAATCCACATAGTCGGTACGAAGCCTTTTAAGCTCTTCATTAAAATATCTGTCTAGAGCATTCTTGCTTCCGACAAGATACTGTGGAAGCTTTGTTGCGATATTTACTTTTTCTCTGATGTGGTTGCGCTCAAGTATTTCACCAAGAGCTGCTTCACTTCCAGGGTAAACATAAGCTGTATCGAAATAGTTTACGCCAGATTCAAAAGCAGTCATTATCTCTTTTTCAGCTTTATCGATGTCAATTCCGGTAGGACCACTTGTAAATCGCATGCAGCCATAGCCTAAAATGGAAATTGGTTCCCCTTTTTTGTTATTCCTATACTCCATAAAAAATCTCCCTTTTGCAATTGATAACAGAAATAAAGAGTTAACAATTTAATTGAGTAAAAGATAACATATTTCAGTATATTTTACAATACATTCAAAATAGCAAAAGACTGAGGAGCCATTTTAAGTTCGTAATCATTAAGTGATACATCACCAATTGAATAGATACACTCGCCTTTGGAAGGAAGCTTCACGTAGGCTTTTTTATCTGATGGATTTATAGCGATAGTCAGCTTACCTCTCTTATACACGAATGGGAAAGACTCTGCTTCAGCATATACTACTTCAAAAGAGCCGTCAGCCTGAAGGTCTTCGTACTTGTGACGAAGAGAAGTGAGCTCTTTTACTGTGTTTAATAGAGAGTTCTTGTCACTTAGCTGATCAGCAACAGTAGGAGCATCATCAGCATTATCAACAGGTAAGTAAAGCTTTGAAGCATCAGCATCTGAAAAACCGTGATTTTTGCTGTTATCCCACTGCATTGGAGTTCTGGTGCCGGTTCTTGTATAGCCGCCTTCCTTGGTTGGAACATCGAGATATCTCATTCCTATTTCATCGCCGTAGTAGATAAAAGGAACGCCGGGAAGAGTCAGAAACATGGCATAGGCAATCTTAAGTTCGTTCATTTCAAGAGTTCTGCGTGGACGAGGGGTGTCGTGGTTGCAAGTGATGAAACTGATGTAGCCATCATTTTTTGTATCGTCATATTTTGGCAGATAATCATTTAAAAAGCGCATGATATCGCCATTTCCGTCTTTCTTAAGGAAGCTGTGGTCACCGCCTTCTGTTTCATAATCGCGAAGAAGCGTATTGTAGCCATTTCCGTGGTGATCAAGGAAAAAGTCAGCATGGAAGCCATATTTGAGAGCCTGACGTGGATTGGACCATTCTGAAATAAGTGCGGCTTCAGGGTATTCTTCATCAAGCATCTGTCGTATGTTTTTCCAAACAGCTCCTGTAGCGGATTTGTTTTCGTCATCATCTTTTACAAGAGAATCGGCCATATCAACTCTAAAGCCGTCGCATCCGTGATCAAGCCAAAAGCGCATGACGTCTTTCATGGCTTCTCTTGTGGCTATACAGTCGGGATGATCAGGTGGAAGCTGCCAATCCTCTGTTCTGTTAAGAAAGCCGTAGTTAAGGGCAGGCTGGCACTTGAAAAAGTTGAGCATGTAACAGCCATTTCTGTCAGCTTCACCGCCAATGTATGGGTGGCCGGCAATTCCCTGGATCCAGTGATGAGTCCAGACATAGCGGTTGGTGTATTCGTTGTCAGTAGCTTTTTTGCTCTCCTGAAACCATGCATGCTCTTCAGATGTATGACCCGGGACGAGATCAAGCAGCACATGAATTCCCTTTTCATGAGCTACCTCAAACAATCTGTACAGATCCTCGTTAGTGCCATAGCGGGGAGCAACTTTTTTGTAGTCTCTTACATCATAGCCTGCATCTTTAAAGGGTGAATCATAGCAAGGATTGATCCAAAGAGCATTGCATCCAAGGTCTTTCACATAGTCGAGCTTTTCAATTATACCCTGAAAGTCTCCGATACCATCCCCGTTGGTATCCTTAAAAGTCTGAGGATATATCTCATAAAAAACAGCATCTTTTAACCAGTTTGGCATTTTGTAACCCTCCAATAATTGTTATAGATTAAAATATATTCAAGTTCCGGTAACGTTTCCATTATACATAAACACTATATCTTTGTAAATTGGAGCGCAGAAATAATTACTACTGGATATATACTAAAGTGGTCTTCTTAAATCCTGCGGCAATGTAAGTGATAGCAGTGTACATAAGGCCAAGACTGTAAATGATGACTGCAGTGCTCTGATTTCTTACGAAAATGATGCAACAGACAGCCAAAGTAATGCTGACAAGTCCATGGGCAAGATTTTTTCTCCAGCTTTTTGCTCCATACAGATGGGCTTCCTTGGCTCGCAGAATCTCGACAAAACCCTGAAAAGCGTGAACCAAAGCGAGGTAGATAAGAATATATACTTTCGGAATATCGGCAAAAGAAAATGTGAGGAAGGCAAAGTCAACTAAGATGACCCCCTTATATAGCACAAGTCTGCCACCGACCATGTATTTTGCCATTGTGAAGTAGTATATGAGAGTTTTTAAACCTGAGATAGAAAGACTTAAGGTTAAAAGCAATAAGACAAAAACGTAGGAATCACTCCCGACAATAAGCATGACGGCTGCAATGATGAGGGTGATCAGCCCACGGAGTATAGAACTGAATTTTTGCATATAGGTCATAACTTGTTCCTCACTTCAAAACGTGAAAAGCCTGCAAGCATGTTTTTTGACTGATAGATCTTGTTTGAGACCATTGTTTTCTGTGACAATGCACCGTTTATAAAACGTCCTATGAATGTGTCCTTTTTCACATCTTTATCGGCCTTTATGTACTCGTCCTGGTACTTTGCAAGGTCAAATGCGGGAATTTCTTCTCCGGATAATTCTTCTCCAAATTTTTCCCAGTCTTCACATGCGTTTAGCTGCCTTTTTTCCAGGATTTCCATGATCTTATTCCCATATTTTTCATGGACTTCAGTGTCATATACCTCTTTTTCAAAATTATCGATCTTACCGCCAAGGTACTTCATTGCGGTTACCATTTGGAGAAACGCATTCATGTAGTCCTTAGGATTGTCTTTATAGACATCCCTGTATTCATTCCAGGAAGGGTAATACCTGTATCTGGCAAAAGAATAATCGGGGAAATGCCCTGCGCGCCCGTGTCCGAGGTTCATTACAGAATTCTCATTGCCCTGATGGAGAGTGTTGGTGTAGAGGCATTTCTCAAGATCATCAGGTGTTGAAGGGCTGTGCCTGAAGGTAATCCTTTTTTCTATAGTAGAGCCATTTTCAGTGAGTATTTCAAAGAAGTCGCGGTCAGTATTGTTGATGACCTGAGAAGGTGTTCCTGCAAAGTACATATGAGCCCAGGTGTCTGCGAGAACATGCATGGCAATACCAATGTGCTGAAGAGAAGTATCCTTTGCGTTTTTTACGGTATCTACGACTAAATCGCCGTTAGGACCGCATATTAGCCGGTATTTATTCATGTAGCGCTTATTGCGTTTTTCCTTTTGTGCATAGAGATCTTTGGGTAAAAAATGAAATGATGCCCAGATCCTTGTGATGTTCTGGAGGCCCAGAAGGTCTGTCCTTGCCTCCATCATTTCAAGCTGAAGCTGAGTTGTGGCAGCAATCTGTGGGGCACCTATTCTGGCAAGAAAAGTTGCGGAACACAGATCGACCAGTTGGGCACTGTAACATATATCAAGGCTTTCTTCGTGGGAGAAACCTGCAAGGAAAGCTGCGCAATATGTGGCATAGTAATGAAAATCTTCCTGCATTATTTTCCGGACCTTTCTATATTTTTTAACAATTTTTTCAGTTTTATTGTTGAAGCATTCAGGTCAAAGAGACATATACATAAAGTTAGATCAACGAAAAACGATACGATTGTTGAATCTTCTACGGAATCTTCTGTCGGATAAAAATACAGAGGTAAACAAACGAAGTTGATAACAAGCAGTAAAATTGTCCAGATTAAAAAACGGGTTTTCGAACTTTTTCCATGGGCATATCTGATGGCGCCAAGCCCAACGATAAAATGGAAAAAAAGAATGCCTCCAAACGCGACAAAAAGAAAGACTAAAATAAAAATCCTCAGCTGATCATATTCTTCCCTGGAAATATCGAGCATGGACATTAGCGTTTGTGCGCCGACTGCAAGAGACATCAGAAATTTAAGAAGTCCCCATAATCCTGACATTATCAGCACGATGCCGCCAGTTTCAATGTTTGTACGATATTTTTTTAGTTGAACTTTTATATCTTCATTCATATGATTAGTCTTTCCTGAAAAAGAAAATTAACAATATTCCGTCATTATTATTCTATACCTTTTTTCAAAAGAATATAATTAAATGAGTGTAAAACAGATCATAAGTGCTATTCTTATTTCAGATATATCTATTATAATATATACGGTTTTAGCATTTCTTAGTTACTTTAGCGTTACGGGGGTTGTATGAGATTATTATTACTTGAAGATGATGATGCTATAGGAATGGGGCTTAAGTACTCTTTGGAAAAAGAGGGTTATGAGGTCGTTTATGTAAAAAATAAGATGCAGGCCATACAGTCTTTCGAAGTCGGTACCTATGACCTGTGCATATTGGACATTAACCTTCCGGATGGAAACGGATATGATGTCTGCAGGTTTATAAAGGAAAAAGAAGATGTTCCCGTAATTTTTCTTACAGCAATTGATGCAGAGGTCAATGTTGTCATGGGACTCGAAATGGGAGCAGATGACTATGTGTGTAAACCTTTTAGAATAAGTGAACTCATGGCCAGAATAAAGACAGTCCTCAGGCGAAGTGGCAGAAACAGAGACGCAGAATCTGCTAGCAATGATGGTATTTTGGAAATACAGGATGTGCGTATCCATACTTCTGAAGCCAAGGTTGGCATAGTTAGTGAGACTACAGGAAAAGAAAATATGGTAGAGCTTACTGCTTTGGAATACAGACTGCTCCTTGCTTTTTATAATAACAGGGGAAATATTATGACGAGAGGAAAGCTCCTTGAAGACATGTGGGATGTCAACGGAGACTTTGTTAATGACAACACTCTTACGGTTTACATAAAAAGACTTAGGGATAAAATAGAAAAGGACCCTTCAAACCCACAGATCATAAAAACGGTAAGGGGCATGGGATATATTGTAGAAAAATAGTTAAGTAGCAAAACAACTGATCAATGCAGCTTAGAAGACTTGAAGACAGAGGGATTGGTATGCTAAAAAACAAAGAATTCAGAATGATGGTTAGTATAGCGATTGTTATAACAATGGCCATTTCTATATGCGGATATGCACTATGCGGTATACCCGCATTTATTATGTCAATTCTATTGGGCGGATCATTGACGGTGATCTTTATTATAACCACGAAAAAGAGATATGAAGCAATTTCTTCTCTTAGTTCATATCTTGAAAAGGTTCTTGCAGGCTTAGAAGCGGCCAATATCCTTGATCAGGAAGAGGGGGAGCTTTCTCTTCTTAAGACCAATATCTATAAGGCAACCTCTACATTGCAGTATCAGAAAGATCTTTTGACAAAAGATAAGATGGCACTTGCAAATGCTATTGCAGACATCAGTCACCAGCTTAAAACACCACTAACATCCATGATAGTAATGAACGATCTCTTAAAGACAGAGGATGATAAAGACAAGCGCATGGAGTTTTTGCAGACCCAGTCCAATCAGCTTGACAGGATGAGCTGGCTTATCCAGACACTTTTAAAGCTCTCTAAGATTGATGCTGGAACAATAGAGATGAAAACGGAAGAGGTCAGAGCAGATGACTTGATGAGGGAAGCTATAAAACCTTTCGGGATTCAGATGGATCTAAGGAATATCAGATATGGCACGAATATAACGAATGTTTTGCTAAAATGCGATAAGAACTGGACTGTAGAAGCTATACAGAACATAGTAAAAAACTGTATCGAACATATGGAAGATGGTGGGGAACTACAGGCTTTTACAAATGAGACCAATATATTTACTGAAATAGTAATAGAAGATACCGGCTGTGGAATTGCAGAGGAAGACCTGCCTCATATATTTGAGCGCTTCTACAAAGGAAAAAATGCCGGTAAGGACAGCGTGGGAATAGGACTTGCCCTTTCGAAAACCATCATAAACAGTCAGCATGGAGATATTCTGGTGGCTAGCACACCCGGCAAGGGAACTAAGTTCAATGTGAGATTTTATAAGACAATTATCTAATGTGACAATTTTGTAATGAAATAGTCACAAGGCAGTAATACTGGAGTTTTAATCTGTTCTCAGATAAAAAATAGAGTTTGTTTGAGAAGGGAGACAAAAGAAAAATGAATATTTTGGAAATCAGAAACCTTTGCAAAGTATATGGAAATGGAGAAACGAGAGTCGATGCCCTTAAAGACGTTTCTTTTGATATAGAGCAAGGGGAATTCGTGGCGATTGTAGGGCCTTCAGGCTCCGGTAAGTCAACGCTTTTGCATATTTTAGGAGGCGTTGATGTACCATCCTCAGGTGTTGTCAACATAGCAGGAACAGATATTGGAAAGCTAGATGAAACAAAACTTGCTATTTTCCGCAGAAGAAACATAGGACTTATATATCAGTTTTACAATCTTATTCCAATACTAAATGTGGAAGAAAACATGACGCTCCCCATTTTGCTTGATGGTAAGAAACCGGATAAAAAGCTTTTAAAAGATCTTGTGGAAAAGCTTGGGCTTAAGGACAGATTATCACATCTTCCCGGACAGCTTTCAGGAGGACAGCAGCAGAGAGTTTCCATTGGAAGAGCTCTTATGAATCATCCGGCACTGCTTCTTGCAGATGAGCCAACAGGAAACCTTGATTCGGAAAATAGCAGGGAAATCATATCTCTTTTGCGCAAATTCAATAAAGAGAACAATCAGACTGTTATAATCATTACTCATGATGAAAAGATAGCTCTTTCTGCAGACAGAGTTATAACAATTGAAGATGGTCAGATTACCCGTGATTCCAAGAAAGAAGGGGTGATGGCATCATGAATATTGTATCAAAACTCACCTTGAAGCACCTTTTTGGAAACAGGAAAAGAACTATTGTAACTGTGCTTGGGATAGCTACATCCACAGCACTTATCAGCGCTATAATCCTTGGAGTGTTCTCTTTTTTTAAGTTTTTTGGAACCATAGCCGTTCGCTCTGACGGAAATGTACATGCCGAGTTTGACGAGGTAAGCTACGAGCAGTTTTCCTCTCTATCTCAGGATAAAAGAATTGCCATAGCAGGCGTTTGTGAGATGGAAAAAGAACAGAGCGGCATAAGGCTCATAAATGATAAAGAGTACAGATTCAGAGTGGGAAATATCCAGCATGCTGATGAAAACTATCTTTCTATGGCGGTTGTAACTGATTATGAGGGCGCTCTTCCAAAGAATTCTTCGGAAATTGCTGTGGAGGAGCAGTTCCTCATAGATAATGGCCTTGAAAACCTTAAAATAGGGGATTCACTTACTTTTGAACAGGGCTATAGATATATAAATGATGAACTTGAAGGCTTTCTTTACCTTGGAGGCAATTATCGCTCAAATGAGAAGTTTGAGACGCTTTCAACCGAGACATGTACAGTAACAGCAATCCTTCATGGGAATATGCCAACAAAAGACTGGGATATACTTCGTGGCCTGGACAGTGATTTTTATCCTGATACTGAAAAAGCGCAGGTGTTCATTCAGCTAAAAAAATGCAACACCACTGCAATAAAGCAGCTTAAGAGCATTGTTTCGTATTATGGAATTAAAAAATACAGCCTGAACACAGAGTACCTGCTGAGCGTTTTTTCATTTGAAGGAAGTGCCGGAACTTACAGATCTTTTTTTGTAATGATGGGCATAGCACTTGCAATTGTAATTGGAACTTCGGTCATTCTTATCTTCAATTCTATCGGAATGTCATTGACAGAGAGAATGCGCTATCTGGGAATGCTTGCAAGTGTGGGTGCTACAGCAAGGCAAAAGAGATTTTCTATTTATTATGAGGGACTAGTTCTGGGATTTGTAGGCATCCCTTTGGGGCTTTTGCTGGGATATATAGGAACTAAAATAACGCTTGATATTCTTGGCGAAAAGATCATTGAGTCGGATATGCTGTTTGCTGCCAAGGGAATGAGTGGTGGAATACCTATAGTTTGTGACATCAGTGTTTTGGCAGCAATTGTATTTTTTGCAGCGATAACAATAATGATCTCAACTTTTGTCCCGGCGATAAGGGCTGCAAAAGTCATGCCAATAGATGCGCTCAGGCAGAACAACGTTATTAAAGTTAAGGCAAGAAAGCTCAAGGTAAACCCTCTTATAAGGAGAATCTTTGGATATGAGGGAGAACTTGCCTACAAGAATATAAAAAGAAATGGCGTAAAAGGGAAGGTTATTACTGTAACTATCGCAGTGTCGGTTATCCTGTTCCTGGTTATTAATTTCTTTTGCAAATCAATTGAAAGAGCTAATAAATTTGAATTCCAGATTCCATATCAGATAGTAGCGTCTTGTTCACTTTCTGAGGAAGGCAAGCTGCGAAACGCTCTTAAAGATATGGAAGGTGTTGATGATGTGTACAGCGTCAGCATGATTCAGTTTCTTTTCAAAAAAGGCCCTGATTCTAAGACTGAACTTGCTAATACAGATATTGCTGACCCGAAGTTTCTTTTGCCTGAGTTCTCAAAACTTGACTTGGTGGGAATGTTTGTCTTGGCAATTGATGATCAGGAATTTGATAAGATACTTGCTGACAACGGACTTGAGCGGGATGACTATTATCAGGATACTTTGAAAGGCGTGCTGCTAAATGACTTTTTCCACGAAAAGAAACCAAGCGAAGTGTTTAATGATGAAATTTTGGGCCAGTCTTTACACTACGATAAGACACAGGGGTATCCGCCGGCTGTGGAAATACAAGCTTTTGTGAAATATGATGCCGACAATAAGGTTTACGATCTGGTTCCTAAGACCAATATAGCTGTCTATGTACCGGCATCTATGTATTTTTCCAAGGCAAAAGAGGTGCTTCCTGAGGAAAAACTGGTTGTAGATCTGGGAGTTGAAACGACTGATCACAGGGAAGTTTACGACAGAATATACCAAATGTTTGAGGGTGAGGGATATCACAATTACTATTGTTCTGACCTGACCGATACAGCCATGGTAATGGATACGGTCACTTTGATGCTTAAGACTGCAATGTATGGGTTCACTGCGCTTTTGACGCTCATTGCCATAGCAAATATTGTAAACACCATATCAACGGGAGTGCTCCTTAGGAGAAAGGAGTTTGCTATGTACAAGTCAGTAGGCCTTTCAAGTGGCGGTTTTAAAAAGATGATAAGACTTGAGACAATGCTCTATGGCATAAAGGCACTCATGTTCGGAATCCCGGCATCTATCGTGCTCAGCCTATTGATGTATAACGTATTTGAGAGCAATCTTTTTACATTTGATCTGGACTGGCTTATGTATCTGATCGTGATAGCTGCAGTATTTGGAATACTTGGAATCAGCATGGCGCTTAGTGTTAATAAGATAAAGGATGACAATATCATAGAGGCACTGAAAGAGGATTCAGTGTAAAACAATATAAAATAAGTGAAAATATTTACTGCTCCTTTTATGTTCGGTATTATGATAATGGGATATGAAAGGAGCAAAAAAATGCGCAGGCATTATCTTGATAATATCAGATGGATTACTGTAGTGATCGTTGTTTTATATCATGTTCTATATATGTATAACGCAGAAGGAATCGTTGGCGGAGTTGGAAAGATCACGAACCTGGATGTACAATATTACGATATTTTTCAGTATTTTGTGTATCCTTGGTTTATGCCACTTCTATTCATTGTGGCAGGGATAAGCAGCAGGATATATCTTGATAAACACAGTGACAAGGACTTTATTAGCGCCAGAACCCTGAAATTACTGGTGCCTTCGACTATTGGACTTTTTGCATTCCAGTTCATTCAAGGATACATAAACATTAGCTTAGGGACAGCTTTTCAGGATCTGCCTGCCATGGGAGTGCCAAAGCCTGTGATTTTCCTGATAATGGTTGCATCAGGAAGTGGTGTATTGTGGTTTATGCATCTTCTCTGGTTATATAGCATGGTACTAATTCTATTGAGAAAGATCGAAAAAAACAGGCTTCTTGAGCTTGGGGCTAAAACTCCCATTTGGATGGTGATCCTTTTATACCTGCCTGTTTGGGGAGCAGCACAGATCCTTAATACACCTATTGTTGTGGTTTACAGATTCGGGTTTTATTTTGTATTCTTCATGCTGGGTTACTTTGTTTTTTCAAACGATGAAGTAATGGAGAAGCTTAAGAAATATACCTGGGGATTTATGCTCTTTGGATTTCTTTTGTGCATAAGTTTCTCGGTTTTGTACTTTTTGGTGCAAAAGGGTAAAAATTACGCTGATGTCCCTATAAACAGAGGGCCGCTTTTTGCAGCCTGTGCGTACTTTGGTTCATTGGCAGTGTTATCAGGTATGGCGAGATACTTAGATTTTACAAACAGCTTTTTTACCTGGATGAGTAAAAAGAGTTTTGGCCTCTATGTTTTCCATTATTTGGGAATTTCATCCATGGCATTTATATTTGCCAAGAACAGGTTATTGCCCCCATTAGCATGTTATATGCTTAGCCTTGTCGCTGGTTTTGTATTTGGCTATGGACTATATGAGATCATCTCAAGGATCCCCTTTTTCAGGTGGGCAGTACTTGGAATTAAAAAGAAATAGTGTTTACGATATTTTTTTGTTGACAAGTTTAGTCAATCAT
Source organism: Butyrivibrio sp. AE2015 (assembly GCF_000420825.1). Lineage (GTDB taxonomy): Bacteria > Bacillota > Clostridia > Lachnospirales > Lachnospiraceae > Butyrivibrio. Next base: position 57,150 of record NZ_ATVR01000013.1, on the reverse strand, counting down.
AATAATGTATTTATAGTCAATAAAAATACGAAAGGAGGTAAACACAATAATGATTATCAGAGTTAGACTTAATAATTTAGTTAATAGGAATAATGTGGTTACCTCGCTGGAGTTTGCTTGATGTAAGTATACTCGAATGTATTATCAGCGCGGTTTCCGCAAATGGAGATCGCGCTTTTTTTATGCACAAAGATAACGGCGCCAGTCTTTGGTGTAAGAAACGGTAGGATCTCCATGGGATTTCCTATCGTTTTTCTTTTTTGACAACTAGTTTTAGCAACAGCGCGCAGCGCAAAAGGATGTGATATTTATGAAAAAGTACATTTTTAGGAACTGGTGGAGATATTTAATCGGCGGTATATGCCTTGTCTTAAGTACCCTGGTTGATATTCTCGTGCCGTTTATAACGCTTTCCATGGTGGATGATGTGATCGTGGGAAGAAATATGGATATATTCAGGAGAGATATTCTCCTGTACGTGGCAGCAGGCCTTGGAAGGGCAGTTTTCCAGTTTGTCAAAGAGTTTTTGTGTGACATGTCGGGATGCCGCGTGGCTTCAGGCCTTAGAAAGGATATGATGAAGCATATCTTTTCACTTCATAAGGGCTATTTTGACAAAAACAATACCGGCGAACTTATGGCAAGAGTTAAGGATGATGCCGGCTCAGTGTGGGACCTTACAGGCTTTGTTGGAATGCTCATGACAGAGGCGACCATTTATTTCTTTGGAGTCATCATCTGCATGGTATCACTTAACTGGAAGCTCAGTATAGTTCCGCTTGTATTCATGCCGCCGCTTGCTTATATAGCTCTTCATCTGGAAAAACAGCTTAACAAGGACTATGACGATATCAGCGAAAAGAACGCCGCTCTTACCAAGGTAGTGGAAGAGAATATATCGGGAGTAAGGACAGTTAAGGCATTTTCTGCTGAAAGCAGTGAGCTTAAGAAGTTTGATGAAAAGAATCTTGAATATGCAGATTCCAACAAAAAGTTTGCTACAGATCTTGCGGACACGGATCCTCTTCTTGGAATGATTCCAAAGATCATGCAGACCTTCGTGGTAGCAATTGGAGGATATGCGGCTATTAAGGGCAGCATCACATATGGTACCCTTGTGGCTTTTGTATCATATTCGATCAGCATCGTATGGCCAATCGAGAATCTTGGATGGATGTTGTCACTTGTTTCTCAGGGACTTGCAGGATACAAAAAGATTGAAAAGGTTATGTCTACAAAGCCTGAAATAACTGATGCTCCAATGGATGCATGGGGTGAAGAAAAAGAGCTATCTATGGAGAGCGTGGTTAGAAGCGGAGAAATCGCTTTTGACAATGTGAGTTTCGAGATGGAAGGAAAGAAGATCCTTAAAGATATTTCTTTTACCATTGAGAAGGGCAAGACTCTTGGAATCATGGGAGCTACCGGAGCAGGAAAGAGCACGATAGTCAATCTCATTGAGAGGTTTTATGACACTTCAAAAGGAGCCGTCAGGATCAATGGAAAAGACATAAAGGATATGTCAATGGCTGATATAAGAGCATTTTCATCAGTCGTTACGCAGGATGTATTTCTTTTCTCAGATACCATCACTGAAAATGTGAGACTTGGAAGCAAGGCTACAATGGATGACATTACTGTAAGGCGCGCCATAAAAAGCGCCCATGCCAAGGAATTTGTGGAAAAGATCACAGATGGTTATGACGCAGTTATCGGCGAGAGGGGAATTGGCCTTTCAGGCGGACAAAAGCAGAGACTTTCTATTGCGAGAGCTCTTGCTAAAAAAGCTGATCTTCTAATTCTGGATGATTCCACATCAGCCCTTGATATGGAGACTGAGGCAGCTATTCAGCAGGAACTTAAAGATAAGAAAGATATGAGTAAGATCATCATCGGTCACAGAATTTCATCAGTTAAAGATGCCGATGAGATCATTGTTTTGGAAAACGGAATGGTAAAAGAAAGGGGCACACATGCTGAACTTTTAGCGAAAAGAGGCCTCTATTACAGCACATATGAAGCTCAATACGGCGACTATAGAAGAGCTATGGCTTCAGGGCAGTAATTCTTTTACCTGCAACATTGGATAAGGCATAAGGAGGTGTTTACATGGCTATAAACAGCACCAGAGAAGATGAGGAATTAAAGGAGAGCATAAAGGTCGATGTTCTAAAAAGACTTTTTGCCAATCTCCTGGAGTACAGAGGAAAAATCGTAGCAGTTACGCTGCTTATTCTTTTGACAGTAGCGATATCAACGGTTTATCCACTTTTGATAGAAAAAGTAATAGATGATGAGATAGTAAACGGGAATGTGAGAGGCCTGTTTATAATGGCCGGCATCATGATAGGACTTGCAGTAATCAGCTATTTTGCAACCAGGGTATGGAGGCGGATCATGGCAGATATTTCAAATGACATGATCCTGAATATCAGAAGAAAGCTCTATATCCACATACAGGAGCTTGGAGTGGACTTTTTTGATCAGCGGCCCTCAGGTAAGATCCTTGCAAGGGTCACAGGTGATGTAAATGCGCTAAAAGAGGTTCTTTCAAGCACTATAACAACTCTTGCTCCGGAAGCAGTAAGCCTTATAGTGATCCTGGTAATAATGATCGTAAAGAGCCCAGTGCTTTCACTATCAGCGGCAGTTGCAGTGCCAATTATTCTCTTTGGGTTATATTTTTGTGAGATTCTCGCTCATAAGAGATGGCAGATGTGGAAAAAGAAGGACTCTAACATGACAGCCTTTATTCATGAAGGAATTGAGGGAGTGTCAGTTATACAGAGCTTTAACGCTGAAGATGAAGCCAACAGGGAGTTTGGAGATATTGTTGATGAGGTGATACATGCCTTCAGAAGGGCAGTTGTTATTGCAGACCTGTATAGCCCTACAATTGAGATTGCAGGAGGACTGGGAACAGCCACTTTGTATTATCTTGCTGTGACAAGGCTTGGAGTTACTGCAGAGTCCATAGGCACTTTGTCAGCGTACGTTCTGTACCTTGGAATGTTTTTTAACCCTATAAGAAATCTTGCAAACTACTACAATAAGCTAATCACAAATATTGCATCAGCAGAGCGTGTTTACGAGATCATGGATATGGAGCCTCTTGTGAAAAATGGCGAGGGGGCAGAGGATATGCCTGAGATCAAGGGCAATGTGGAATTTGACCATGTTACCTTTGCATATCCCGATGAGCCTGATGTGGACATATTAAAAGATGTAAGCTTTAAGGCTAAAAAAGGTGAGACAATAGCACTTGTTGGTCCTACCGGTGCAGGTAAGACAACGATAGTGAGCCTTATCAGCAGATTCTACAATACCAAGAGCGGGCGCGTTCTGGTTGATGGCAAAGACATCAGCAAGGTTACAATACAGTCCCTTAGAAGTCAGCTTGGTATCATGACTCAGGATAATTACCTGTTTTCAGGTACTATCAGGGATAACATCAAGTACGGAAAAACGGATGCTACTGATGAGGAGATGATCGCTGCAGCAAAGGCTGTACATGCCCATGATTTCATTGAAAAGATGGAGAATGGCTATGATACTGTGATCACAGAAAGAGGCGGAGGATTGTCAAATGGACAGAGGCAGCTTATTGCCTTTGCGAGAACTCTTTTGACTGATCCTAAGATACTCATACTTGACGAAGCAACCTCAAATATCGATACCAAAACGGAAATATTGGTTCAGAGAGGAATAGAGGAGTTGCTTAAAAAGAGAACCTCATTTGTTGTGGCTCACAGGCTTTCGACCATAAAGAATGCAGACAGAATATTCTTTATCGATGATGGTGGAATTCTTGAGTGGGGTGATCATGAGAGCCTTATGGCAAAGAAGGGCGCTTACTACAATCTCTACGCTTCGCAGTTCGTTAGTGCGTCCTAATGAGTCATTACAAAAAGCATTTTAGTCAAAATGCCATCTTGAAATTTGGATTCAAAAAGTGTATGTTTATCTTGTCCATACAACTGGCGGATAAGTGGGTAACCACATGGGAGTATGGATAATAATATTAAGTCGACCGCCTGGGCAATCAAGTTAAGGATTGCTCAGGCTTTTCTTTTGTGTTTTATCCGGATCCGGAGCAATTCCCCCTAGAGAGGAGACAATATGATAGATTTACAGAAAGAGATCGGAAGCACTTCATACCCTGGAAGAGGCATTGTTATTGGTACTTCTGAGGATGGAAAGTATGCGGTATGTGCATATTTCATTATGGGAAGAAGTGAAAACTCAAGAAACCGTGTATTTGTAGAAGATGGAGAAGGCATCAGAACACAGGCTTTTGACCCTTCCAAGATGGAGGATCCAAGCCTTATCATTTACGCACCTGTTCGCGTTCTTGGAAATTCTACAATCGTTACTAACGGTGATCAGACTGATACAGTTTATGACCTTATGAAGGAAGGAAAGACTTTTGAAGAGTCACTCAGAACAAGAGAGTTTGAGCCTGATGCTCCTAACTACACACCTAGAATTTCAGGTCTTATGAATGTTGAAGATGGTAAGTATGATTTTGCTATGTCTATCTTAAAGAGCAACAATGGCGATCCAAGCCAGTGCCTTAGATTCACATACACCTATGACAACCCAAAAGCTGGCGAAGGATACTTCATCCACACATACATGCAGGATGGAAATCCTCTTCCAAGCTTTGAAGGAGAGCCAACAAGAGTAAATATCGCAGGAGACATTGATACATTTACAAATAATGTGTGGAATGCACTTAATGCAGATAACAAGGTATCTCTTTTCACAAGATATATTGAAATTGCGACAGGCAAGTATGAGACACGCATTATCAACAAAAATGCCTGATTTTGTTAGGCAAAACAAAGCCAGGCTTGAATGAGCTGTGGCTGATAAATGAAATTGTAATTAATAAAAAGGAGAATCTCATGAACGAAATTCAGCTTAAATATGGATGTAACCCTAACCAGAAGCCTTCACGCGTATATATGGAGAACGGCAGCGACCTTCCTATAGAAGTATTAAACGGAAGACCTGGATATATCAACCTTCTTGATGCCCTCAACGGATGGCAGCTTGTATCGGAACTTAAGAAAGCAACAGGACTTCCTGCTGCAACTTCATTTAAGCATGTTTCACCTGCAGGTGCTGCAGTAGGAACACCTCTTACAGATATTGAAAAGAAGATCTATTGGGTAGAAGACCTTGGAGAGCTTAGCCCTCTTGCCAATGCATATGCAAGAGCCCGCGGAGCTGACAGAATGTCATCATTTGGAGATTTTATCTCACTTTCTGATGTTTGCGATGCTGATACAGCAAGACTTGTAAAAAGAGAAGTTTCAGATGGAATCATTGCTCCCGGCTACACAGATGAAGCCCTTGAGATCCTTAAGGCAAAAAAGAATGGTAACTATGCTGTTATCAAGATCGATGAGAACTATGTACCTGAAGAAATAGAGAAAAAGCAGGTATTTGGAGTAACTTTTGAACAGGGACACAACTTCATAGAGATTAATGAAGAAATGCTCAAAAATATTGTTACAGATAACAAAGAGCTTCCTGAGTCAGCTAAGATTGATCTTATTATCGCTCTTATTACACTTAAATATACACAGTCAAACTCAGTTTGCTATGTAAAGGGTGGTCAGGCAATCGGTATCGGAGCGGGACAGCAGTCAAGAATCCACTGCACACGTCTTGCAGGTTCCAAGGCAGATAACTGGTTCCTTCGTCAGGCACCACAGGTTCTTAATCTTCCTTTCCTTGATACTATCAAGCGTCCAGACAGAGACAATGCTATTGACCTCTACATCGGTGCTGATTACATGGATGTTCTTGCTGATGGAAAGTGGGAGCACATTTTCAAGGAGAAGCCACCTGTATTTACAGAGGCTGAGAAGAGAGCATGGCTTGATAAGAACACTGATGTTGCTCTTGGATCAGATGCTTTCTTCCCATTCGGTGACAACATCGAGAGAGCATATAAGAGCGGCGTAAAATATGTTGCTCAGCCTGGCGGATCTGTTCGTGATGACAATGTTATCGAAGCAGCAAACAGCCATGACATGGTAATGGCCTTTACAGGACTTCGTCTTTTCCACCATTAATGAAGACATAGGGAAGACCAAATCACATAAGGTTCTCATCATAGATAGCACGCTGGCCGCCGACATATTTAGGGCGGTGGCGTGCACAGATGATGGGAGCTTCACCTATTTTTCTGAGTGATATTCTCATGGGAACTACAACGCTATGCATATGCATTCCGATCATGGTTCCGCCGATATCGATTCCGGCGTCAGCTTTTCCACATATTGATTCTACAAGAACAGGATCCTCAAATCTCTGGTAGCTGACTGTTGCCATGGCGCCACCTGCGTGATTTGGCTGAGGAATTGCATTAACCTGTTCAAATCCGTATTTTTCCATGGCGGCTCTTTCCATTACAAGAGCTCTGTTTAAGTGTTCACAGCACTGCACAGCTGCAAATATGCCATTTTCTTTTAAAACAGGCATAATGCCATCGTACACTGCATTTGCTGAGTCCAGATTTGTGGCTGTTCCTATCTGGTCACCAAGGATCTCACTTGAGGAACATCCTATCACAAAGATATCGCCTGCTTTAAGGCGTGCTTTTTCAAGTATCTCGGTTACGGCCTGACGGCTTTGTGCAGTAATATCTTCAAAATTCATGTTTTTACCCCTGTCATGCTTATATTTGATCCTAATAATTTTCACACAATCTTAAGTGAATTGCAATTATAACTAAATGATAAAAAAAATCTGAAATAACGTTATATATACACTTTGTTTACATTAGCTGTGTTACAATTTGTATATATGCCAATAGGGATTATTGGCTCTTTTTGGTATGATGCGGGGTGCTTTATGAGTTCATTTGAACAGGGAAAGTTAGATGAATATGGCCATATGGATAATCTGACAGGGCTCCATAATCTTACGGGTGTATTGGATCACCTTCAAGGAAATGGAGAGTATTCTGCATCAGATATTACTGTGGTTATTTATCTGAATATAATGAATTTCAAGTCCTTTAACCAAAGATTTGGTTTTCTGGGAGGAAATGAGTTCCTCGAAGGCGTAGCTACAGAGATAGAGAGAATCTTTGATCAGTCGCTTATTGCAAGGACAGGAGATCAGTTCATCATTCTTTCCAAAAAGCTTCAGGAAGATGAAATAATAGAAAAGCTTGATCAATTAAGAAATGCTGCGCGCAAATATGAAAGAAACCTGAATATGCGTATTAAGGCAGGCATTTATAAGGTGCGTGGCGATGAAGCATACCCTGTTTTGTTCATAGACAGAGCAAAGATTGCTTGTGATGACATTATAAGAGTTTATGACAAGGATAATAATTTCTATTCTGACGAGCTAAATAAAAAGAATGAACTAAGGCAGTATGTAATTGATAATTTTGAGAGTGCATTCAAAAAGAGATATTTTACTGTATATTACCAAAAAGAAGTCAGGGCACTTACGGGAAAGGTTTGCGGATATGAAGCGCTTGCAAGGTGGATGGATCCTGTGCATGGCATGATATCACCTGCTATTTTTGTGGAAGTGCTTGAAAGCGTGCATTTGGTACATAAGCTTGATATATACATCATTGATATGGTGTGCGCAGACCTAAGGGATGATATAAACAGTGGTTTTTGTGTGGAGCCGGTTTCAGTTAACCTTTCAAGACTTGATTTTGAACTGTGCGACATAATGGCAGAAATTGATAAGTGCAGAGAAAAGTATGGGATTCCCCAAAAGCTTCTTAACATAGAAGTTACGGAAAGTGCAATAGCCAGCGGTTCAACTTTTCTTGGAGGCGAAATAAAGAAATTCAGAGATGCCGGATATCAGGTTTGGATGGATGATTTTGGGGCAGGATATTCATCATTCGGCAACCTTAAATCCTATGATTTTGATATGCTCAAAATAGACATGAGCTTTATAAGGGAATTTGAGACAAATAAAAAATCAAGAGTTATTCTTGCGACGATTGTAAACATGGCAAAAGAGCTTGGGATTCACACCCTTGCCGAAGGTGTGGAGACTCAGGAACAGTATGAGTTCTTAAGGCGAATAGGTTGTGAAAAGATTCAGGGATATTTTTTTGGAAAACCTAAACCTGCGACAGATATTGACAGGCCAAAGGAGAGCACTTTGGAGATCTGTGAAGATGTTGATTATCATGAGTACTATGACGATATAGGCGGAATAAATTTCCTTGGGAGTACACCACTTCGTCCCAAAACTATGCAGGTTATTAATAACCTTCCTATTGGATTATATGAAATTATTGATGAAAAGCCGATTATTATTTATGCCAACGATGCTTATAGGAATTTTTTGAGCAGCCTTGGCATATCAAGTGTGAATGAGGCAAATAAAAGGAATCAGAATGTTGATCTCACCGAGACAAAAAGACTTTTGGAAATATCAAAAAAGGCCGAGATGTCAAGTGATAAGAGAGCTGAAATGGACTTGGTTGTTAACGGGAGCGTGATTAATACTAAAATCAGGTTCATTTCGAGGCATGGATGTAAGGCTGCTTTTGCAATAGTTTCAAGAAATATCACAATGCACGGCGAAGCCAAGAAATCTGACAATATTCAGGTTGCGATGGCACATGTATTTAGTCAGTACTTTAGAGTGGATCTTTATGATGAAGATGGAACAGTTGAGAATATATTCCTGAATTCAGATCAGCTTGCAGTTGCAGATATAGAGTCAAATGCTGTAAAAGCAGTTCAGATGTATTCAAATATGTATCTGTATGAACAGGATAGAGAGAGATTTAGAAAGTTTTATGACATAACAACTGTTCTTGAAAGAGTAAAGAAGGTTGACAGAGATTATCTTGTGGATTATTACCATTCTGCAATTCCCGGTGATAATGGAAGAATGCAGATGTACATGATACTTCCTTTCTACTATAATGATAGGTGGAAGTATATATCCTGCTGCAGATATGCTGATGATGTCAGCGATGACAGGATATATAACTAAATACACCAATCGAAAGTGGATAGGTATGCTTAGATTTTGTTTTGGGGCATCCGGTTCGGGGAAAAGTACCGGATTATATAACGAGGTAATAAAAAGAAGTATCGAGGAACCGGGGAAATCTTTTTATATAATAGTTCCTGATCAGTTTACGATGCAGACCCAGAAGGATGTAGTAAAAATGCATCCTTCTCACGCTATAATGAATATAGATGTACTGAGCTTTGGAAGGCTTTCGCACAGGATATTTGAAGAACTTTCCATAAGCTCTTTTTCTGTGCTTGATGATCTGGGAAAAAGCCTTGTTCTAAGGCGTGTCGCAGATATTCTTGGCGCCAAACTCCCAATTATAGGAAAAAACATGCATAAGCCCGGCTATATTGATGAGGTAAAATCAACTATCTCTGAGTTTATGCAATATGGCATTTCAGATGAGGCCCTTTCCATGCTTGAGGAAAAGAGCTCTTCTAAGGGTGCACTTAATTCCAAGATCAAGGATTTGAGGCTTCTTTACAGTGAATTTTTAAAATACATTGAGGGTAAGTATATCACTACTGAGGAGACTTTGGACGTTTTGTGCAGAGAGATTCCGAACTCTAAACTGATGAAGGACAGCGTCATAGTCTTTGATGGTTTTACCGGATTTACCCCTATACAGTACAGAGTTATCAAAGCTCTTATGGATGTGGCAAGCGAAGTAGTGGTATCTCTTACTATCAGCCCACTTAGTGATCCCTATGAAGGTACTTTTGAAGAGCAGGATCTTTTTATGCTTACAAAAAAGACTGTTCTTGACCTTGAAAAGCTCGAGTATCCCGGAAATATGAGCTTTGACGCATGGAGAAATGTAAGAAATCAGGAAATGTCTAAAAATGAGCAGGGCGATATTTTCATACAGGAAAGTCCTGTGAAGAGGCTTGAGAATAATAAACCACTGGCCTTTCTGGAACAGAATCTCTTTAGATATAACAAACTCAAATATGAAGAAGAGCAGGATGTCATATCGATCTATCAGGCAAGTTCACCTTTTGAGGAAGTCAGGCAGACACTGATAAAGATATCGGACCTTATAAGAGAAAAAAGCTATGCTTACAGGGATATTGCCCTTGTGTGCGGAGGACTTGATAATTACAGTGATATCCTTGAGGATGAAGCGAAAAAGTTCAATATTCCGATTTACATCGACAAGAATAGCAGCTTGCTTTTGAATCCTTTTATTGAGTATATAACCAGTGCCATAAACATAGTTATTTCAGGGTATAAGTATGAGGATGTATTCCACTACATGCGAAGTGGAATGACCTCTTTTTCTGCTGAAGATACAGATCTTTTGGAAAATTATGTAAGAGCTCTTGGAATCAAGGGAAGAAAGCAGTGGGAGGACAGATTCCTTAGGCATATGCCCAAGAAATTCAAGTCTTCATTCAAGGAAAAAGATTCAGAAAAAGAGCTCCTTTTACTTGAAAAACTTGAGGGAATGCGCGAGCAGATAAGCCTTTGCCTTAAACCTTTGTTTGAGAATAAGAAAGGTAAAGTATCCGATATAACCAGGGCTCTTGTACAGGTAATAGAAACTGAAAATTGTAAGGAAAAGCTTGATGGCTATAAGGAAAAGTTCAGATCTCTTGGAAATGAGAAAAAAGCAAGGGAATATGAGCAGATCTATGACAAGATATTAAATCTTCTAAAGCAGATCGATGAGCTTCTTGGCGATGATGAAATTGATATCTCTGAGTATAGGGATATCTTAAGCGCGGGCTTTTCTGAGATCGAAGTTGGTACCATCCCTCAGGATGTTGACAGGATAATTGTCGGAGACATAGAAAGAACAAGGCTTAGAGAGGTAAAGGTTCTCTTTTTGCTTGGAGTTAATGACGGTTATATTCCCTCAGGAACAGGTACAGGAGGAATTCTCTCTGATATTGACAGGCAATACCTGCTTGAACTTGATACAGGGGTAGAACTTGCGCCAACTCCAAGGCAGCAGATGTATATTCAGAGACTATATCTGTATATGAACCTTACAAAACCGACAGACAGGCTGTTTTTGTCCTACGCAGAGCTGGGAGCGGATGGTAAATCACTTAGACCTGCTTATCTGGTTCCAAAGCTCATTCAGATGTTTCCGGGGATAACTGTGGAAAAGCCTGAGGAGGGAACTTTTGAAGGTCAGCTTGTGACAGCAGAAGACAGCATGGATAAGATCTCTGAGATGCTGAGAAGATATGCACTTGGAATCTTAGAAGGCAGGGAAAAGTCAGACTTTATAACGCTCTATAGGACTCTCTCAAAGATAGACATGGAAAACAGCAGGATTCTTAACAGGATCACAGAGGCTGCCTTTAAACATTATGAGGATAAACCATTATCCAGGATGATCGCCTTGTCTTTATATGGAGCCAATCTGGAGAATTCCGTAAGCCGTCTTGAACAGTTTGCAAGATGTTGCTATTCACATTTCCTTAAGTATGGTCTGAGGCTTGAAGAGAGAAAAGAGTATGAATTTAATGCGGCAGATCTTGGAACTGTTTTCCACGAAGTTTTGGAAAAATACACCCATGAGGTCATGAGCGGGCAAAAGAAATGGACAGACATCACAAAAGAAGAGTCCGATGAATTGTTAAATCGTATTTTAACCGAATGTATCACCGGTTATGGCGAAACAATACTTATGAGCAGTGCCCGTAATCAGTACATGACAGAGCGCATAAAGAGGATCCTTACAAGAACTGTGGACACTCTAAAGTATCAGATCTCTAAAGGGCACTTTGAGCCTGCATATGTGGAGATGGATTTTAGAGATGCGGGTAATATCGATGAGATAAATATAACTCTGTCTGAAGATGAAAAAAATAATATCCTCACCAGCATGAAATTACATGGACGCATTGACCGAATCGATCTATGCGAAGATTCTGACCATGTCTATGTGAAGGTTATAGATTTTAAATCAAGCGGACATAAATTTAATGTGGCAGCGCTTTATTATGGACTGCAATTGCAACTTGTAATGTATATGAACGTTGCAACCGCAGCAGTTAAGAAAAAACACGGTGGAAAAGATACAGTTCCGGCAGCAGTGCTGTATTATCACGTTGATGATCCTCTGGCAGATGGAAAAGCAGATTTGCAACCGGATGATATCAATGAGGCTATAAAGGATAAGCTGAGAACGACTGGCTTGGTCAACGAAAATATGGATGTCATAAACCTTTTAGATGAAGGGCTAAATGGCAAGTCCGATGTTATTCCTGTGGAGCTGAAAAAGGATGGAACAGTGTCAGCCAGATCAACAACTGTTACCCTGGATGATTACGAAGCTATCTCAAAATTTGTGGATTCCAAGATAAAAGACTTTGGAAACAGGATCCTTCAGGGAGAAATAAAGGTTAACCCTTATGAAATGGGTGATATAACCCCTTGTACATACTGTTCCTACAGGTCTATCTGCGGTTATGACGAGAAAATATCGGGTTATTCCATGAGAAAACTGGACATCAAGAGTGACGAAGCAATGGAACTCATACGAAATCAGAATAATTAATTGTGGATTTAATATTTGAAATTAGAAGGTTGGATAAATGGGAGTCACATTTACAGAAGAACAGCAGGCGGTAATAGACGCAAGAAAATCTAATATATTGGTTTCAGCGGCAGCAGGTTCAGGAAAAACAGCTGTGCTGGTAGAGAGGATCATACAGATGATCAGCAGCGATGTTGATATCGATCATCTCCTTGTTGTGACCTTTACAAAGGCCGCTGCTTCTCAGATGAAAGAAAAAATAACACTGGCTATCCAAAAGAAACTTGAAGAAGAGCCGGATAACAAGCATCTCCAAAAGCAGGAGACGCTTATTCATAATGCCCAGATAACAACCATTGACTCTTTTTGCCAGTATGTTATCAGAAACAATTTCAATCATATTGGACTTGATCCATCTTTCAGGGTAGGGGATGAGGGAGAATTAAAACTCCTCATGGAAGATGTAATGCAGGATCTTCTGGAGGAGGAATATGCCCTTGCTAAAGACGGACAGAATGAAGATTTTGTTTACTGCATAAACTATTTCGGTACAGGAAGCAGTGACAAAAAAGTTGAGGAATATATATATAAGCTCTACAAGTTTTCTGAAAGTATGCCCTGGCCAATGGACTGGCTTGATGAGAGAGCAGGAGATTATTTGGTTGAAGGTGAAAACTTTGATGAGCTTTCGTGGGTTAAAGACTGTGTCGCATATATCAAAAGTTCATTGCAGGAATCTGTGGATAAGTTGTCAGCGGCCATAAAGATTTGTGAGGAACCTGATGGCCCGTATATGTATGGTGATCTTTTGGAACAGGAAAAAGACAGTATTTATGCGGTTTTGGGATATAATACCTACAATGAGCTATTTGACAGGGTTCGCGGGATTTCTTTTGGCAGACTCCCAGGAAAAAAGGACGATTCCGTATCCCCCGATAAAAAAGATTATGTTCAGAAGGTAAGAAATGGTGTTAAGGATGAAATAAAGAAGCTGACAGAGGACTATCTGGCTCTGACTGCAGATGTAATAGTCGAGCAGATGAAGCTCTGCGACAGAGCAGTCAGAGAGCTTTGCAGGCTTACGAAAGAGTTTAAAAAGCGCTTTGATGACAAAAAAAGAGAAAAGCAGATGATCGACTTTTCTGATATGGAGCATTTTGCGCTGCAGATATTGGTAGACCATCCTGGTGATACACCTTCTGCTGTGGCGCTTGAATACAGAGATTACTACAAAGAAGTGCTGATCGATGAGTACCAGGATTCCAATAATGTTCAGGAGATGATGCTTAAGGCAATTTCCGGCGAAGATGTTACAAAGTCTGAGAGGTTCATGGTAGGTGATGTTAAGCAGAGTATCTACAAATTCAGACTTGCCAGACCAGAGATCTTTATGGAAAAACTTGGGACATATTCCAAGGATGTCTCATCAAAGGACCGCAGAATAGACCTTCACAAGAACTTTAGAAGTAGAAAAGAAGTTCTTGAGATAACAAACTTTATCTTCAAAAAGATAATGGGCAAAGACCTTGGCGGAGTAGAATATGACAAGGATGCGGAGCTTGTGACCGGAGCAGAGTATGAAAGTCCTGCATTTGACATGTCACCGGAACTCATTATGATAGATGGGGCACCTACAGGAGATGTCTCCAATCCTGATGTGGATATAGACTCATATGATACAAAAGAGAAAGAGGCTCTTGCAATCTCCATCCGCATAAAAGAGCTTATGAAAGCTGATCCAAAGCTTAAGTTTAAGGATATTGTAATCCTTTTAAGAAGTAATGCCGGTTGGGATGATGCCTTTAAGAGCGTTCTTGAGGCTCAGGGCATCCCTGCTTATATTGAATCGAAAAGTGGTTATTTTGAGACCGGTGAGATCAGCACAATGCTTAATATACTGACTATAATTGATAATCCCCTTCAGGACATTCCACTTGTGGGTGTGATGCATTCACCTATTGGAGGTTTTACTGATGAGGAACTGTCTGAATATAGAATAGCAATTGGTTCTGATGACTCTTTTTATCATGGACTTGTTGAACTTGTTAATAATGACAAGGGGAAATATCAAAAATTAGCCGAATTTACGGACTTTTTGCAGGAACTTAGGGAGATGTCCGTTTACACGCCTGTTCATGAGCTTCTTCAGTATATTATCAGAAAGACAGGCTATGATAAGTATATAGCAGCCCTTCCTTCCGGAAGTCAGAGGAAAGCAAACCTTGATCAGCTTCTTTCCAGGGCGCTTAGCTTTGAAAAATCAAGCTTTAAGGGACTGTTCCACTTTATCAGATATATTGAACATCTGAAGATTTCAATGGTGGATTACGGCGAAGCAGGAATCATTGATGAAAATGCGGATGTAGTCAGGATCATGACTATCCATAAGAGTAAGGGACTGGAATTCCCTGTAGTCTTCGTGGCAGGACTTTCCAAAAAGTTTAACAAGATGGATACAAAGGGTGACCTGATTGCTGACATTGATCTTGGAATAGGTGTAAAGTGTATAGATACTGAGCTTAGAGTGCGATATGACACATTAAAGCGCCTGATCATCGCAGATAAAATGGAAAAAGACAGCCTTGGCGAAGAGCTTAGAGTACTGTATGTTGCGCTTACACGTGCGAAAGAAAAGCTTATTATGACGGCTTCCTGCAAGAGTCTGAATGATAAGCTGGAGGGCGTTATAAGGAACATTCCGGTAATAGCAGGAAATAATCTTTTACCATATTCCATGAAGACCTCTGCGGACAGTTATCTTGATATTATCCTGCCATCTGTCATAAGGCATCCAAGTGTAGAAAAACTTCTTGATAAGCTGGGGATTGCAAAAGAGAATTACCTGCCCTTTGTGGATAAAGATGCCGGAAACATAGCTTTTGAGTTTAAGAGTATGAATGATACTGAACTATCAGATGCCCTTGGAAATGAAAATGTAAAAGGTGCAATGAGGCTTGAGAACTTAAAGGGGGATATTGATACCTGTTTTGATGAGCAGTTATCAGAACGACTAAGAGCAAAGTTTGAGGCAAAATATGCCCACGAGGATTTGAGAGGTCTTTTTACTAAGACTACTGTTACAGAATTAAAGAGCAAAAAGCTGCATGAGGAAGGTGAAGTATTTACCAGAGAGATAAGTTATGAAGAGCCTGAAGTGAAAAATGACAGCCCTTCTTCTAAAGATGTGCTCTCAGGTGCAGAGAGGGGAACCGCTTACCATAGAGTAATGGAGCTTTTGGATGAACCAATCTATGGGGAAGAGAGTCTTTTTGCCAAAACTAAAGATGATATTGCGTCGGCAGTAAAAGAGTGGCTGATGCAAAAAGAAAAGCTCCACGTGATCCCGCCTGAGTATACGAAGTCAATCAAAGCCACTGATATTGCTACTTTCCTGGAGACGAGCCTTGGAAAAAGAATGGGAGCGGCTTTTAGAAACGGCGCGCTCATGCGTGAGAAGCCCTTTATGATGGGGATTCCTTCAAAAGAGCTTGATGCAAAATTCCCGGATGAAGAAATGGTGCTTATTCAGGGTATCATCGACGCGTTCTTTATCGAAAATGGAGAGATTGTGCTCCTTGATTATAAGACAGACCATGTAAAGAGTGATTCTGAGCTTGTTTCAAGATATAAAGTACAGCTCGATTATTATAAAAGGGCCATAGAGGCATCTACAGGTATGAAGGTAAAAGAAGTGTATATTTATTCTTTTTGCCTTGGAAAAGAAATAAGGATGAAGTGAGGAAGAGAATGTACGAAAACATAAAAGAAGAAAAGAAAGTAAGAGCAATTCTTGTAGGCCTTGATCAGGGTGGAAATGACCTTGATCTTGAGAGGTCAATGGATGAGTTAAAAGAGCTTACAAGAGCTATAGATATTGAAGTTGCTTGCACTGTTACGCAGTCTCTTCCGAATCCGGACAGAAGTACTTATATTGGCAGCGGAAAAGTTGAAGAAATACGTAATTCCCTGGATGTTTTTGAAGCGGATATCATTATATTCAATGACACATTATCTCCAATGCAGATAAGAAACCTTGAAAAGGCTCTTGATACAGAGGTTATAGACAGAACAGGACTTATTCTGCAGATTTTTGCCAAGCGCGCCAAGACCAAAGAAGCCAGACAGCAGGTAGAATACGCCCAGCTCCAGTATATGCTTCCAAGACTTGCGCATATGAGAACGTCTCTTTCAAGGCAGGGCGGTGGCAGCGGAAGACTCTCCAATAAGGGATCTGGTGAAAAACAGCTAGAGCTGGACAGAAGGCGTATTGAGCACCGAATGGCTGAACTTAGAAGAGATTTAACTGCTATTGAAAAAGAGCGTGACACTCAGAGAGGAAGGCGCCTACGATCGGGACTTCCCAGAATATCTCTGGTTGGATATACCAATGCAGGTAAGTCCACAATAATGAATAACCTTCTAAGGCTCTATGGCGGCGAAGGATTTGATGAGAAGCAGGTTCTGGAAAAAGATATGCTTTTTGCCACACTTGATACATCTGTAAGAAAGATTTCTGCGCCGGGACACAGACCATTTCTTCTTTCGGACACCGTCGGATTTATCAGTGAACTTCCACATGCACTGGTAAAAGCATTCAGGTCAACTCTCGAGGAGGCTAAGTACGCAGATCTGCTCCTTCAGGTAATAGATTTTTCGGATCCTGAATATCGTTATCATATGGATGTGACAAAAGAAACACTGGCTGAGATAGGTGCCGGAGATATACCTGTTATCTATGTTTTTAACAAATCTGATGTGGTGCAGGATGAACAGGAGCAAAGCGGGCAGCTTGTCATGCCGGTGCCAAGATCCATGGATGACAGAATATATATTTCAGCAAGGGAAGATGAAAGCCTGAACACTCTTATTGAACTTATAGAAAAGAAACTTAGTGAGAATGAAAATGACTGTGAACTGCTTATTCCTTATTCTGAAGGAGGGATACTTAGTCTTTTAACAGGAAAAGGTGTTGTAAAGAATTCTGAATACCTTGAAGAGGGCATAAAAATCGTCGCTACCTTAGGCAGCGACGACTATAACAGATATAATGCCTATATTATAGAGTAGCTTCTTTTCTGACGCTGTAGTCTGTGGCTTCATGCTTGAGCCTGTTAAGACCGGTTCTTACTACAGGAATCATGAGAACTGCAAGTGTAAGTAATGCCTCAAGTCCTAAATATGCTGCGTTGTAAAGAAGAGAATAAACTATAGGTGACATTCCTTCCGGAGCATAGTCTGCAAAGAATACGACGCCGGACAGGAAAGAGAAGAAATATCTGCCAAGGACACCTACAATATATCCCTTATACATATCGTATTTTTCGTTATGGAAAAATCCTGCCAGACCAAGTGCTGCAAAAGCAAGGACATAATCGCATATGAGCTGAGGAACACTTACGATATATGGGTTGCTTATCATCTGGAGAAGTCCATATGCAAAGGCTGCTGCGAGACTTACTCGTGGTCCGTACATATATCCGATGTATGTGATGAAGAACATACTGAATACTGTGACAGAGCCTCCCATTGGTGCTCTGAAAAGCTTTATATTAGATAATACGAAAGCAAGTGCAATGCAAAGAGCTGATGTGGTGAGCTGTCTGATACTGATCCTGCCCTTTCCATCTCTGTTTACAAGGTAGCTCACTACAAGAAGTGCTGCAACCATAAGAGCTATAAATAAAATGTAACCGCCGGTTGTGATGCTATAAACGCCTTCACCACTGACATCCTGTAAAAATAAATCCATAAAAAAATCCTCCCTTTGATAAATACCAGATCAAGAGGAGGTTTATTTTTTCATTTAAAGATGATATATCTCTACACGAAAAAAGATACTAAATGCTTCCCTACGCCGGTATTATCCGGTTCAGGTAATAAGGGTCCGACGAAAAAATCGTTCAATCTCAGCATAGCTCCCCTAGCGGTATTATTTTGTTTTGCAATTCATATTAAACGCTTCTGCCCGGGATTTGTCAATAACCACAGCCAATCATGGAAAAAACGTATTTATATGATATTTTTTTCTTGCATAAAAATAAAAAAAGTAATTTAATCTATTTATATACGCTATCAAAATTGGAGGAGAATTATGGAAAATTTAAAGATTCCGAGTGGCTATGTGTCAGCGCTTGATCTGCACGATACACAGGTTGCCATCAAGACAGTTAAAGATTTCTTTCAGGGGATGCTTTCCACAAGGCTCAATCTTCAGAGAGTTACAGCCCCTTTATTTGTTACACCTGAGTCAGGTCTTAATGACAATCTTAATGGTGTAGAGAGACCAGTTTCTTTTGATATCCTTCATCAGGACGGTCGCAATGCAGAGATAGTTCATTCTCTTGCTAAGTGGAAAAGATATGCCCTTAAAAAATACGGTTTTAACGTAGGCGAGGGCTTATATACAGATATGAACGCCGTAAGACGTGATGAGGTACCTGATAATATTCACTCCATTTTTGTAGATCAGTGGGATTGGGAAAAAGTTATTACTAAAGAGGACAGAAATGAAGAATTCCTCAAGGAAACAGTAAGAAACGTATACAAGGTTCTTCGCAAGACTGAGAAGTTCATGTCCATTCAGTATGATTATATTGAAGAAATCCTTCCTGAGGAGATCTTCTTTATCACAACTCAGGAACTTGAGGAAATGTTCCCTGAGTATACTCCAAAGGAACGTGAATACTATATTGCCAAGGCTAAGGGCGCTGTATGTATCATGAAGATTGGTGATCTTTTACCTTCAGGTGACAGACACGACGGTAGAGCTCCTGACTATGATGACTGGGAACTCAATGCTGATATCATCGTATATTATCCGGTTCTTGATATTGCACTTGAGCTTTCAAGTATGGGTATCCGTGTAGATGAGAACTCCCTTAAGTCACAGCTTAAGAAAGCAGGCTGCGAGGAGAGAGCACAGCTTCCATTCCAGAAGGCGATTCTGGATAAAGAGCTTCCTTATACTATCGGCGGGGGAATCGGACAGTCCAGAATCTGCATGTTCTTCTTAAGAAAGGCACACATCGGAGAAGTTCAATGTTCAATCTGGCCAGAAGATATGGTAAAAGAAGCAGTTTCTAACGGAATTCAGATTCTTTAAACGAATTATTCGCAATTTCTTCACAAAATAGTCACACTTTAACGATATAGTTTTTTAAGTCGCATAAAGAAAGGGGTGACTATTTATGTTAAGACAGATGATTAGAAAAAATATAAGCTTGCAGCCTTCACAGGTTAAGAATTTTGTGGACACAGCTTCTAAGTGCAACTTTGACGTGGATATATATTACAACAGGTATGTGGTTGACGCTAAATCAATTTTAGGCGTTCTTGGCCTTGATTTTAATCAGAAGCTTACTGTAGAGTTCAGCGGACATAACGCAGAATTCGAGCAGTACCTTGACACTCTTGCAGTTGCAGGCTGATAAAACAATTTGTTCATTGTAGATTAAAAAAGCTCCATGGTATAAAATATCATGGAGCTTTTTCTTTTTCTAAGAAAAGCCTGATATAAATAAGCATAGATTCCGGAGAAAATATGAGGATTGAGATATCTGTACGCGGACTTGTTGAATTCATACTTCGAAGCGGCGACATAGACAACAGAATACATCAGGCTCCTGCAGATGCAATGCAGGAAGGTGGCCGAATACACAGGATGATACAAAAGAGCATGGGACCTGATTATCATGCGGAGGTTCCCCTTGAGTATGTATATAGTGCAAACGGCTATGAACTTGTAATATCCGGAAGAGCTGACGGAATTTTAGATAAGTTTTTTGGCAAACCCGGAGCATATGATGCCCAGGAGTCTTTTATCGAGAAAAGCGTTGCCATGCCCCTGATAGATGAGATAAAGGGTACCTACAGGGATCTAAATCACCTAAAAGAACCGGTGTTGGTACATCTGGCTCAGGCTAAGTGCTACGCTGCCATATATTCAAGGCAGATAAAATGTCCTGAGATAAAAGTCAGAATGAGCTATTGCAACATAGACTCTGAGGAAATGAAGTATTTTGACTATAAGTTTTCTTATAAAGAAATAACCGGATGGTTTGACGATATCATAAGCAGCTACTTAAAGTGGTCTGATTTTGAATACAATTGGAGTATAGAAAGAACTGCTTCTCTTAAGAAGGTTGCTTTCCCCTTTCCTTACAGAGATGGGCAAAAAGATCTGGCAGCAGGCGTTTACAGAACTATCATACATGGGAAAAAGCTCTTTTTGGAAGCTCCAACCGGCACAGGAAAGACCATAACCACTGTATTTCCTGCCATCAAGGCCATGGGAGAGGGCAAGACCAGCAAGATCTTTTACCTGACAGCAAAGTCTATAACAAGGACGGTTCCGGAGGAGGCCTTTAATACCCTGAGAAAAACTCAGAATATGAGCCTTAAGACGGTTACAATAACTGCCAGGGATAAGATATGTTTTTTGGAAGATACCGAGAGAAACTGCAATCCGGTTGTATGCCCCTACGCAAAAGGGCATTATGACAGGATAAATGACGCCATATTTGACTGCCTGACTCACGAGGACTCTTTTGACAGGGAAGTGATCATAGAATATGCCAGAAAGCATGAGGTCTGTCCCTTTGAGATGTCTCTTGATATGAGCCTTTGGGCCGATGCTGTAATTTGCGATTACAACTATGTCTTTGATCCCTTTGTATATCTTAGGAGATTTTTCGCAGATGGACTAAAGGGCGATTATATCTTCCTTGTTGACGAGACCCATAATCTTCTTGACAGAGGAAGGGACATGTATAGCGCTGTTCTTAGAAAAGAGAATTTTCTTGAGCTTAAGAACACCATAAAAGAGTACCACCCGAGCATTGCGGGGCATTTGGATAAATGCAACAAGGTAATGCTGGAGATGAAAAGAGAATGTGACGGATGTACTAAGCTTACCTCAATAGAAAAGCTGATCAATCCGCTTAACAGGCTGGCAGGGATAATATCCGAGTATTTGGAAAATCATTCTGAAGGTCCATGCAGAGATGATATACTGGAGTTTTACTTTGATATATCGAGATTTTTGACAATTTATGACAGAGTGGATGATCACTATGTGATGTACAGCGAGTTTTCTGAAGATGGAAGCTTTTTAGTAAGGCTCTACTGCGCAGATCCGTCAAGAAATCTCTCGGAGTGCATGGCCAGAGGCAGATCATCAATACTATTTTCTGCAACTCTTTTACCGATTCAGTATTATAAAAAGCTCCTTGGAGGAACAGATGAGGATTTTGAGATGTATGCCAAATCTGTTTTTGATCCGGACAGACTAGGGCTATTTATTGGAAGTGATGTTACCAGCAGGTACTCACAAAGGAGTGAGGCGCAGTACATGAATATTGCGGGATATATCCACAATATAGTCAGCGCCAGAAGTGGAAATTACCTTATTTTCTTCCCGTCACATCAGTTTTTGGATGAGGTTCTTGCATGCTTCGAGGATAACTTTTTGGATGAGGAGACAACAGAGCTTTTAGTTCAGCAGAGCTTTATGAGTGAGGATGCAAGGGAAATGTTCCTGGACAGATTCTCAGCGGGAAATGATCTGGACCTTTCAAAAGTTATCCACATGGATATAGATGTGGTGGAGGATAAAAATATCCTTGGATTCTGCGTTATGGGAGGAATCTTTAGTGAGGGCATTGATCTTAAGTATGACAGTCTTATTGGTGTAATAGTAGTTGGAACAGGTATACCTCTTGTGTGCAACGAAAGAGAGATATTAAGGGGATACTTTGATGAAAAAGGACTTGATGGCTTTGACTATGCATATAGATTTCCAGGCATGAATAAGGTCCTTCAGGCTTCAGGACGAGTGATCAGAACTGAAGAAGATATGGGCGTTGCAGCACTTTTAGATGACAGGTTTATGCAAGGAAGTTACAGAGCTCTTTTCCCAAGAGAGTGGAAAGATTATAAGATTGTAACGACCGGTACGGTCAAAAACGCTGTATCTCAGTTCTGGACTGGGATTTGTGGTGATTGAGCCCCTGTTTTTGGTGGGAAATCATAGAAAGAAATAAGCGAGGTTTACATAATAATAAAATCTATAAAATTATGTAACCCAAACACATGTTTAAATTGTGTCAATTGGATATTCAATTTGACGTTTTTGTAGAAAACTGATACGGAGTTTACCGATAATTGACGTGTGCGTCATGTGGATAACTCTGTGGAAACTGGGGATTAGTCGAAATTTAGTTTTAAAGATACCGCTAAAATAGGCACTTTAAATGGTGTGTAAAAATACAACACTATGGTGTGTAAAAACGAACATATGACTAACATGGTCAATAACTATATGTAAACCATATATTATAGTTGACACGTATGTCATGTTGCTAGCACCCTTACGATGTTGTATACTGACTCTAGTTTTTTTATGGCTCTTATGCTAATTTGAGGTACCACGATGAATATTAAAAACTTTGATTCCGAAATACAGGCTTTATATGATGAAGTTCTTACTACCAGAACAACTATGTCCAATAGTTATATCAATGCCTGTAACAGATTTATCAGAAGAGCCAAAGAGGCGGATGACCAGAATCTTTTGGGCTGCGCCTACTACTATTTTGCAGATGCGTATTATCTTTTGACGACGGATTACAGGAAATTCAATCTGAATCTGTTGAAGGCAATTGAGATACTTCAGTCCTGTGGAGAAAACGAGTTATTGGCAAGGTGCTTTAATCTATTGGGCATCGATGCACTAAATCATGGCAATCACGAACTTGCTCTGGATTTCTTTTTATCAGGAAAAAGAAATTGTGAAGGGCTCGACAGCAGTGTTCCCGGATTCATAGATTTTAATATAGGTCAGATCTATTATGTGGCTGGGGATCCCAAACAGGCTTTGACTTATATCCGTTCAGCCTACAAACAGATCAGAAAGAATAAAAAAGACAGTTTATACTATAGAAATATACTGTTTTGTTATTGCTTTGAGGCAGACTGTTATATGGAACTGGACAAGCCGGATTCAGTAAGAAAGTGCCTTCTGGGGATTGATAAGCTGGAAGCAGAGGGTAAAGCCGGCAGAGAATTTGCAAACGGTATTACCGCTGCAGACATAAGGACCAGGGGATATCATTACATAGGGGATATGGTTAAGTTCCAGAGATATGCTTCAAGGCTTCTTACTCTTATCCAGAACGACAAGCATCCCCTTGATAATATGGAAGACATATTTATAATGTGTCGTTTCTTTATTAAGATTGGTTGGATTGACGAAGCCGTCCGTATAGTTGATAATACTGAAAGGTCTCTTGCGGATTTTAATATAGCACATCTGAAAAAAGATTTTGCCAAGCTGAAATGTGAGTTATATGTATGCCTTGGCGATAAAAAGAAAAAGAACGAAGCGCTGAATGAATTCTTCCAGGCTTCTAATGATGAAGAAAAAGAAAGACTTGCCAATTATAAGTTTTTCACAGACATCAGAAACAGACTTTATGCTATTGAAAAAGAAAATGTCATTTTGCAGAAACAGGCATCTACTGATCCTCTGACAGGGCTGGGCAACAGATATGGCCTTAATAAGTTTGCAGATGCAGCATTTGAGAAGGCATTTGACCTTAAGAGATCACTGGCGGTAGAGATTCTTGACATAGATAATTTCAAGCAGTATAACGATACCTATGGTCATCAGGCAGGTGATGAGTGTCTCACTCAGGTTGCCTCTATAATAAATGAAATGGCCAGAGAAAATGAACTCATTCACGCCTTTAGATATGGCGGCGATGAATTTGTTATTATATATGAAAGCATGACTGATAAAGAAGTCATGGAATATGCTACAATGCTTAGACAGGCTGTGATAAATCTTGATCTTTCCAGCCAATACTCCGATAAGGGAATCGTGACGATTTCCCAGGGAATCAGAAATTCTGTTCCTCAGGAGACTACTAAACTCTGGGACTATATGTATGCTGCGGACAATGCTCTCTATCAGGTAAAAGAGCATACCAAAGGCGAGATCATAATGCTTCATAAGGCAGTAATCTCACAGAAGTCACTGGATGATGCAACACACCTTTAAGTAAATTAGAGAACTTTTTATAAGGAGATAATTATGAAAAAAGAACTTGCTAAGACCTATGATCCAAAGGGAATCGAAGCTCGTCTTTATTCAAAGTGGGAAGAGAAAAAGTATTTCCACGCAGAAGTAGATGAGACCAAAAAACCTTTTACTATTGTAATCCCACCGCCAAATATTACCGGTAAGCTTCACATGGGACATGCTCTTGATAACACAATGCAGGACATCCTCATCAGATACAAGAGAATGCAGGGATATAATGCACTTTGGCAGCCTGGAACAGACCATGCTTCAATTGCTACAGAGGTTAAGATCATCGATACTCTCAAAAAAGAAGGAATCGATAAGAGAGACCTTGGAAGAGAAAAATTCCTTGAGAGAGCATGGGAGTGGAAAAAAGAATACGGCGGAACAATCATTCAGCAGCTTAAAAAGCTCGGTTCATCCTGCGATTGGGACAGAGAGCGCTTTACAATGGATGAAGGCTGTAATGAAGCTGTTACTGAGGTCTTTTGCAAGATGCACGAGAAAGGCTATATCTATAAGGGGAGCCGTATCGTTAACTGGTGTCCTGTTTGTAAGACTTCTATTTCTGATGCAGAAGTTGAATACGAGGAGCAGGCAGGCCACTTATGGCACATTAAATATCCTGTGATCGATGAGAATGGCAAGGTTTCAGATACAGAGTTTATCGAGTTTGCTACAACTCGTCCTGAGACTATGCTCGGTGATACAGCGGTTGCTGTAAACCCTGATGATGACAGATACAAGAGCTTCAAGGGCAAGAAAGTTCTTTTACCTATAGTAAACAGAGAGCTTCCTATCGTTGAGGACTCTTATGTTGATATGGAATTTGGTACAGGTGTTGTTAAGATCACTCCAGGTCATGACCCTAACGACTTCGAAGTTGGAAAGCGTCATGGTCTTGAGGAGATAAACATCCTCAATGATGATGCAACTATCAATTCAAACGGTGGCAAGTTTGCAGGCATGGACAGATATGCTGCAAGAGAAGCTATTGTAAAAGAACTTGATGAGATGGGACTTCTTGTTAAGATCGAGGACTATTCTCACAACGTTGGAACTCACGATCGTTGCCATACAACTGTTGAGCCTATGATCAAGGCACAGTGGTTTGTAAAGATGGATGAGCTCATCAAACCTGCAGTTAAGGCTGTAAAGGATGGAGATATCAAGCTCATTCCTTCAAGAATGGATAAGACATATTTCAACTGGACAGATAATATCCGTGACTGGTGTATTTCAAGACAGCTTTGGTGGGGACACAGAATTCCTGCTTACTACTGTGATGATTGCGGTGAAGTAGTTGTTGCCAAGCAGGCACCTACTGTATGTCCTAAGTGTGGAAAGACTCACTTTACTCAGGATCCAGATACACTTGATACATGGTTCTCTTCAGCTCTTTGGCCATTTGAGACACTTGGCTGGCCTCATGAGACTAAGGAACTTAAGTACTTCTTCCCTACAGATGTGCTTGTAACAGGTTATGACATTATCTTCTTCTGGGTAATCAGAATGATCTTCTCAAGCTACGAGCAGATGGGAACATATCCTTTCAAGACAGTTCTTTTCCACGGACTTGTAAGGGATTCTCAGGGAAGAAAGATGAGTAAGTCACTTGGAAATGGTATCGATCCTTTGGATATTATTGAGAATTACGGTGCTGATGCGCTGAGACTTACACTTATCACAGGTAATGCACCTGGTAATGACATGCGTTTCTACAATGAGAGAGTAGAAAACAGCCGAAACTTTGCAAACAAGGTTTGGAATGCTTCCAGATTTATCATGATGAACATGGGCGAAGATGCAAAGAGCGCTATCCATCAGCCTGCTCCTGCAGGACTTGAGCCTGTAGATCACTGGATCCTTTCCAAGTTTAATAAGACTGTAAAAGAAGTAACAGATAACATGGATCATTTTGAACTTGGAATCGCAGTTCAGAAGGTTTATGACTTCATCTGGGATGAGTTCTGTGACTGGTACATTGAGATGGTTAAGCCTCGTCTTTACAACTCAGACAACAAAAAGTCACATGAAGCAGCTCTTTGGACACTTCAGACAGTACTTATCGGAGCCCTTAAGCTCCTTCACCCATATATGCCATTTATCACAGAAGAAATCTTCTGCACTATGCAGGATGAAGAGGAATCAATCATGATCTCTGACTGGCCTGTATATAAGGATGAGTGGAATTTTGCTGATGACGAGAAGGCTATTGAGACAATCAAGGAAGCTGTTCGTGGAATCCGTAACGTAAGAACTCAGATGAACGTTGCTCCATCACGTAAGGCCAAGGTGTTTGTTGTAAGTGAGAATAGTGAAGTTCTTGATATCTTTACAACAGGTAAGCTTTTCTTTGAGTCACTTGCATATGCTTCAGAGTCAGTATGCCAGAAAGACAAGACAGGCATTGCTGATGATGCTGTATCAGTAGTACTTGCTGATGCAACTGTATATATTCCTTTCTCAGATCTTGTAGATATTTCAGCTGAGATTGAAAGACTTACAAAGGAACAGAAAAAGCTTGAGGGAGAACTTAAGAGATCTCAGAATATGCTCAGCAATGAGAAGTTCCTTTCAAAGGCTCCTGCAGAGAAGATTGCTGAAGAAAAAGAAAAACAGCAGAAATATCAGCAGACTTACGACCAGATCACAGAGCGTCTTAAGCAGCTTAGCAAGTAATTTAGGACAACTGTTTGTGCAGCTTGGATAAGTTATGACAAAAGAGATAAATGATAGCATAAATCGAATATTGGAATCTGCATCAAGTGGAATAGGAGTTTCGGTTAGGGAATGCGAAGACTTCCTTAACCGGATTCCGGGTTTCACAGATAAACATACGATCGAAGACACAAGGGATTTTCTGGGATTTCTGGGGAATCCTGATGAGAACATGAAGATCATCCATGTTGCCGGGACTAACGGAAAAGGCTCGGTGTGCAGTTACCTTACATCTATACTGATGAGAGCTGGATACAAGGTGGGGACGTTTGTTTCGCCTCACCTTGTTAAAGTTAATGAGAGATTTTTGGTTGATGGCAGGATGATATCAGATTCTTTGTTTGTGGAAGTATTTGTGGAAACACTTCAAAGAGTCATGGAATATGGCAAGGATGGCTATTTCCCGACCTATTTTGAATATTTGTTCTTTATGTCAATGCTCCTTTATGACGTATATCCTGTGGATTACCTCATACTTGAAACGGGACTTGGTGGAAGACTTGATGCTACTAATTCAATTGGAAGACCTGAGATCAACATTATCACCGAGATAGGTTTTGACCATATGCAGTACCTTGGTAATACTATTGAAGAGATAGCAGGGGAAAAGGCCGGCATCATAAGACAAGGAGTTCCTACAGTCTTTTTTGACAAACAGCAAGAGAGCACGGAAGTAATAAAGAAAAAGGCGCTGGAATTGGATTCCAGGGCAGTTATAATACAGGAAAAAGACATTGAGAATGTAAGAGGAATATGCGATGAAAACGGAAACAAATTCATTGCTTTTTCGTATAATTCCCTTTATGATAAATATGTTGACCTGAAACTGTCGACCCAAGCCAGGTATCAGGCGGAGAATGCAGCGATAGCTGTAACTGCCGCAGAAATACTCAAGGATAATGGTGCTGCTATATCCAGTCAGGATATACAGGAGGGGCTTATTACAGCCAAATGGGAAGGCAGAATGGAAGAGATCCGTCCGGGAATTTATGTGGATGGAGCTCATAATATTGACGGAATAGAGGCATTTCTTGATTCTGTAAAAGGAATAGATGCAGACGGCAGGAAAATACTGCTTTTTGGCGTGGTTTCTGATAAACAGTATCTTAGCATTGTGGATAAGATACTTCTCAGTGGCCAGTTTGATGCTATATACGTTGCGACTCTTGAGACTTCCAGATCAGTTTCTGTTTCAGAACTTAAGGGAGCTTTTGAACATGGCAAGGAAGAGTTTGGAATTTTCGGACTGCCTATAAAGTACTATTCAAATGTCAGGGATGCAGTGACGGATATAATAACTATCAGAAAATCAGGAGACATAGTTTTTGCCGCCGGATCTTTGTATCTTACAGGCGAGATAAAAACTATGATGTGAAATAACTCATATCTATAATACGAGGATAATTATGCTGAATTTTGAAGAAGAACTTAAAAAATTCAAACCAAGCCTAGAAATAGAGGATACAGAAGACATTATCTACAATCAGGATCTTGATGATATGTCCGATGTACTTGTTAAGCTTTTAAAAGAGGCAAGAAGCGAAACTGATAATCAGAGAAGGACAAGATAACAGATGAGGTGCGCTAATTGCAACACTGAATTGAACAATACCGACATTTGTCCGGGATGCGGAAGAAATGTCAGAACATACAAGAAAATGGTCAGCCTTTCCAATAGACTTTATAACGAGGGACTTGAAAAAGCCAGTGTCAGAGACCTCTCAGGTGCTGTTGCTTCCCTTCGCCAGAGTCTTAAGCTGGACAAGAATAACATTGATGCCAGAAACCTTCTTGGACTTATTTATTATGAGACCGGGGAGGTTGTTGCTGCGCTTTCAGAATGGGTAATCAGTAAGAACCTTGAAACAGGTGAGAATACCGCTGATTATTTTATGGATACAGTCAGAAACAGTCCGGCCAAGCTGGATGAGATCAATCAGACAATAAAGAAATTCAATATTGCTCTTAATTATTGCAAACAGGACAGCCTTGACCTTGCTGTAATACAGCTTAAAAAGGTGCTTTCACTTAACAGCAATTTTGTTAAAGCACATCTTTTGTTATGTCTTTTGTATCTAAAGAGCGGTAACTGGGATAGAGCCAAGGCAGAGGCTGGCAAGGCGCTTAAGCTTGATACTGGCAATATTATGGCCAAGAGATATCTCAAGGAAGCTGATGATATGCTCCTTCCAGGTGAGAGCGGCAAGCTTGTTTCTGATATAGCTGCAGATGCTGATGACGTTATAAGATACAACAGCGGCAATGAGATGATCATTCAGCCGGTTAAAAAGACTGCAATTACAAGAACAGGATCCATATGGGGAATTGTTCTTGGAATCATTTTGGGAATCGCTGCTTCATGCTTTTTGATCCTTCCACAGAGGATTGCGGGAATCAATTCCAATAATCAGGAAAAGATAACTCAGATCAGTGAAGAGTCTGATGCAAAGTCAGCGCAGATAAATGATTATGAACAGCAGATCAAGACTCTTAAGAGCCAGGTAGAGGAACTTGAGGGTCAGGTTTCAGGCTATGAGGGTGCAACTTCCACATCAGCAGCCATGAATTCTCTTATGCAGGCTGCGTCAATTTACCTCAAGGATTCAAGCGACGTGGATGGAATAGCGAAAGCCCTTGCTGACGTTGATCTTACTGTGATAGGTGATGATGTTTCAACTGAATTCACAGCGCTTTATGATAATCTTATGGTGCTTGTAGGCCCACAGCTTGCAACATCATATTACAATACCGGATACAGTGCCTATAAGGAAAGTGATTATGAAACAGCTATCAGCAATCTTTCCAAGGCATATCAGTATGACAATACCAATGTGAATACATTGTATTATCTTGGTAATTCTTATTACAACAGTGGTGATATTGCAAAGGCCAAAGAGGTCTATGATGAGGTCATCACAAGGTTCCCTGAGACAAAGAGCGCTCAGGAGGCTAAGACCAAGCTTGCAGAAATTAATAATTCTGATGGTTGATTAAGCAGATTGAGGCGATAGAAATATCGCCTTATTTTGAAGGAACATAGTGGGGAAATGATAAATTTTTCGGATTTAGGTTTTATATTCAGGTTTTTGCCTGTATTTCTAGTAGCATTTTATCTGACTCCCGTTTCATATAGAAGCGTTACGCTGCTTATCGGGAGTCTGACGTTTTATGCCACGGGAGATTTAAAGGGGCTTGCAGTACTATGTATAGCCGTGATTGTTAACTACTTATTTGGGAGAGCTCATAAGGGGGAGAAGAATAAGTTTCTTCTTGCGTTTATTGTATGTCTTGATGCTTTAATGCTCGTAGAGTTTAAGCTTCTTTCACAATTTGTGGATAATTCTTTTATGCCAATTGGAATCAGCTTTTTTACCTTTAAGATGATTTCCTATCAGGCAGATCTCTACATGGGAAAAATTGATGAAGAGCCGCGCTTTGTCGATGCTGCGGCTTATTTTTGCATGTTTCCACAGGTGGTTTCGGGACCTATCATGCGCTTTTCTGATTATCAGAAAAAGTCATATTTTCAGGAAAAAGAGGATATTTTCTCAGCAATAGAAGATGGCCTGAGGTTCTTTGTCGTGGGGCTTGGAATGAAAGTTCTTTTGGCAGATCATCTGTCTATGCTGTGGAATGATATAGGAACTATAGGCTATGAGAGTATCTCAACTCCTCTAGCGTGGATTGGTGCAGTTACTTATACTCTTGAACTTTACTATGATTTCTGGGGATATTCACTTATGGCTGCAGGAATCGGCGTAATGTTGGGATTTCCGTTTATTGTAAACTTTGATCAGCCCTACAGTTCAGTAAGTGTGTCTGAGTTTTACAGAAGATGGCATGCTTCTCTCGGGTCCTGGTTTAGGGATTACATCTATATTCCTCTTGGCGGAAGCAGAGTAGGAGATATGAGGATTGTTTTAAACCTTTTTGTGGTTTGGCTTATCACAGGTTTTTGGCATGGAGTGACACTAAACTTTATTATTTGGGGACTCATCCTCTTTGTGATAATTGTGTTTGAGCGATTTGTAATGCTTGCAAAGATGCCTGAAATTGCCAGGAAGGTACTTGGCAGATTCAATGTGCTGGTACTTATTCCACTGACCTGGGTAATATTTGCAATTTCTGATCTTAAGGGGCTTACAGATTATTTTAAAAGACTGTTTCCTTTTTTTGGACAGGGAATATCTGTAAATGGAAACGATTATATAAAGAATCTTGGTATTTATGGCGGATTCCTGGCAGTGTCAATTGTTCTTTTGCTTCCGGGATTATATAAATATTTTGAGGTAAAGAGGAAACATCCGGTATTTACTGTGTTATTATTTGTGCTTTTCTGGGTTTGCGTTTATAGCTTATCCAATGCTGCCGGTAATCCATTTATGTATTTTAGATTTTAAGGAATAAAAATGAAACTATTAAAGACGTGCCCTCTCTTAATGGGGGTAGTGATCACAGCAATCATAATATCGATATTGTCTTTTGCACTGAAGGACACTGTATACAGTGAGTACGTAAGTCCTGAAGATATTGATACGCCTATCCTTGCCAGCTTTTTTAAAGCTGCTGCGGATGGAGTTTTTCCGTGGACAAAAACAAATGTGGATTCCTCTGATTCTTTGGCAGAATATGTGGAAAACCTTGGAGATGATCAGATGGCAGAAGGTAACCAAAGTCCTGATGATGACCTGCTGGTAAACGAAGACATATCAGGAAATGGCGCTGATGCAGATGATTTTGATGTATCAGAAAATGATGTTTCCGGCAATGATATTTCAGGCAATTCTGAGGAAGTGTATGAATTTACTCAGGTTGATGATGACTATTTTACGGATGCTCTTTTTATCGGAGACTCCAGAACAGTTGGACTTTCTGAGTACTGCGAAGAATTGGACACAAGGGCTACATTCTATTCAAAGATTTCTTTGACTATTTACAATGCCATGAACACTGAGTTCATCAAGACTGAGAACGGCAAAATTACTGTTGATCAGGCTCTTTCTGAGAATCAGTTTTCCAAGATATATATCATGCTTGGACTTAATGAGATTGGAACAGGAACACCTGAGACGTTTGCCGAGGCCTACAAGGCTGTGATAGACAGAATTCGTGAACTTCAGCCAGATGCGATCATATATATTCAGGGCATCATGCACGTGACAGAGAAAAAGAGCAGTTCAGATAAATACTTTAATAACGACAATATAAATACCAGAAATATGGCGCTTTCAGAGCTTGCAGATAACAAAACTATCTTTTACATAGATATGAATGAAGCTGTTGATGATGAAAACGGAAACCTTTTAGCAGAGCTTTCTTTTGATGATGTTCACCTCAAAGCTTCTTCATATGAGAGATGGCATCAGTATTTGCTTGCAAATGCTATTGTTAAGGAATAAGGGTAGGTGTTAAAATGGCTAGAGAAATGACTTTTAAAATGGAAAGACCCGGACTCCTTAAAGAGGGAGATCATGTGACGGTTACAGAAGGTGTTCTTCCGAGTAACTATTACTATACGATAGATCCATCCCTTGCAATGTCAGGCAATTTCCCCTTTAGAGAGCGAATGCTTGAGAGGGAAGGCGTAGTGACAAAGGTTGAGGAGAACGACAGGGGTTTCTATGTGACTGCCGTCTTTGAGCAGAGCACTTAATGAGGTAGTTTCGAATTTAGTGCGAGCCATGGGTGAACACTTGGCGAGGAATTTTCGAGCCTAGTGAGAATCCCAAGAGCAGAGCACTTAAGCGTTTAAAGAGGAGGATATGAAATGGATTACATCAGTACAGAAAAAGCACCAGCAGCTATAGGACCATATTCACAGGCAATCAAGGCAGGGGATTTTCTTTATGCTTCAGGACAGATTCCGATCAACCCTGCAAGTGGGGAAATAGACACAACTACAATCGCTGATCAGGCAGACAGAGTTTGCCGCAACATTGGCGAGATCTTAAAGGCAGCAGGAACTGACTTTGAGCACGTAGTTAAGACAACATGCTTTTTAGCTGAAATGAGCGATTTTGCAGCATTCAATGCTGTTTACGAGAAGTATTTTACAGGAAAGCCTGCAAGAAGTTGCGTGGCAGTTAAACAGTTACCTAGAAATGTGCTTTGTGAAGTAGAGGTAATTGCTTATCTTGGGGAGTAATAAGAGCTTATGAAGCGCGGAATTGTTGCGGGAGCGTTATCCCTGACTATTTTGCTTTCAGGTTGCGGGAGCCTGGCCGGAAGACACAGCATTGATTCCGGTTTTGCTTATATTGAGAGCCACGAATATACCAGTGCTCTTGAGAGCTTTGAGGAAGCAGAAAAAAATGGCGAGGATGCGTGCCTTATCCATAGAGGTAAGGGAATAGCATATCTATATAGCGGCGAGTATGAGCAGGCAGCTGAGGAGCTGCTTTCTTCGCTTGCATCGGATGAGGGAATAGTTGATGATATGGACTTTGACACCAACTACTACCTTGCTGAGAGCTATATGAAGCTTGGAGAATATAGCAAGGCAAAAGAGGTCTATGATGCGATAATCGGTCTTCGAAGCGGAGACATCAATGCGTATTATCTGCGAGGCACTTGTGAACTATCCTCAGGTAATCATGACTCGGGATATGCTGATTTTACCAAGGCTATATCTCTTAATCCCAAGGATTATTCTATGATCATCATGATATATAAGTCCCTTGCTGAGAATGGTTATGAAGAGGAAGGAATTTCCATCATTACCAGGGCTTTGGAAAATGGCAGTGAGTACATGACCAACTATGAGAAGGGACAGATTTCTTTTTATCTTGGGAACAATGCTGATGCGCAGAGTTACCTCGAAGCAGCCAGAAGTGAAAGAGACCAGGAAAAAGAGCCGGTAGTTCTTTTGCTGGGACAGACTGGAGAAGTTCAGGGTGATTATAACTATGCCATAAGCGTTTATAAGACCTATCTTTCTGAAAACCCTAGCAGTGCAAAGGTCTACAACCAGCTTGGAATGTGTCAGATAAAGCAGGGCGACTATGAGGGCGCAGTTTCTTCTTTTCAGTCAGGAATAGAGATAAACGATAAGTCCCTGAATCAGGCGCTTATGCTCAATGAGATAACGGCCTATGAATATATGGGAGAGTTTGGGCTGGCATCTTCTTTGATGACAACATATCTCCAGGAATATCCACAGGATGAGGCAGCAGTTAGAGAAAACGTATTTTTATCAACAAGATAAATGTTTTTATCAAAAAATATTAGAGTAAGATTAAAAAATCCGCAGTTTGTGCGGATTTTTTGACTATAAAGTTAAATGAAGAGGATTTGGAGGAGTAGGTATGAAAATAACTGTATTTAATGATTGGGATCATGTGCCTAAGGCAGAGTATGAAGGTGAGAAAAATGTAGTACTTGCCTGGGACGGTGAGTATAGAAAGGGAGATGTTATTGAGTTTTCAGGACTTGTTCCCGGAAAGTTTTATGTCGTAAAGGTAGATGCAGCAGTTGATACTTCTTTGGTGCTTGTAGACCAGGAAACTGTTGATTTTGTAGTTCCTTTTTATGAGAAGAAGACAAGCTATAATCCCCTTGCTTTCTTTGGCAACAGACATGTTGTTACAATAAGAGAAGCTGAGGATTATGAAGTTAAAGGCTATAGGAATATTGCTCTTAATCCTTTTGATCAGCATGAAGTGTCAGGAGTTTATCCACATGCAAGTGCCAATGTTGAAACAAGAGGAGAAGCTGTTTTTGCCGCAAGGAATGCGATAGACGGCTGCATAGCAACCCTCTCACACGGTGAGTGGCCATATGAATCCTGGGGAATCAATAGGCAGGATGATGCTGAGTTTACTTTGGATTTTGGAAGAGAGGTTGACTTTGACAAGATAGTTCTTTATACAAGAGCTGATTTCCCACATGATAACTGGTGGGTAGAAGCTACTTTCACTTTTTCTGATGGAAGCAGCGAAGTTGTCAAAATGGATAAAAAGGTCGCAGAACCACATGTTTTCAACATTGAGAAGAAAAACATCAGGTGGATAAAACTTGGAAAACTGATAAAAGCTGATGATCCAAGCCCATTCCCTGCACTTACACAGATAGAAGTGTATGGAACTGAGGCAGGAGTGAATTGATTAAAAGTATCTGAACAGAATAAAGATAAATTCACCCTAAATGAGGAAAGCAGATGAGTAATCGAACTTTAATACAGAATTTTTTTAGGAAAAGTGAAGGATGCAGCATATATACAAAGTATCCTGATATTTCAGACAGAAACAAATGGGAAGGACTTTCTGACT
This sequence comes from Butyrivibrio sp. AE2015, assembly GCF_000420825.1. GTDB lineage: Bacteria > Bacillota > Clostridia > Lachnospirales > Lachnospiraceae > Butyrivibrio. The sequence continues at coordinate 21,560 of NZ_ATVR01000013.1, read as the reverse complement.
CCCTGAAAAAGAGACTTGTGCAGGCTGGCGAAGAGGTTATGAAAGAACCATGGACACAGCTTCTTATCTCAGATTTCATGGAATTTAAGAAATCAGGAAACAGAGTAAGGTTTGAGGATAAGTATTTTCCAAGGAGAAGGAAATTAAATAAGCTTGTTCTTGCCGAGTGCGTTGAAAATAAAGGGAGATTTCTAGGGGATATCCTTGATGGACTATACCTCATCCTGGAGGAAACTACATGGTGCCTGCCACCACACACCAGCTATGTGCGTGATGGAGTGCAGGAGAATATGCCTGATGTGACAAGGCCGATCATAGATCTCTTCGATGCAGAGTCAGGTGCAGAAGTTGCTTTTGCAGAGTATGCTTTAAGACCTGTATTAAATGAGATAAGTCCTTTTATCAGTACTTATGTCAATGAAAGACTTAAGGAGAGAATATTTACCCCATATTTAGAACAGCATTTTTGGTGGATGGGAAATGGCAAGGAATCAATGTGTAACTGGACACCATGGTGTACACAAAATGTTCTGATATGTGCGCTTACCAGGCCGGAGGGCTTTTTTACAGAAGAGGAAAGACGGGCATTTGTTGAAAAAGCTGCCAAATCCTGTGACTACTTCCTTGACGAGTATGGCGAAGACGGAGGATGTGATGAGGGAGCTCAGTATTATTCCCATGCGGCCCTTTGTCTTTTTGGATGTCTCGAGCTTATGAGCGCTGTTCTTGGAAATGGGAAGGAAGGCAATAGTTCTTTTGCTGACGTATTCAAGGAAAAGCTTATTAGAAATGTTGCCAATTACATAGTTAAGATGTATGTAGGTAACGGGTACTATGTGAATTTTGCTGATTGCAGCGCTCTTGCCGGAGGAAGAACTGCAAGAGAGTATCTGTTTGGAAAGGCAACAGGTGATAAGGTCCTTTCTACTTTTGCAGCTCTTGATTTTCAAAAAGAATCTGAAGAGGAAAAGCTTGTCAGCAGTGAGATAAATCTCTTTTACCATTTTATCCAGGCTTTCGCCTTTGACGAGATGATGAGTGTTACGGGTGAAGCTGGAATACCTGAAGATGCCTTTTTTGAGAGTGTTGGGCTGATGGTGGCTCGAGACGGCGTTTATACACTTGCTGCCAAAGCTGGAGACAACGCAGATAGTCATAATCATAATGATGTTGGCTCTTTTACCATATATAAAAATGGAAAGCCTATGCTCATTGACCTTGGAGTTGGAACTTATACACAGAAGACTTTTTCTGATAGAAGATATGAATTATGGACAATGCAGTCTCAGTTCCACAATTTGCCTACTTTTATTGATGAAGGATACCTGACTGGAGATGAGAGCGGCGCGTTTGAGGGAAAAACTGAAGCATGCGGAAAACAGTATTTGGAAGAACTTGGAAAAGATGCTGCTGCAGATGTGTATAATTCAGCATTTATAATGCAGCACGCAGGTGAACAGTTCGGCGCAAGGGATGTAAACTGTATTCTGTGCATGAATTCAGAAGATAATTTTGCTGATGAAGTATGCTCCGGAAAGCATATATCCTCTTTAGCTATGGATATCGCAGGTGCTTACGGTGATGAGCGCATCAGAAGCTATAAAAGAATTGTAAGTCTGTATAAAGGTGAGGGTGTTTGTGTTGAGGATACCTATGATGGCGATCTTAATGCAGTTATAAGTCTTATGACTTATGAAAAGCCGGAGATTGAGGTGCTTTCTGAAGATGGAAATTGTGAGGATAGCCCAAGTGATGGCCCCGCATCATGCAAGAAGAAATTTTTGGTGCGCATAGGCAATCTGGGATGCGCAGAGATAAGTGGCGTAGTATCAGCCACTGTTAAAGCATATCCAATAACTGATGAGAGGCTTTCTATCGCCTGGAAGCACGATGTATACAGAGTGCTTTTAGAGATGGGGCCTTCAAATAGGCTTGAAATGAAGTTTAGATGATGAAACAGGGTGCAGTTGCAGATTTTAAAGCAACTGCACCCTGTTTTTGTAATTGGAATTTCTTAAGATTAACATATTCAGACAACTGCACCCCAGTTTTCTGTTTTTGTTTTCCTGTGATACCGATATTGATTTAACTGCACCCTATTACATATTGGAGACATTGGCTATACAACATGTTTTAAATCAAGTGCACCCTTTTTAGAGGGTGCACTTGAACAAGAAATCTAATCACAGGAAAGAGTTAGTTGAAAAAAAGGGTGCAGTTAAATAAAAATAAGCTGTATAGGAAATGGTTTTAGAAAAAATAGGGTGTAGATAAACTATTTCTACAATAATAGGAAATAAGCTTGACTTTAGAAGTTGAAATGTGTTATTTTCATCAAGTTGTTTATTTATTTAAATCTTGATGCCTAATCTGGCATGAACAACGTTATTCGCAAATCGCGAGACTATTCATATTAACAAACAGAGTGCATGTGATGATAACTGCACGAAAAGTGACAGCAATACTAGGTATATAAGTAGGGACTAAGAAAAGAGAAGGAGAGAAACCGCACATAATAAAGAAGAAAACAAATAAAGAAAACAAATAAAGAAAACAAATAAAGAAAGCAAATAAAGAAAGCAAAATTCTAAGAGAGTAGGAGTGAATGTGGATATTGAAGATGCTATGATGGCAGAAAAAAGAGTGCTGCTTAAAAAATTAAACATTTATCAAGATAAATTTGAAAGGGGAAATTTTCCTGAAGGAAGAATACAGATAAATAAAAATGGCAGGGGTTATAAGTATTATCAGGTAATTCAAAAAGACCGGAAAATCACAAGGAAATACTTAAAGAAGGATAAAATAGAAATCGCAAAAAGTCTTGCCATAAAGAACTTGCTGCAAAAGCAGATAAGTTCGACAAAGATGGAAATAGCAGCCATTGATGCATACATAAAAAGACATCCTAGAGAGACACCAGCGAGGACTATTAAAAATCAACCTGCATATAGGAAATTGATAGATATACCATCTTATTTTGGCGCAGAATGCGATGATAATTGGGATAAGGCAGAGTATGAAAAATCAAATAAAAATCCAGAAAAATTGAAAATTGCCACTTTAAAAGGTGACCTGGTAAGGTCCAAAGCAGAGGCAATGATTGCTGATGCGCTATTTCGAAATGGAATTCAGTATAGATATGAATGCAGATTAAAAGTTGGTAATGAATATTTTTATCCGGATTTTATTGTGAAGAATAAGAGAACCGGAAAAATATATATTTGGGAGCATTATGGAATGATGGATGATCAAAAATATATAAGCAAATATATATATAAGTCAAAAGCATATGTAGAGAACGGCTACGTGATGTCTTTAAACATGCTTGCTACATTTGAAACAGAAAAGATACCTTTAGATTCAGTAGGCATTGACAGGGTTATAGAAAATTACTTGCTATAACCAAAAGTCATGCATTTAGTGACAAAATCCTGTTTAGCTAAAAAATCGCAAGATTTAATATAAAATATACATTATTTTTTGCTCCAAAAGACGGTACTATATAATTTGGTGAATTGGGTAAGAAAAAACTAAAGCAATTCAACTATGCAATCATGTTTTGGAGGAAGATTATGGGATTTATCAGTAGCGAAGACTTACAGTGGGTCAATGACACATTGAAAAAAATAGAAGAAAAGATGGTTCCTGTTACAGAGAGAAACAGGAATAAGATACCATATACTACAGATGAAAGCGGCAGATTTGATGACAGATCAGATAAAAAAGAAATCTGCTGGTGGACTAATGGCTTCTGGGGCGGAGAAATGTGGCAGCTCTATAAGCTTACAGGTAATGATATGTTTAAAGAAGAGGCGCTTCAGGTAGAAGAAAAGCTTGATGCAGCGTTTCTTAATTATAACGGAATGGACCACGATGCCGGCTTTAGATGGCTTCCAACAGCTGTCATCAATTACAAGTTAAATAAAGGCGAGGAAGCAAAGAATAGAGGATTACTGGCAGCAGCAAGCCTTGCAGGAAGATTTAACTTAAACGGTAATTTCATCAGGGCATGGAATGACTGGGGTGATGGCAGAGATACTACAGGCTGGGCTATTATCGACTGTATGATGAATCTTCCGCTTTTGTACTGGGCTTCTGATGTGCTTGCAGATCCCAGATTTAAAAAGATTGCCATGGCACATGCAGATACAGCAATGAAGAACTTTATCAGAGAAGACGGCTCAGTAAGACATATCGTTGGCTTTGATCCATTTACCGGAAAGTTCGACAGAGAGTATGGCGGACAGGGATATGGCGAAGGCTCAAGCTGGACAAGAGGACAGAGCTGGGCAGTTTATGGATTTGCCCTTAGTTATATTCATACAGGTGAAAAGAAATATCTGGAAACTGCCATAAAAGTTGCAGATTATGTACTCTCTGAGATGCCTGAGACATTCCTTGTTCCAATTGACTACAGACAGCCAAAGACGGATAATCTTGAGGATTCTACAGCAGCTGCAATAACAGCAGGTGGATTAATTGAGATTGCAAAGAGCCTTATGGGAGTATATTCCGTTAAAGAGTCTGATGCTCAGAACGATAATGAATTAAATATTGAAGATGACAAAGAACGTGCCCAAAAGTACCTTGCAGCAGCCGTAAAACTCTTAAAAGCGCTTGATAGCCATAGCTGCGACTACACTTTAGACAGAGATAACCTCCTTACCAGAGGCTCAGTTGATTATCATGGAAATGGTCACCATATGGCCATTATCTATGGTGATTATTATTACATTGAGGCACTTATGAAGCTTAACGAGAGCGCCCTTAATGTATTCTGAACGAATACTATGACAGCTTAACTTGAAAATGTCATAAGCAGTTTATTTCTAAAAAGAATAATATATATTGTCAGAGTATAAGGAGCAGCACCATGAAGTTTACACCTACAAAAACAGACTATGAACTTAGTCCTTACACAGGTCTTACAAGAGATAGCTGGATAGAGGCAGCAGAATATCTTTTATCAGGAATATTTGGAAATATCAAAAGCATAGAGGATCCGGTAGTAATGCCAAGGTATGAGACTGAAGTTACTTACCCCTCAAAGGATGCACCCATGTGGCGCTACAAGGCTGAGATATTTGAGGGACTTTGCAGATCCTTCTTTATTTCAGCACCTTTAATCCACATCAATCCTGATCTTGTATTAAATGGCATAAACGTAAGAGATTATTATAAGAAGCAGGTTTTATACGCAGTTACAAAGGGTGAAAAGAACTACGTATTAAACTATTCGGATATGAAAGAGCTGGATAAGAGTGGCAACCCATGTGCATGTTTTCAGCAGACTGTAGAGACAGCAGCCCTTGTTATTTGTCTCTGGCTTTCAAAAGATGAAATATGGGAGACCTACACAAAGGAAGAAAAAGACAGAATTGCTGCCTTTTTAAGCGACTTTGCCCATTCTAATACAGTGCCTCAGAACTGGCGTCTTTTTAACATGCTTGATCTGGCGTTTCTTAATATGTACGGTTATGAGATTGATGAGGACATCATGCGTGATCACGCCCAGAACATTTTAAATTACTATGTTGGTCAGGGCTGGTACAGAGACGGACAGTCCTTTGACTATTATTCATGTTGGGCTTTCAATATGTATACTGCAATCTGGAATCAGTGGTATGGATATGAAAAAGAGCCATATATCGCCAAAAAGTTTGAAGAAAACTCCAATGAACTCATGAAGACATATCCACTCTTTTTTGACAGAGATGGATTTACAAATATGTGGGGAAGAAGCGGCATCTACAGAAATGCAGCTACAAGTTCATTTGACGGTAATCTCCTTATGAACAATCCCGCTATAGATCCAGGACTTGCAAGACGGATCTGCTCAGGATCACTTCTGCAGTTCCTTTCAAGAGATGACTTTTTGTGGGAAGGCGTACCAACACTTGGTTTCTATGGTCCCTTTGTTCCACTTGTGCAGCCCTATTCCTGCGCTGAGTCTCCTATGTGGCTTGCTAAGGCTCTTTTGTGCCTGCATCTGCCTGCTGACCATCCATTCTGGACAAGCAAAGAAAACATTGGCCCATGGGAAGATTTAAAAGAAAATGAGACACTTGTCACAACCCTGGACGGACCAGGACTTTGCATGGCTAACCATGAGGCAAATGGTATTACAGAGCTTAGAACTGGTAAGATGGTAAAAGATAAAACGGACCTTCATGGAATCTGGAACTATGGAAAGCTTGTTTATAACACAAAATTCCCTTGGGACAGTGTCAATAAGGATGGAGTTCAGTCCCAGCAGTATGTTGTGACTTACCTTGACGAAGAACATCCTGTGGGTATTACTCCCAATGCATGCTTCTGGCATGGGGAGAAGGATGGCGTGCTCTATAGAAGGCATTTCTTTGAATATGAGACACAGACAGAAACTCATTGGAGAACAGCCATAAATATCGCTGATTTTGCAGTTGCTTATGGAATCATGCGTGCAGACAAGATCCGCATGTTCAGAAGGCCGATTCGTATAACACTTGGCGCTTTTGGATTCCCTGATAATGGAACTGAGGTTATCAAAAAAGAGAAAGACGGATTTAAGGCTGTTATTCTAAAGGGCCATGATCATACAGGAAAAGAAAAGCAGTTAGCCTTTACGATTATGGATGGTTGGGATAATATAGACCTGATACACAGTAAGAATACCAACCCTGACAGTGAGAATTCCATTATCCTTTATGCAGATACCAAGAGGGAAAAGCAGTATGGATATGAGCCATATTTCCTTATTTCTCAGGTGATCACAAAAGAGAGTCTTGAAGACTTTGCAGATGATGATATTTTCCCTGTAAAGGCCATAGAGTACACAGATCCTCAGAAATGCGGAGGCTATGGGCCGGTTACGATCCTTCTTAAAAACGGAGACAGCAAGGTCATTGATTTTGAAGGAATAGAAGGTAATCTTCAGCTGTAATCCAAGTAACATCACCTGGAGGACAAAGTGAGTAATAACGGCAGCTATAACATAAGGCTTGCAACCGCTGATGATGCAGAGGCACTTCTTGATATTTACAGGTATTATGTTGAAAAAACAGCTATAACCTATGAGTACGAAGTGCCGACTGTAAGCGAGTTTAAGAGCCGTATAGAAAAAGTTCTTGAGGATTTTCCGTATCTTGTTGTTGAGGAAGTCTCAAGCGGAAATGACACTGAGAATACAGGTAATACCAGGATTGTTGGCTATGCTTATGCCAGCAAATTCCATGAAAGGGCAGCTTATCAGTGGTGTGTTGAAATGTCCATTTATCTCGACAAAGACTGCAAGAGGAACGGACTTGGAAGAGCCCTTTATGAGGAACTTGAAAAACGTCTTAAAGACATGGGAATCCTTAATCTTTACTCATGCATCGGATATCCTGAAAAAGAGGATGAGTATCTGACCTATGATAGTGTCAGATTCCACGAAAAAATGGGTTATAAACTTATTGGCCATTTCCATAAATGTGGATTCAAGTTTGGTAAATGGTACGATATGGTCTGGATGGAAAAAATCATCGGCGAACATGGGGATGCTCCATGCATCATAAACTATCAACATTCTTAAAAAATACATATGGTGAAAAGATATATCGCCTGTCTCTGACTTCGGGTTGCAGTTGCCCAAACAGGGACGGCTCTATTATCATGCCAAATGGCGAGAGGTCTTTTCATGGATGCACATTTTGCTCTGAGGGCGGTTCTGGAGATTTCGCGGTTCCTGTGACCGGCATTGGGGTAAGGCAGTTGAATGAGCAGTTTGAACGAGCCAAAGATAAGGTGCGCCAAAAAACCGATGCAAACAAGTTTATCGCCTATTTTCAATCCTTTACCAATACCTATGGAGACGTAGACAGATTAAAAGAGCTCTATAGCGCTGTCATAAAAAGAGAAGACGTGGTGGCACTATCCATCGGAACAAGGCCTGACTGCATAGGAAGAGACGTCCTTGATATGCTAAAAGAACTGAATCAGATAAAGCCTGTATGGGTAGAACTGGGACTTCAGACAATCCATGAAAAAACCGCCATAAGCATCAACAGAGGCTATGAGCTAAAGGTTTTTGAAGATGCCTATAAGAGGCTTAAAGGAGCCGGGATAGTTGTAATAGTTCATGTAATCTTAGGACTTTTTGGCGAAACAAAAGAAGATATGCTTGAGACGGTCAGATACCTTTCCGGGCTTACACCTGTGCTCGATGGCATAAAGCTTCAAAATCTGCAACTTCTTAAGGGAACACAGCTTTACAGACAGTACCTTGAGATGAGTGAAGCTGAGAGGCCTTCCTTTATGGATATGGAGGAATACACAGACCTTGTGGCAGAGTGCATAGCTCTTTTACCTGAGGAAACTGTGATACATCGAATGACTGGTGATGGCCCCAGAAAGCTCCTTGTGGAGCCTCTTTGGAGCCTTGATAAAAAGCGTGTCTTAAACACCCTCACCAGGAAATGTAAGGGAATCCTTGAGTGATCAGCTTTCAGGTTCCACATATATAAATAAATATTTGAAGTAAGTATGTTCTTTTTCCTTGTCATAAAGGTTAATGAGACTTATTACGTACAGATCAGAGCAGGCTTTTAGCCTGTTCTTTTTTATGTAAGAAAGCATCTTCTGGTAGGTCTTTTCAATGTCTTTTGACAGATTATCCTGGTGACAGCACAGAGCGATGCGGCCCTCAGCTGGGAATGTATCGATGTTATCTGCAGGCAGGAAAGATAAGCTTATTATGTTGTTATAAACGTAGTGCTTCTTGACGAGGTCTTCATAAGAGATGGTAACTCCTGTCGGAAAGATAGACAGAGAATCCTTGTCCACAGCTTTTTTCAGGTGAACTGAGATGTCCTCGGCGATATCAGCGGTGTGATGAGCAAAGTCTTTATTCTGAATGGGAGTTTTGCTGATACTGATTTCCGGCATTGTCTGCAAAAACAAAGAGCCCTTTTTGTGCCCTCCGAATTCCCCAAGTATCCACATTCCAAGGTGTAGCGCACTTATCTTTTTATTTATTCTGTAAAGCTCCCTCTGCATTTCAAGAATCTTGGAGTTAGTCAGTCTCTCGATTGCTTCCCTGGAGGAGTTGTGGATAAGGTCTCTGATCTCGGGAATGCTGCAGCCCGCTTGTCGCATGGTGCTTATAAAAAAGAAAGAGCTTATCTGAGATGCGGAATAGTAGTGATAGCCGTTGCTCTCATCTACTCTGGGCATGAGAATGTCCTGTTCATAGTAGTGTCTTAAAGTATCCCTTGTCGTACCACATAGTTTTGCAAACTGGCTGACAGTGAGTGAATATTCCTGTTGGTCGTTTTTGTAATTGTAAAAAGTTGTCATAAGAACCCTCGAAAAAACTTAAAAAAATCTATTGACTTGGGGGCAACACCCAAGATTATTGTAACAAAGAATTGATAATAAATAAACATGGAACATTCAAAAGGAGACAAAAATGAAAGACGTTAAAGGAACAATCATTCGTATAATCGCAGAGTATCTTGATAAGGATGAGAATGAAATCTCATCATCTGAAAGCTTTACAGAAATCGGACTTGATTCTCTGGACATCATGGAGCTTGTTATGCAGATGCAGGAAGAGCTTGATTGCAAGATTGAGCTTTCACAGGAGATCACAACTATTGATAAGCTGGTTGAGCTCATTGAGAAGCAGTAATGATCTGGAGAGGAACGATAAATGAGTGCAAATCCGATTTGTGAAATGCTTGGGATCAAATATCCGGTTTTTCAGGGAGGAATGGCCTGGATCGCTGATGCAGACCTTGCAGCTGCAGTATCAAACGCAGGAGGACTTGGAATAATCGCGGCTATGAATTCCAATGGTGAGCAGCTTAGGGAGCAGATAAGGAAGGCAAAAGAGCTGACGGATAAGCCCTTTGGCGTGAACCTGATGCTCATGAGCCCATATATTGACGAGGCTGTGGAAGTTGTCTGCCAGGAAAAAATTGCAGTTGTGACAACCGGTGCAGGAAACCCGGCAAAGTATATGGAACAGCTTAAAAACGCAGGGGTAAAGGTAATCTGCGTGGTTGCAAGCGTCGCTCTTGCAGTAATGGCCCAGAGAATGGGCGCTAGCGCAGTTGTGGCTGAGGGCTGTGAATCAGGTGGACATGTGGGAGATACCACAACAATGGCACTTGTGCCACAGGTTGTTGATGCGGTGAATATCCCTGTTATCGCAGCCGGAGGAATTGCGGATGGAAGAGGCATGGCAGCAGCTTTTATGCTGGGGGCCAAGGCCATTCAGATGGGAACAAGATTCCTTACAGCAAAAGAGTGTAACGTTCATGCAAATTATAAGGAAAAGGTTCTGAAAGCAAAAGACAGAGACACCATAGTCACCGGAAAAAGCCTGGGACACCCAGTAAGAGCACTGAAAAACAGGATGACAAGGGATTTTCAGGCAAAAGAAAATGATCCACTATCTACACCGGATGAACTGGAAAAAATGGGAGCAGGGGCACTTAGACGCGCTGCCATAGATGGAGACGTTAAGACGGGATCCTGTATGTGCGGACAGATTGCGGGGCTCGTTAACTCTGAAGGGACATGTGAAGAGATCATTACAGGTATCTGTAGAGATGCTAAGGCTCTCTTGGAAAAGAAATGTGAGGAACTTTGATGGGAAAGATAGCTTTTTTATTTGCTGGTCAGGGAAGTCAGTATCCCGGAATGACAAAGGATTTATTCGAGAATGTACCTGAAGTCCATAACTTCTTTGGAATTGCCGAGGCAATCCGCCCGGGGACACTTACTCAGATGTTTACAGGGGATGCTGAAACGTTAAAAAGAACAGAAAATGCCCAGCCATGCCTTTTTTTAGCTGACATGGCGGGGGCTATAGCTCTTTTGCAGAATGGAGTAAGTCCGGATGCTGTTGCAGGCTTTTCTCTTGGGGAAGTGGCAGCTCTTGCAGCTTCTGATGTACTAAGTTTCCAGGAAGCCTTTAAGCTTGTGTGCCAGAGAGGGAAATACATGCAGAAGTCCGCTGAAGCTGTGGAAGGTGGCATGGTAGCTGTGCTTAGGATGGACAAAGCTCTTTTGCAAAAAATGTGCAAAGAGTATGAGGTTTATCCTGTAAATTACAATTGTCCGGGGCAGGTAGTGGTATCGGGCGAAAAAGAGAAAATAGATGCCTTCAGGAAAGGGCTCAGTGAGCAAAAAGTAAGGTTTATAGAGCTTCCAGTCGGCGGACCTTTTCACACACCTTATATGGAAAGTGCGGCTAAAAAGCTTAAAAATGAGCTCAAGGAAGGAAAGGTTTATAAACTTAAAAAGCCTCATATTCCTCTTTATGCCAATAAGACAGCAAAGCCCTACCCGGAGGAAGAAAAAGAGATGATAGACACCATATCAGATCAGGTCTGCAGCAGTGTTAAGTGGGAAGAAACTCTCACAAACATGGCAGAGAGCGGAGTTGACACATTTATAGAGTGCGGCCCAGGCAAGACACTTTCAGGATTTGTGAAAAGAACTGTTGAGGGAGCCAGGGTTTATTCAGTAAATGATATGGATTCACTAGAGGAAGTATTAAGGGAGCTTGAAAAAGATGCTTAAAGGAAAGAAAGCTGTAGTAACAGGGGGGAGCAGAGGAATTGGCAGGGCAATCGCTTTGAGATTCGCACAAAATGGGGCAGATCTTGCAATCATTGCAACAAGAGAGAGCGAAGCGGCCTTTGAAACGATAAAAGAGCTTACTTCTTATGGAATTACAGCAAGGCTCTATGTTTGTGACATAAAGGATGCAGACCAGGTTGATAGCGTTGCAAAGGAGATAATAGCTGACTTTGGAGTTATCGATATTCTTGTAAATAACGCAGGAATAACAAGGGATAACCTTCTTGCAAACTTTAAGACAATGGACATTGACAGTGTTATAGATGTGAATCTAAAGGGATGTATATATGTCACTAAAGCCTTTATCAGAAACTTTGTGATGCATAAAAAAGGAAGCATTATAAATATTAGTTCAGTTGTGGGACTTATGGGGAATAAAGGCCAGACCAACTATGCTGCTTCTAAGGCGGGAATTGTTGGCTTTACCAAGGCCGTTGCCAGAGAGTACGGCAGAAAAAATATAAGGTGCAATGCAATCGCACCAGGTTTTATAACCACTGAGATGACTGCGATGCTAAGCGATGCGCAGACAGAGGAAATGAAGAAGATGATCCCACTTGGGAAGCTTGGAAATTCCGAGGATGTGGCTGACCTTGCGCTTTTTTTGGGAAGCGAAGGGTCAAAGTACATAACCGGAGAAGTCATCAAAGTGGATGGAGGAATGTATGTGTAGAGTAGTTGTAACGGGAATGGGAGTAATTAGTCCTGTAGGAAATGATCTGGACACTTTTTGGGATAACCTCAAAAACGGTGTATGCGGAATAGGAAAGATAAAAAGATTTGATGCATCAGGCCTAAAGGTAAGCCTTGATGCGGAGGTCAAGGATTTTAACCCAAAAGAATATTATGACAGCATGCAGGAGATCAGAAAGTCAGATCTTTTCATGCAGTATGCAATGGCGGCAGCAAAACAGGCTGTAACCCAGAGCAGAATACTTGAGGACGGGATTGATAGTGAGCGTTTTGGAGTGTATATAGGATCGGGAATTGGGGGGATCAATTCTACGATCAGAGAGCAGGATAAGTTAAGAGAAAAAGGCCCTGACATGGTATCACCTTTCTTTGTGCCAATGATGATCAGCAACATGGCAGCAGGAGCTATATCAATAAAATTCGGCGCAAAGGGACCTACACTTCCTGTTGTTACTGCCTGTGCTACTTCAACTAACACCATAGGAGAGGCCTACAGGGCAATCAAGCACGGATATGCAGATGCCATAATCACAGGAGGTAGCGAGGCTTCCATAAATGAGCTTGCAATGGCAGGCTTTATCAACTGTCAGGCCCTGAATCTTGCAGAAAATCCTGATGAGGGAAGTCTTCCTTTTGACAAGCGAAGAGGCGGTTTTGTTATGGGAGAAGGGGCAGGAATCCTTATCCTTGAGGAGTACAAGCACGCCAAAGCAAGAGGAGCCAATATTCTTGCTGAGGTTATCGGCTATGGAAATACTGCGGATGCCTACCACATCACAGCGCCGGACCCGGAGGGGAACGGAGCCATTAGGGCCATCAAGAGCGTTGTTGACGAGGGGAAAATTGATGAAAGTAGCGAGATCTACATCAATGCCCACGGCACAGGTACTCATTTAAACGATGCCATGGAAACCAAGGCCATCAAGGCTGTTTTTGGCAAAAGAGCTTACGACATCCATGTAAGTTCCACCAAATCCATGACCGGGCATATGATGGGAGCCACAGGTGCGGTTGAAGCCATTGCTTCTGTTCTTGCGCTTAAGGATGGCATAATTCCGCCGACCATAAACTACAAGGAAAAAGATGAGGAATGTGACCTTGACTATACAGCAAATAAGGCCGTTTGCGCTGAGATTGAATACGCGATCAGCACGTCCCTTGGATTTGGCGGACATAATGCATGTATAGCATTTAAACGTTACGAGGCGTGAGTATGACTAATTCTTTAAAAGATTATGAGGATATGTTTGCAAGGCTGTCTTTATCAGAGCTTGAGGTTCATGAGAAAGATTTTTTTCTAAAGTTGAAAAGAGATTTAAAGTCATCTGAAATTGTGGAAAAAGAGCCTGTGGCAAATAAAAATGAAGTAAAGAATGAACCTGAAGCAGGTGAAGCAAAAGCTGTCAGCGGCTTTGAGGTTAAGGCCCCTCTCCTCGGCGTTTTTAACGGAAGTGTTGGAGATAAAGGGGCACTTAAAAAGGGAGACAGGGTTTCAAAGGGCGATGTTCTGTGCACTTTGGAGGCTATGAAAATGCTCAATGAGGTTAAGTCTCCGGTTGACGGAATTGTGGCTAAGGTTTTGGCAAATGAAGGTGACCTTGTTGAGTATGATCAGGTCCTGTTTGTCATAGAGTAAGGTGGTTTTATGAACAGAGAAGAAATAAAAAAGATACTTCCCCACAGGGAGCCGATGCTGCTTGTGGATGAGGCGTATCTTAATGAAGATGGCACGGCAACAGGATTTTATAAGGTAAGGGGAGATGAGTTTTTTTTACAGGGGCATTTCCCGGGGAATCCAATAGTGCCGGGAGTTATTCAGTGCGAGATGATGGCCCAGTCCGCCTGCATCATGTTCGAAGAAAAGATGAAGGGGAAAGATGCAACTCCTGTGTACACAGGCCTTGATAAGGTGCGGTTCAGGGGAATGATAAAGCCGGGAGATACCATAAGGATCGATACAAAGCTTATAAGAGATGCACATCCTATGTATCTGCTCCATGGAGAGCTCACAGTGGATGGAAAAAAGTGTATGAGCGGTGATTTTTCTTTTGCCATATTGGAGGAAAAGGGAGGTAACTGACATGTTTTCTAAGATTCTTATTGCCAACAGGGGCGAGGTGGCAGTTCGGGTCATCAGAGCCTGCAAAGAAATGGGAATAGAGACGGTTGCTGTTTATTCCAAGGCAGACCGGGATGCACTGCATGTGGAAATGGCAGATGAAGCCTACTGCATTGGCGGAGCGCTGGTGAAAGACAGCTATCTTAACATGGACGTTATCCTGACTGTGGCAGAAAAAACCGGTGCAGAGGCCATTCACCCGGGTTATGGAATGTTATCAGAAAACCCTGAATTTGCAAAAAAGTGCAGGGAAAGCGAAATTGTTTTAATTAGCCCTGGGGAAGAAGTTATGCGTAATATGGGGCAAAAGGAGATCGCAAGGAAAATTGCAAAGAGTGCAGATGTTCCTGTGACTCCGGGGAGCGATATCCTCACTGACAGTAGTGACGTCCTTTACTGGGCAAAAGAAATAGGATATCCGGTTATCCTTAAGGCAAGAGCCGGTGGCGGTGGCAAGGGCATAAGAGTTGTCAGGGAGGAAAAAGACATTCTTTCTGCTTTTGAGCAGGTGAAAAAAGAAGCCCAGAGCTCTTTTGCCGATGACGGCGTGTTCATGGAAAAGTATCTTGAAAATGTAAAACATGTTGAGGTTCAGATAATTGCAGATAAAAATGGGAAAGTTCTGATCCTTGGGGACAGGGACTGCTCAGTTCAGAGGAAGAATCAGAAACTTATTGAGGAGTGCCCGGCTCCGGTTCTTTCAGAGGAGCTGCGTATTAAGATGTACGAGGCTGCAAGAAGGCTTGCTGTGAAGGTGGGCTATGTAACTGTGGGGACAGTGGAATTTCTGGTAAAAGACGATAAGTTCTACTTCATGGAGATGAACACAAGGCTCCAGGTAGAACACTCTGTGACAGAGATGGTGTGCGGTATTGACATTGTTGAGTGGCAGATAAGAACGGCAGCAGGAGTTGAGCTTCCCTTTAAGCAGGAGGAGATAGGAAGTAACAGGCATGCGATCGAGTGCAGGATATGCGCAGAAAGCTCAAAGGATTTTAAGCCTTCCACCGGAAAGGTAGAGCTTTTGCATATTCCGGGAGGAGTGGACGTAAGGTTTGATTCAGCTCTTTATCAGAGCTGCACTGTAAGCCCCTTTTACGATTCCATGCTGGGAAAGCTTATTGTCTGCTCAGATACCAGGGATGGGGCTATCAGAAAGATGAAGAGTGCTCTGTCAGAATTTGTGCTTCTTGGAGTTGATAATAACAGGGATATGCACATGAAATTCATGGAAAACGGCAGGTTTGTGGTTGGGAACTATGATACAGGAATCTGTCAGAAAGTGTTATAAGATATGGAGCTTAAAAGCTTATTTTTGAAAGTTAATAATGAGCTTGAAAATACAGATAACAGGCCAAGGAGCAGGAAAATTACCTGCAAGAAATGTCAAAAGCAGGTGTCTGTTTCAAAGATCAGGAAAAATTTTTTTATCTGCCCTGAGTGTGGACACTATTTTCCTGTGAGAGCCCGCAGAAGGATCCTTATGCTCACAGATAAAAGAAGCTTTGTTGAGATGGACAGGGATATGGAATCAAAGAATATCCTGTCATTCCCGGAGTATGAGGATAAGCTCATTGCGGCAAAGGAAAAGAGCCGTGAAAAAGAGGCTGTGATCTGTGGAGAGGCGGCTATTGGCGGCAGCAGGGTCTGCATCTTTGCCATGGATGGCAATTTTATGATGGGGTCCATGGGAGCAGTTGTGGGTGAAAAGATCACAAGGCTCTTTGAATATGCTACGAGGCGAGGGCTTCCGGTTATTGGAGTCACTGTTTCCGGAGGAGCAAGAATGCAGGAGGGTATGGTTTCTCTTATGCAGATGTCTAAGGTTTCTGCCGCAGTAAAAAGACATGACAAAGCCGGGAATCTTTATATAGTTCTTTTGACTAATCCCACGACAGGGGGCGTAGATGCCTCTTTTGCCATGCTTGGAGACATAACACTTGCGGAACCGGGAGCCAGAGTTGGATTTGCAGGGCCGAGGGTTATAGAAAAAACTCTTAACCAAAAGCTGCCGGAAGGCTTTCAAAAGGCAGAAAGGGTCCTTGAGTGCGGCTTTATTGACGAAATAGTGCCAAGACAGGAGCAGAAGGAATATCTTGAGAGAATCTTAAAGCTTCACGGATTTTAAGGCATAGAGGGAACAAATAAATGGAAGATTACGAGATTGTTAAGGGTGCCAGATCTGAGGGACGCCTGACTGCAAGCGACTACATAAAAGCGTTGGTAAAAGACTTTGTGGAATTTCACGGAGACAGGCTTTTTGGAGACGACAGGGCGATAATAGCAGGGATTGGCAGGATTGATGGAATTCCGGTCACAGTAGTAGGAATTGAAAAGGGTAAAGATACCAAAGAGCGTATTGAACATAACTTCGGCAGCGCGATGCCTGAAGGGTACAGGAAAGCTCTAAGGCTGATGAAGCAGGCAGAGAAGTTTAAAAGGCCCGTTGTCTGTTTTGTCGATACTGCCGGTGCCTATTGCGGCATTGATGCGGAGGAAAGGGGCCAGGGAAGGGCAATCGCCCAAAGTCTTTTTGAAATGTCTGATCTTAAAACCCCCATATTATCAATTGTCATAGGAGAAGGCGGAAGCGGCGGAGCACTTGCTCTTAGCCATGCTGACAGAATCTGGATAATGGAGGATGCCTATTTTAGTGTGGTTTCTCCTGAAAGCTGCGCCAACATATTGTGGAAAACTACGGAAAAAGCAGATGTAGCGGCCAAAGCCCTTGGACTTACAGCTGGGAGGCTCTATGAACTGGGACTTGTGGACAAGGTGTGCAGCAGTGAAAGGGTAGGTGATCTTTTAAAAGAAATTGCAAAGGAGCTGAGGAATTTAAAGGAAATACCTGCAGAAGACCTTGTTGATAAGCGCTATGAAAAGTTTAGGAAAGTGGGTTACTAGGGGAAATACCATGATCTATGAGGATTACTATAAAGAAATAAAAGATGACAGTGGAAAAATCACTGATATTGAGCTTACATATGGCGATGATTTTAATTTTGCTTATGATGTTATGGACAGGTTTGCCAAAGAAGTGCCAGACCAGCTGGCTCTTTTACACAAGACTGCTGATGGCAGGAAAACGCGGTTTTCGTTTAGAGATATGCAGGTGCTCTCAAATAAGGCTGCAAATGGGCTGAGAAGTCTCGGCATCGGGAGAGGTGACAGCGTTTTGCTGCTTCTTAAAAGACGATACGAGTTCTGGATAAGTATTCTGGCTCTTCACAAGCTTGGGGCGGTTGCTGTGCCTACATCACACATGGTTTCTGCAAAAGACATAAGGGAAAGAGTAAGTTTGTCTAAAGCAAAGGCTGTAATATGTGTAAATGCTGATGATATCTGCAGCAAGGTGGAAAGTGCAATATCAGGTCTTTTGACATGTCAGATCGTTGTAGGGGATGTTTATAAGGATAAAAAGAGCTTTGATCAGATGCTTGAAAGTGGAGAAAGCTCTTTTGACAGGGTGACAACGAAAGTTACTGATCCTATGCTTTACTATTTTACTTCCGGAACAAATGGGGCGCCAAAGGCTGTTATTCATGACTTTTCTTATCCGCTGGCCCATATTTTTACTGCTAAAAACTGGCATGGTGTCAGAGAAAATGGACTTCATCTTACTGTGGCGGACTCTGGCTGGGCCAAAACTGCCTGGGGGAAACTCTACGGGCAGTGGTTCATGGGAGCGGCCATTATGGTCTATGACTATGAGCAGTTCTATGCAGGGGATATGCTAAGGCTTCTGGTAGAAGAGAAGGTTAACACGTTTTGTGCACCGCCTACCATTTATAAATACCTGGTCCTGGAGGATTTAAAAAAGTATAATCTTGAGAATCTGCATTATGTCACAACTGCAGGTGAATCCATGCCCAAGGAGGTATCAAAGAAGTTTACGGATATGACGGGACTTACAGTTAGAGAGGGATTTGGGCAGACAGAGACTGTGCTTCAGACCTGTACTACCGTTGATGGGCAGCAGGTTCCAGGCAGCATAGGGCTTGCATCACCTCTTTATCGTATTGAGCTTGTGGATGAAAACAACAATCCTGTCCCTGACGGCACAGAGGGTGAGATCGTAATAGTTCCGAAGGATGGAAAACGGCCTGCTGGTGTGTTTGTAGGGTACCTATGCGCAGAGGATGAATACAAAGAGGTATGGGACGGCGGAATCTATCACACCAAAGATATGGCTATTAGGGACAAGGAAGGGCACTTTTTCTTTGTGGGAAGAAATGATGATGTAATAAAATCAAGCGGCTACAGGATAGGCCCTTCAGAAGTAGAGGATATACTGATGCATCATCCGGCAGTATTTGAGTGCGCAGTCACAGGGTATCCTTCCAAAACAAGAGGGGCACTTGTAAAGGCCAGCATTGTTCTTAATAAAGGCTATGAACCGGACAACGGGCTTGCCGTGGAGCTTCAGGACTTCGTAAAGAAGAATACCGCAATCTACAAATACCCACGACTTATAAAGTTTGAAGAGAGCCTTCCACATAATGCCAACGGAAAGATATTAAGGTCAGTGATACGAAAAAGAGATTATAATAAATAGATTATTAGCACTCTGATTAGATGAGTGCTAATTTTTTATTGACTTTTGTATTGGGCGGACTTAAACTAGTTTTTGGTGGGATTTTTACCTGCTAAAAATATATAAAAGGAGTGAGAATTATGGCTTCAAAAAAAGGTAATCTTTCAATCAACAGCGAAAACATGTTTCCGATAATCAAGAAATGGCTTTATTCGGATCATGATATTTTTTACAGAGAAGTAATTTCAAATGCGTGTGATGCGATCACTAAGATCCGCAAGATGGATATGATGGGAGAGTACACACTTCCTGATGGATTTAAGCCTCGTGTAGATGTTGTACTTAACGATAAGGAAAAGACTATCAAGATCACTGATAATGGTATTGGTATGACTGCTGAAGAGGTTGAGGAATACATCAACCAGGTAGCTTTTTCAGGTGCTACTGACTTCCTTAACAAGTACAAGGATAAGGCTAACGCAGACCAGATCATCGGTCACTTCGGACTTGGTTTCTATTCAACATTCATGGTATCTGATTCTGTAGATATCGATACACTTTCTTATAAGTCTGATGCAGCTTCCGTTCACTGGACATGTGATGGCGGTTCAGATTTTGAGATGTCAGATGGTGACAAAAAAGAAGTGGGAACAACAATCACTCTTCACCTTTCTGAGGACTGTCTTGAGTTCTGCAATGAGTACAAGGCCAGAGAAGTAATCGAGAAATACTGCTCATTCATGCCTTATGAGATTTATCTTTCAAAGGAAAATGAAGAGGGAACTGAGACAATCAAGGCTTCAGAGAAGCTTGACTCAGATACAGTTATCGAAGAAGTTCATCCTGAGAAAAAAGAGGGCGAAGATAAAGAGCCTGAACTTGAGTATAAGATAAAGAGAAGACCACAGCTTCTTAATGATACACATCCTCTTTGGGCTAAGACACCTAAGGATTGTACAGATGAGGAGTACAAGGAATTCTATAGAAAGGTATTCCGCGATTATAAGGAGCCTTTATTCTGGATCCACCTTAACATGGATTATCCATTTAACTTAAAGGGTATCCTATACTTCCCTAAGATCAATATGGAGTTTGAGTCAATAGAGGGAACAATAAAGCTCTACAACAACCAGGTATTCATTGCTGATAACATCAAGGAAGTTATTCCTGAGTACTTAATGCTCCTTAAGGGTGTTATTGACTGTCCTGACCTTCCTCTTAACGTTTCAAGAAGTGCTCTTCAGAATGATGGATTTGTTAAGAAGATTTCTGAGTACATTTCAAAGAAGGTTGCAGAGAAGCTTGCAGGTCTTTGCAAGACTGATAAAGAGAATTATGACAAGTACTGGGATGACATCAGCCCATTCATCAAATATGGATGCCTTCGTGATGACAAGTTCTGCGAGAAGATGACAGATTACATCCTCTTTAAGAACCTTGATGGCAAGTATCTCACAACACCTGAAGCACTTCAGATCAACAAAGAGGCTGAAGAGGCAGCAGCCAAGGAAGATGCTGTCGATGAGAACGGCAATAAGGTTGAGGCAGAGGTAGTTGATGAGGCAAAAGACTCTGCTACTGAGGAAAAGAAGGAAGAAGAGTCAAAAGAACCTCGTACAATCTACTATGTAACTGATGAACAGCAGCAGAGTCAGTACATCAAGATGTTCAAGGCTCAGAAGATGGAAGCTTTCATCATGAACCACAACATTGATGTTCCTTTCATGCAGCAGCTTGAGGCTAAGAATGAAGGTATCAAGTTTGCAAGAATCGATGCAGACCTTACAGATACATTTAAGTCCAAGACTTCCAAGAAGGCAGCAGCTGAACTTGAAGAGAAAGAAAAAGAGCTTTCAGAGAAGATCAAAAAGGCTCTTAAGAATGATAAGCTCACAATCAAGCTTGAAAAGCTTAAAGATAAGAAGATGTCTTCTATGCTTACAGTATCAGAAGAATCAAGACGTATGGCAGAGATGATGAAGATGTATGCCATGAATGGAATGAGCATGGGTGACTTTGGTAACGAAGGCCAGACACTTATCCTCAACGCAAATCATCCTCTTGTTCAGTATGTAATGGAACACGAAGATGGTGAGAACACAAACATGATCTGTGAGCAGCTTTATGACCTTGCACGTATCCAGAATGCACCTCTTGAAGGCGAAGCAATGACCAAGTTCATCGCCCGCAGCAATGAGATCATGATGGTTCTTGCAAAATA
This sequence comes from Butyrivibrio sp. AE2015, assembly GCF_000420825.1. Classification (GTDB taxonomy): domain Bacteria; phylum Bacillota; class Clostridia; order Lachnospirales; family Lachnospiraceae; genus Butyrivibrio. The sequence goes on along the minus strand of NZ_ATVR01000013.1, from coordinate 383 downwards.
ATATACTTTCTTGCGAGTGGCATTAAATCCGAAAGTGCCCATACCTTTGGATGGATCTCGGAGTATTCGCAAAGACACAGTAAATATAAAATAATGCGCCCTGTTTTCTTTCATGCTTATTCAGAACAGAAAACAGGGCTTTTATTTTATCTTAACTGTCTCTATTGCTCATACTAAATCGCTCTATCCAAAGGTATGGGCACTTTCGGATTTATGGTTTACTATACATATAAAGACTAGTATTTTTGCAAGAACAGCAGACGAACTGGAAGACACAGGGCCGGTTCTAATGACTTATTAAAAGCAAGTCACTCAACCATCCATTTAACTTCTTAGAAAAGTATAGGTTGTAGCTGCGTACGCCACCATTGACTGAACCTGAG